>JBCDLT010000069.1:0-34566 GCA_038745065.1 Pseudomonadota bacterium | reverse complement strand
GCCTGACGGAGTTCCGCCCCTGAAAGCAGGATGCGGAAATTGCGTGTCTGTTCGACATAACGAACGACAAGCGGAACGACGCGGCGCGGCTTTACCGATACATAAATGCGCGCATACCGATCGTCCTGAACAATGTCGAGCGCGAAGTCACTGCACGGATGCAGCCCACGGATCCGAACGAGATCAGCGGCGATACGCTCGGCCGAAAAAACCTTGTGTTGGGCCGCATCGTAGCATGCTCCGCGATAAACTCCGCGCCCGGCAAACGCCACCGGACTGTCGTTGCGCAGCCCGATTCGAACGACCCGTTCGGTGCCTTTCGGAAGCATGATCCAAGCGCCGTCACGTTTCGGTGGCGCGGTGATAATCGAACGATCCAGCACCTGCGGCGGCGGTGGAAAAGTATCGAAGCCCCCTTTGAAATCCGTCGTTCCGAAAATCGGGATCGTTGGCGGACCGGCCGGAGTAACCGGCTTTGCAGGGTCGGTCGGATCGTCTGGACCGTCCGGACCGGATATGGTGCCTCCATGCCACTTGGTCGCCGAGGCTGCGTCGTTCAGCGCCGTGATCGTCGCGCCGCGCGGATCCACGCGTTCGTCCGGATTTTGAAAGCCGACGACCTCTTTCTGGAAGCGGCCGATAACACCCTGAGTCACCGGGCCGGCCATACCGTCCGGTTTCAAGGGCTGCCAGGACGCCGCCATCAACAGGTTGAGGCGCTCCTGGACCGTGCGCACGTCCCGCATGTTGTTGCGCGCCATCCGGCCGACGGAATTGTCTATCTGAATGGTGGGAAGCTGGGCCATTGCGCACACCCTCAAAGGATGGTCAGAGCGATAACCATGCAAGTAGAGTCATTTGATGGTGCAATTGAGGTCGCCCGATAAATAATTCGTGCGGTTTGATTGCAATGACGATGGTCCGCATTGAGCTTTGTCTGGCAAACCGAAAACTACCGATCATCGTATTCCGGCGAATACTCGCCTCGCAAATGTCGATACAGCGCTTTTGCGGTCTAAAAGGCTACGCTAGCGGTCTTCTCTCGCCGCCGGCTGAGCGAACGGTCTAGAGAAACGGATTGAGGTAGTTCACGAAACTCTCCATTCTAAGCATGACCTTGCGGATCACATGCGCAAAGCCGAGTTGCGGCGTGTAAATGGCGATCGTGCCTGCGGAGCCGCCCGGCAGGGACCTAAAATCATCCGGATTATCCAGTTCGATCCTGACAAAGAAGGGAACGGCCTGCACCTGCCTCGGCTGGATTACCATGCCCGAGGTTGGAACCTGCGCCTCGACATTCAGATTGATGACCGCCTCGACCGTACCTTTGAAGATCTCTCCGGGTCGCGTCTTGAAGGCGATCTCGACTGGCTGTCCCGGTTCAATGAAGCGAACATAAATCTGCTGAACCTGAGCGGCGACATGTTGGCCAGTGGCTTCCACGAACGTCATGGCCGGTGCGAGCGGCAGAGTGGCGACGCGTTCACCGGGCCTCAATCCGACAGTGGTGACAAATCCGTCGGCCGGTGCCGATACCGTCGTCTGTTCCAGGTCGTATAGCGCCGCCGTTCGTTCCGCCGACAAACGCTGCGCGGTCGCCGTTGCTTCTTCGAGATCGAACCGGCGGCCCGCCGGCCCCTCGCCCAGCCTTTCGAGCTGATCGACACGTAGTTCGGCGAATTCAAGCTGAGAGGTCAACGCGTCGAGCCGTGCCTGGTACGGGATCGGATCGATCTTGAACAGGACATCGCCTTTTTTGACCGGCGTATTTGGCCGGACGGCGATTTCCGTGACCTGTCCGCCGACATTCGGAACAATCGGCACGGTATTGACGATCACGAGCGCGCGCCCGCTTGGCGCGCTCCATTGCAGCGGGATGAAAAGGAAGACCGTCAGAAAGATCGCAAACAGAACCGTCGAAAGCCAACTCGCCGGTTTGTTGGGAATGACCTTCAGGGTCACCAGACCGGCAACGCCGGCCAGCCAGATCAGCGACAGGAAGACAATCATGACGGATCGCCCTCGGCCAGGCGGTCGCCAGGTTCATTTCTATCGGCCACCGGCACCTGGTCGGGATGTTTGATAAAGGCCCAGATCATGATCAACGGCCAAAGCACACCACCGAACAACAGGCCGAGCCAGCCGCCGACGGCAACCGCGTCCGCTTGAGGATGGTTGCGCCGCCGCGCGATCTCGCCCGGCATTCGGGCCAGGACGACGAAAACGATGATGGCGCTCGTGAGCAGCACCCCCAGCACGACAAGCGAAAATACGCTCAATCCGTCCATTCCGATTTTCCTTTGCGAAACAAGATCCGCAACTCAACCGGCGCACTTTAACAATGATCCTTTTTAGCGTCGCCGTGCGGATGATACACGCATCTCACGGCAAAATTTTGTACAATTGAGGAAGCTGGAATTCGCCCTCGACCACCTCTTTCAAGGGTTCATAGAGGCGGATTTGCAGCATGAAATTCCCATCCGGGGCCGGCAGCCAGTTTGCCAATTGTTTCGGATCGTTTGGACGCTGATGCGCTATGTGAACGGTCAGCGTTCCATCGTCGTTTCGAACCAGGCCCTCGGTGGTTGTTCCCACCTTGTAGCGGTTGATTTCGTTTTCGACCATGAAGCGATCGATGTCGTCATACATGGTCATGGACCAGAAACCGCCGACTTCCGTGCGCACCGGCATGTTTGCTGGCAATGTAATCGTGTAGGCGTTTTTGCCGTTGAGTTGCTCGCCCTGATCGTCGACGAACCGTTTCGGGTACATGGCCCGTTCCGGCGAATTCAGACCGACGGAGTTCATGTTGACGGCCGAGCGTTGAAGAAAATCGGTGCCATAGCGCCCCGCGTCGTATTCCCAGTTCCAGCCATTGACCGGCGTGTCGCTGAATTTGGCCGCATCGGAGACGATGGCAAATCCGTCTTTGAAAGCCGCTTCGAGCGCGGTTTTCTGGGTTTCCGAGAGGTCATCTACTCCGATCGCGTCAGCGCCAATGCCGATCCGCGAAAACTGGTCCGTAACCGGCGCGTCCTGCGGCAATGGATTGGCGGCCAATACGTCGTCAAGCCGTTTGAACCAATCGAGCCCGGATGGAAAGGCGACGGTGGGCGCGCCATCGGCTTGTCCGGGTTCCGGCTGCCGACCCCCGTCGGGGTATTCGCTTAGAGGCATGAGCCGGAACTGCTTCTGGATTTCACGGGCTTCTGCCTCGTCCGCGGTGTTGCTGACACCGAGCCGGCCGGCAAGCCAGATGTAACGCGTCGGAGAATAATAGACGGTAAGGCCGTCCGGAATCGCGCCGTCATATCCGTTCTTGGCGAGAACGTAATACTCGCCCCCATTCCCGACAGTCGCACCGGTCAGATCAACAACGGACTCCGTGTACATATCCAGTATCTGCTGCATCCAGTACCGGTCATTGATTTCCGGGACAAAGAGCACCATCGGTTCGTCCTCCAGGTCTGCCCAGCCCTGGAGATAGAGGGTGTCGTTGTTCGGGGTCGCATAGGACTGATCGCGGTGATCCCAAAGCCGTGTGATGGGCCCAAGTTCGTTGACCGGCGCCTGACCGTTGTCTGTCGGCGCATCCACCGACGTCTGAAGCACCCGGGCGACGTCCATCATGACCGGTGCCCAGCCATAGATCACAGCCTGAACGCCGAGCGTGTAGGCGTGGTCGTATTCGGCCTTTTTGCGTTCGTCGGTTGCTGCTCCCTGGTTTGCGGCGTTCTCACTGGCCAAGGTCGGGCCTGTGAAAACGGCAAAGATGAGCGCTGCTGAAGCGATTGTCCTTTGCCAGGATGAGGAGATCATCTGCTTTGTCCCGTTCCAGAAGGTTTGTGTAAACACCACCCCTCAGCGCAATCCTATTTGACACTGAGATTAAAGGCTTTGGAAGAGACAAATGCTCCTTCCGGACAAGGGCAATGCCGGTCGGAACGCGGAAATAGAAAACAATCGTAGTGGAGGTGATGGGTTCCGCTGGACGTCGCCCGACCGATCGCTTCGGCAAACGATTGATGGAGCGGAACCCGCGCGGGTCCGAAAGCGTCTTGTTGTGCCGCTGCTGAAGCGAAGGGGCACAACAAGACAGCAGGTACATTCATTCTTCCGGCACAAGCCCTTTGCACCGGAGTACGCCGGGCACCCGCCCTAGGACAACTTCGTCCTGCCGACCGACATGACTTCGATGTCACCATATTTACGGCCGGTCCAGACGTGTGCGCCGATGCCAACACCCAGCATCGGAATCGTATAGAGGCCCTTTTTCATGAACCCCTTGTTCTTTGTGATCTCGATCGCGGCATGGCTCAGTTCTTCATACTTCTCCATGGTGTTGATGATCTTGCCGATGCCGTTGAGGCCTTTCAGGGCGTCTCCCAGCTTGCCGCCGATGGCAAGATCGAGGTCCCAGTCGGACCATTCGCCGTTTTTGTTGAATTCGCGCGGCGATTTGATGCCATGGGCCACGACCACAATGCCGCCGACGCTGCCGCCGAGGCCGCCGCCGAGCTTCCACCCGTCAGCCATGAGGTTGGCGTAGTCGACATAGCCGTTGTCATCCAGTCCGGCCCGATAGACACGCGCATTCCAGTTGTAGCGGCCGACGGCAACCAGATCGCCTGAGTGACTTTCGCCGATGCCGATCCACAACGTGGAAGCCGCCTTCGGTTTCGGTTTGATCTTTTTCGGTGTTTCGATGACTTTCGGATCGGGCGGTATCGGAAGCTGGTGTACATAAATCATAACGGCGCGAAACTGACCGTCTTCGACACCGTCTTCCTGACCCAATTCTTCTGCCAGCGATTCACCAAGTCCGTCGACCTGTTTAAACGGGAAATTCGCCAGCAGGGTTCCCTCAAGGAAGTCTTTGACTGCTTTTGACCGTTGCATGGACAAAGCTTTGTTGAACGCCGCTTTGCCGCTTCTACTGGAGAGCCCCACGAGGCTCACACTACCGCCGCTCGTCAAGGCCGGGATCACGTGCCTCTTGAGCCATTCTTTGTGTTCATGCTTGAGCTGGGACTGACTGACATCGAAATATTGCAATCGGGCGAGCGTAACATTGCCTTGTTGACAGTGAACAACATAACAATTCGACATAAAATTACTCCGTCTGACTTGGATCCGGTTCGAACTGGATCTCTCTATTGTTGGTGACCCGACGTCCACGATGTATACGTTAGTTCTGTGACTTAGTGGATCGTCGTAATTCAAGTAAGATGGATCGAAACGATCGCAATCTGAAAAGACAAAAAAGGGTATTGCCCGAGGGCAGTTTGTCGGAAAAATCCGGGTCAGGAATCCGCGCGTCGGCTCCTAAGCCATTCCAATTCAAATAGAACGGGGTGATGGTCCGCGGTGGGCGGCTTCTATCGCATACGGGCTATGCAATGACCGATTGGAGCCGGCCGGAAGCAACAGCACAGGCAAGATGAGGGCCGCAGGAATTGCGGAGAAGACAGGGGATTGCGGAGACGGGCGCCGATGTTCTTGACGGGAAAAGCGCCCGCGAAATCGAAGCCAAGATGCTCGTATGCGTCCTTGGATCGGATCGAGTGGGGATCGGATCGAGTGGGGATCGGATCGAGTGGGGATCCGATCGAGTGGTCCGGTTTTTGACGATCGGCATTGTTTCATGGATGGATCGTCCATCCGATGGACGTTTATCGGTTTGGCGAGCCGCCTTCGAATTCCCAAGACTCTGTGAGGCCAAGTACAGAATTCGCCTGATTTGCTATGAATTCTCTTCGTTTTTTCCTGATTTCGATGAGCGAAATATCGGGCACGGCATCTTATCTAGACAATTGGAACCTTGCGTGATTCTGCGAAGGCCTTCGCACGTGTCGCACAAGCAAGGTCGCGGCCCGAGTGCGCGATAGCACGGTCCTGGTCAACTCTCAGAACACCCGCTGAGAAATGTCGTCAGGGGCGGGTAATGAGATGCCGAATAGTATGTGTACGATTCAAAAAAGAGTAAGTTGACATGAAACAGATCCTGGCCGCCCTCATCGTCTTTCTGCCCGTTAGCGCGTTTGCAGCGCCAATCACATATCTGGTTGACGTCGACTATTCGAATGGCGACGAGCTTGTCGGCTTTTTCAATTTCGATGCGTCGACCAGCACGCTTTCGAATATTTCTTTGCTCTTGAATGACAGTTCGGGAGCGACGAAGAACAACTTCGAGTTAGCACTCGCCGGCGCGCCTGCGGGACCGAGCGAATTCTTTTTTGTCGATAGTCCTTTCCCGACGCCGTTTGTGAGCGAGTTCGCCGCGATCGCGCTCGATGCGCCGCTGACAGATCTTGGTGGGACTTTCAACGTTCTGCCGGGCGCCTTCGATCCGTTCGTTGCATCTTTCGTTGCAACTTGCATCGTGAACCCTGTCGATCCAAACGGTTGTGGTTTGAGCCCGAGTTTTACGGTCTTCGCAACCGGCGGGACCGTCACGGGATTCCCCAATGTCGCGCAAGTGCCGCTGCCCGCCACGGCGCCGTTGTTCCTTGCGGGCCTTGTCGGCCTTGGCTTTTTGGCGCGAAAGAAACGCCGCAGACTGACTTAACTCTGGTCGTCAGAACCATATTCAAACAGATGCTGTTCCAGAAGGTGGGCGCCGGCGGCCTGTGGCCCCAAAGGAAATACGGGCGGCGGGCGGTTCCAACCGCATATCGGCTTTGCAATTCGTGCCGGACGGCCGAAACGGTGCTGCTTCGCCAAGGCTCCTGGAGAACTGGAAAAGGCCAGATCTACAATACCGGTCCCATGATCATGTCCGGCAACCACGTGGCCAGGCCGGGAAAGATGCAAAGGAGCAGGATGGCCACCACCATACAGCCGACATAGGGCAAAGACCCCCACAGGATCGTCTTCAGTTTGATATCCGGCGCGATGCCGTTGATCACATAAAGATTGAGCCCGACCGGCGGCGAGATCAGGCCGATCTCCATGTTGATGGTAAGCACGACCGCGAACCAATAGGGATCGAAACCGGCCTGCGTGACGATCGGCAGCAGGATCGGAGCCGCCATGAGGATCACCGCGACCGGCGGCAGGAAGAAGCCGGCAACCAGCAGGAACAGGTTGACGGCGCCCATCAGGACCCAGGGATTGACGTCGAGCGTGCCGATATATTGCGCAATGGATTGCGTGATGAAGAGGCTCGAAAGCATGTAGGAGAACACGCCGGCAGCGCCGATGATGAACAGGATCATCACGCTTTCGCGTGTTGAATCGCGCAGAACCACCCATAGGTCCATCGGGTTCCAAAGCCGATAGATAACGATCGCCACCAGAAGACACATGAGGGCGCCGACAGCGGCGGTTTCGGAGGGCGTCGCCACGCCCCCGTAAAGGGCGTACAGCACACCCAGAATGATCCCGATAAAGGGCAGGACACGCGGCAGAATCTCGAATTTTTCTTTCCACGTGTAGCTGATCTTCGCCAGGACGACGCTCTCGCCGCCCTTGCGCCACGTATCGTAGAGCGACCAGGCCATGAACAGGCCGACGAGCAGGAGGCCCGGGATGACACCCGCCAGAAACAGGCGGCCGATGGAGGTTTCCGTTGCGATCCCGTAGACGATCATGGTCACCGAGGGCGGGATCAGGATGCCGAGCGTGCCTCCGGCTGCAATCGAACCGGCCGCCACGCCGTCGGGATATCCGCGCCGGCGCATTTCCGGGATGCCCATCTTGCCGATCGCGGCGCAGGTCGCCGGCGACGAGCCCGACATCGCGGCAAACAGCGCGCAGGCCCCCAGGTTTGAAATCACAAGTCCGCCGGGAACCCGCGTGAGCCAGCGCTCCAGCGCCTCATACAGGTCGGCCCCTGCCCGCGTGGACGCAATCGCCGCCCCCATGATGATGAACATGGGGATCGACAGAAGCGCAAAGTTGTCGAGCTTGCCGAAAAAAATCTCCGGCATGAGCTCAAGAGAACGCATGCCATCAAACGTGACGAGGAAAAGCGCGGCCACAATGAGCAGTCCGACCGCGACCGAAACCCCGGAAAATAGGATGAGAATGGTGACAATCGCGACGATGCCGCCAAGCAGGAGCGGATCCATCAGTCCGCACCTGCGATCGGCGCGGAATCCGGCGTCTGTTCGTCTTCGATGGAGAACGGCGCCTCGATATCGAAAATGGTGGCGACAAGGTCGGCGATCAGTTGAAGCATGAAGAGCCCGAATCCCACCGGCAGGGCCAGATAGGGAACCCAGAGCTTCGGCGCCCACACCGTATCGGATGTCCACCCGCGCGACCAGGCCACATGCCAGAGCTCAAAACCGTAGACGACCATGATGCCCGCAATGGCGATCGTGGTCGCAAGCGTCAGGATTGCTAGTGCTTTTCTGAGACGAATTGGCAGGGCCAACGGAAAAAGATCGACATTCACGTGGCCACGCAGGCGCTGAACATAGGGAATGCCGATCAACGTCGCTGCAACCATCATGTAGACCACGGCTTCCGTCTGCCACACGGTCGACTGGTTGAGCACAAACCGCACCCAAATCATCTGGCACGTAATGCCGACCGCGATCACGATCATTCCGGCGGCAAAGATCCCGCAAAGGCTGGACAGGAAGCCGATCGCGCGCAAAAGCGGATTGCCCCCGTGCTTGGCGACCTTGTGGACACTGACGCCGGCCATCTCAAAAACCAATCATGTTGGAATGCATGTCGGGGGATGACCGCCCGATTTGGGCGGTCATCAACGGTTCGGGAAACCGGTTACTCGACGGACAGCGCCATATCGAGGAGCTTTTGACCGGTCGGCACTTGCTCAACGAACGACTTGTAAGAGGATTCCTGAGCGATGGCGCGCCATTGCTGGAATTCTTCCGTCGTCATATTGGCAATTTCCACGCCGTTCTTCTTGTAGACCTCGACCGCTTCCGCATCCTGCTTCTTAGCTTCTTCCAGGTAAAAGGCTTCGGCTTTTGCAGCGCCGTCCATCAGCGCTTTCTGTTGCTCTGCGCTCAGGCCGTCAAACGTGGATTTGTTCATCAGAAGCGGCTGGTACATGAACCAGAGCGCCACATCGCCAGCCGGCGTGAAGCACTTGGCCTGCTCGTAGATGCGGAACGACACGAAGGACGACGAAGACGTGTTGGCGGCATCGAGAACGCCGGTCTGCATGGCGTTGTAGATTTCCGACGAGGCCATCGACGCGATCGAGGCGCCGGCCGCTGCAAGCATTTGCTCAAACGACTTGCCGGCGGCGCGGGTCTGAAGGCCTTTCACGTCGTCCGGCGAGGTGATGCACTTCTCCTTGCCGACAAAACCGCCGGCGAGATAACCGTGCACGAGCACCTTCACGTCGTCTTCGGCCATGAGGTTTTCGAGTTCGCCCATGAACGCGGACTCGTTAAGGCGGGCGGCGTGATCGTGGTTCTTCACAAGGCCCGGCATCAGGGTGAGATTGAACTCCGGGCGCTGCCCGCCCGCATAGGCAAGCGGGAAAACGGTCATGTCGAGCTGGCCGCGGCTGAGCGGCTTGTATTGTTCACGCGGCTTGAAAAGGGACTTGGACGGAAAGATCTTGATGTCGAGGCCGACTTCGGCGGCAGCCACTTCGTCCGCCACGATCTGAGCCACCTTGTGGCGCACATCGGCTGTCGACCATTGGTGGGAAAGGCGCAGTTCCTTGGCGCCTGCCGCTCCAGTGAATGTAAAAAGTGCGGCCACTGCCACACCGGCAAAACGTTTCATCAGGCGTCCTCCCATTTGGTTTTGTAACTTTCTTATGTGTACATAACATGCTCATATGAATTCAATAGATTTCTTTCTGCATCGACATATTCCATCTCTGGCGCTAAAAAGAATGCCAGAATCCGGGATTGAAAGATGGCTCGTGTTGCAGACCAACTCATTGAAGAGCTGAAAAAAGACTTGTATTCGGGCGCGTTGCAGCCCGGCGATCAGCTCGAGGAATCCGCTCTGGCGCAACGGTTCGGTGTATCGCGCACACCGGTCAGGGAAGCCCTGCGCTCACTGGTCGACAAAGGGCTGCTGGAGACGCGGTCCCGCAAGGGGGCCGTCGTTCGTCTATTCTCGGCAAAGGAACTGATGGATCTCTTCGAGGTGGCGGCAGAGCTCGAAGGCATGGCGGCCCGACTGGCGGCCGACCGGTTGACGGAACCGAATGCCGAGGCCATCAAACACGGCCTCGAAGCCTGCGAAAAAGCGGCGGCCGATCAGGACGAGGACGCTTATGCCGCCGCCAACATCGTTTTCCATGGAGCGATCCACAAGGCGTCTGGAAATGCCAGGCTCGTAGAACAGCTCGAGCAGTTGGCAGGCCACGTGAACACCTACAGATCCCTACCCTACAAAATGCGCGGCCGCCTCGCCAAGTCGTCGGAAGAACACCGACAGATCATGGAAGCCATCTTTGCCAACGAAGGTGACGTCGCCGACAAGCTGATGCGCGAACATATGATGCTGCAGGGACGGCTGTTGCCTTTCCTTCTGCAACATCTTGAGGAACAGATCGCCTGATACGCCGTTTGACCGGACGCGTCCGTCTGGCCGGTAAAAAAACAAAACCGGCATCGCCCAAATCTTCGGATATCCCGCAACCGGTCACGCCTGCGCCGTCTACCATGCGTAGTTCAGGATCGCCCTGAAGCGCCTGCTGCCGGATCGGTGTTTGTTGAGCGCTTGCAGCGCCTGCATCAGTGCCATGGTCGGTCCCATATGGTTCAGGCCGACCTTGCCCAGGTGTTTGACGAGATCTTGGGTCGCCTTGGACGCATTGCTGCGTTCGAAGGCGAAAATCTCGCAATGCTTTGCGTTAGTCAGATAACCGTGTTCAGCGGAATTGATCGTCAATTCGCCGGACCCGTTCATTGTCAGCATCGTCATGAAATCTTCCATGAGCCGGTTGAACTGCATGGTCTGGATGCCCTTCAGGACCCTGATCGTCTGCTTGCCGCCGATCGACCGGTGCAGCTTAATGCCGGCGGCTTTTGCCAGGATTTTCTGCGCCGTGGTGACGTCCCATTCGTCGCCGAGCGGCAAATCCGCATCGTCGAACAATATGTAACTCTTGCCGCTCTGTCCGTTGTAGACCGCACCGGTCGCATAGAGCTGAAAACCCATATCAAATCTCGCTTTTTTCTGGCTACGCTGAACTGTCTCGCCAGACAAACCGCCGGATGTAAAACAGCAAAGCGCACAACAATCCGACAGCTATGAAAATCCATAGCCGTGCCAGGAGCATGGGGCAGTCGAGCAAAACGGGGGCGTTCGGTTACGCCCCGTCGGGATCGGCAGCCATCAGATCGGCCGCGCGGGGTCCGCGATCGATCACGCCGTCCGCATCGGTCAGGCGCACAGTGCGCAACCGATCCTCGGCCTCGGTCGCCTCGCGCTGGCGTGCCCACATGGAGGCGTAAAGCCCTTGGCGGTCGAGCAGATCCGCATGGGTGCCGCGCTCGACGATTTCACCCTTGTCCAGCACGAGGATCTCGTCGGCATTGATGACAGTCGACAGCCGGTGTGCGATTACCAGGGTCGTACGGTTGGCGGACACCTGTTCGAGCGCGGTCTGGATCTCGCGCTCGGTATGGGTATCGAGCGCGGACGTCGCCTCATCGAGGATGAGGATCGGCGGCGCCTTGAGGATGGTGCGGGCAATCGCAACGCGCTGCTTCTCGCCGCCGGACAGTTTCAGGCCCCGCTCGCCGACTTCCGTGTCGAAGCCTTCCGGGAGGGTCTCGATGAAATCGCTGATCTGTGCCATTTCCGCGGCCCGGCGAACCTCCGCATCCGTCGCGTCGGTGCGACCGTAGCGGATGTTATAGGCGATCGTATCGTTGAACAGGACCGTATCCTGCGGCACCATGCCGACCGCCTCACGCAGGCTTTTTTGCGTGACGTCCGTTATATCCTGACCGTCGATCAGGATGCGGCCGGCGGAGATGTCGTAAAAACGGAACAGCAGCCGGGAGATCGTCGATTTGCCGGCGCCGGACGGGCCGACGACGGCAACGGTGCGTCCGGCCGGCACTGCAAACGAAATCCCTTTCAGGATCGGGCGTTCCGGATCGTACCGGAAGACGACATCTTCGAAGGCGATGGCCCCTTGGGTGATTGCAAGCGGCCGGGCGCCCTCGCGGTCGACGATCTCCGCATCGACCTCCAGGAGCTCGAACATGGTTTCAATATCGACGAGACCCTGTTTGATCTCGCGGTAGACGAAGCCGATGAAGTTGAGCGGGATCGACAATTGGATCAACAGGGCGTTGATCATGACAAAATCGCCGATCGTCTGCGTACCGGCCAGCACCGCGTTGGCCGACATCACCATGCAGACAATCATGCCGGCGGAGAAGACGACGGTCTGTCCGATATTGAGATAGGCAAGCGATATCCATGTCCGGACCGCCGCATCCTCATAGCGCGCCATTGATCCGTCGAAACGGCGGGCCTCCATGGTTTCATTGCCGAAATATTTGACGGTTTCGAAGTTCAGGAGCGAGTCGATGGCTTTTGAATTCGCTTCGGTATCGGAATCGTTCATTTCCCGGCGGATGGCAATCCGCCAGTCCGTGGCGCGCACCGTGAACCAGACATAAGCCCACACTGTCAGCGCCATGACGCCGACATAGGACAGGTCGAACTGATAGGCGACAACCACTGCCATCAGCCCGAATTCGATGATGGTCGGAATGGTGTTGAGGATCGTGAACCGGACGATGACTTCGATGCCCTTCGTCCCGCGTTCGATGATACGGCTCAGCCCGCCGGTACGGCGCTGCAGATGGAAGCGCAGCGATAATCTGTGCATGTGCACGAAGGTGCGGTAGGCAAGCTGGCGCACGGCATGCTGCCCGACCTTGGCAAACAGCGCATCCCGGATCTGGTTGAACACCATCATCAGGATGCGGCCCATGCCGTAGGCAATGACCAGCATGACAGGGACCGTAACGAAGGCGGGAAAGCCGAAGCCGCCCTCGTCCCCCGGCGCGACCAGGGCATCGGTGGCCCACTTATACGTATAGGGCACGATGACGGTGATGATCTTGGCCAGGATCAGAGCGACGAAGGCGATGAGAACGCGGCGTTTCAGGTCGGGCCGATCCTTAGGCCAGATATAGGGCCACAGATTCCTGAGGGTCGACACCATCTCGCCGCGATCCGCGGTGACCTTCTTCGGTATGTCTTGCGAGATATCCTGGCTCATGCATGCGTCCGCGTTACATCGTTGTTACGCGCCGAGCGACGCCCTGGATTGAATGCCTAGTACCTCGACAAAAAGGGGCTGGGCCGAGCCGGACGGGCGGCCGAGGCACCACAATAGGATCGAAACACGTAACGACAAAGGGCGCCGCGATCCGTTCACGTCCGGCCGGCTGCGTCCGAAATCAATTCTCGGACCAGTTGAGGTCCCGTTGTGGCAGGAGAAACACCTGGCCGGGAAAAATCAGGTCCGGATCCCGGATCTGGCCCTGATTGGCCTGGTAGATCGTCGTGTAGCGAATGCCCTCCCCGTAATGTCGTTGGGAGATACGCCACAGATTGTCGCCCTTGCGGATGATCAGCGCCGGAATCTCGCGTCGGCCGGCATCGACATCCGTACCGGCAGTCCCGCTGGCCGCACCGCTGCCGACAGCGACGACGGGCGTCAGCGCGATCGCGTCCTCTTCTCGCTCGAAAGTGACTTCGGCCCGGGCCGTTACCTTGCCGTCATCGGTCGCGACCTCGTCGGCCCGAACCGCGTGCTGACCGGCCTCGATGGATTTAGGTGCCTTCAGGATCCATTGCCCGCGACTGTTCGGTGCGGTCTCGCCGACATACTGGTCTTCGATATAGACGCGGATGACCCCTTGCCCGGAACTCTCACCGGCGACGTAGACCTGCCCTGCTTCGACTTCCACGGCGCGTACTGTGACCCCTGCCGAGCCTTCGGACTGTACATTTCCAGAAGCTGCGGAAACCGACGGTGCGCTTGCGGTCCCGGCCGCAAAAGCGACTTGCGGTGCAGCGGATCGGTTGGACGTATCGCTGGCCTCGTCCGACGGCCGGTCTGCGACCGCATCCTGCGTCTGCGAGCGGACGAAAGATCGGGCTGTCCCGGTCTGCGGTGCCGCTTGTTCGGGTTCGGATCCGTCCGCTTCTTGTCCGGAAACGTCCGGCGTGCCTGCCGACGGTGCTACGACGGCGCCTGCTCTTGTATCGTCGGCCGCGGCCGTCTCCGCTGGATCCGGGGCGGGCGCGGCGTCGCGATTACCCGAATCGGGGGCAGTGCCCTGGCCCGGGGTGCCAGTATTCTCCGGCAGCGCCGCAACGCGGGTTTCGGTCGCCGGCGAACGCGCGGTCCGAGGTGCCGGACTTTGCGGCACGATTGCCGGTGTCGTCCGCGCATTGTTCGAAGGGATGGGCGCGGCCGCGACCAGATCTGGCGCCTGCAGGATTTCGGTCGGCGCGCCGGGCTTGTTGGTCGCAACCAGCACGCCCTCGCTTTCGTCCTTCGGGACATAGACGGCAAACGACTTGTCGGCGCCGACGGGATCGGCGGTCTCTGTTTTGCGCGACTGAATGGCGATGTCGTGCGACCCGGGATCGAGCGGCTTTTCCAGCACGATCGCCCAATCGCCGGTCTCGTTGGCGACGCCTTTTCCGACGACAACGCCGTTCGACAGGACCGCGACCAGCGCACCGGCCTCGGACTGCCCCGCTATCACGGCGTCTCCCGTCGGTTCCACCCGCACGATATCGACACTCGGCCGCGGCGACGACCCTCCGTCGCCTGCTGCTGTCTCCGATGACGGTTGGGCTGCCGGCGCGGCCGCCTGATCTGCCTCGGCTGGTGCCGGGCTCCCGCTGCTCTGCGCCGGTGCGGAATCCTGAGCCGTGGTTTCAGGTGCTTTGGCCGTCTGCTCCGGACTGTCCGCATCCGGTGTCGCTATCCCGCGCCACCCACTCAGATATCCGCCAAGCCCGGCCCCGAGACCGGCCGCGACGACAAGAATGGTGAGCGAAAGTCCGACGAGGGTCGCTTTGCTCGGAGCAGGCATTGGAATAAAGACCTTTTATCGTTCAGTGCGGGCGGTCCACGCTCGGTGAACTAATTGCGCGTTTGATCGCTGATTCTGTTGTCTTGACGCCCCACTCCGATGTAAACGCCTTTGGTCGCGGAAACAACACAATTCCAAGTGTAGGGCCCCGCGGATCCCCACGCGCAGCATCGAGCGGTCGCGCGGGAAACCGACCTGAAACGGCCCCTGACACCACAACGAGAAAGTCCTGCCATGGCAAAACTGCAATCCGTCTGCGTCTATTGCGGCTCCTCGGCCGGCCACAAGCAGGAATATTCAGACGCCGCGGACCGGCTCGGTGCGCTGATGGCACATCATCCTGTGCGTCTTGTGTATGGCGGCGGATCGGTCGGGCTGATGGGCGTCGTCGCCCGCGCGGTTCTGCGTGAGGGCGGCAAGGTCACGGGCGTCATTCCGCGTTTCCTGGCGGATCGGGAGATCATGCTCAAGGAAGCGCACGATCTCATAACGACCGACGACATGCACCAGCGAAAGCGCATGATGTTCGACCGGTCCGACGCCTTCGTCGCGCTTCCCGGCGGTATCGGAACGCTGGAAGAGGTCATCGAGATGCTCACCTGGGCACAGCTCGGGCGCCACACAAAGCCCGTTCTCCTGGCCAATCTCGACGGCTTCTGGGATCCGCTTCTCGCCCTTCTCGATCATATGGCAGACCAGGATTTTGTATCGCGAGGCTTTATCGACCGCATTTTGCGGGTCGACGACGTAGAAGCAATCCTGCCGGCACTCGAACACGCGGCCCGGCCGCTGTCGGAGACCGAACTGGGTCAAACCGTCGATCAGGTCCCGTTGAGCAATTTGTAGTTCACCGAATCGATCAGGGCCTGAAACGACGCATCGACGATGTTGGGAGACACGCCGACCGTGAACCAGCGGCGGTCGCTGTCGCTGTCGTGGCTTTCGATCAGGACGCGCGTCGTTGCTTCGGTCCCGCCGTTGAGGATCCGGACCTTGAAGTCGACCAGTTCAAGGCCGGAAATCGCCTTCTGATAGCGTCCAAGATCCTTGCGCAGCGCAATATCGAGCGCGTTCACCGGCCCGTTGCCCTCCGCCACCGACATATGGGTCACGCCGTCGACATTCACCTTGATGATCGCCTCGGAAACCGTGACGAGGTCACCGCGCGCATTGAACCGGCGCTCGACCATGACCCGGAAACTGACGACCTTGAAGAATTCCGGCACATCCATGAGATGGCGCCGGGCGAGCAGTTCGAACGACGCATCCGCCGCCTCGTAGGCATAGCCCTGGGCCTCGCGTTCCTTGACCACCTGCAAAAGCCCGTTCAACCGCGGATCGGCCTTGTCGATCGGCAGGCCGATGCGTTCCAGTTCGGCGATCAGGTTAGACTTGCCGGCCTGGTCCGAGACCAGCAGTTTGCGCCGGTTTCCGATCCGTTCCGGGTCGACATGTTCGTAGGTTCTGGGATCCTTGACGAGCGCCGAGGCGTGGATTCCGGCCTTGGTGGCAAACGCGGTCTCGCCCACATAGGGCGCATGCCGGTTCGGAGCGCGGTTCAGTAATTCGTCGAACGTACGCGAGATCGCCGTCAGATCGGACAGATTGGTTTCGCCGACGCCGATCTCGAAACGGTCGCTGAATTCCGGCTTCAGCTTCAGCGTCGGGATCAACGATATCAGGTTGGCATTGCCGCACCGCTCGCCGATGCCGTTGAGCGTGCCCTGGACATGCCGCGCACCCGCCCGCACCGCCGCCAGCGTGTTGGCGATCGCCTGTTCGGTATCGTTGTGGGCGTGGATGCCGACATGATCGCCCGGGATCGTCTCACAGACCCGGGCGACGATCTCGGCCACCTCGTCCGGCATCGTGCCGCCATTCGTATCGCACAGGACCACCCATCGCGCCCCGGATTCGTACGCCGTCCGGGCACAGGCCAGGGCATAGTCCGGATTGGCCTTGTATCCGTCGAAAAAGTGTTCGCAATCGAGCATTGCGACCTTGCCGGCCGCGCGGGCGGCTTCGATCGACTGCGCAATCGAGTCCAGGTTTTCCTCATTCGTCGCACCGAGCGCGACCCGGACATGGTAATCCCAGGTCTTGGCGACAAAACAGATTGCCGATGCCGCGCAGGAAAGCAGGTCCTGCAGGCCGGGATCGTTCGACACCGACCGCCCGGGCCGTTTCGTCATGCCGAACGCGGTGAAGGTCGCCTTTTCGGTCCGGGGCACGGAAAAGAATTCCGTGTCTGCCGGATTGGCCCCCGGATATCCGCCTTCCACGTAGTCGACGCCGAGCCGTTCCAGGAGACGCGCAACGGTGATCTTGTCCTCGACCGAAAAGTCGATGCCGCTCGTCTGCGCCCCATCCCTCAACGTCGTGTCGAAGAGATACAATCGTTCCCGTTCGGCCATGTCCGTCAACCTGCCAGATCCCAGGTCGTGCCATCCGGGCCGTCCTTGAGAACGATACCGAGCGCCGTCAATTCGTCCCGGATCCGGTCCGCCTCCCCCCAATCCTTTGCTGCACGCGCCGCGTTTCGGGCGTCGATCAGCGAAGTGATGCGGCTTTCATCAATCGCGTGATCACGCGGGCGCCATGCATCCCATTCCGCCTGCGGCACTTGCAGCAGGCCAAGCAGGCCGGCACCGGCCTTTAGCTTGCCGGCCGCAACCGTGTCGCCGCGCGCCGCCTCCCTGCGGAATTCGTGCAGGGCGGCAATGGCCCGCGGCGTGTTGAGATCGTCCTCAAGGGCTTCGACAATTTCGGCCGGCGGTTCCGCTGCCATGTGCTCGCCGACATGCTGCCGCCAGGAATCGAGCGCCCGGCGCGCTTCGCGCACGCCCTCTGCCGTCCAGTTGATCGGCTGCCGGTATTGGGTCGTCAGCATGGTCAGCCGCAAGGCCTCGCCGGGTGCATCCGCAAGCAGATCGTTGATTGTTGTGAAATTGCCGAGCGACTTCGACATTTTCTGCCCCTCGACCTGCAAAAAACCGTTGTGCAGCCAGAAATTGGCCATACGCGGCACGTCGAGGGCGCAGCAGGTCTGGGCCAGCTCGTTTTCGTGGTGCGGAAACACAAGGTCGATGCCGCCGGCATGAATGTCGAAGGTTTCGCCCAGATAACGCAGCGACATGGCCGAGCATTCGATATGCCAGCCCGGCCGGCCATAGCCCCAAGGGCTGTCCCAGCCCGGCTCGTCCGCATTGGACGGTTTCCAGAGCACAAAATCCATGGCATCGCGTTTATAGGGTGCCACTTCGACCCGGGCGCCGGCCTGCATTTCGTCCAACGATCGCCGGCCGAGCGCGCCGTATTCCGGCATGGAGGGCACGTGGAACAGCACATGGCCGTCAGCCGCGTAGGCATGGTCGCGCTCGATCAGGCGCCCGATCAGATCGATCATGCCTGGAACATTGTCGGTCGCCCGCGGTTCCACCGTCGGTTCCAGAACACCGAGTTCGGCGATATCGGCGTGGAATTGCGCAGCCGTCTTCTCGGTCAGATCCCGGATGGATATGCCGCGTTCCTTGGCCCGAGCGATGATCTTGTCTTCGATATCGGTGATGTTGCGCACATAGGTAACGTGATCGGCGCCGTACAGGACCCGCAAAAGCCGGAACAGCACGTCGAAGACGATTACCGGCCGCGCATTGCCGATATGCGCCAGATCGTAGACGGTCGGACCGCAGGCATACATGCGCACATTGGACGGATCGATCGGCTCGAACGCATCCTTTTGACGCGTCAGGGTATTCCAGAGCCGCAATGCCATGTCTTTCGCTCCCGTGCGCCAGCCGGACGTTCAGATCTGTGTGATGGGAAGTACAGGAGAACGGTCGCAGCCAGCTGTGTTGCTAGCCGCAAATAATGCAAATGATGTCAAAGCGCGTGGCGCCGATTTGACCTTGGACCGTCATGGGACTGTTAATGACGGATGCCACGTTCGGCGTCAAGCGCAAAGCAACCGGGGTTCCGGCCCTGCCGAATCCGCGGGTCGGCCACGATGGAGCGCAGGAAAGCCTTCGGTGGTGAACGCCACATGAACGGCAGGCTCAGACCGGGTTCAGACCGCTATCGCTAAAACCGGCTCATCCAATCGAAGGAAGAGCCGGCATGTTTAAAGTGATCCTCATTCCAGTCCTGTTCTGGACCGTACTCGCAGGTCCGTTCGTCATCCTCGCCGCGCAGGCCATGAATGATCGGCCGCGGGTGGAAGCGCGCGGCGCGGCCTGTTTCCTGGCAGGCGTCGGCTGCAACCACGGTCCGGTCGTTCTGCCCGCGATTTCAAGGCTGGGCCGGAACTGACGACCGCCCTGCTCTGCTGAAGTACCGTGTTCAGCCTTCGATCCAGTCGGCGCATTTTTGCGCCGCGGCGTTTCCCCACGGCATGATCGGCACCGTCGACGTCGAGTTCTTGGGACTGCCGTCCACGAGCTTGTCCGAATAGACCAGATAGACAAGCACATTACGCTTTGCGTCGCAGCCGCGCACGATCTGCATCTTCTTGAAAAACAACGACCGCCGTTGCCGGAAAACCTCGTCGCCCTGCTCGAATTTTTCCTTGAACCCGATCGGTCCGATCTGCCGACAGGCGAGCGAAACGTCGGACAATTCCTCCGCAAGTCCGAGCCAGCCTGAATAGCCGCCGGTTTCCGGCACGGTGAAATGGCACGCAACCCCGTCGACGAGCGGGTCGTCCACGGCATAGGTGGCCAGTTTGTGGTCGGGCGACAGGAATTTCCAGACGGTCGATTTCTTGAAGATCAGATCCGGTTCGTCCGCCGCCAATGCCGGGCCGAATACGGCTGCGACGAGAATAAGTCCAAGGGCAAGAAGTCCGCGCATGCGAAACACTCCGCTTGAGAATCGTGAAAACCAACGTGTAGCACGGCGTCGTTTGGCGGATCTACGCGACCGCCCGGTCCCGGGCATCCGCAGGGTTCCGCCCTCTTTTGCAATCCGAATTTTTCGCCGAAGGCAAACGTTAAAGCCTTTGTGGTTGGATCGGCGCGGGAACGGTTGCCCGGTATCAAACTCAGCGCGAAGTAACCGATTTGCGTTTAACGGGCAGTATTGGGAAAAAAAGTCGCTATATCTATTATTGTAATACAAACGGCCGGTGTCTCATTTGGGATAGGTGTCTCACTTGGGAAACCGGCATGCGACGAGCGGCAGTAAGGGGCCTGTCAGTGCGAGTATTGAAGATGGCCTGGAAAGCGGGGAAGCGGGCGCGTTCGGCGCGTGCATTGTCATGCGCAGGCCTCGTCTTTTGCCTCGCGGCGGCCAGCTTCATGCTTTTGATCACGTCCGGCGCTCATAGCCCGGCCCAGGCACAGTCCTGCCGCGCGCTCAAGGCGCAATTGGCGAGCCTCGATCGCCGCGGCTCCGGCGGAGCCAATCGCAATTATCAGAAATGGAGCAACAGCGTCGCCGAGCAGCGCCAGGCCATTCGCCGCACCGAACGCCAGGCCCGGTCGGGCCGATGCGGTTCCGGATCGGCACATGCGCAGTGCAATCAGATCCAGTCTACCCTGAAACGCATGCGCGCCAACCTGACGAAACTGGAACGCCGCCGCGATCGCTACGCCAATGCCGGCGGCAACCGGCGCGCCAAGGAAAAGCGGGCGATCGAACGGCAATTGCGGCGCAATGGGTGCTACGACCGGCCCCGCCAGCGCACGGCAAGCCGCGACGAACGTCGCGAAATCGGTTCGGCCCGGGCCCGAGGCAACGAGCGCGGCTTCATCAATCCGCGTACCGGACGCCGGGAAGGTTTCCGCTCTCCAAGACGCGAAGAGCGGCGCGAGGGTCGCCGCGAGCGCGGCCTGCTTTCCATGCTGTTCGGCCGGCCCGTCGACCGCGCGGGCGATGCCCGGCGCGACCGTTCCCGCTACGGACGGCGCGACGACTATCAGCGCCGCCTGTTTGCGCGCACCCTGCCGCCGGACGAGGATTTCATCGACGATTTTTCCGGCGGCATCTTCATGGGCACCTACCGCACGATGTGCGTGCGCCAGTGCGACGGTTATTATTTCCCGATCAGTTTTTCCACGACGGAAGACATGTTCGGCCGGGATGCCGCCCTGTGCAGCCAGATGTGCCCGAGCGGCGATGCCGAACTGTTCGTGCATGAGAATCCGGGCGGAACGCCGGAGAGCATGACGTCGGTCGACGGCCGCTCCTACACCGAACTGCCGAACGCCTTTCAGTATCGGCGCAAGTTCGACAAGGCATGCACCTGCCAGACGACACCGCGCGGCCGCATCACCACCCTGTCTCGGCTGCACGTTCAAAACGGGGAATTGCGGACCCGGCGCGGCCTGATCGACAACGGCATTCCGGGCGCGCCGCGACCCGTCGTGAAACGCTCGCCGGATCTCGATCCCGATGAACGCGTCAATCTTGTCGCCCGATATACGCCGCCTCGCAAACGCGTCAAGAACCAGGCCATCGCATCCGGGACGCCGACGATCCGGATCGTCGGTCCGAAATATTTCTACGCGCAGTAGACGCCGGCGCGGCGGCGCCGGCGGTTATCGCGTGACGGATCAGAACCCGGCGACGGCAGAAGCGACCGGCACGGTTTCCCGCCCCTGGCGCGACTTCTTCAGGTTCTCCGCGATCAGGAAGATCAGCTCCAGCGCCTGATCCGCATTCAGCCGCGGATCGCAATGGGTATGATAGCGGTCGGACAGATCGTTTTCGGAGATCGCCCGCGCGCCGCCGGTACACTCCGTCACGTTCTTGCCGGTCATTTCGACATGGATACCGCCCGGGTGGGTGCCCTCCGCATTGTGCACGGCAAAGAAGGCCTCGACCTCTTTCAGGATACGATCGAAGGGCCGGGTCTTGAAGCCGGTCGCGGCCTTGATCGTATTGCCATGCATCGGGTCACAGGACCAGACCACCGAACGGCCCTCCTGTTTCACCCGACGCACCAGCGGCGGCAGGTAGTCGAACACCTTGTCCGCGCCGAACCGGCAGATCAGCGTCAGCCGGCCGGCCTCGTCCCGCGGGTTGAGGATGTCGATCAATTCCATCAGGCCGTCCGGCGTCAGCGATGGTCCGCATTTCAGGCCGATCGGATTGTTCACGCCGCGGGCATATTCGATATGCGCATGGTCCGGCTGGCGGGTCCGGTCGCCGACCCAGATCATGTGGCCGGATGTGGCGTACCAGTCCCCTGTCGTGGAATCGACCCGCGTCAGGGCCTGTTCGTAGCCGAGCAGCAGCGCTTCATGGCTGGTGAAAAAATCCGTTTGCCGCAGCGCCGGCGCCGTATCCGGCGTGACGCCGCAGGCCCGCATGAAGGCCAGCGCCTCGGTGATGTGCGCGGCCGCATCCCGGTACCGGTCGCTTTGCGGGCTGTCCTTCACAAAGCCCAGCGTCCATTGGTGCACATGGTCGAGGTTGGCGTAACCGCCCTGCGCGAACGCCCGCAACAGGTTGAGGGTCGCCGCGGATTGCCGGTAGGCCATGTCGAGCCGCTGCGGATCCGGCTGCCGGTCGGCCTCGTTGAAGTCGATGCCGTTGATGATGTCGCCGCGATAGCTCGGGAATTCCAGGTCGCCGGACTTTTCGGTCGGCGCGGATCGCGGTTTGGCGAACTGGCCGGCAATGCGCCCGACCTTGACCACAGGTTGGCTCGCCGCATAGGTCAGCACCACGGCCATTTGCAGGAAGACGCGAAAGAAGTCGCGGATATTGTCCGGATGGTGCTCGCTGAAGGATTCCGCGCAATCACCGCCCTGGAGCAGGAAACCGTCGCCGGCCGCCACTTTGGCAAGGCTTTCCTTGAGCCGGCGTGCCTCGCCCGCAAAAACCAGCGGCGGATAGCTCGCAATCCGTTCCTCGACAGCCTCGAGGGCGGCTTTGTCCGGGTAATCCGGCACTTGTTCGATCGGTTTGGACCGCCACGAATTGGGTGACCACGTCTGGCCCATCGTCTTTCTCCTGTCTGGATTGACGCCGGCGCCTTCCTGTCGCGCTCTGCGTCCGTCGGCGGGTTATACACAGGCTGTTCCGGAATTGCCACAGGTCATTGACCGACAATAAGAGGCCGTTTTGCAGCGGAATCAGTGCGATCCACCCTCCTCGCTGAGGGGTACGAGCCTGAAACCGTCCACGTCCGACAGCAGGCTATCGAACAGATCCTGTTCCGCCGCGCTCAGGCGCACCGCACGCGGATAAAGCGGTTGGTGGCGGTCGGCGAGCACGACCTGGTCCCAGCCGTATGTCTCGTGCACGAACCGTTCCAGACCGGCATCCCCGAACTCCGTCCGGTAACCCTGCATCACGGCATCGACATAACTCTGCCGGATCGGAAACCGCGGGTCGGCCGCGCCCGTGTGTACAGCTTTCGCGACGTAGACATAAAGGGCGTCGACCGCATGATCCTGCTCCAGCGTCAAAGCATCGGCAGGTACCGCAACGCGGTCATACCGGGCCTCCCGCTGATCGACCTCCGGCAGATTTTCCTCGGTGTCGATCACCAGCAATCCCTGCAGGCCCGAAGCGTTGTCGGGAGTGGCCGTCAAGGCGCAGGCCGGCCCGTTCGGCGTGTCGCCCCGGATCCGCCATTCCCGTCGAAAGCCGGTAAGCTCGGCCCGCACGGCGTCGACATAGCGGGTGCGCAGCGTCTGACGATTGACCAGGGATCCGTATCCGAAGTATCCGATCCGTCTCGTCGCCATCCCGTCCGATCCCCTGTCTGGCCGCTGAATTTGTAACAGATTGCCACGCTGGCCCCCGGACTCATAAGGCACCAACCGTTCGCGGAGAAGCCCCATGACCATCGACCTTGCCCACGTCCGAGCGGACACGCCGGGATGCGAAACCGTGCTGCATTTCAACAATGCCGGCGCGGCATTGCCGCCGCGGGGTGTGCTGGCCGCCATGAAGGACCATCTTGATCGCGAAGCCCGGATCGGCGGCTACGAGGCGGCCGATGCCGCGGCCGAAGACCTTGCGGACTTCTATGCCGGCCTGGCTCGGCTGTTGAATGCCAAAGCGGACGAAATCGCCTTTGTCGAAAATGCCACACGGGCCTGGGACATGGCGTTCTACAGCATCCACTTCGAACCCGGCGACCGCATCGTCACCGCCCGGGCCGAATACGTGTCGAACTACCAGGCGTTTCTGCAGGTGCAGAAGCGGGTGCCCATCGAGATCGACGTGATCGAAAACGATGCCGACGGCCAGGTCGACGTCGCGGCCATGGCCGCCGCCATTACCCCGCGGACCCGCCTCATCGCGATGACCCACGTGCCGACCCACGGCGGTCTCATCAACCCCGCGGAAGCGGTCGGTGACCTCGCCCGCGCGCACAATCTTCTGTATCTCCTGGACGCCTGTCAGTCGGCGGGACAGATCGCACTCGACGTCGATCGCATCGGCTGCACCATGCTGTCCGGAACCGGCCGCAAATATCTGCGCGGGCCGCGCGGCACCGGCTTTTTGTATGTTCGCAAGGACATGATCGACCGCCTCGAGCCGCCCTTCATCGACTTGCACGCCGCGGCCTGGACGACGCCGGACACCTATGAATGGCGGACCGACGCTTCACGGTTCGAAGGCTGGGAACGGCCGGTCGCCGGCCAGATCGCCTTGGCCCGGGCGGTGCGCTATGCGCTCGATATCGGCATGGACGCCATCGAGGCGCGCGTCAAGGCACTCGGCGCCGGCTTGCGGGATCGGCTGTCGGGCCTGCCCGGCGTCACGGTTCATGACCTCGGTCGTGATCGCGGCGGCATCGTCACGTTCGTTAAAGCCGGGCTGACCGCCGAGGAGGTGAAACATCGGCTCGCGGAGCGGGGCATGAACGTATCGGTCAGTCCCGCCAGGAGCGCGCAACTGGATCTACCGGGACGCAAGCTCGATGCGCTCGTCCGCGCTTCGGTCCATTATTACAATTCCGAGGACGAAATCGACCGGTTCTGCAACGCGGTCGAGCGGCTCTGATCCGCCTCTAGCCTCTATCGGGCCGCACCCGTTCGTCCGGTTCTCGCATCGTCACCAATTCTTCCGACACGGTCGGGTGTACGGCGACGGTTTGGTCGAAATCGGCCTTTGTGGCGCCCATCTTGACGGCAATACCCAGAACCTGCGCCAGTTCGCCGGCATCGGGTCCGACGACATGGCAGCCGAGAACCCGGTCACTGTCGGCATCCACGAGCAGTTTCATGAAGGCCCGCTCCTCGCTGCCCGCCAGAACGTTTTTCATGGCGCGAAAACTGGTGCGGTAAATGTCCAGATTGCGATGCGTTTCCCGTGCCTCGGCTTCGGTCAGGCCCACCGTCCCGAATTCGGGCTGCGAAAACACCGCGGTCGGGATCATCCGGTGATCCATCCGCACATCCTTGCCGCCGAACACGGTATCGGCAAAGGCGTGGCCTTCGCGAATGGCGACCGGCGTCAGGTTCACCCGATTGGTCACGTCGCCGACCGCCCAGACAGTGTCGGCGCTGGTCTTGGAATAGCCGTCGACGACGATTGCTCCGAGCGCGTCGGTTTCAATGCCGGCCTTTTCCAACCCGAGATCCTTGGTGTTGGGATTGCGACCGATTGCGAACATGATCTCGTCCGCCGGCAGCGTGCGCCCCTGCTTCGTCTTTCCGACCAGTCCGGCACCGTTCTTTTCGATCGAGCTGAAGATGTCTTCGCAAATGATCGTCACGCCTTTCTTTTCCATCTCCGTGTGGATGTGCCGGCGCACGTCGTCATCGAACCCGCGCAGGATCTCCTCACCGCGATAGATCAGCGTCGTTTCGGCGCCCAGGCCGTTGAAGATGCCGGCGAATTCGACGGCGATATAGCCACCGCCGGCGACGACGACCCGGTCGGGAAACCGCTCGAGATGAAACGCCTCATTGGAGGAAATGACGTGTTCGATGCCCGGCAGCGCCGTGTCGTAATTCGGTGTCGCACCGACCGCGACCAGCACCTTTTCCGCCTTGATCGTTTCGCCGCTATTGACGAGCCGCAATGTCCCGGCATCTTCGAACACCGCCCTGTCGTCGAACATGTCGACGCCGGCTTTTCGCAGATTGCTGCGATAGATGTCTTCGAGACGGTCGATCTCGCGGTCCTTGTTGGCAAGCAGCGTCGGCCAGTCGAAATGTGTCGGGCCGACGGACCAGCCGTACCCGGCCGCATCCTTGAACTCTCCGGAAAACTTCGAGGCGAACACAAAGAGCTTCTTCGGGACACAGCCGCGGATCACGCACGTGCCGCCGTACCGGTATTCCTCCGCGACGCCGACCTTGGCGCCATGCGTTGCGGCAATGCGTGCCGCCCGGACACCGCCGGACCCGCCGCCGATGACAAAAAGATCGTATTCCCTGGCCATGAATCCCCCTGGAGCGCCGGACCGGCCGTGGGATACGGTCGGAGGTCGGATGGAGCGGCGCCGTCCGAAGCCGCGAAGCGGTGGTGGACGGACCGGCGCCGAACCGGCACGAACCCGCACGCCGGCCCGTGCAGGGTCCGCATATTGTCAGACGGTCGCCGAATTCAAGCCGGTCGACCGGAAGCCGGAGCGTCTATTGCGGCTCCGGACGCAGCTTGTCCTCAAGATCCTCGCGCACCATGTCGATGATCTCGACGGAAAGACGGTCGCCCCATTGTTTGGCCGTGACCGCGCTGTCCTGCAGGAGAGCGCCCGACTGGGCGGCAAACTTCTGGCCGGGCTCGGAATTGAAGAAAACCGAAATCGCCTCGATTTCCTCCTCGCTGAACCGTGCCGCCCAAAGATTGATCACATCTCTGTCAAGCTCGGCGCGCCGCGGTACCAGCGACAGCGCCGCGGTTGTTGTTGCCTCTTCGATCTCGGCCGCGAGTGCGGGATTGTTGCGCACGAAAAGTGCCCTGGCCTGCTCGGCCATACCCGGAATGATCTGATCGAAACTGTTGAACACTTTGAGTGCGCGCATAACGTCCCGAGTGTGTTGCAGATGCTCTTCGCTGAAGGTTTCCTGCGCGGTGACCGGGGCCGTTGCCGGCACAACCAGCACGGCCGTCACACCCATCACCGCACCGGCGAGCACACCCGCCACGATTTTCCTGTCTATCATTGCTTCTTTGACTCCATGTCTGTCCCGCAAGCCGCGCCAGGCGTGCCGCCGCGGGCGGTCTCAACCCGTTTATCTTTCAAGCCGTTCGACGCCGTCCTCGGACGCGATCAGGGCATGCGTTGCAATTCCGAGAAACAATCCGCATTCGACGACGCCCGGCAACAGCGTCAGGGATGCTTCAAGGTGTTCCGCATCGTCGATGCCTTGCAGGGCGGCATCGGCGATCAGATTGCCGTTGTCGGTCCGAAACAGCGCGCCGTCAGCAGCGGTGCGCAACGCGACCGATCCATCGTAACCGAGCGCGGACAGATGCGCCCGGACCCGTTCCAGCGTCGACAGATGACCGAACGAAACGAGCTCGATCGGCAGCGGAAACCGGCCGAGTTGCGCGACCTTCTTGGCCGCATCGGCAATCACCAGCATTCGGTCGGACGCCGACGCCACGATCTTTTCGCGCAGAAGCGCTCCACCGCCCCCCTTGATCAGGCGGAAGGCGCCGTCGATCTCGTCCGCACCGTCCACGGTGAGATCGAGCGTGAGAAGCGCGTCCAGGTCCTCGACCGGCACGCCCGAGAGCTTGGCGTGGTCTTCGGTTACCGTCGATGTCGCCGTGCATCGGACATCCAGACCCTGCCGAATGCGCTCGCCGAGCAGCGTCACAAAATGTTTCGCCGTCGATCCCGTACCAAGGCCGAGTTTCATGCCCGGCTCGACAAAATCGAGCGCTGCCGCTGCTGCACGCCGTTTCAGATCATCGCTCATCGATGTCGAGGTACCTTACAATCCGGCCATCAGCATGTATTTGGTTTCGACGAATTCTTCCACGCCGTGATGCGAGCCTTCCCGTCCGATACCGGATTCCTTCACGCCGCCGAACGGCACGAGCTCGGAAGAAATAATGCCGGAATTTATCCCGACCATGCCGTATTCGAGCGCCTCGGCGACTCGCCACACCCGACCGATATCGCGCGCGTAGAAGTAAGAGGCAAGCCCGAAAGGCGTATCGTTCGCCATGGCGATCACGTCCTCCTCGTCCTTGAACCGATAGACCGGCGCGACCGGACCGAAGGTTTCCTCACTTGTGATCAGCATCCGGGTGGTCACATTTTTCAGCACCGTGGGTTCGAAAAACGTGCCGCCGAGCGCGTGCCGCCCGCCGCCGACCACGATTTCCGCGCCGTTGGCGACCGCATCCGCGATATGGGCTTCCACTTTGTCGACCGCTGCATCGTTGATCAGCGGCCCTTGGGCCACGCCGACTTCGACCCCGTTGCCGACCTTCATCTTCAGGACTTCCGACGCCAGTTTTTCCACGAACGCATCGTAGATCCCGTCCTGAGCGTAGATCCGGTTCGCACAGACACAGGTCTGTCCCATGTTGCGGTACTTTGACACCATCGCGCCCTCGACGGCGGCGTCGAGATCCGCGTCGTCGAATACGATGAAGGGCGCGTTGCCGCCGAGTTCCAGGCCGACTTTCTTGATCGTGTCGGACGCCTGGCGCATCAAGAGCTTGCCGACCTCCGTGGACCCGGTGAACGTTACGGCCCGAACGGCATCGTGGCTTGTCAGGACGGCACCGATTTCCCGCGAATTCCCGGTGATCAGGTTGAAGGTGCCGGGCGGGAACCCGGCCCGCTGCGCCAGTTCGGCGACCGCGAGCGCCGTCAGCGGCGTTTCCGTCGCCGGTTTGCACACCACCGTGCATCCGGCGGCCAGGGCCGGCGCCACTTTGCGGGTGATCATCGCCAGCGGAAAATTCCACGGCGTGATCGCCCCCACGACACCGACGGGCTGCTTGATACAGACCACCCGGGCGTCGGGCCGGAAGCTCGGGATCGTCTCGCCGTAAATGCGTTTGGCTTCTTCGGCGAAGAATTCCGCGAACGCCGCGCCGTAGGCGACCTCGCCGCGGGACTCGGCCATCGGCTTGCCCTGCTCGCTGGTCATGATGAGGGCCAGATCCTCCTGATGCGCCATCATCAGGTCGAACCAGGCGCGCAGCACCGCGCCGCGTTCTTTGGCCGTCTTGGCGGCCCAGGGCTTGAAGGCGGCTTCCGCATGGGCCACCGCTTCCCGGGTCTCCGCCTCGCCGAAATACGGAACCCGCGCAAGCGTCTCGCCGGTCGCCGGATTGGTGACTGCGACGCTCGGCTCGCCCGACCAGGCGCCATTGACCAGGCATTGCTCCTTCAGGAGCGACGGTTCGGACAGTTTCATAGTTTCCTCCCGGGACGCCGTTCGATCTGGGCGCGCAGCCTGTCCGGTCGCCGCAATCCCGGCTTTGGAGGCGGCAACGAACATGCGGATCGCCGCATACTGCGCCGCTCTTAACACGGGCCGCGCGGCGGACTCAATCGGGCGATCGGTTTTCGCCGCACGGACACGCCCGGCATCCCGGATACGTGTGCATCACCCGCCGCACGTGGCGCATCCTGAGGCAAAAAAAGCGCGCGTTACGGGACCTTTAGCAGCCTTGCCGATGACAATATTTACAAGGGATTTACCAAAACGGGAGAGACTTCACACACTGCGAGGAAGTGGGGAAAATCATGTTCGGGCGGGCTTTCAAGTCAGACAAACAGGCGTGGCATGCCGGTGGCGAAGATCCGATGCCGTATGAAGGACAGCCTATCGACGGATCTCCCGCAATCGAAACCGACCGAACCGAGATCCCCTCCAATCCAGCAGACGCCGCAAGCGAGGTCATTGCCCGGACGTTCGATCTTGTCGAAGCCGACATCGAATCCGCGTCCAGGACAATCAGCGCCGCCACCGGTTCGGTCCGCGACAAGGTCGCCGACAAGATCCGCATGATCGAGGAGATCAAGTCGGACACCCTGTCGCTCGCCGGACAGTCGGAAGAGGCCAAGGGCAGTGCCAATGAACTGGCCGACGCCCTCAGCGACCTCGCCACCTCCACCGACCGCATCGGGGCCCAGGTCGAGGAGACCAGCGAGATGGCCGCGTCCGCTGAGACCGTTGCCGACGAAGCCAGTCGTGGCATCGAGGATCTCAAGGAGGCGATTTCGCAGATCGAAAACGTCGTCAATCTGATTGCCGACGTCGCCAAACAGACCAACCTCTTGGCCCTGAATGCAACTATCGAGGCGGCCCGCGCCGGAGAAGCCGGGCGCGGATTTGCCGTCGTTGCCGGAGAGGTCAAGGCGCTTTCCGGCGAAACCCAGCGCGCCACTGACGAAATCACCGACAAGATCGGCGGCCTGCAGGAATCTGCACAGCGCAGCATTGCCGCGGTAAACGCGATCATCGAACGCATCGGCCAACTCCGTCCGGTCTTTGCAAGCGTCAGCGACGCGGTTCGGGAGCAGGTCGAAGCCACCAGCCAGATCGGCGACAGCGCACGCCGCACGGCCGGCTTCGTCAACGATGTCACCAGCCACATAGAGACCATGTGCCGAACCACGGAGGAGGCTGTCGCCGTCGGCGGTCTCGCGGAAGCGGAATCCCGATCCATGGCAGATCTCGCCGGCAGTATGAATACGCGCCTGCGCATGATGCTGCGGCAGACCGAGATCGGCGACCGGCGCCGGTCCGACCGGCTTCCGGTGCAACTCGGCGGCACGATTCAAAGCGGCAGCGACCCAATTCCGGTCCGCACCGTCGATCTCTCAGACGGTGGATTTTTGTGCAAGACCGAAAACGACATCCGGCCGCCGATCGGCGCCAAGATCGAAGCGACGCTCGACCGGATCGGCCCCGTGTCGGCACATGTCGTCGCTGACTCGTCGCTGGGTCTGCATTGCGCCTTCGACGTCTTGTCCGATGCTTCCGCCGCCGCTCTCGCCGAAATCCTGGACGCGGTGCGTTCCGAAAACGAAGCGGCGATCGCGATGGCGACGGACGCAGCCGATCGGATCGGCAGGCTTTTCGAAGAAGCGCTCGCGGACGGACGGATCGCAGCAGAGGCCTTGTTCGACACCGATTACAGTCCCCTGCCCGATACCGACCCGGTCCAGTTCTCGGTTGCCGGCCTCGACTTTCTGGAATCCGTCTTGCCCGACATCCAGGAACCCCTGCTGCAGGCGGACCCGAAGATGGCGTTTTGCGCGGCTGTCGACCGCAACGGCTATCTGCCGGTGCACAACGCGGTCTTTTCCAAACCGCAAAGGCCCGACGACCCTGTCTGGAATGCCGGCAATAGCCGCAACCGCCGGATATTCGACGATCGGGCCGGCCTGTGCGCCGCCCGCAATCTGCGTCCTTTCCTCGTGCAATCCTATCCGCGCGATATGGGCGACGGCACCATTGTCTGGATGAAGGAAGTCGACGCCCCGATCGTCGTCGACGGCCGGCACTGGGGCGGCTTTCGCACGGCTTACAAACTCTGACGACCAAGCAGCGCCACCCGTCGCAGCCACGGTCGAAACGTCGTCTTCCGACTTGCCACCGGTCCCGGGATCCCGTAGGCCCGACCTGTCCTCTTCCAGCCGGAGACCCGCATGCCCCGCCCCGTCATCGCCTTCGATCTCGATGGCACCCTGATCGACACCGCGCCGGATCTTGTCGCCACCCTGAACTGGGTACTGGTCGAAGACGGTCATGCGCCCGTCGACCACGCCACGATCCGCCCGACGATCGGGCTCGGCGCCAAGGCGATGATCGAAAAGAGCCTGACGCTACAGGACCGGGCGGCGCCGGCCGACGACATCGATCGCATGTTCAAGGCGTTCCTCGCCTATTATGCCGATCATATCGCCGATGAAAGTCAGCCGTTTCCGGGACTGATCGAGGCGCTGGACGAATTGGAAGCCCGCGGCTGCACCCTTGCCGTGTGCACCAATAAGGGCGAGCGCCTGTCGCGCCTGCTTCTGGAAAAGCTCGGCCTCATCGACCGCTTCGCCGCGATCTGCGGCGCCGACACGTTTGCAAAACGAAAACCCGACCCGGCCCATCTTTTCGGCACGATCAAACAGGCCGGCGGCAAGGCCGCCCAGGCGGTCATGGTCGGCGATTCCATTACCGACATCACCACCGCTAAACGCGCCGAAATCCCTGTAATTGCTGTTGATTTTGGCTACACCGAAGTGCCGGTCCGCGAACTGGCGCCCAACATCGTGATTTCGCATTACGACGCGATGATCGAGGCGGTCGAAAACGTGGCGCCGCATATATTCAACGGGGCGGTACGATAGACAGAGTGCGCTGCAAACGGCGAGGCAAAGCCGCCTTTTCAGGTCTGCCCCCTGTAAACGAGCGCACAACGCTGCGACGGAAAAGCGGCCGCGATTAACCGGGATTTGCCGTGGTATAAACCGACGGAATATCCCAGATCTCGGCAATGCGGCCGTCAACGATCCGCCATACCACGACTACGTCGGTGGCCACGTCTTCGTCCTCCAGAACCATCGTATTGCGGGTATGCATGACGACCAGTTCGTCGCCAACGGCACGGACCGAGATCGGTTCGACCTTGAAGGTTCCACTGGTTCGCGCGCCGAGTTTTTCGAAGAAGCTGCCGATGCCGGCCAGACCGACATAATCGCCCTGGATGTCGGGCAGCTTCGGATTGAAGAAATGCCAGACGACGTCTTCGGTAAACAGGCCCGCGGACGATGTCAGGTTTCGAGGATCGAGGCGCTGCAATAAAGCAAGATTGGGGTGCTCCTCGGACATCGGTTTGCTCCTCTGTGGCGTTTAGATGACAACGAGATAAGCGATCGTTCACAGTGTCACCGAAGCTGCCGATATGGCACTAACAGCGTAAGCCATTCGTCCCTGCGCCGGCGTGCTAAAACTCGTGATCGCGAACGAGGAACGCCGTCGACCGGGCGTGGTCGATGAAGGTCGCCTCATCTTCCAGAAGCGCGGCACTCAAGGCCTGCATCTCCGATGATGCCATGGCTTCCATCAGATCCGCTTCGGACTCGAACCAGACCTCGGCCACACCGTCAAATTCGGGCAGCATGTTGCGCGAGGTCCGCATCGCCTCGTTCAAAGGGCTGTCGATCGTATGGCACTGCACATAGCGTTTGGATCGCATGGTGGCGGCATTTCCCTGGAAGAACGGACCATGTTTGTTCAGCCAATAGTCCTGGAACTGTTCGCGCGTGATATCCGACCGTCGATGCAGGCACATGACCAGTTTGATCATCTCTGAAGCTCCCCGAGTATCTGTCTATTCGATGAGCAGTCTTACAGGACCGCGCATTGATCGAAAGGCCGCATGGTTTGGCAATGCCGATTTCGGCTCGACGGCCAAAGACAACAATGTTTGCTCAGTCAAAGAGGTCTTCGAGCTCGGCAGAGGAAATCAGGTTTGCGTACTTTTGCTTCATGTCGAAGAGATTTGCTTCGTGCGGTCCGAGCGCCCGATCACCGACACAGTCGGAGATCACGGTCGGACGAAAATTCGCGCTTATTGCGTCGACGACGGTGGCACGAACGCAGCCGCTGGTTGTTGCTCCGGCAACGGCAACCGTATCAACGTTCTGAGCGCGCAGGACCGATCCGAGGGTCGTGTCAAAGAAGGCGGATGGCTGGGTCTTTTTGACGATGATATCGCCGTCGTGCGGTTCGAGAAAATCGACGATATGGCTTGCAGGGTTCGCTTCGGTGAGTTCACGAAGGCGCGGTACCTTTTCGCACCAGATACCGGCATCGGACCCGTCCTCAGCGTATACGATGCGTGTGAAGACAACAGGCAGGTTGCGGCTCCTGAATGCGTCGAGCAACGGAATGGTCGCCTTTGCCGCTTCCAGAGTGTTTCCGCCACCGAATATGTCGGGATCGATGAACCCGTTTGCAAAGTCGACAATGATCAACGCGGTTCTCCGCCCCTTTTCGATCATCCCGCCCATTTGCTGTTTGCGATAAATCTCGGTCTCATCCATCGAAGCCTCCCGGAAGCGCGCGCACACGAGTATTTGCAGATCGACGATGGGGCAGCATAGGCCGCGAGACCGACACTTAGCCAATCGAACAGGAGTTTTCAGACATCGAGGACCGCTGGTGCCGGAGAATACAAGCAGACGACGCGCGATACACCAATCCACCGGTTCCACGTCATCTGACGGGATCCGTTGCTTGGGCAGATGTCGATGAGATTGCCCACGAGAGAGACGACCGGAAAGCGTTCTGCACGAAAAATCGGACTTGCCACAAGCCCATGAACCGAATACCAAACAGGCCGTCCTCGCACAGGCAAAGGGCGCGTAGCTCAGCGGGAGAGCGTTCCGTTCACACCGGAAAGGTCACTGGTTCAATCCCAGTCGTGCCCACCATTTTTTATCTCACGGCCGAAGGCCTCCAATGGGGCGGGCTGACCGCCCGGCGCCCGGTCGGGCTTGCGAACCCTTCGGGTTCGAGGAATAATTTTCTTTTATCTCACGGCCGAAGGCCTCCGATGGGGCGGGCTGACCGCCCGGCGCCCGGTCGGGCTTGCGAACCCTGTCGGCTTCGAGGGGTAATTTTCTTTTATCTCACGGCCGAAGGCCTCCGAT
>JBCDLT010000068.1:0-34834 GCA_038745065.1 Pseudomonadota bacterium | reverse complement strand
TTCGGCGAACGGCGCCGCGGTGCGGATTTTGTTGCGGCGTTACTGGAGCGCTCGCGCATGGCGGAAGCAGGCGGCCAGTCGGATGAGGCGGGCATATATGCACAGCGGGCCTTCGACGGCGTGCTCGACGGCCGGGCCCGGATCGGCGTCGAGGCACACAAGGTCAGTTTCGTCGATCTCGGCGAGGACACCGCCCACCACCATCTTCGCCTGCTGCACCGCCACGGCGCTTCCGCCGACGAACTCCTTTCGGCCATCGAGGAATGGCGGCTCCAGGTATTTCGCGACGTACACCGCAGCACCCTGCCGACGAACCAACCTGCCAAAGACGCAAGAGGTCTGGTGAACGACATCTCGGCTGCCATTGATCCGGGAGAGGTCTTCGTCAGCTACGCAATCGGCCCCGACGTATCATTTGCCGTGCTTGTCGACGCAGACGGGGTTTCGCGAACCGTCAGGCTTCCGGCAGACATCACCGAGGTAACGGCGCTCGTCGGTGCGGTTTCCCGTTGGCTGTCCGTCGAAGACAGTCTGTCGCGAAACTATATCGCTCTGGACAGGTTGGCACCGGACCTCGTGGCAGCGCTGCAGCAGCTCCATGCGATCCTCATCGAGCCTCTCGACATCCCGGACGGGATCGAGCGGCTCATCGTGTCACCCGACCGCACCCTCGTCGGATTGCCGTGGCCGGCGCTGATCGATCCGCGGGAGACCATGATCGGTTCGGTGATGGAATGGCTGGGCAGGCCCTCTTACCGGTTTCTCCTCGACCGGATCGGCGTCGTTGTCCTGCCATCGGTCCGTGTGCATCTCTCCCGGCAGGAACCGAGCGGTGAGCAAAAGGGAACAACCGCCGACACAGGCAAACCGAATGCGTTGCTGGTCGGCGGATTCGCCGGCGTCTCTGCGCAAATGCTGGTCGAAGCGGTCCCCCATCTGGCCGACGGCCCGCTCGGCCGGGCCGGCCTCAATGCCCTGACCGCCGGCGCCGACGAACTTCGATCGATCCAACAATCCCTCCGGACCTCTCACACGGTCTCGGTTCTGCTTGATGAAACGACACGAAGCAAAGCGGATGCGGCCGGCGTCGGACAGGCGACCAGAGCCGGCGTCATCGAAAGGCTGCCGGCAGCCGACATCGTTCACGTCGCGGCCCACGGATTGTTCAATCCGCAGGCGCCGATGGAATCAGTGGTGTTCCTCGACACGGCGGAGCGGCTGGAAACCCTGACGGCACGGGATTTCCTGGAAACCGATCTGTCGGCTTCCCGCCTTGTCGTGTTGTCGGCCTGTCAGACTGCGGCCAGCGAAGTGGCGGCCGGCTCGGAGACCTTCGGCTTCCTGCGCGGGCTGATGGGGTCGGGTGCCCGATCGGTCCTTTTGACAGAATGGTCCGTCGACGATGCCACGACTGCGGAATGGTTCGGCGCGTTTTATCGGGAACTGGACGGGGCCGATATTGCGGGCGCCGCCCGCGAGGCCGCACTTGCGGTGCGAAACAACCGCAACCACCCGTTCTTCTGGGCCGCTCCGACCGTCTACGGCGCCTGGCGCTGACTGTTCGAGCCTGGCATCAGTCAGGCGGTCTAATCCAGGGGGTGGCCGAGCCTTCGCGGGCTGACGAAAGCGTCGAATCGAACGCAACGCAATGGCGAGGCCGAACAAAACGCCCTCGAACCGGAACGGTTCGCAAGCCCAAAGGGCACCGGGCGGCCAGCCCGCCCCATCGGAGGCCTTCGGCCGTGAGACAAAATTCGGCCCACCGGGCCGCAAGCCCGACCGCGCGCCGGGCGGTCAGCCCGCCCCCGTCGGAAGTCTTCGGCCGTGAGACAAAATTCGGCCCACCGGGCCGCAAGCCCGACCGGGCGCCGGGCGGCCAGCCCGCCCCATCGGAGGCCTTCGGCCGTGAGATCAAAAAATGGTGGGCCCGGCTGGACTCGAACCAGCGACCAGACCGTTATGAGCGGCCGGCTCTAACCAACTGAGCTACAGGCCCCACCGTGCGCGTTCGCGTGTCCAACCGGTATACGAACCGCGCGACGACGGCAAGATGCCGGCCGGCGGGCAAACGACGCGTCGTGGAAGCGGCCCTTGCAGGACCGGGACGGCGGTCACATCTTCCCGGCAAGGAACGAGGCGAAGGAGGCCGGCATATGATGCACCCCACCCTGACACAGCGGCGACAAGCGCAACGGATCCGCCTTGGCGCTGTTGCTCTTGCGCTCGCAACGACCGGATTTCTGGGCGCGGCGGGCGCCGAGGAAGCCGCGTCTTCGCCACCCGCTACCCTTATCGTCTCGGGTGAAGCCGAAACCACGCTTACGCCGGACAGGGCCAGCATTGTGGCCGGTGTCGCAACGACCGGCGATTCCGCCCGCGACGCGACCACGGAAAACGCCGAGCAGGTGTCCCGCATGATTGCCGCCCTGAAGGAAGCCGGCATCGACGCAGCCGACATCCAGACCGTGCAGTTCCGCATCGATCCGCGCTACAAGCCGCAGCAATCCTCCGTCGAGCCCGCCATTGCCGGCTACGAAGTCGTCAACGAAGTGGCCGTCACGATCCGCGATATCGCGCGCACGGGTGCCGTACTCGACACGCTCGTGTCTGCCGGCGCCAATCGCATGGGCCAGATCCGCTTTCTGGTCGGCGACCTTGACCGCAAGCTCGACGGCGCGCGCATCGAGGCCGTGAAAGACGCCCGTCGCAAAGCCGGCCTTTACACAGAAGGCGCCGGGCTGCGGCTTGGACGCATTCTCTCCATCGCCGAGCCGGGAACGGCCGCGCCGCGCCCGCCGGTGCCGTTTGCCGCCGCACGGCTCGAAGCCCGGGCGATACCGATCGAAGCCGGGTCGCAATCGACTTCGACGCGCGTGACGGTCGTGTTCGAACTGGTCGCGCCGGAATGATGGCGAACGAGCGGATGACGTGTAGAGTTGTCCTCCGGCTGGTTTCGAACCCACACACCCACTGGGTAGTCGTGGGCGTGTTCGGACATATTTTGTCGACCTGGCAGGGTTACTCGAGGACGCAGCCCGTGTGTAAACGAACCCCCGATCCGTCATCACCCGATTTGTTCGGGTGATCCAGCGGCACCGCCTTATGCGACCCCAACATCTTTAACCCGACTGCTAGGGAAATCGGTATGTGTTGAAACCATTAAGCGGCTTTTTGACTGATTCCTGGATTACCCGAATGAATCGTGTAATGACGGGTTGGGGCAAGCAAGTCGTAAGACGTCCCGCGGTCAGCAGCGTCCACCTAGAGCGCTGGCTTGCTCGAATGCTTAGGAGACACATGGATCTCGTAAGCATGGAACCGGGGTTTCCGACGTTCCAACTGTCTGAAACGGCCAACATGACGCCAAACGTCAATTCGCCCGAACCCGGTATGCCTCATCGGGGAAGAAAAGCGCGTCCTGGTCTTCCAAGACGCCGACATGGCAGTCGTGACAGAATTTCACCTTGCCGCCGGTTTCCGTTCCCGACACACCGACCACCTTACCGTTCGGAAACATCAGCGTGTACTTCCAGTCATCCGTTTCCGGCAGGCTTCCGGCCGACACTTTTTCCATGAGGAAAAACGGTCCGGGCCGGACTTCGCCGTTCTTGGTGATGTTGAAGCTTTCCTTCGCCGCAATCGACCCGACAGGCATGGTTCGACCGCCGATCGCATCCCATTTCAAGTAGGCTTCTCTGCCGGTTTCATTGACGTAATGGTTGACGAAGCGGTTGCCGTGCGTGGCCGAGATGAAGGGATTGGTCGAGGCCATCGGCCAGTCGCGATAGGCTTTGGCCTCCGCGAGACCGGATCTTTGCAGGCCCGAATAGAGCCTCTCTTTGATGCAGTCGAACAGGGCCAGGGCTTGTGCGTCGCTGAGTTCGTCCTTGGCAACATCCGTGGTGCAGGCATCGGCGGCGTGGGCCGGCGACCCCGCCAGCGGCGCAAAGTGCTGCAGCGTTTCGGTTGTCGACGTAAGCGCAAAAGCGCAACCGGCCGCGCAGACGAACAGGGATCCGGATTTCATGGGGCGTTCTCCTTTCTGTTCTTGTTTGTTTCAAAAGGTCGAAGGAGAGGCATCGATCGAACGCAGCCGATCGATGGCATAGGCATTTCCGGCTTCAGCGGCGCGGCGCAAAAGAACCCGCGCCTCGATCCTGTTTCGCGGCGATTGATCAAGCAGGATGTCGGCCAGGCTGACCATGGCGATAACATCGCCGTGCCGGGCGGCCGCCCGGTACCATTTCTTCGCCATCGCGGTCGCGTTGGAGACGCTGCTTTCCTCATAGGCGGCGGCGAGCGACACCATGGCGGTCACCGAGCCGCGATTTGCCGCCGCGTTCCAGAACAGGATCGCTTCGTCCAATTCGCCGGCATCATAGGCTTCGCGGGCAATTGCCTCGATTTCAACGATGGAAAGATCGGACAGGCCAGGCTCCGCACTGTTCGCTTCGCCGGGAAGGAGGAGACCCAGCATCAGGAGCGAGCCGCAAGCCGCGCAAAGTATCCGGCCGAGGGACATGCGATGTCACGCCTCTCAGATAAAAAGAATACTAATAAAAAATCACGGAAAACGCTCTCGATCCAAACACTCCTTAACACAAGAGCGTGAATTTATGCGCTGCACAAAATGTATTAAGAGCACATTTTAAGTAATAACAAGAATTATATTAAAAAGATACTGTGAATAAATTGAGTATACGACTAAGATTCGTATTCAAAATTTGTGCAGTGCGTCAGGTACAGTCTTGGGCGCAATACAAAAAGCCGGCCCTTATTGGGGCCGGCCACATGCGTGAGAACGGTTTCTGGTCCGCTGTCGCCCGGACAATCAGCTGTCCAGGAAGCTGCGGAGCTTACGGCTGCGGCTCGGATGTTTGAGCTTGCGCAGCGCCTTGGCTTCGATCTGGCGAATGCGTTCCCGCGTCACGGAGAATTGCTGACCGACCTCCTCAAGCGTGTGGTCGGTGTTCATGCCGATGCCGAAGCGCATGCGCAGCACGCGTTCTTCGCGCGGCGTCAGCGACGCGAGCACGCGCGTGGTCGTCTCGCGCAGGTTCGACTGGATGGCCGCATCGATCGGCAGGACCGCGTTCTTGTCCTCGATGAAGTCGCCGAGATGCGAGTCTTCTTCGTCGCCGATCGGCGTTTCGAGCGAGATCGGTTCCTTCGCGATCTTCAGAACCTTGCGCACTTTTTCAAGCGGCATGGCGAGTTTTTCCGCCAGCTCTTCCGGCGTCGGCTCGCGGCCGATTTCATGCAGCATCTGGCGCGACGTCCGCACGATCTTGTTGATCGTCTCGATCATATGCACCGGAATCCGGATCGTGCGCGCCTGGTCGGCGATCGAACGCGTGATCGCCTGCCGGATCCACCATGTCGCATAGGTCGAGAACTTGTAGCCCCGGCGGTATTCGAACTTGTCGACCGCCTTCATGAGGCCGATATTGCCCTCCTGGATCAGGTCCAGGAATTGCAGGCCGCGGTTCGTGTATTTCTTGGCAATCGAGATCACGAGCCGAAGGTTCGCCTCGACCATCTCCTTCTTGGCCTGGCGGGCTTCACGTTCGCCCTTTTGCACCGTCTGGACGATGCGCCGGAACTCGGTGATCTCCAGACCAGTCTCGGTTGCCAGCGTCTGGATATTCATCCGCAACTCGCGCACCCGTTCCTTGTCGTGCGTGATGAAATCCTTCCACCCACGCGATGCCAGGCTGGCGACCCGGCGGATCCAGTTCGGATCCAGCTCGGCGCCCTGGTATTGTTTCAGGAAATCGTCGCGGCTGACGCCATAGGATTCGGCGAGCCGCAGCAGCCGCCCCTCGAAACCGACGAGCTTCTTGTTGATCGTGTACAATTGCTCGACCAGGGCATCGATACGATTCTGGTTCAGCGACAACGATTTGACGTCGGTGACGATGTCCTCGCGCAGCTTCTTGTAACGCCGCTCCTGGGATGGGGTCAGCGTCTTGTTCTGCATCCGGTTTTCGACAAGCTGCTCCTGCAGACGGCGCAACTTCTTGTAATTGTCCGCGATGTTGTCGAAGGTCTCGAGCACTTTCGGCTTGAGTTCGGCTTCCATGGCCGACAGCGACATGTTGGACTCGAATTCGTCCTCGTCGTCCTCGTCCAGACCGCCTTCCTGGTTTTCGCCCTCGGCATTCTCGCCTGCCGGCGTCTCGCCCGCGGCCGGTTGCGGCTGTTGCGCCGGCGCCTGTTCGGTCCGGTCGGAATGCACGATCTTCAGGTTGGGTTGTCCCGGCGCGGCCTTGGCCGCGACGTCGCCCTCTGCGCCATCGGCGTTCGTTTCATCCTCGCCCTCGCCGTCGCCTTCACCCTGTGCCGTATTGTCCTTCGATTCCGGTCCGGCATAGGTCGCTTCTAGATCGATGATATCGCGAAGCAGGATCTTTCCTTCGTTCAACTCGTCCCGCCAGATGATGATGGCCTGGAACGACAGCGGGCTTTCGCAAAGCCCGGCGATCATGGCGTTCCGGCCTTCCTCGATCCGCTTCGCGATAGCGATCTCGCCCTCGCGCGACAACAGCTCCACCGATCCCATTTCGCGCAGATACATACGCACCGGGTCGTCGGTACGGTCCGCGGGCTCTTTGGTCGTCGTTGTCTTTGCGACCGCCGTCGTCGTGGCTTCAACGAGATCGCCGCCGGACGCGTTCTCCGCGTTCTCCTCGGCCTCTTCCGCCTCTTCGTTGTCCACCACGTTGATGCCCATTTCGGAAAGCATCGACATGGTGTCTTCTATCTGTTCCGACGTAACCTCGTCGGAGGGCAAAACTTCGTTGAGTTCGTCGTAGGTAACGTAACCGCGTTTCTTCGCGATCTTGATCATGCGTTTGACCGCGGCGTCGGACAGATCAAGCAGCGGGCCGTCCTGGTTTTCCGTTGCCTGCGGTTTGCCGTCCTTTGCCTGTGTCGCGGTGACTGCCATGATGTTCTCTCCACTATGCGTTGCCGGCGCGAAACGCGGTCCTGTCCGGGGCACCCCCCGGCTCGGTTCCATTTCGCTTCCGTAACGCCCCAATCCCAATGCGCGCATTCATTCTCATTCTAGGGGGCCGTCGGTTAAATGGCCCTTAAGCGAAGCGAGTCAACGGCTTTGCTTCCACCCGGTCCGAAACGGCTGCCGGCCTGCCACCGGCCATGCCCTTCAGCCTTTGGGCCCCACGATCCTAGAAGGGAGCGGACAAGAAGGTCTGCGCGTCTGTGACAGCGCGATAGTCCGCTCAGTCTGGTTTATTTATGAAAATCTGAAAAAACCGCAAGAGTTTAGACGTCGAATCCCGGGGCGCAAGAGTGGAATCTGCGTGTTTTCACCGATATTCCCCGAATCGTTACCCATCGACGCGGTTTTGCTACCCTGGCGTTAGCGGATTTCGGCCCGGCCGGTCACCCGGTCGCCGACCCGAGGCCAACCGCGGCCCGCATCTGCCGCGCCTCCTCCGCGAGCGCATGGTCGCGTTGCGCATAGAGCTCGCGGCCAAGTGCGATCTCGCGCGTTAAGGTCATGATTCGGGCTTCCTGTTCGACCGACCCGTCTGCGCCGATCGCCGCGATTTCTTCGTTCAGTTCCGCCTCCATCGACCGCAGGTCGAACCGGTCGAGCAGATGTTCGAAATAATCTTCGACGAAAGCTTCGGGCGGCTGGTGACGCAGGAAGGGCACACGTTTGAGGAGTTTTGCGTGACCGTCGCCGTTCTGGTCCGGTTCGCCATAGACTTCCCGGATGAGTGCAAAGAAGCGCGGATCGGCATCAGCGGCGAGCGCCAGGGCATCGCTTTTGTCCAGCGTCGTGACCAACCGTTCGATTTCATCGCGGAATCGGGCATGGCTGTCGAGAGAAAACCGCAGCGCCGACAACCGGTCGATATGGCGCTCGCACAGCCCCGGATAGGCGACCGACAATCCGAGCACGATCCGCTCCAGCCCGACGAGATCGGCATCGTCGGCAAGCAGAACCGATGCCGCCACCTCCCGGTCGCTGGCGCCGGTTTCTGATGACAGCCGCTCTCCCCGGGCCCGTCCAGTCCCGTTGCGGCGCTTCGACCAGAAGAGTTCCGACAGACGCATGCGCATCGCCAGCCGATAGCCCCGCTGGACCGTCTCGTCCTTGATCGTAAAGACCAGGCGGTTGATCTGCTTTTCAAGCGCGGCCTGCCTTTCGGGCGTGTCGATACGCGCGCCGGTCACTTCCCTCCGCCAGACCACATCGGCAAGCGGTTGCGCGGTCTTGACCTCACCCAGAAACGCCTCGCGTCCGCCCGTCTGCACAAGGTCGTCGGGATCCTTGCCGTCCGGCAGGAAGACAAAATTGAAGGAATAGCCGCCTTTCAGTTCCGGCAGGATCCGGTCGACGGCGCGAAAGGCGGCTGCGGTTCCCGCCTTGTCACCGTCGAAACAGATCACGGGTTCGGGTGCCAGGCGCCAAAGGCGGGCGATCTGATCCTCGGTAAACGCCGTGCCAAGCGATGCCACCACGGTCCGGATGCCGGCCTGGTAGACCGCGATCGCATCGAGATAGCCTTCCACGACGATGGCCGTGCCCGTATCCCGCGCCGCCTTGCGCACCCGGTGCGCGTTGAACAGGGTCGTGCTCTTGTGGAAAAGCGGGGTTTCCGGCGAATTGAGGTATTTGGGCTCGACCGTCGGATCGAGGGTCCGGCCGCCGAAGGCAATCACCCGCCCGCGTTCATCCTCGATCGGAATGATCAGCCGGCCGCGGAAGCGGTCGTAGGCGGGCCGGCCGTCATCCGGTTTGATGATCAGTCCGGCCAGGGCCATGTCAGTTTCGGAAATGCCCTGGCCGGCCAGATAGATTTTCAGCGCCTGCCGGCTGTCCGGCGCGTAGCCGAACCGGAATTCCCGCAATGTCGCGTCGGTCAACCGTCGGCGTTCCGTATAGTCCCGCGCCGCTCGGCCGGTCTCGGCATAGAACTGCCCCTCGAAGAAACGGCAGGCCATTTCCATGACATCGCGTAAATCTGCGCGCTTCAGCTCTCGCCGGGCTGCCTGCGGGTCCGGCGCGGGCAGCGCCACGCCGGCCTGTTCGGCGAGCCGTTCGACAGCCTCGGGAAAGCTGATGCCTTCCGTCTCTGTGACGAAGCGGAAATGGTCGCCCGACGCCCCGCAGCCGAAACAATGGTAGCGCCCGCGCCGGTCGTCGCAGTGAAAGCTCGGCGTCTTTTCCTGGTGGAACGGGCAACAGGCCCAATGGTCACCCTTGGCGGGCTGGGACTTCTTTCGGTCCCAGGTGACCTTCGGGCCGACAATGTCCGAAATCGAGAGCCGGTTGCGGATGTCGTCGAGAATGTGGGGAGGAAAACGCATGGCTGTAATCTACCCCACACACCGCCCGATGACGACGGGAGAGGAGGAGGAAAAGCAGGAAAACCGGTTTTCCGCCAAAACGAATGCCGGGCGGTTGTTCCTGCCCGGCATTGCCTGGGTTGCGCAATGGACCTGCCATTGCAAGGCGATGTCGGCTTACACCGGATCGCGCAGGATTTCTTTCACCACGCAGCTGGCGCGCCCGAAATCCATCTGCCCGGCGAACCGCTCTTTCAGCGCGCTCATCGTGCGTCCCATGTCGCGCAAGCCCGCCGCACCGATTTCCTGGACGACGTCGGCGCAAGCAGAACGCATCTCGTCGTCTTCCAGCTGTTTCGGCAGATAGCCACGGATCACGCCGATTTCCTCGCGCTCCCGCTCGGCCATTTCCAGGCGACCGCCTTCTTCATAGAGCTTGGCGGATTCGACCCGTTGACGGATCATTTTGGTCAACAGGTCTAGAACCTCGTCGTCGGACAGGCAGTCCCTTCCCTGGGACCGTGCCGCGATGTCGCGGTCCTTGATGGCCGCGTTAATCAGCCGCAAAGTCGACACCCGACATTTGTCTTGTGTCTTCATTGCGTCTTTCAGATCGGCAAGAATGGCCTCGCGCATCTTCTACTCCGATGTCCGTCTGCCGAGATCGCCGCGATCATAGCTGCGTTGCGCACGCAACGCAACTGTCGGTGACGGCGTAAGTTGTTGAAAGATATTGTGAAACGGAAAACGCTGCTCAGGCGACCGATGGGCTCGCCAAGCGCGGATGGCGTTGTTTATACAAATTCCGGTCCCTTGGCTAGTACCCCGACACGGAGTTTTTGACGCGGCCCGCGAAACGGCAGGTGCCGCCCCGCGCAGACCGGTCGTCCGCGGCCGTACCGGGACGGGAAGAAGCAATCCGTATCCACCGGCGATGATTTGGGACTTCAACAGCAGGTCCTTATGCAGTATGGCTCTCATCTCAGCACACAAGCGCCCTTCCGACTCTCACCAGGCCGATCCGCCCTCTACCGGACGCCGGCCCGGCGATGCCGGCAATTGCGCGCGGCACGATTCGCCGGCGTGATCCCGCGATGCCGGTGATTCGACGACGGGACAACCGGATCCCGACCTGCGTAGAGCGGGTTGCGGACAAAATTGGGATGAGAAAATGACAAGACCGTGGACAGACCCGACGCCGACAGGCCTGCTTGTCCTGGCTGACGGCACTGTGTTGCGCGGTGTCGGCCTTGGCAAAACAGGTCAGGCGGCCGGCGAAGTCTGCTTCAATACGGCGATGACGGGCTACCAGGAAATCCTGACTGATCCGTCCTATGCCGGCCAGATCATCACGTTCACCTTTCCACATATCGGTAATGTGGGGACGAACGATGAGGATATCGAGACAGTAAATCTCGCAGCTACGTCGGGCGTACGCGGATGCGTCGTCAAGGCCGACGTGACCGAACCCGCCAATTACCGCGCGAAAAGCCCTTTGACCCAATGGCTTGCGGCACGAGGAATTGTCGGCCTCAGCGGCATCGACACCCGCGCTTTGACGGCACGAATTCGTGACACGGGTATGCCGAACGCCGTGATCGCGCATGCCCCGGACGGCGTTTTCGACATTCCCGCCCTGCAACAGGCCGCCGCGGCGATGCCAAGCATGGAAGGCCTCGATCTGGCAGCCGACGTGACGAACACCCAACAATTCAAATGGGACGAAACTCCCTGGGTTTGGGATGTGGGATATGGTGCGGCAGGCCCCGGTTCCCTGCACGTGGTCGCGATCGATTTCGGAATCAAGCGCAACATTCTGCGCCTTTTGGCGGACGAGGGCTTTCAGGTCACCGTCGTACCGGCGCATGCGAGTGTCGAGGAAATCCTGTCCCATCGCCCGGACGGGCTCTTCCTGTCCAACGGCCCCGGCGACCCGGCCGCCACGGCAGCCTATGCCGGGCCGGTGGTCAGACAGCTGATCGATCGCGGCCTTCCCACCTTTGGCATCTGCCTCGGGCATCAGATCATGAGCCTGGCGCTTGGCGCGCGTACGACGAAGATGCATCAGGGCCATCACGGCGCCAACCATCCCGTCAAGGACCACACGACCGGCAAGGTCGAGATCACGTCGATGAACCACGGCTTTGCGGTCGATTCCGGCTCTCTGCCCGAAAACGTTGAAGAAACCCATGTGTCGCTCTTCGACGGATCCAATTGCGGCATCCGCGTCAAGAACCGGCCGGCCTTTTCGGTGCAATACCACCCCGAAGCCTCGCCCGGGCCGAAGGACAGCCACTACCTCTTCAGGCGTTTTTCCGAGATGATCCGAAGCGCCCGTCCTACGGCTGTCGCCGGTTGATACACGCTCAATTCAAGTCTGTCAAAAGACCGGAGAATGCCGCGCCGGACGCGATTTTTTGCGTCGGGCTGTCCCATTATGATGCAACGTACACGCTAGGGTTCATTTAACTTTCTTGACGTATCTTTGGGCGACTAATCTGAGAAGTTTGCTTTGAGGCCGCCATGATAGATGAACTGACCAGCCTCGCGCGCGAAAAATCCAGTGAAAAGCGGCGCGAACTCCTGGGCCGGGTCTCGGATCTGTTTTTCGACGGTGCGGAAAACTATACCGACCAGGAAGCCGTGCTCTTCGGCGACGTGCTGACATCCCTCCTGGACGATGTCGATACCAACAGCAAGGTGGACCTGTCCACCAAACTGGCGGTTGAGGATCATGCGCCGCACCAGCTTGCCAAGGCGCTTGCCGAGGACGAGGACATTGCGGTCGCCTCGCCCGTATTGCAGCACTCCAAGGTGCTGAAGGACGAGGACATCGTCGAAATCGCCAAACAGCGCTCCCAGAACCACCTGCTTGCGATCTCCAAGCGCGAGGAAATCGGTGAATCGGTCACGGACGTTCTGGTCGAGCGCGGCGAACAGAAGGTGCTTCAATCGGTGGTCCAGAACCAGGGCGCCGCATTTTCGCAGACCGGTTTTGCGACCCTGGCCGACAAGGCGGTGGCCGACGATTCGTTGAAAGACGCGCTCTCGCACCGCGCGGACATGCCGGTCGAGATTGCCCAGCGGGTTCTGCCGGTGCTCTCGCGCGATGCCCGGTCACGGCTGCTGGAACTGATGTCGAAGGATCCGGAAAAGGGCGCCAAACTGGTGCACATGGCCCGGGATGCCAGCGAGCGTCAGCGCCTCCTTGCCAAGAAACGTCGCCTCGAAGCCAAGGTGATGGCCGAGGATATCAAGGGCGGCCGGGCCAGCATCAACGACATCGTCTGCAAACTTGCCGATGCCAACCGCGTGCCCGACCTGTCTCTGGTGCTCGCCACCGTGGCGGAAGTCCCGCCTAACGTCGTGACGAACATTGCGGTGAAGCCAGACGGCGAACCGATCGCCATGCTGTGCCGGGCTCTCGATGTTGCGCCGGACGCGTTCCGTTCGATTGCCGAAATGCGGTCTCGCCGTCTGAAGGCACCCTCAAGCCTCGCCCGGCAATTGACCATGGACTATGTGACCATCAACAAGGCCAACGCCGAGCGCGCCCTGCGCTTCATCCGCATGCGGGCCACGATGGGCAACGACGAGGCCGCCGCTTAGAACGACGCCTGGACTGTCGGGTCCGAACTTAAAGAGTTCGCGCCGAGAAGGTGTCGCAGGCGCCCATGTCGCCGCTTTCGAAGCCACGCCGGAACCAGCGTTTGCGCTGTTCCGACGTGCCGTGATTGAAACTTTCCGGCACGACAAAGCCCTGCAGCCGCTTCTGGATCGCATCGTCTCCGATCTGGGTGGCCGCATTCAGCGCCTCCTCCAGGTCGCCGGCCTCCAAAAGGCCGCGATCCCGAACGTGATACCCCCACACACCGGCGAAACAGTCGGCCTGCAATTCCACCCGGATCGACATCTGGTTGGCTTCCGCCTTGGACATCTGGCGCCGGAGCCGGTTGAACTCCGGCAACACGCCGATCAGGTTCTGCACGTGATGGCCGACTTCGTGGGCCACCACATAGGCTTGCGCAAAATCGCCTGGCGCCTCGAACTTTCGGCGCAACTCGTCATAAAAGGACAGGTCGATATAGACCCGTTTGTCGCCCGGACAGTAAAACGGGCCGGACGCCGCGCTGGCAAAACCGCATGCCGACTGCACCTGGCCTGAAAACAAGACCAGCGTCGGTTCCTGGTAGCGGCCGCCGGCCCGCTGGAACAGGGCATTCCAGACATCTTCGGTCTCGGCAAGCACGACGGAGATGAAGTCTTTCATCTCGTCGTCGGCCGCATTCGACACCTGTCCGCCGGTCGAGCGCCCGGCATTCTCTGAAAAGCTGTCCTGCGGATTGAGCGGCAACCCGCCACCGCCGCCCTGCAGTAGGGTGAGCGGATTGATTCCAAGAAACCAGGCGATAATCAGCACGACGATCAGCATGCCGATCCCACCGCCGCCGGCGCGGCGTGCGGTGCGCGAGCGACCGATCCGCGGCAGGCGCAGGCGTCCGCGCCCCAGCCCGCGTCCGCTGGACATCCGGCCAAAGCCGCCGGAGGAGCGGCCGCGTTGATCGTCCACATTGGCGCTCTTGCGCCGGCCCCGCCATCGCATGCAACCGCTCCCTTATTCGTCCTCCGCAGGAGGTTCCCGGCCAATGCCCGGTCCCGAAGCCGCTTGCGGCCCGGTAATGGCGACCCTTCCTATCTGTTTATCAGAAACCGCAAATCGCCTGAACAGGTAAACCCTACGAAGTGGCATTTCGGCCGCTGCGCCAAGACCTGTGCCCCTCATCCACATGGCGCAATCGAGGGCTTTCTCAGAACCGGGAATTGGCCTATAAGCCCGCGAGCCAAATTCGACCCATTCCCTTGAGTCCCCGTCTCTCCTGGAAACCTTGCTCCAGGAGCCGGCCCGCCTGCGAGCCCGCCAATGCCGAAGCGTACCGATATCCAGTCCATCCTGATCATTGGCGCCGGACCGATCATCATCGGTCAGGCCTGCGAGTTCGACTATTCGGGCACCCAGGCCTGCAAGGCCCTCAGGGCGGAAGGGTATCGCGTCATCCTGGTCAATTCGAACCCGGCCACGATCATGACGGATCCCGACCTGGCCGATGCCACCTATATCGAGCCGATCACACCGGATATCGTCGCCAAGATCATCGCCCGCGAACGGCCCGATGCCCTGCTGCCGACCATGGGCGGACAGACGGCACTGAACTGCGCGCTATCGCTCAGGAAGATGGGCGTTTTGGATACCTACGGCGTGGAGATGATCGGCGCCAAGGCAGAGGCTATCGACAAGGCCGAGGATCGGGAACTGTTTCGCGCAGCAATGGCCCGGATCGGCCTTGAGACGCCGCGCGCGGCTTTCGTCAACACCTCGCACCTGAAACAGAAATTCGCACAGGAATACGAAACAGACCTTGCTGCGCTGCAAGCCGAAGGTGCCGATGCCGATGCGATCGCAGCGTTCAAGCAGACCTGGGACAACGGCGAACGGGTACGCCGCGAGGAACACCGCTTCAGTGCCCAGATGCAGGCGCTCGAGGCCAGCAAGACCACCGGACTGCCGGCGATCGTGCGTCCCTCGTTCACACTCGGCGGGACCGGCGGCGGCATCGCCTTCACGCTGGAGGAATTGTACGATCTGGTGCTGCAGGGCGTCGATGCCTCCCCGACACACGAAGTCCTTGTCGAGGAGTCGGTGCTCGGCTGGAAGGAATACGAGATGGAAGTCGTCCGCGACCGGGACGACAATTGCATCATCATCTGCTCCATCGAAAACGTCGACCCGATGGGCGTGCATACCGGCGATTCCATCACCGTGGCCCCCGCGCTGACGCTGACCGACAAGGAATACCAGATGATGCGGGACGCCTCGATTGCGGTCCTGCGCGAAATCGGTGTGGAGACCGGCGGCTCGAACGTGCAGTTTGCCGTCGATCCGGCAAGCGGCCGGCTGGTTGTCATCGAAATGAACCCGCGTGTCTCCCGGTCGTCCGCGCTCGCCTCTAAGGCAACCGGCTTTCCGATCGCCAAGGTCGCTGCGCGGTTGGCCGTCGGCTATACGCTCGACGAATTGCAGAACGACATCACCGGCGGCGCGACGCCGGCTTCCTTCGAGCCGACGATCGATTATGTCGTCACGAAGATCCCGCGCTTTGCCTTTGAAAAGTTTCCCGGCGCCAAGCCGGTCCTGTCGACGTCGATGAAATCGGTCGGCGAGGTCATGGCGATCGGGCGCACCTTTGCGGAGAGCTTCCAGAAGGCGCTGCGCGGCCTGGAAACCGGGCTGTCCGGCTTCGACGAGATCGACATTCCGGGCATTGGTACCGACGACGACAAAAACGCGGTGCGCGCCGCGCTCAGCACCCCGACGCCGGACCGGATCCTCAACGTGGCCCAGGTCATGCGGCATGGTGTCAGCCATGACCAGATCCATCAATCCTGCGGGATCGACCACTGGTTTCTCGCCCGGATACAGGAAATCGTGGATATGGAGGCTCGGATCCGCGAACACGGATTGCCGGACAGCGCCGTGCTCATGCGCATGGTCAAGGCTCAGGGTTTTTCCGACGCGCGGCTGGCCACCCTGACCGGAACGACGGCAGAGGCGGTGCGGCGCCATCGCGAAGCGCTCGACATACGCCCGGTCTACAAGCGCATCGACACCTGCGCAGCCGAATTCGCCTCCCCGACCGCCTATATGTACTCCACCTACGAAGGCGGGCTCGATGACGCGATCGCCTGCGAGGCCGATCCGAGCGACCGCCGCAAAGTGGTGATCCTCGGCGGCGGTCCAAACCGGATCGGTCAGGGAATCGAGTTCGATTATTGCTGCTGCCACGCCGCGTTCGCGCTGTCGGAGATCGGATTTGAATCGATCATGGTCAATTGCAACCCGGAAACGGTGTCGACCGACTACGACACGTCGGACCGGCTGTATTTCGAACCGCTGACCGACGAGGACGTGATCGAACTGATCCGCAGGGAACAGAGCAGCGGCGAGGTCGTCGGGGTCATCGTCCAGTTCGGCGGCCAGACGCCCCTGAAGCTGGCCGATGCCTTGCAAAAGGCCGGCATTCCGATCCTCGGCACATCGCCGGATGCGATCGATCTTGCAGAAGATCGCGACAGATTCCAGAAACTCCTGAAGGACCTCGATCTGAGGCAGCCGGAAAACGGCATTGCCCGCAGCGTCGAGGATGCCCGCACGATCGTGCATGAGATCGGCTATCCCGTCGTGATCCGCCCGTCTTACGTTTTGGGCGGCCGGGCGATGGAAATCATTCGCGACGATGCGCAATTCGACCGTTACGTCCGCGAGGCCGTCGTGGTTTCCGGCGACAGTCCGGTGCTGATCGATTCCTACCTGTCAGATGCCATCGAAGTCGACGTCGATGCGCTGTGCGACGGCACGGATGTCTTCGTCTGCGGCATCATGGAGCATATCGAGGAAGCCGGCATCCATTCTGGCGATTCCGCCTGCTCGCTGCCCGCTCACTCACTCGATGGTGCGGTCAGTTCCCGCCTGGAGGAGCAGACCCGGGCGCTCGGCCTCGCGCTCAATGTGGTCGGCCTGATGAACGTGCAATTTGCAGTCAAGAACGGCGACATCTACGTGCTTGAGGTCAATCCACGGGCGTCGCGCACGGTGCCGTTCGTCGCCAAGACCGTCGGCGAGCCGATCGCCAAGATTGCCGCCAAGGTGATGACCGGCCGGCCGCTCGGCGAATTCGGCCTGGAACCGGCCGAACTCGACCACATCGCCGTCAAGGAAGCGGTGTTTCCGTTTGCCCGGTTTCCCGGTGTCGATACGGTCCTCGGCCCGGAAATGCGGTCTACCGGCGAAGTCATGGGCCTTAACCACGATTTTGCGCTGGCCTTTGTCAAATCGCAATTGGGAAGCGGAAACGATCTGCCGGATGACGGCACGGTTTTCATTTCGGTCCGCGACAGCGACAAACCGAAAATCCTCCCCGCTGCCCGGCTTTTGAGCGAACTGGGCTTTGCGATCATCGCAACCGGCGGCACCCAGCGCTATTTCGGCGAGCACGGCCTAGAGTCCAAAAAAATCAACAAGGTGCTTGAAGGACGCCCGCATATCGTTGATGCTATCGCCAACGGGGAGGTGCATCTGGTGATAAACACCACCGAGGGGTCGGGTGCACTTTCCGACAGTAGATCATTGCGTCGCGCCGCCTTGTTGCAAAAAGTCCCCTTCTTTACCACGGTGGCCGGCGCACTTGCGGCGGCGAGGGGAATGAAGGCCTCGAGCACCGGCACCCTTGAAGTTCGGCCGCTGCAATCCTATTTCGCTCCGGCGAACTGAGTGCGGTCACGACCGCAAAAGGCCCTTCCGCAAGGTGATCGACGGGACAGCGCCGGGACAATTGCCGGACCGAAAACCCGCGGGCAACGGCGTCTCCCGGTACCGGACGGGTGACAGGAATTTGTTTTCCGGCGGCGACCTCCGTTCCCCCGCTGCCGTGAAAGCACGAGGAGACGGGAACACGGTTGCATTTCGAACCACCGCGGTGGTTCGATGGCAGCCGGGTTAAACTTGTGTGTCCGGCTTCGGTAGGCCGGAGGCAGTCTTGGAGCAGGAAAGTCGACGATGGAAAAGATACCGATGACCGAGAGCGGCTTTGCCGCGTTGAACGAAGAACTGAAACAACGCACCTCGGTTGAACGGCCCCGCATCATTCAGGCGATCTCCGAAGCGCGCGCGCACGGTGATCTGTCCGAGAACGCCGAATACCATGCCGCGAAGGAACAGCAGAGCCACAATGAAGGCCGCGTCGCCGAACTTGAAGACGTCATCTCGCGGGCCGAGGTCATCGATGTGACCAAACTCGGCGGCGATGTCGTAAAATTCGGTGCCACCGTCGACCTGATCGACGAGGATACCGAAGAGGACAAGTGCTACAAGATCGTTGGCGACATGGAAGCCGACGTCAAACAGGGCATGATCTCGATTTCCTCACCCATCGCGCGCGCGCTGATCGGCAAATCAGTCGGCGATTCGATCGAAGTCGCAGCACCCGGCGGCGCCCGCGGCTATGAGATTACCGGCGTGAAATACATTTGACACGATATTGCAGCCACGGAGGCCGCCGACAATCCGGTCGCCTCGCGGCCTCACTCTGCCTCAGCCGCCATCTCCAGATGCAGCGCGGTTTCCGTGTAGGGATGTGCTTCGGCAACGGCTTCGTTGAGTTCGATGCCAAGGCCCGGTTCGCTTGACGGGATCACGTATCCGTCTTCCCAGCGGATGCCCTGGGACAGGATTTCGCTGTGAAACCCGCCCCATTGCTCGATGCTTTCCAGGATCAGGAAATTCGGAATGCAGGCCGCAAACTGCACATTGGCGGCTCCTTCGACCGGACCGCAATAAAGGTGCGGCGCCATCAGCGCATAGCGCGGTTCGGCCATCGCCGCGATCTTCTTGGCTTCCAGGATGCCGCCCACCCGGCCGAGCGCCGGTTGCAGGATTGATGCCGCGCCCGTGTCGAGCACCCGGGCGAATTCGTATTTCGTCGACAGGCGTTCGCCGGTTGCGATCGGAATCGCCGTCGAGCGCGCGACCTCGGCCATCATTTCCGGCATTTCCGGTGGCACCGGTTCTTCGAACCAGAGCGGATCGTAGGGCTCGATCCGCCGGGCGAGACGCTTCGCGCCGGATGCCGTAAACTGGCCATGGGTACCGAACAGGAGGTCGGCCCGTGTGCCGACAGCCTCGCGCAAACGACGGCAGAAGGCCTCCGAGCGCTCGAGCGCCCCCAGATCGGGCTGTCGACCGTCATAGATGGTGTAGGGGCCGGCCGGATCGAATTTCAGCGCGGTAAACCCTTGTGACACATAGTCGAGCGCCCGCTCGGCGGCGACGTCGGGATCCGAATAGCAGTTTCCTTTGTCCTCTTCCGGGTAGGCGTCGCCTTCGGCCGGATAGATGTACGTGTAGGAACGGATGCGCTCCCGGCAGCGGCCGCCCAGCAGATCGTAGACCGGCTTGCCGGCGGACTTGCCGACGATATCCCAGCATGCGATTTCAAGCCCGCTAAGCACCGCCACAAGACTGGCATCCGGGCGTTGCGTGTAACCGGATCCGTAAACCAGCCGCCATAAGTGTTCGATCCGGTGCGGATCCGCGCCTTCGAAATGCCGCTGAAAGACGTCTTCGATCATCACCCGGACCGTGTCCGGGCCGAAGGTCGCGGCATAGACCTCGCCGAGACCGGTAATGCCGCAAGCCGTTGTGAGCTTGACGAAGATGAAATACCGGCCGCCCTTGCGCGGCGGCGGATTGCCAACGACGAAAACCTTCAGGTCGGCCAGTTTCATCGATCGTCTCCCGGATGAAGCGCTGTCCCGCCTGCGCGGAATGTCAGGACATCGCGCAGACCGCCATCGGCTCTGCTCCCGCGAAACGAGTGCCATCGGCCGTGCAGCGGCTCTCTTGATGGCAAAGCCGGCCGTCGTCAATCGGTATTTGTTTTATCCGGGAATGACGGCAGCCGATCCGACGAGGACGAAATGATGGCCTGTTGACATCGGTGTTTCATGAGTCTGTGATCATACTTTCATAATCGAAAGATACGGGTTTCATATGAAACACGTACGCGACAATCCGGAGCCCGCAGAACCGGCCGAAATTTCCGACCGTCAGTCGGAAATCGCCGAGATCGTGCGCACCAACGGCTTTGCCGCGATCGACGACCTGTCGGAACGGTTCTCCGTCAGTCCCCAGACGATCCGCAAGGACGTCAACCTCTTATGCTCCTTCGGATTGTTGCGGCGGACCCATGGCGGCGTGCAGCCGGCGTCGCCGGGCAATCTTGTCTACGGCATGCGCCGCGTGTTGCGCCTGACGGAAAAACGCCGGATTGCCGACCTCGTCGCCGCTCGGATCCCGAACGGCGCGTCGCTTGCCCTGTCGATCGGCACGACCCCGGAAATCGTCATGCAGGCGCTTGGCGACCACCGCGACCTGCGGGTCTTCACCAACAACCTGCATGTCGCGATGCGCGCGCTCGACAATGCCAGTTTCGAAGTGACAGTCCCGGGCGGTCGCCTGCGCCACGGCGATGGCGATGTCATCGGTGCGGCGGCGGAAGCCTTCTTCGCCGGTTACAATGTGGATTTCGGAATTTTCGGCGTCGCCGCGGTCGACGAGGCGGGCGGGCTTCTCGATTTCCATGAGGACGAAGTCACGGCACGGCGCGCTGTGCTGGAAAACAGCACCCAGGCCTTCCTCGTGCTCGACCACCTGAAATTCGATCGGCGAGCGCATGTCCGAGGCGGCCACATTACCGATGTGGACGCGGTCTTTTGTGACCGCGACGTGCCGCCCGGCATTGCCGGCCTGTTGACCGCGAACAACGTCGCACTCGCAACCGCGGAAGGGGCCAACCCGTGACTCTTGTCGACCGCCAGGACACCGCGGCCTTGCGCGCGGACATGTCGGGACAGACCATCCGGCTTGCGGACGTGTCCAAGAGCTGGGGCGACACTACGGCCGTGGACGGCATTTCCGTCGAAGTTCCGGCCGGTACCTTCACCGTGCTGCTCGGTCCGTCAGGCTGCGGCAAGTCAACGACGCTGCGCATCATTGCCGGCCTGGAAAGTGTGGATGCCGGCCGTGTCGAGATCGGCGGCCGCGACGTGTCCGACCTGCCGGCCGCAAAGCGCGACCTGTCGATGGTTTTCCAGTCCTATGCCCTGTTTCCGCATCTGAGCGTCGCCGACAATATCGCGTTCGGGCTCCAGGTGCGCCGCGTGGGACGGGCCGAACAGGAAGAGCGCCTGCGTGAAGTCGCCGACCTTCTCGAACTGACCGACAAGCTGAACCGCAAGCCGGCCGAATTGTCCGGCGGCCAGCAGCAGCGGGTCGCGCTCGGACGGGCGATCATCTCCCGGCGGCCGGTCTGTCTGATGGACGAACCTCTGTCCAACCTGGATGCGCGCCTGCGCCATGACATGCGCACCGAGATCCGGGCGCTGCAGCGCCAGCTCGGCTTCACCATGGTCTACGTCACCCACGATCAGGTCGAGGCGATCACGATGGCCGACCAGGTCGTTCTGATGAATCGCGGCCGCATCGAACAGGCCGCGGACCCGCGCACCATCTATGCCGAACCCGCCTCCACCTTTGCGGCCCGCTTTATCGGCACGCCGCCGATGAACATCCTGGCAGCCGGCGCATTCGGCGATCGTCTGAAAAGCCCCGATGCGCTGGCATCGCTTATCGGGGTGCGGCCGGAGGCGCTGACGTTGCGCCCGGACGGCCCGCTTGCGGCTGAGGTGACCGGGGTCGAGTTTCTTGGCGCGGACATGTTGCTCGACTGCGTTGCCGGCGGCGAAAACTTCATCGTGCGAACTTCCGGTAGCAGTGCTTTGTCCGTCGGCACCGCGGTCACGCTTGGCTTCGATCCCGCAGACCTTCACGTTTTCGACCTTGCGACCGGCTTGCGCCGCGACGACCGCCAAGCGGCGGTGGCGGCCGAGCTCGGGTCCCCCTGATCGTGTCCGGCCGGGACACGGAACCACGGAAAACCCGGAACGGGGCATTCCGACTTGCAAAGGAGCAGACAATGCTTGCCAGAACCCTGAAAACAGCCTGTGCCGGATCGTTGTTTGCGCTGGGGTCCCTGACCTCGGCGTCCGCCGTCGACCTGCAATTCTATTTCCCCGTCGCCGTCGGCGGCAAGGCGGCCCAGACGATCGAGGAACTCACCGAGGAATACGTCGCCGCCAACGAGGGCGTGACGATCGATGCGGTCTATGCCGGATCCTATCAGGACACCGTCGCCAAGGTGCTGACCGCGGCGCGGGGCGGCGACGCTCCGCAATTGTCGGTGATCCTGTCGGTCGACATGTTCACGCTGATAGACGAGGACCTGATCATGCCCTTCGACGATCTGGTCAAGACCGATGAAGACCGCGAATGGCTGAACGCCTTTTATCCGGCCTTCATGGAAAACAGCCAGACGGGCGGCAAGACCTACGGCATTCCGTTCCAGCGCTCCACACCGGTGCTCTATTGGAACAAGGAAGCGTTCGCCGAAGCCGGTCTCGACCCGGACACACCACCGGCGACCTGGGAGGAAATGGTCGAATTCGGCAAGAAGCTCGTCAAGAAGGATACCTCCGGCAACGTCGAACGCTGGGGCGTGCGCATTCCGACCTCCGGTTTCCCCTATTGGCTGTTCCAGGGCCTGACCACCCAGAACGACGTTATCCTGGCGAACAGCGACGGCAACAAGACCAATTTCGACGACCCCAAGGTCGTGGAAGCGCTGGAATACCTGATCTCACTCAACAAGGAGCACGGCGTCATGGCGCCGGGCATCATTGAATGGGGCGCGACACCCAAGGCCTTTTTTGAAGGTCAGACGGCGATGATGTGGACGACGACCGGTAACCTGACGAATGTGCGGACCAACGCACCGTTCGACTTCGGCGTGGCCATGCTGCCGGCGAACAAACGGCGCGGCGCCCCGACCGGCGGTGGCAATTTCTACCTGTTCAAGGGATCGAGCGACGAGGAACTGGCAGCCGCCTTCGACTTCATCAAGTGGATCTCCGCTCCGGAGCAGGCCGCCAAGTGGACCATCGCCACTGGGTATGTCGCCCCGCGTCCTGACACCTGGGAAACCGAGACGATGAAGGCCTACACGGCCGACTTCCCGCCGGCACTCGTCGCCCGCGACCAGCTTGAACACGCGGTCGCCGAACTCTCGACCTACGAGAACCAGCGCATCACGCGGATCCTGAACGACGCCCTGTCCGCTGCCATTACCGGCCAGAAAGACGCGGCGACGGCCCTCAAGGAAGCCCAGGCGCAGGCCGACGCCATCCTGGCGGATTACCGCTAAGCCTCAAGGTCCGGTTCCACAACATGCCACGGGCAGGCGCCGCACAGCGCCTGCCCCGACACCCGAAGGGAGCGGCCGGCCCATGCAGCGGCGCGAATGGATTTACGGATGGCTGTTGCTGCTGCCGGCCTTTGCCCTGCTGGCGATGTTCACGCACATCCCGGCGGTCGCCACCTTCTGGGACAGTTTTTTCTCGACGCCGCGCGGCCGCCGGGAAGCCCGGTTCATCGGTTGGGAGAACTACGAGCGGCTGCTCGACGATCCGATCTTCTGGAAGGTGCTGACCAACAATCTGTGGTTCGCGCTCGGCACGATCCCGCTGTCGATGATCCTGGCGCTGGCCATGGCGCTCTGGGTCAACAAGCAGTTTTTCGGCCAGGGCTTTCTGCGCATGGCGTATTTCACGCCGACTGTGCTGCCGCTCATCGCCGTCGCCAACATCTGGTTGTTTTTCTACACGCCGGGCTTCGGCCTGATCGACCAGATCCTCGGCCTGTTCGGGTTTGCCCAGACCAATCTTCTCGGCAGTCCGGATACCGCGCTTGGCGCCGTCATGGCGGTGACGATCTGGAAGGAGGCCGGGTTTTTCATGATCTTCTACCTAGCCGCCCTGCAATCGATCCCGCCCTCGCTGCTGGAAGCCGCCAAGATCGAGGGCGCGGGAAGCTGGACGACCTTCCGCCGCATCGTCTTTCCGCTTTTGATGCCGACCACCCTGTTCGTCTCGATCAATGCGGTCATCAATTCCTTCCGCCTGGTCGACCATTTGTTCATCCTGACAGGCGGCGGCCCGGACAACGCCTCCTCGCTGCTCCTGTTCTACATCTACGAGACCGCCTTCCGGTTCTGGGACACGGCTTACGGTGCGACTTTGACCGTGGTCATGCTGGTCCTTCTCAGCCTGTTGGCCATCGGCCAGTTCTTCCTGTTCGACCGCAAGGTGCATTACCAATGAACGGAAGGCTGCGCTTCGATACCTGGCTGAACGGAGCCGCCGCCTGGCTGCTCGCCCTTTTATGGGTGCTGCCGCTGTTCTACGCGATCTGGACGGCGATCCACCCGGCCGAGTTCGAGGCCCGGTTCGTGCTGACCGCGCCGCTGACGCTGGAAAACTTCCGCTCCGCCTGGGGCGCGGCGCCGTTCGCCCGGTATTTCCTCAACACGTTCATCCTGGTGACGATGATCCTGATCTGCCAGTTCGTGTTGTGCACGCTTGCCGCCTATGCCTTCGCGCGCTTCCAGTTCCCGGGCCGCTCGATCCTGTTCTCGCTGGTGCTCCTGCAATTGCTGGTCATGCCGGACATTCTGATCGTGGAGAACTACAAGACGATCCGCGCGCTCGGCCTCGTCGACACGATCCCGGCGATCGCCCTGCCCTATATCGCCTCCGGCTTCGGTATCTTCCTGTTGCGTCAGACTTTCATGACGGTACCGCGCGAACTCGACGAGGCGGCCCGTATCGAGGGCGCCTCGCCGCTCGGTATCCTGTGGCGGGTCTATGTGCCGCTCGCCAAGCCGACCTATCTGGCCTACGGCCTTGTCTCCGTCAGCCACCACTGGAACAATTTCCTGTGGCCGCTGATCATCACCAATTCGGTCGAGACCCGGCCCGTAACGGTCGGGCTTTCGATCTTTTCGGCGATCGATTCCGGCATCGAATGGTCGGTGATCAACGCCGCGACGCTGATGACGTCGGGCCCGCTACTGATTGCTTTCCTGCTGTTCCAGCGGCAATTCGTCCAGAGCTTCATGCGTGCCGGCATCAAATAGGTCCGGAGTTTGCGGGCTCGGGCATCAGCCGCCGGGATTTTCAACCTTCGATATCCATGCCTATGATGCGGTTTCCATCGGAGGGATACGACATGGTTTCGCTTCAACGCCGCGCTGCGGTGCCCTTCCTCGCCGGCCTGATCCGCCGGGCGACCCGTCTGGGCGTGGCTTGCCTGATGCTGGTCAGCGTCACGGGTCTTGCGGCTCATGCCGATCAGACCGACCCGCGCCTCGACGCCTTGTTCGAACGCCTGCAGGAAGTCGGCGACGCCATCAATGCGCGCGCCACCGAGGAGAAGATCTGGACGATCTGGCTCGAAGTGCGCGATCCGACAGTCGACATGCTTCTGACGACCGGCATCGATCGCATGAACCGAGGCGATTATCGCGGCGCCCTGGATAGCTTCGACGCGGTGGTCGAGGCCGCTCCCGACTTTGCCGAAGGCTGGAACAAGCGGGCGACAGTGCATTACCTGCTGAACAATCTGGAGGAATCGCTCGCCGACATCGAGGAGACGCTGTCGCGTGAGCCGCGCCATTTCGGAGCGCTTTCCGGCCGCGGCCTCGTCCACATCAAGCGCAACGACCTGGAAAGCGCGCTGACGGCCTTCGAGGCGGCGCTCGTCGTCCACCCCCAGATGACCGGCGCCCGCATCAACGCCCGATCAATCAAAAAGATCCTGAAACAGCGCGAGATCTGATCAACCCGGTTTCAGGCCAGTCCGACGCGCTTTCGCCCTTCTTCCGTCTTCAACGAAAAGTCGGTGCCGAGATAGTCGTCGCCCTCGGGCGTGCACAAGAACGCCACCGCTTCGGCAGCCCAGTCCGGCGGAATGTGAACGGACGGATCGAGCTGGCTCACCGGATTGATGCCGGACGCCTTGATGGCGACCTGCATGTCGGTGGCGACCGTGCCCGGGCTGAGACCGACCACGCGGATGCCCCGGTCGCGGTATTCCTTGTCCGCGCAGCGCGTCAGGGAAAGGGCGGCCGCCTTCGAGGAGCAATAATGGCTCCAGACTTCAAGCGCGCTGGTGGCTGCGCCGGAACTGATGGTCACGATCGTGCCGCCGCCGGTCGCCAGCATGGCCGGGATCGCCGCCCTGAGGCCGAAATAGACGCCCTTGTAATTGACGTCGGCGACGCGCGCCCAATGGTCGGGATCGGACTCGGCAAGCCGGGCGATCGGCTCGATCAGGCCGGCATTGTTGACAAGAATGTCGAGCCGTCCGAACCGGTCGATGGCAACCTGCACCGCCGCCGCCACATCCGAATAGCGGCTGACATCGCAGGCCAGAGCCTCCGCCGAGCCGCCGGCTTGCCGGATGCGGGCCGCCACCGTCTCGATGGCGCCGGTGCTGCGCGCCGCCAACACGACGCTGGCGCCATAGGCCGCAAGCTTTTCCGCCGTTGCGGCACCGATGCCGCGGCTCGCGCCGGTGACAAGCGCGGTCTTGCCTTTGAGATCGATCATGGGTTTTCCTTCGTTTTCGACGGAGGGTGTCGTGTTTGTGTGCCGACGGGAACCCGTCCGTTATGCCCACCGGGGATTGCCCCACCGCTTAAAGGATTGACCCCTTTGGATAAAGCCGATCACCCGCACTTCATTCATGCGCAGCAAACATGAATTCCGCCATACCCGTCCCCGCGAGGAAAGCAGTCTCTGATGCCCTACACGCTCTATAACCGGTATGGATCGGGCGGCTTCGCCGTTGAAGCCGCGCTGACGCTCGCCGGTGCGCCGTTTCATCTCGAAGCGCTCGATTCACAGCCGAGCACCGTGCTGCCGGAGAGCTTCCGGTCCATCAATCCCTGGAACCAGGTTCCGACCCTGATCCTGCCGGACGGAACGATGATGACGGAGACCGGCGCGATCCTGATCCACATCGCGGACGCCTTTCCCGGCGACGGCGTCGGCCCGGATCGCGGCACCTCCGAACACGCGATGTTTCTTCGATGGACGGTCTTCATGAGCGTCAACATCTATGAAGGCGTCCTTCGCCTCGTCTATCCGGACCGCTATACGACCGAAAAGGACGGCGAAGCCGGGGTCGTCAAGGCCGCCCGCCGGCGCAACCATGAGGCGTTCCTCGTCTTGGAGCGGGAAGTGCAGTCCGGAAATTTCCTGTGCGGGGACACAATGTCAGGTGCCGACATCTATCTAGCCATGCTGTGCGCCTGGCACGACCGGCACGACGCGCTGGAAGATCTCGCCGGCTGCCGCGCCCTCACCCACCGGGTTGCCGGCCACCCGGGCGTGACACCGGTCTGGCAGCGCAATTTCGACCATCGCCTGAAAACAAAATGGGGGCGCGGCGCTTAGAGGACCGTAACCGTATCCCCGACCTGAACCGGTCCGCCCGATATGATCTCGATTTCCATGCCGAACAGCGGATCGCCGAACAGGGTCCGCAACGCCGGAAGCGGATCGTTGTCGCGCCGGCCGGTTTTGGGATTGGCGGCCGTCGCCAGGCACCGCTCGATCGGATTGAGCACCTTGAAGCGCACCGATCCGAGCGAGATCTCCTTGCCGACCCAGTCCATTTCCGCCCACGGCCCGTCCCCGTCGATCCAGAAATTGCCCCGAAACCGCCGGGGATCGAGTTCGGCGCCGACCCGCGCGCTGAGCGCCCTCAGGCTCGAAAGCGACATCAGCGAGGGCACCTGCTGGTCGCTGTCCGTAAGCGATTGACCGGGCACGGCGGCCAACCGATAGGGACCCGGCACGACCGGTTCGGCGAAGTGTGCGACCCAGGCGAGCAGATCCGCCTGCCCCGTCGCCGTCGACAGGTCCGCCTCGCAGGGCTCTGCTGCATCGTGGTCGACACGGAGGGTCTCGCTCTCCGGATCGAAACCAAGCCGCACCGCGCTGAGCGCCGGCACATTGGCAACCCGCAGGAAGTTGCGGCACGACACCCAGGCCGGCGCGTCGGCGTTGAACGCGCTGTCGGCATGGGCAATCGCATAGCGTCGGTCGCCCGGCATCGGCTGACCGGGCGCGAGGGGCACGGTCTCAAGGGCTTCCGTACCGAGGCTCTTCACCGGATGGCGATAGATCTGGCGAAGCTGCATGACGGGATCTCCGGAAATGGTGGGAAGGAAAAGATTGTTTAGCGGACTCGGACAAAGGGCGTGCGGGAAGGCCGGCTGATTCTCCAGACCGGCAGCATAGCCGATCCCGCGCCCCTGTCCCGACCCGTGCCGCGGAAGAATTCGATGCCCCGCAGGACGCGTCACGCTACGCTGATTGCCTTGGCAATACGCGTATAGAACGAGGACACGCCCATGACCCTGACGACAAGACGCGACGGCCGCGTGCTGATCCTGTCCCGGCACCGGCCGGAAGCCCGCAATGCCATGGATCCGGAGAGCGCGAAGGCGCTCTATGAGGCGCTTCTCGCCTATGACGCGGACCCGGAAGCCGATTGCGCCGTTCTTTATGGCGAAGGCGGCGCCTTCTGCGCCGGTTGGGATCTCGCCTTTGCCCAGACGCTGACCGATCGCGCCCGGTTCGAATCCGAGGTGATCGAACCGCACGCCTTTCCTGGCGATGACAAAAAACCCTCGCCGGGACCGATGGGGCCGACGCGGTTGGAGCTGTCGAAACCCGTCATCGCGGCAATCGAAGGCCCGGCGGTCGCCGGCGGTATGGAAATCGCGCTGTGGTGCGATCTGCGTGTGATGGCGGAGGATGCCTATTTCGGTGTATATTGCCGGCGCTGGGGCATTCCGCTGGTCGATGGCGGCGCGGTTCGCCTGCCGCGCATGGTCGGCCTCGGGCGCGCCCTCGACATCATCCTCACCGGGCGCAAGGTGCCGGCCGAGGAAGCCGAACGCATCGGCCTGTGCGAACGCATCGTGCCGCGCGGCGAGGCGCTGGACGCCGCCATTGCGCTCGCCCACGAGCTTGTCCGGTTTCCCCAGGCGGCTCTACGCGCGGATCGGCGCACGGCCTTTGAATCCGGCGGGCACACGCTCCGCGAGGCCATGCGCCGGGAATGGGCCGGCGGCATCGAGGCGCATTTTGCCGAAGGCGCGGCGGGCGCCGCCCGCTTCAAGTCCGGCAAGGGCCGGCACGGCGGTTTCGACGACATCTGAAACCGGTCGCGACAACGGTCGGTCCGGGCCGAGTCAAATTTGGCTCCGCCCGACCGTCATCCATGCGGAACGCCCCTGTTCCTCAGACAAAGGATGACACCCATGACCATTCTGTCCCTTCCCGCCTCCGCCCTGGCCGCCCTCGGTCTTCTGGCGCTCTTTCCCATCGTGCCTGCCGAAGCGGCCGGCTTTGCGGACCGCGCATCGCTACAGGCGCTGTCCGGCATTTACGAAAGCGCCGCGCCCGAAAAATGGTATGGCGGCTACGGCACGCGGGAATTTGTGTTTCACAACGGCACCTGGAGCCTGATCTTCACCCACGCGCTCGACCGCGACATGACACAGCGCACGTTCCGGTTTCGCACGGGCGGTCCCTTCGAGGTCGGGCAGGAATCTCCGGCTGTCGATGGCGCTTTTCACACCGTTTTCCACGAGCGCTGGAAACACGTCACGCTCCTGACCGACGATACCAAGCTTATCGAAGCTTTCGGCTTTTCCGAATGTGCTCTGAAGGTCAATCTCGAAGTCGACATCTCGCAATCCGGCTGCGCGCGGTGGAAACCGGTCGCCGAATGCGGCGAGGATCACGACCTGTTCGCGATGGATTCGAACGGCGTCTATTTCGGTGTGCGCCCGCGCGACAACGACATGTGCACCGCCGACAAAACGCCAACGGCCCTGCTGCCGGCCGTGGTCAAGCGATAGGGTTGCAAACTCAGTCGAGGGCCGCCGCGACGGCGGCCCAGACCCGGTCCATATCCGCACACGGATTGGCCGCCACCTGGCGCACCCAATCCACCTCGCCGATCCGCGTGCGCGAGGCGAGCCCGACCGGCAATCGCTCGAAGATCGGCTGCAGATCGCTCGCTCCGGCCGGCCGCCAGAGCACCACCCCGCTTTCCTGTGCACCGAACACGTCCACCCCACCATGCGATGTCAGGCGCTCGACGAGCACATCGGCAAAACCCATCGTCCGGTCGATGCGCTCCGCAAGGCCCGTCCTACCCCAGGCCAGCAGCGTCGCAAGCAGCGGCACCGCCACCGCGCCATGCGACCCGAGAATCCCGATATTGGGGGCGGCAAGATAGGCGCCACCGAAACTCAGAGCCGTGTGCGCCGTCTCGGTCTCGCGAAACAGGATCAGCGCTGATTCCTTGGGCTGGAACAGCCATTTATGGGCCGAGACGGCAACCGAATCCGCCGCCTCGATCCCGTCGAGCCGATCCGCATAGCGCTCCGAGAACCGGAGCGGCCCGGCCCAGGCCGCGTCCACATGCGTCCAGGCCGCCGCGCCGCAGGCGCCAAGGTCATCGATCGCGCCGGCATTCGTCGTGCCGGCCGTCAGCACCAGCGCCGCATCGTCGAGCCGGTCCGGCAGGGCCGAAACGGTCAGACGCCCGGCCGCGTCGCTTGCAACCGGCAGATAATCGAGCCCCAGGAGATGCGCTGCCTTCTTCACCGAAACGTGGGCTGCCTCCGAGCCGATTACCCGGCGAATGCCGCGGCATTCCCGCGCCGCCCAGAGCGCGGTGATGTTGGCGAGCGTGGAGCCCGGCAGCATGTGCCCGCCATCCATGCCGAAAAACGGTGCAAGCCAAGCGATGACACGGGCTTCGAGGTCGCGCGCCACCGGCGCCACGTCCGGATGCAAAAGGTTCTGGTTCTGCGACGCGTTCCACAGGGTCGTCGCCCAGGCGATCCAGGGCGTCGGCGGATCCATATGCGCAAACGCCTCCGGCGCGCCGAGCTTGCGCGCACCGCCGAGCACCAGCGGGGCCAGGCTGTCGAGCGCCGCCATCTCGCCCATGCCGGTCTCCGGCAAGGATTCGGGCAGGGTATCCGATCCCCCGCCGTCCGGCGGGGATGCAAGCAGGTCGACCGCATGGTCGAGACCTGAACGGTCGGGAAGGAAGGATCGATCGAACATGAAATCGCTTGTGACAGCCGGTGGACCAGTGCCGGAGGATCGGCCGGTCGATCATACAAACCGGTCTTCAGGGCACAAGCAGCGTCACTGCCCAGCCTGTCAGGAGGTCAGTTCCGACTTCGCGTCCGTCGCAAACGGCACGATCGGCTGGTTCTTCGTTTGCCGGATCGTCAGCGACGTCTTGACGCTGTCGACGTTTTCCGCCGCCGTGAGATCCTGAATGACAAAGAGCTGGAACGCCTTCAGGTCGGAGGCCACGCATTTCAACAGGAAATCGACTTCGCCGGACAGCATCCAAGCCTCGCGGACACAGGGCCAGTCCCGCACCCGGTCCTCGAACGCGACGAGGTCGGCTTCGGCCTGCGAATGCAGCCCCACCATGGCAAAGGCGATGACGTCGTAGCCGAGTTCCTTTTCGTCGAGCAGCGCGCGGAACCCCTGGATAATGCCGGCATCTTCCAGTGCCCGCACCCGGCGCAGGCAGGGCGGCGCGGAAATGCCGACCCGGCGCGCCAGTTCGACATTTGTCATACGACCGTCGTCCTGCAGCTCCGCCAGGATTTTCCAATCGATTTCATCGAGACGGGCTTTCAAGGGCGTGCGGTCCTGTTCTAAAGTCACTGTTCGGATATATATCCTGCTATCGGGTGGATAGCCGGATGAGCGGTTCAAATAATTCCAAGAATATGGAATTTGTATGCCCGAATCCGTTCAAAACTGTAACATGGTAATCTTTTCTAAAATATGGATCCTTTCGGACGGCAAAGCCGGTGACGAGGCCCAGTGTCTGGGTGTCGCGGACCGGCTTGGCGGCGACGTGGAGATCCGCCGGGTCGCCCCGCGCGCGCCCTGGCGCTGGTTCATGCCCTATGGTCCCTGCGACCCGGAGGAACGCCCCGGTGTGGAAGGCGGGCCGCTCGCCGGTCCGCTGCCGGATCTGGTGATCGCTTCCGGCCGGCGCACCGTGCCGTATCTGAGGGCGATCCGGTTCCAGAAGGGCAAACGGCCGTTCACGGTTTTCCTGAAAGATCCGCGCACATCGCCGCGAATTGCCGATTTTGTCTGGGCGCCGGACCACGATTCGGTACGCGGAGACAACGTCCTGAAGACGCTGACCTCGCCGCATCGTGTGTCGCGGGAGGCTTTGACGGAGGCGCGCGCCGCGCCGTGGCCGCAGATCGAGGGGCTCGAACCGCCGCGGGTCGCGGTGCTGATCGGCGGCAACAGCCGCCATCACACGTTTTTGTCCCACGACATCGACCGGCTGTTCCAGGGGCTCTTGCAGGTCTGCCAGACCGGCGCCAGCCTGATGATCACGACTTCGCGCCGCACGCCGGAGGCGCTCGCCACCGCGCTTGCCCTCTTTCGCGAGGATGCGAGCGTGTATTTCTGGGATGGCAGTGGAAAAAACCCGTATATTTCGATGCTCGCCTCGGCCGATGCCGTGATTGCCACCGCGGATTCGGTTAATATGGTCGGCGAGGCAGCGGCGATCGGCAAGCCGATCCATGTGTTTCATCCGAGCGGCGGCCATCGCAAGATCAGCCATTTCCTCGACGGGCTCCAGGCCCTGGGATTGGTGTCGAATTTCGACGGGCATCTTGAAACCGGTGACCGACCACCCTTAGATTCCACCCCGGAGATCGCGGACGCGATCGTCCGACGTTTCGAACTCTGGCGCGAGAAAACCGCCAGCCAGCCGTAACGTCCCGCTTCATTGGAAAGGCAGGCCTATCGTGGGCACCGTTCACAAGACGAAGGTTCTGATCATCGGATCCGGACCGGCCGGATACACGGCCGCGATTTACGCCGCGCGCGCGATGATGGAACCGATCCTGGTCACCGGCATCCAGCCGGGCGGCCAGCTGACGATCACCACCGATGTGGAGAATTACCCGGGTTTTGCCGACATCATCCAGGGCCCCTGGCTGATGGAGCAGATGGAAGCCCAGGCACGCCATGTCGGCACCAGGATCCTCAACGACCACGTTAACGAGGTCGATCTTTCCCGCCGCCCGTTCGTGGCGAAAGGCGATTCCGGCGATACCTATGTCGGCGACAGCCTGATCATCGCGACCGGCGCCCAGGCGAAATGGCTCGGTCTGGACTCGGAAGAAAAATTCAAGGGTTTCGGCGTGTCGGCCTGCGCCACCTGCGACGGGTTTTTCTACCGCAACAAACACGTCATGGTCATCGGCGGCGGCAACACCGCGGTCGAGGAAGCGCTTTATCTCACCAACCACGCCGATCGTGTGACGCTGGTGCACCGCCGCGACGAATTGCGTGCCGAAAAGATCCTTCAGAACCGGCTGTTTGCGCATGACAAGATCGACGTGATCTGGAATTCGGAACTCGCCGAAGTGCTCGGCGGCGGCATGCCGCCCGGCGTCAACGGCGCCCGCCTGCGCAACACGCAGACCGGTGAAGAGACGGATATGGCCGTCGACGGCATCTTTGTCGCGATCGGTCATGCGCCGGCCATCGAATTGTTCGCCGACCAGGTCAAGCTGAAACCGTCGGGTTACATCTGGACGGCGCCGGATTCGACCGAAACCAGCATTCCCGGCGTCTATGCCGCGGGCGACGTGACCGACGAGACCTTCAGGCAGGCGGTGACGGCCGCCGGCATGGGATGCATGGCCGCGCTTGAGGCCGAAAAGTTCGTCGCCGAGCATGCGCTCGACGACAAGTCGGTGGCCGCCGAATAGCGGCGCGGGCCTTTGCGGGACACCGAAGCGTTGCGATGGGTCTCAGTTGTGTGCACAACCGACAGAGGCAACACTATAACAAGACAATCGCGCGGCCGATGAGAGCCCCGCGAAGGGGCGGAAAGTGGACTGGGACAAGTTACGGATTTTTCAGGCGGCCGCCGATGCCGGAAGCTTCACCCATGCGGGCGACCGGCTGCAGATGAGCCAGTCCGCGGTGAGCCGGCAGGTCTCCGCGCTGGAACAGGACCTCGGCGTGCCGCTGTTTCATCGGCACGCCCGCGGCCTGATCCTGACCGAGCAGGGCGAACTCCTGCACCGAACCGTGCGTGGCATGACCATGCAATTGCAATCGGTCCGCACCCGCCTCACCGACACCAAGGAAAAGCCGAGCGGCGAATTACGCGTGACGACGACCGTCGGTTTAGGCTCCACCTGGCTTGCCTCGCGGCTCGACGAATTCATCGAACTCTACCCGACGATCCGCCTGCAATTGCTTTTGACCGACAAGGAACTCGACATCGGCATGCGCGAAGCCGACGTCGCCATCCGCCTGCGCCAGCCGGTCCAGCCCGACATCATCCAGCGCCGGCTCTTCACCGTCCACTTCCACCTCTACGCCGCCGCCCATTACCTGAAACGCTTCGGCACGCCGGCCAGCGTCGCAGACCTTGAAAACCACCGCCTCATAACCTTCGGCGAAACCGCCCCGGTCTACCTGCGCAACATAAACTGGCTCGAAACAGCCGGCCGCACCCCGGAAGACCGCCGCGAAACGACCCTGCGCATCAGCAACGTGGTGGCCATCAAAAAAGCCGTCCAACAAGGAGTCGGCATCGCCATGCTGCCGGACTACATCGTCGACCGGGAATCCAATCTGGTGCAATTGATGACGGAGGCGGAGGTTCCGTCGTTCGATTGTTATTTTGCGTATCCGGAGGAGTTACGGAATTCGGCGCGGATTCAGGCGTTTCGGGACTTTATCGTGTCTCAGGCGGAGCATTGGCGGTATTAGGAGCATGGACGCGTCAGAGACAGAGTTCACTTTCGCACGTAAACGGTCACATGGCCAACTGCGCGGTCTGCAGGCCTTCAACACAGGAGTGTTGGACGGCTTTTGGTAGCATGCTATGCGC
>JBCDLT010000067.1:0-36211 GCA_038745065.1 Pseudomonadota bacterium | reverse complement strand
TCGCAACGACGTCCAGAAGGCCTGAAAAGCCGGCCTCCCGCAAATCGGATGTTTCCGATTTGCGAACCCCGCTGCCAAACACGGAAACATCCGTGTTTGGTGAGCCATATCAGGGCGTCGGCAGCGTTAACCAGCTTGCCCGATGTAGAGCAACTCGGATGTTTCCGATTTGCCAGACAAAGGGCAACGGCGAAACATCGCCGTTGCGATCGCGCTGCGCTGTTTGCCTCGCCGAACGTCCTGATCTGGCACATCAAATGGGTCAATCTAATCACACAATGCTATGACCGGTCATGGATGACGGGGCACAGACCGGACCGCGCAGTGAATTCCCCTCGGCGCGCTGGTTCATTCTGTTCGGTGTCTGGCTGATCTATTTCGCGTTCGGTGTCGTGGCGTCCTCCATGGCACCGCTCATCACGCCGATCAGCGCAGATATCGGCGTCGATAACACAGTCATGGGGTTCATCCTCGGTGCATGGCCCCTGACCTATATCGTGGCGGCTGTTCCCTGTGGCGTGCTGCTCGATCGCTGGGGAGCACGGCGGATGCTCCTTGCCGCTGCGCTTCTGATGGCCGCCTCGGCCTTCGCCCGCAGTCTTGCCGAAACCCCGATCGAGCTTCTTCTGGCGGTCGCGCTTTTCGGTATCGGCGGCCCGATGATTTCGGTTGGTGCCCCAAAGGTGATCATGCGCCTGTTCGAAGGCAAGGACCGCGCGTTCGCCATGGGCATATACGTTACCGGCCCCTATCTCGGCGGCCTCGTCACCCTTGCCCTGACAAACAGTGTCGCGCTGCCGCTGGCTGGCGGCGACTGGCGCGGGGTGATGCTGATTCATACCGCCTTGGTCGTCATGAGCGGTGTGATCTGGTTGGCAATATCCGGCTCCGCTGGTGTCCGCGCCGGAAACACGGATACCGAAGCCGGCAAGAAGTTTAATCTGGCCGCCTTCGCGGAGCTTGTTCGCCTGCCGGAGGTTCGCCTGATCATGGCGATGAGCATAGGCATCTTCTATATCAACCACGGTCTGAACAATTGGCTTCCCGAGATTCTTCTCGCGCGAGGCTTCACGCCGGTCGAGGCCGGTTTTTGGGCTGCGATTCCTTCCGCGGCCGGGGTGCTGGGCGTGCTTGTCATCCCGCGTTTGGCGACGCCCGAGCGCCGGCTTTCCGTCATGGCGCTCCTGTTTGTCGCCGCGCTGTTGGCCAGCCTCCTGTTGCAGACGACCGCCACGACGCCGATTGGTCTGGGTTTGCTGTTGCAGGGTATTGCGCGCGGTTCGATGATGACGGTCGCAATCCTGCTTCTTATGGAAATGCCCAGCGTACCCCAGGACCGTCTCGGCCTTGCCGGGGGCCTTTTTTTCACCACCGCCGAGATCGGCGGTGTGCTCGGCCCCGTCACTTTCGGCTTCCTGTCGGATTTGAGCGGCGGCTTCGCGGCGCCGCTTACTTCGGTCACGCTGATCAGTGCTGCGCTGCTGATGCTTTTGGCTGCTTTGAAACGGTCGAACCCACTTGCCAAAGGGTCCCGGGTCGATTGAAGATCCAGAGCATCAGCCTTAAATCTGACTTGTGATAACAGGGAACTTAGGTCATCGCCGATACTCGAGAGCAGTCGAATTTGCGTGTGCGGAAGACGATTGGCGAAACCGGATCTTCATGACCATTCGAAAAACTTCGCATTACATCCCAGAATTGGATTCTATTTTGAAGCCTTGAATGCGCGATCAAAATTGAAACACTTATGGTGATCGCATCGCAAGCCTTATAGTTTAACGGGACCTACAGTAAATTTATCACCGATACTTTTTGTTATTTAGTCAAAACGCCGGAACAAAATCCGCGTTGTTCGCTAGTTAACTTCGACGGGGAGGCAGACATGGACTACTTCGATCTCGGACCTTACTCCAGGCGCATAACGACGGTGTCCGAGGACGCGCAACTCTGGTTCGACAGGGGGCTGAACTGGCTCTACTGCTATAATCACGCCGAGGCGACGGCCTGTTTCCAACGGGCGATCGAGGCCGATCCGACCTGCGCCATGGCGCATTGGGGGGCGGCCTATGCGCTGGGTCCGAATTACAATCTGCCGTGGCACCTCTACGATCCGAAAGGCCGCGCCGCAGCGTTGGGCGCCGCCTACGATGCCCTGCAAGGCGCGCTGGAACAGGCCTCCAACGCATCCTCGGCCGAAGCGGCGCTGATCGAGGCGCTCGAGGCGCGCTATCCGCAGCGGGAACCGATCGATGACATGATGCCCTGGAACCGGGCCTTCACGGCACAGATGCGCTCCGTCTTCGAGGCCAACCGGGACGACCCGGACGTGCGCACGGTCTTCGTTGAATCGATCATGAACGAAACGCCCTGGAAGATGTGGGACCTGGAAACCGGCGGCGTGGCCGAGGACGCCGGAACCGAAGAGGCGCGCACGGTGCTCGAGGCAGCTTTCGACGGGCTGCCGGGCGCGTGGGACCATCCCGGGCTGTTGCACCTCTACGTGCATCTAATGGAGATGTCACCGTTCCCCGAAAAGGCGCTGCGCCAGAGCGACCGCCTGCGCACCATCATGCCGGACGGCGGGCACCTGATCCACATGCCCACCCATATCGACGTGCAGTGCGGCTACTACCGGGACACCCTGGTCTATAACCAAAAGGCGCTCGCCGCAGACCGGAAATTCCTCGCCTACGCCAAGAGCCCGGGCGTCTACTTCGTCTATGTGATTCATAACTTTCACTTCGCCATTTACGGCGCCATGTTCCTTGGCCAGTACGGCCCCGCAATGGCGGCAGCGGAGGAACTCATCGCCACGGTGCCGGAAGACCTCCTGCGCGTTGAAAGTCCGCCCATGGGCGATTTCCTGGAAGGCTACCTGGCCATGAAGCAGCACGTCATGGTGCGGTTCGGCCGCTGGCAGGAAATCATCGACCAGGATCTGCCGAAGGATCCGGATCTCTACTGCGCGACGACGGCAATGATGCTCTATGCCAAGACCGTGGCACATTCGGCGCTTGGCAACATCGCGGAGGCGGAGGCGCACAAGGCACACTTCATCGAGGCAAAAGGGCGTGTCTCGGAAGGCCGGCGGGTCCACAACAACACGGTGACGGATCTGCTCGAAGTTGCCGAGGCGATGCTCGAAGGCGAACTGGAATATCGCAAGGGCAATTACGGCGCCGCCTACGATCACTTGCGCCGCTCGGTCGCGCTCGACGACGCCCTGCCCTACGACGAGCCCTGGGGCTGGATGCAGCCGGCCCGCCATGCGCTCGGTGCGCTGCTCCTGGAACAGGGGCATATCGACGAAGCCGAAGCGATCTATCGCGCGGATCTGGGGCTCGACAGCAGCCTTAGCCGGGCACGCCAGCACATGGAGAACGTCTGGAGCCTGCACGGTTTGCACGAATGCCTGGTAATGCGCGGCGCGACAGCAGAGGCGGCGATGATCAGGCAGCGTTTCGAGCTGGCTCAGGCCCGCGCCGATGTGCCGATCAAGGCTTCCTGTTTCTGCCGCCAGGTCGCCATGGCCGCGGAATAGTCGGCGCCTGCGGCGCCGGCTGGAAGAGCCCGATGCTCAACACTCCTGATTGAGCGCATCGACCGCCGGGATTTCGCGCTCGCGCCGGGCGATGTAATCGCGCAGCGCCTCATCCACGCCCTCATCCAGCGTCGGCTCGACATACTCGCCGAGCAGCCGCCGGGCTTTTGCAAGTGCCCGCTTTGTGATCTCGACCGATCCTTCCGCGATCCATTGTTCGATGGAATTGTTGTCGAAGAGGTCGGGCATGAAGAAGGCCCGTTGGAAGTTCTCCTGGGTGTGGGAGTGGCCAAGATAGTGGCCACCCGGCCCGATGTCGCGGATTGCGTCCAGGCCTTCCTGGAAGTCGTCCCAGCGCACGCCTTCGGCCATGCGATAGGCCATGGCGCATTGTTCGGCGTCGACAATGAATTTGGCGATCGAACAATGCATGCCTGCCTCGTTCCAGCCGGCGGAATGCCAGATGTAATTGGCTCCAGAATGGATGGTCGCGGACAACGTCGTGGCGCTTTCATAGCCCGCCTGCGCGTCGAACGTCTTCGCACCGCCGAGATTGGACGAGGTGCGCCACGGCACACCGTAATGCCGGGCCATCTGACCGATCATGAAGTTCATCAGGCTGATCTCGGGCGTCCCGGCCATCGGAGCGCCCGAACGCATCGATACGGTCGACAGGTAATGGCCGTAAATGGCCGGACAGCCCTTACGGATCACCTGCGTATAGGCAAGTGCTGAAAGCGCCTCGGCGTTAAGCTGCGCCACCGTCGGGGCAACGGAGGCGGGCGTGTTCGCGCCGCCGAGCACGAAGGGCGAGCACAGAACCGGCTGGTTTTTCCGGCAGAAGGCGCGCATGGCGCCGAGCATCGTCTCGTCCCAGACGAGCGGCGAATTGCCGTTGCAATTGCCGGTGACGACGGCGTGCTCCTCCATAAATTCCGCGCCGAACAGAATGGCGCACATGTCCAGGACATCCTCGGCGTTCTTCGGGCTGGTCGTCATGCCCATGAACGTCTTGTCGGAGTGCTTCATCGAGGAATAAGTGATGCGCAAATGCCGCTGGCTGATCGGATGATCGTAGGGCTCGACGATATGGTGGGCGCTCGAATGGAGCGCCGGCAACATGTGCGCCAGCTTGTGAAAGGTTGCCAGATCGTCGAGCGTCGGATTGCGCCGATTGTCGTCGAGATCGCGGATATAGGGCGCGCCGGTCATCGGCACGAACATGGCCCGCCGGCCGCCAAAGGGCAGCGTGTTGGCCGGGTTGCGGGCATGGTAGGTGAAAGTCTCCGGGATTGTCGCAATCAGCTCGCGCACGAGGCCGCGATCGAGATGCACCCGTTCGCCGCGCACGTCGGCGCCGGCCCGCTGCCAGTCGTCCAGAGCGACAGGATCGCGGAAAACGACACCCACCTCTTCCAGGATGTCCATGGACGCCGCATCGAGCCTTTCCACCTGTTCGGGATCGAGCGGCGCACAGAGCGGCAGCCTGTTCTCAAGTGCGGGCAGCATCGCAAAGTCCGGCTGCGTGCGCCGGGCCCGTCGCGCCGTTCTGCCCCCTGAACGGCTTCGCATGTCCGCGGGTCTACCCATGACAAGCCACTCCAAACCTTCGGATTTCAGCCATTATCTCAGAACGTTTGACCCGGTGTTTCGCAAAAACCGAAGTGATTTGACCGTTTTCGACCCGATGGTTCGCAGTTTTAATCGAGAAGGGAACGTTAGAGGGTAGAAGCGCGCGCGCTTACGTGTTTTCCTTGGCGCATGTCGCATACGGGATATCCGCGTTCGCAAAGTTTAGACACCCTTCAGCGGTGGCAAGATCAAAAGACCGAGCAAAGCGACATCCAATCAAACATCCAAGGGAAGATGGGAGCATCATGACGAAGAAAGACCAACAGCTCATCGAGCGGATTGCCGATGGCGCGCGAAAGGGGCAGATCTCCCGGCGCGATTTCATGCATTACTCGCTGGCTGCCGGCCTCACTGTCAGCGGCGCCACGGGACTTTGGAGCACGGCCGCAAAGGCCGCCCCGAAGCGCGGCGGCACCTTCCGCTGGGGCCTGCATGACGGCAACACGTCCGACACACACGATCCGGGGACCTATCTGACCCGTCAGATGATCTTCCTCGCGCATACGCATCGCAGCTTCCTGACGATGATCATGGGCGACGGTTCTCTCGGGCCGGACCTTGCAGACAGCTGGTCAGCCAGCGACGATGCCTCGGAGTGGACCTTCGAGATCACGCAGAATGCCAGCTTCCACAACGGCAAGAAGCTCACGGCGGACGATGTGATCGCGTCCATGAACCATCACCGCGGCGACAAATCGCAATCGGCCGCCAAGGCCCTGCTTGCCGACGTGACCGATATCCGCAAGGACGGCGAAAACACCGTCGTCATCACCCTGTCGCGCGGCAATGCCGACCTGCCCTGGCTGATGACCGACTATCACCTGTGCATCTGCCCGGCGAACGATGACGGCACGATCGACTGGCAATCGGGCACTGGCAGCGGCCCCTACAAGATCGACAGCGGCAATTTCGGCGTGTCCTGGTCGCTCAGCCGGCATGATGGCTGGCACCGCGAGGGCGCGTATTTCGACAAGGTCGAAATCCTCGTGCTCAACGATCCGAACGCGCGCCAGACCGCCCTCGTCACCGGGGACGTCGATGCCGTCTCGCTGATCGAACTGAAGACGATGGCACTCCTGCAGCGCGATCCCAACATCGTCATCCACAACATTCCCTCGGCCGGTGCCATCACGATGCCCATGCATTGCGACACCGCGCCCTTCGACAATGTGGACGTGCGCAATGCGCTCAAGCTGGCGATGAACCGCGACGAAATCATCGAAAAGATCACGTTCGGGGCGTCGACCAAGGGCAATGACTTCCATCACTCGCCGGCCCAGCCTTACTGGCCCGACGGTCTGGAACAGCGGGCTTACGATCCCGACCAGGCCAAATCACTGCTTGCCAAGGCTGGCGCGGAAGGCCTGTCGATCAACCTGAGCGTCGCCGAAAGCGTCTATGCGGGCGCCGTCGACATGGCGGTCCTCTACGCAGAACAGGCCAAGGCCGCCGGCATCAACATCAAGGTCGTGCGCGAGCCGAACGACGGGTACTATTCCGAAGTCTGGCTGAAGAAGCCGTTCTGCCTGGTTTCCTGGGGTGCGCGTCCGACGCCGGACGTCATGTACACGCTCGCCTACAAGGACGATGCGGCCTGGAACGAAAGCCGTTGGCAGAACGAACGCTTCAACGAGCTTCTCCTCCAGGCGAAGGCGGAACTCGACGAGGCGTTGCGCGCGGAGATGTATCGCGAAATGGCGACGCTTGCCCGCGACGACGGCGGAACCCTCATTCCGTTCTTCAACAACTTCGTCTACGCGAACCGTGGCAATGTCGGCACACCGGAGAACCTGGCGGCAAGCTGGGAAAACGACGGTGCCCGCGCCGCCAGCCGCTGGTGGTTCACCTGATTGCACATTCTTTCCGCCCGATGCGCCAGCGCATCGGGCGGATACACTTTTGCCTTCCGGATCCGCGAATAGCCCGAACCAAGGGTGCCGGATCCGGTACAAAAAATCGGATCGTCATCCCATAGGGCGGGCCGAACAGAATACGGAGGGGTAAGATGGGGGACTTACTGGCGCTCGTAGGAAAGCGTCTCGGCCTCGGCTTGCTGACGCTTCTCGTTGTGTCAGTTCTCATATTCTTCGCTGTGGAGCTGTTGCCGGGGGATATCGCCCAGGCCGTGCTCGGCCAGGGCGCGACCGAAGAAACCGTTGCGGCCATGCGCGAGCAATTGGGCCTCGATAGGCCGGCACCGGTCCGCTATCTGGAATGGCTCGGCGGCGCGGTAACCGGCGATTTCGGCGTTTCGCTCGTATCCGGGGAACGGGTCAGCGTCGCGATTTCGGAACGCTTTATCAATACCTTGTTCCTTGCGGCCTACGCCGCCGTGATCGCCGTTCCGATCTCGATCATTCTGGGCGTGATCGTCGCGCTCCTGCGCAACTCGCTGTTTGACCGGGTCGCCAACGTGCTGACGCTGACGTCGATCTCGTCGCCGGAATTCTTCCTCGGCTACATCCTCATCCTTTACCTGGCAGTGAAGACCAGCATGTTTCCGGCGATCGCCAGCCTGCAAGGGGACATGACGTTTCTGGAACTCCTGCACCGTACCTTCCTGCCGGCGCTGACGCTGGTTCTCGTGGTGACGGCCCACATGATGCGCATGACGCGGGCCGCCATCATCAATCTGCTCGCCTCGCCCTACATCGAAATGGCGCGTCTGAAGGGCATGCCGCCCTGGAAGGTGATCGTGAAACACGCCCTTCCGAACGCCTGGGCTCCGGTGATCAATGTGGTGGCGCTCAATCTCGCCTACCTCATTACCGGCGTCGTGCTGGTCGAAGTCGTCTTCGTGTATCCCGGCATCGGTCAGCTTCTGGTCGACGCGGTCGCAAAACGCGACTTCCCGATCGTGCAAGCCTGTTGCCTGATCTTCGCGGCGACGTTCATCCTTCTCAATCTTGCGGCGGACGTCGGGGCCATCCTCACCAATCCGCGCCTGCGGCATCCGAAGTGAGGGCGCGGCCATGAGTTTTTTTGTTATCGGCTATTACGCCGCCCTGATTGCCGCGTCCTGCCTTGCCGCCTATTTCAAGCAGCGCAACATCTTCATGTTGCTGTTCTCGCTGACGCTGGTGTCGTTCGTGCTCGGCATTATCGGCGGCGCGCCGGCGCTGCGCGCGGTGACGACGTTCGCGGGCCTTCTGGCGCTCGCCGCCGGCGTGTCCTACGCCTTCCGCGAGTTCCTCATTCAGATCTCCTCACCCGGTCTGGCCAAGGAATTGCGAACGGCACCGCTGACGGCAGCTTTCGGCATGTTTGTGATCTTCACCTACGCGATCGCGGGCATCTTCGCCCCGTGGATCGCGCCGCACGGCGAATCGGAAGTGATTTCGTCCGCCTTCGCGCCGGCCGATGAAAACATGCTGCTGGGCGCCGATCAGCTTGGCCGCGATATCTTCAGCCGCATCATCTACGGCGCACGCAACACGGTCGGGCTCGCGCTCGTGGCGACCATTCTTGCCTTTGTGATGGGTGCCCTGGCCGGGCTGCTCGCAGCGGTCAAGGGCGGCTGGTTCGACCAGCTCATGGGCCGCGTCGCCGACGTCATCATGTCGGTTCCCTCGCTGATTTTCGCGCTCCTGATGCTGTCGATTTTCGGGACCAACCTGTTCGTGATCGTCGTTGTCGTGGCGGTCATCTACAGCCCGCGTGTGTTCCGTCTTACCCGCGCGGTTGCCGGAAACATCGTGGTCATGGACTATATCGAGGCGGTGAAGCTGCGCGGAGAGGGCGACTGGTACCTGATCCGCAAGGAGATCCTGCCGAACTCTACCGCGCCGCTGATCGCAGAATTCGGGCTCGAATTCTGCTTCGTGTTCCTCCTGATGGCGGGGCTTTCCTTCCTCGGCCTCGGCATTCAGCCGCCAACGGCCGACTGGGGCTCCATGGTGCGCGAGAACGCGACGCTGATCTCGTTCGGTGATATCACACCGCTGATACCGGCGGCCGCGATTGCGCTGCTGACGGTTGCGGTCAACTTTGTCGTCGACTGGATGCTGTTCCGGTCGTCCGGCCTCAAGGAGCAGTAGGATGGGCAAGTTCAAGGAAAACGACGTCCTTTTGAAAATCCGCGGGCTCAAGATCGAAGGCTATTCCGACGAGAAATGGGTCCCGATCATCAAGGGCGTGGATCTCACGCTGCATCGCGGCGAGGTCATGGGCCTGATCGGCGAATCAGGTGCCGGCAAGTCGACCATCGGCGCGGCGGCGATGGGCTATGCCCGGGACGGCACCCGCATCTCCGAAGGATCCATCGAGTTCGACGGCATGGAACTGACGACGGCATCGCAGGCGGAGCGGCGCGTGCTGCGCGGCTCGCGCATCGCCTATGTCGCCCAATCGGCCGCCGCCTCGTTCAACCCGGCGCACAAGCTGATCGACCAGCACGCCGAAACGCCGGTCCATTACCGCATCAAGAAACGCATGGAAGCCCAGGAAGACGCGATGGAGCTCTACGAGCGCCTGCGTCTGCCGAACCCGACGGAGATCGGGTTCCGCTATCCGCACCAAGTGTCGGGCGGGCAATTGCAGCGGGCCATGACGGCAATGGCCATGTCCTGCCGCCCGGACCTCATCATCTTCGACGAACCCACCACGGCGCTCGACGTAACGACGCAAATCGAAGTGCTCGCGGCAATCCGTGACATCGTGGACCAGTTCAACACGGCCGCGATCTACATCACACACGACCTCGCGGTCGTTGCCCAGATGGCTGATACCATCAAGGTGCTGCTAAAGGGCGAAGAGGTGGAAGAAGCGCCGACCGAGGAAATGCTCGACAATCCGCAGGAGGATTACACCAAGAGCCTGTGGGCGGTGCGCAGTTTCCAGCGACCGCAGAAGTCGCGACCGACCGACGGCACGCCGCCGGTCATCTCCGTGCAGGGCGTGGACGCGGCCTATTCGGGCGGTGTTAAGGTGCTCGACGACGTTTCGTTCGACATCTATCCGGGCATGACGGTTGCCGTCGTCGGCGAATCCGGTTCCGGCAAGTCGACGACCGCGCGAGTCATTACCGGGCTTCTGCCGCCCTCCAAGGGCCAGGTCCTGTTCAACGGCGAGCCGCTGCCGCCGAAATACACCAACCGCACGCGCGATCAATTGCGCCAGGCGCAGATGATCTACCAGATGGCGGACACGGCGCTCAATCCGAAGGTCCGCATCAGCGACATCATCGGCCGTCCGGCCCAATTCTATTCCGGCCTTAAAGGATCCGACCTGAAACAGCGGGTCGATGAATTGCTGGACCTTATCGAGCTCGATCCGGCAAAGTTCTACAGCCGGTTTCCGCCGGAACTCTCAGGCGGACAGAAGCAGCGGATCGGCATTGCCCGCGCCCTGGCGGCCGAGCCCGAATTCATCATCTGCGACGAGGTGACGAGCGCGCTCGACCAATTGGTCGCCGAAGGCATCCTGAAGCTCTTGGACCGGCTGCAGAACGAACTGAACCTCGCCTACATGTTCATCACGCACGATCTGGCGACCGTGCGGTCGATCGCCGACGAGGTGGTCGTCATGCAACATGGCAAGGTCGTGGAACAGGGGCCGAAGGACGAGATGTTCAAGCCGCCGCACCATCCCTATACCGACCTGTTGCTGTCATCGGTCCCGGAAATGGACCCGAACTGGCTGACGACCCTGCTGGAGGAGCGGGGCGTCGACAATGTGGGCGAGAGTGCGGACGTGTGACGTCGGCAGCTCTGTGATTTGATTGTCGGAAATCAGCCGCAAACGGCCGGAGGCTATATGATCGCCGCGGCCGTTGCGACCATGGTGCCGACCAGGATGCCATAGACGAGCAGAAGCGCCGGAAGGCTGCCGCTCCGGTTGCGGTATTCGCGGATCAGATCGTCCTTGGTGAGCATGGCGCCCTCGCAAACGGAACTTGTCGTAACGCTCGTCATATTATGGCGCAGGTACGTTACCTGACCGTGACTTGCAAGAGCCTTGATACGAATTTTTCGCGACGAATTGTCGATTCAGTTACCCGTTCCTTGCGGTGTGGCGGATCGGCACCGGTTTCAGGACGCCATGCCGCACCTGAAGGCCAATTCCATCCGTGTTTACAACGGCTATTCGGCGCGGGCCTGCCACTCCTTCCACCGGATGAAGGCATTCGCGCCCCAGTCCCGAAACGGCTGCGGCGGCAGGGGCGTCGGCCGGTCCTCACCGGTGAAGTGCCGCGTGATCGCGCTGGTTTCGTCGCAGGCCAGTTCGGCGGCCGCGATTCCCGTCAACGTGCCGCGTGCCGTGCCGAGCCCGTTCTGGACGCAGGCCGAATATAGTCCGGGTTCCAGTTCGCGCGTCACTGACACACCGTTGCGGCTGAGGCAGAGCTGCCCCGCCCACTCGTAGTCTGGCGCGAGACCGGCAAGCTGCGGAAACCGCTGATCGAATTTCTGCCGCTGGACCCGGACCGCACGGGCGAGATCGCCGGCGCCGGCGCGCATGCCGGACCGCAACGTCGCGCAGGTTCGCGTGACGATCCGGTTGCCGCCCTGACCGGTGTCGATCCGGCGCATGGTCGTGCCCATCGGATCGGACGGCGTGATGCCCCAGCGCGGTGCGCCGCCAAGCCGACCGAGCGCCTCGGCATCCAGTTCCGGCGTCATGGAAGCGTACAGGATAAGATGCATCAGCCGGCCCGTTTCGAAGCCGAAGCTCTCAAGATGACCGTTTGTGGCCAGGATCACGCGCGGCGCCGTGATCGCGCCGCTTGCGGTTTCGACCGTCCAGTCGGCGCCGGCCCTTCGAAGCGCCGTTACCGGGCTTTCCTCGTGGATCGCGACATCTCCCGACAATCCCGCCGCAAGCCCGCGAATGTAACCGGCAGGCTGGAGCATCGCCGTGCCTGGCGTGAAGAGGCCGGAGCAGTAATGGCGGCTGCCGGTCAGCGCGTGCATATCTTTTGCGTCGAGATGCTGACAGTCTTCGCCAAGCGTTTCCAGATGTGCCGCATAGCTCAGATTGTGGGCATGGGCGGTCTCGCTTGCCGCACCGTTCACCTTGCCCGCCTCGTCGAAATAGTTGCGATCGATCTGGAACTCGTCCACAGCCGCGCGGGCAAATCCGATCGCCAGACGGTTCAACGCGATCATCGCCCGGTCGTCGCCGGTCCCCGCATAATCCTCGCTCGTCAGGTCATGCGGCAGGTCGATCATGAAACCGGAATTGCGGCCCGCCGCCCCTTCGGCAATACGGCCGGCTTCCAGAAGCGCTATGCGCGCTCCGGGCTGCAACTGGATCAGCCGGCGGGCTGCGGACAGCCCGGCGAAGCCGCCACCGACGATGACAAAATCGGCATGTGCCGTTCCGGCAAGCGGCGTCGCGGGCGGCTGGGGTCCGAGAAGTGCATTCCAGGCAGCGCGCCCGCGGTGTTCAGGCAGACATCGGGCGCGGTGGACCGTCAATCCACCGCCTCGTCGGAATCATCGGCCAGATCGACCCAGATGGTTTTTACCTGCGTGTACTGGTCATGCGCCATCAAGCTGTTGTCGCGGCCGCCAAAGCCGGACTGGCGGTATCCGCCAAACGGCGTCGTGATGTCGCCTTCACCGTAACAATTGACCGTTACGGTCCCGGCGCGCAGCATGCGCGCGCCGCGCAGACCGCGTTTCATGTTGGCGGTGAAGATCGACGCGGCGAGCCCGTAGGGCGTGTCGTTGGCCAGCGCAATCGCCTCGTCGAAACCCTTTACGGTCATCACGGAGAGGACCGGACCGAAGATTTCGTCATGGGCTGCCGGCGCGCCCGGGTTCACGTCCATGACGGTCGGCTCGACATAGGTGCCGTCCCGGGTTGCGCCGCCGGTGTGAATCGGACCGTCGCCGGCCAGATAAGCGGACACCTTGTCGAAATGGTCTTTCGAGACCAGCGGACCGACGCGGTGCTCCGGGTCCAGCGGATCGCCAAGCGACCATTCCCGGGCATGCGCAAGCACCCGCTGAAGCAGCGCGTCCTTGATCCCCTCATGCACGATCAGCCGGGAGGTGGCGGAGCAGTTTTCGCCCATGTTCCAGAACGCGCCGTTGACCACATGGGCGGCGACACGGTCGAGATCCTCGGCATCCTCCAGCACGATGCAGGGGTTTTTCCCGCCCATTTCCAGGACGACTTCCTTCAGATTGGAATCCGCGGAATAGCGCAGGAATCGGCGACCGGTTTCGGTCGATCCGGTGAACGAGACCATGTCGACATCCCCGTGCCGGCCGAGCGGTTCACCGACATCTGGTCCCAGTCCGGTGACCACGTTCAGGATGCCGCGCGGCACGCCGGCCTCGGTCGCCAGTTCGGCGACGCGCAGCGCGGTCAACGAGGTTTCCTCCGCCGGCTTGACGATCACCGAACACCCGGACGCGAGCGCCGGTCCGATCTTCCAGGCGAGCATGAGCAGCGGAAAATTCCACGGCAGCACGAGCCCGACGACACCGATCGGCTCGCGAACGATCATTGCGATATGATCGTCGGAGGCCGGTGCGACCTGGTCGTAGATCTTGTCGATCGCCTCGGCATGCCAGACCAGGCAGTGGATCGTTTCCGGGATGTCGACAGTTTCGCAATCATAGATCGTCTTGCCGGAATCGAGGCTCTCCAGCACGGCCAGTTCACGGGCGTTGCGTTTGATGAGCTTGGCGAGGCGGATCAGGATCTCCTTGCGCTCGCCCGGATGCAGCCGCGACCAGCGCCCGTCATCGAACGCTTCACGCGCCTTTTCGACCGCGAAGTCGACGTCTTCGCCGCCGCAGGCCGCGATCTCGGCCAGCGTCTCGCCGGTCGCCGGATTGGTCGTCGTGAAGGTCTTGCCGGATGCCGCGGGGCGGTAGGCGCCGTCGATATAGGCCGCGTTCGGCAGCGTGAGATCGCCGGCAATCGCCCGGTATTCGTCGTGCGTCAGCAGGTCGGTCATCGTTCAGTTCCCCGCTGTGATGTCAGCAATGGTTGTCTTCAGAATCCGGACCACCTGGTCCATCTGCCGCTTGTCGTCTTTGTTGAGCGCCTTCAGCGGTGCGCGCGGCGGTCCGGCATCGATCCCGGCTATCTCCACCCCGTATTTCACGCATTGAATGAACTTGCCGCCCTGCTCGAGCACGCGCATGAGCGGCATCATGGCCGACATGATGCGTCGGCCCTTTGTGAAGTCGCCTTCCAAGGCGCAAGCCCGGTAAAGGGCGATATGCTCTTCGGGCAGGAAGTTCGACCCGGCGCAGACCCAGCCGCTTGCGCCCCATGCAAAAAATTCGAGCGCCTGATCGTCCATGCCGCACAGCATCTGGATATGCGGATAATCACGGGCCAGCGTATGGACGCGGTTGATGTCGCCGGAGCTTTCCTTGATCCCGCAGACATTGCGCGAGCGCCCGACACGGTCAAGAAACTCGTCGCCCATGAAGGTGCCGGTGCGACCCGGATAATTGTAGAGCATGATCGGCAGATCGGCGGCCCGGTCGATGGCCAGGACGTTGAGCGCGTTTTCCCGCTCGGTCGGCACGGCATAGGGCGGCGAGGCAACGAGAATCGCGTCCGCGCCCATTTCGCGTGCGCCCTCAGCCAGGGCGATGGAATCAGGCGTTCGCATCGCGCCGGTTCCGACAATGAGCGGCACGCGGCCTTTCAGTCTTTCGCGGATGAACCGGGCGAGATCCAGCCGCTCTTCCACCGTCTGGGCATAGTTCTCGCCGGTGGAGCCCCCGGAAATCACGCCGTGAACACCGGCGGCGACCAGGTGCTCGACAACCTCCGCCAGGACGTCGAGACGGGCGACGCCTTCCTTGTCGTAGGGCGTGACGATCGGGGTGTAGATCCCCTCAAAGGCGAAGACGGGCGTCATGACGGGTTGATCTCCAGGTCGTGCCGGTCCGGCGTCGATCCGAGCGCACCGTCCAGACCGTCAGGCATCACAAAACTCGCGATCTGGTTGCGCGACAGGTTCCAGTGGGCGTCGGCCAGTTCGGCGGCAGACAGGCTGTCTCCCGCCTCGATGGCTGCGATCATGGCGTCATGCTGTCGGGCAGCCGTTTCCAGGACGTCGGCATGACCGGCATTCCGGTTGCGAAAGAAGGTCATGCCGATGCGGGCGTGATCGATGAGCAGGCGATTGAAACTGGGCAACAAATAAACATTGCCGGCAATTTCGCCGGTGATCCGATGGAACGCTTCATTGGCGAGCGTGCGGGCCGCCGCATCGCCTTCGGCCAAAGCCCTTTTGAAGGCGTCCTGTGCCGCCTTGAGCCGGGCGACCTGGCTGGCTGTGGCGTTTTCCGCAGCGAGCCGGAGGATCGCCCCGTAGATCATGGGCGCGGCGAGGAAGAAATCGCGCAAGGTCCGATGCGACATGTCAGAGACGCGGGCGCCGCGGTTTTCCACGAGAGCAACATATCCCTCGCCGGCCAGATGCCGCAGGACTTCGCGCAGGGGCGTGCGCGAGATGCCGAACCGGCCGCACAATTCCTGCTCGTCAAGCGGCATGCCCGGCGCGATCTCCTGTAGGAGGATCGCCCGCCGCAGGGTCTCGAATGCGGCCTGTTTGGGTGTCTGCGGGTCCTGATGCATAGAAGTTTTAGAGCGTTTTTCGGTTGCTTTCCTGTCGCCTAGCATGTCAACATAATGAATACAAACTGTATAATTAAATGATTTGATACCTGACGCCCTCATGACCCGGCACCAACGGAACGACACCCAGCGCATCACCCTGTTTCTGGTGGAGGACTTCACGCACCTGGCCTTTTCCTGCGCCGTGGAACCGTTCCGGATCGCCAATCTCCTGTCGGGCAGGACGCTTTATCGCTGGCAGCTCGCATCGGAAGACGGGCACCAGGCGCGCGCGTCGAACGGCATCGTGACCCTTGTCGACCGAGGCATGGAGCCGCTTGCCCCGGGCGAGATGCTGTTCATCCTTTCCGGCATTCACGTTGAACGTCACATTTCGCCGGCCCTCAAACGCTTCATCCGCTACGAGCGGTCGCGCGGGACGCGGATCGGGGCGCTTTGTTCGGGCGCGCTGGTTCTTGCCGAGGCCGGCCTGATGGCCGGCGAGCCGGCCGCAATCCATTGGGCGTTTCATGACGGCTTTGTGGAATCGTTTCCGGACATTCATCTGCGGCGCAGCGTCTTCGTCGCCGACACGAGGCACCCGACCGCGTCCGGCGGGACGGCGACCGCCGATCTGATGCTGCATCTGATTGCGGCCGACCACGGGAACGACCTCGCCTTGGCCGTTGCCGATCAGATGGTCTACAACGCCGTCAGGGACGGCACGGGCGAACAGCGCCTGTCCGTCGAAGCGCGGCACGGGATCCGAAACGCCCATGTTGTCGAGGCCATCCGGATGATGGGCGAACGGCTGGATGACCCGCCCTCGCCTTCGGAGATCGCAACGGCGCGCGGCATCTCCATGCGCCAGCTCGAACGCCTGTTCGAACGCCATGTGAAATGCAGCCCGAAAAAGTATGCAACGGACATGCGTCTGGAAAAGGCGCGCAACCTGCTCCTGCAGACCGAGTCCTCGGTCACCGACATCGCGCTTGCGTGCGGCTTCGGCTCGTCTTCGAACTTTTCGCGGGTCTATCGGGCCCGCTACGGCGTGACGCCGACGATGGCCCGGGCTCAGCAGCGCTTCGGACCCAGTCCGGTTTTTGCAACCGATGAATTCGCCCTGCAATCCGTCCAGCACTGATTGGAACGGCCGCTGTTACCGGACGATCAGGCTTTCCGGTGTCTGATCGGTCAGCAGTTCCGCTCCGGTCTCGGTCAGAAGCACCGTGTTTGAAATGAAATAGTCCACGATATCCGTGCCCGTGAACCAGGAATGGGCGTGGAAGGTCATGCCGGTCTGCAGTTCAAGGCCCGAGCCCGGCGCGAGACCCGTTACCATGGACCCGCCAGTCCAGCTTGGCGGAAACCCGATCGAGACCAGATAACCGCAATGGTGGCGATGATAGTCGGCGAGCCCTGCCGACGCGGCGACCGCATGCCATGCCGCATAGACATCGCCGGCCTTCGCGCCCGGTTGCAGTGCCTCGCAGATGGCGCGCATGCCCTTCATGGCGAGTTCGGCCGATCTCTCGGCGCCTGATGGCGCCTTGCCGACATAGACGAGCCGCCCCATGGGCGCCTGGTACTTGCGGTACGCTGCGGCAATCTCGAGAAAGACCGCCTCGCCGGTCCGGAAGGTGTGGCCGCACCATGTCGTGTGCTCCTCGCCGAGCCGCGATGTCGGCCGGATGAACGGACCGAACCCAGGGTATTCGCTTCCCGCCAGCATCATCGCACGGTGGCACTCGGCGGAGACTTCATGGTCCGTCGCGCCGGCGCGCACCGCTTCGATCGCGGCCATCGTTCCGGCATCCGCGGCACCCGCGGCACGGCGCGTATAATCCATCTCGAGCGGCGATTTGACGAGCCGCAGCGCATCGATCAGGCCCGAGCCGTCCCGCCAGTCGGCGCCGGGCGACCGGTCGCGAATGGCATCGGCAACACGCGGTGTCAGAAACAGGCTGTTCATCTCCATGCCGATCCGGCCGTCCGAGAGGCCGAGATCGGCCAGCGCGCGGATCGCATAATCGGCCACGTCCTCGGTATCGGCGTGGCCCATGAAACGCGCGTTCGTCACCTGGTTCTCCACGGTGATGCGTTCCATGGCCCGGCAGATCAGGATCATCTCTCCGTCGCGTGGGACGATCAGGAGATGGCAGGCGAAATAGCCCCAGTGATCGAGGCCCGTCAGGTAATAGATGTTTTCCGGAACGCTGACGACGAGGCCGTCGAGATCGGCTTCCGCCATGCGCCGGCGGATCGCGGCAAGGCGCGCATCAAGTTCGGAACGCGGAAATGGACTTTCCATTCGGCACCCCACTGCCTCTCCCCGTGTCGCCGGCCTTGGCAGGCGAATGGATGACAAGCGCCGATCCTATGCGCAGGTCCTGACGAAATCACCTGTTGCGATGGCATCATCCGGTGACCGGTCTTGCAGGCGACTACGGCACCGCGTGCTGCCGACGGTCCGCAATTCAAATCGTCAACTGCCGTAACCGGGCACGCCCCGGCGCCAATAGGCCGTGCTGATCTGCCGAGTTTTATCCAGACCCAAATGCGTCTTGTAATACCTGCGCAAGTCCTGAGCATTTTCGAATTCGCCGGCGAAATAGGCGTAGTGGATTGACGTGTCGCGTGTCAGATCTCGGACGGCGGCACCGATTTCGGCATCAAATCTTGCCGGCTCGATCGCATGGAGCCTGAGTGGGCCTTCCGGGAGGTAGTCTCTGGCATCGCCAGCGCTCGCAAACGCGACGACCACGTCTCCCTCCACGCCGTCAGGCAGGGTTTCCATCAGCCTGGCCACCGAGGCCAGGCCGGTTCCATCGGCGGCAAGGCAGATGCGCGTCGCGTCGGCGGGGATCACCGTGTTTCCCGCCGGGCCCATCACGCCGACCGTCTGACCCTTGTTCGCTTTCTGCGCCCAATCGGAGATCAAGCCTCCACGATGGCAAACGATGTCGATATCGACTTCGCCATGCGCGGGCCGTACCGACCTGAGCGTGACAAAACGGGCATGGAGTCGGTTCTCATCCTGCGGCCAGACCGGCGCGCCGTTCGCGGCCATGCGGGGCCAGACAGGCGTGCGGCTGCGATCCAGCGGCATCATCAGCCGCAGGTGCACACCGCCGGCGGCAAGCGAGCTCACATCGTCATGGCTGAGCGTGACACGGTACAGGCCCGGGAATACCTCGCTGGTGGAGACCACCTGCAGGACCTTGAAGTTAGCCGGCAGCGCCCCCTCCTGCGCTGTCTCGCCGGACCAGCGAATGTTTCCAGCCGCAGTCGCGTCGATTTCGGCGACATGGCCGGCAATCTCCTCCTTCAGGAAGACCAAATCGTTCGCGTTCGGTCCTTCTATCCGGACGTACAGACCTCGAGGATCTGACCTTAGATCAAGCCGGAAGCCCTCCTGCTCGAAAAAACGTGTTCCGTCGCCGGTCTCTTCCAGCTCGATCTCATGCTCATCCCGGATATGGGCGATGAACAGCGCCATGAGCGCCTTGCCATCGGCAACCGGGATGACGGTGTCGGATACGGTCTTTGTCAAAATGATCTCCTGAACTGAACCTTTACTGGTCGTTTCCGATTGCTTTAACGCTCCCCGCTTGCGCGAACGGGCGCCGCATGAACGCCATCGCGGCACCGGCCATCGATGCAAGCCCTGCGACGAACAAGAGCCCGGCATATCCGACCGTGTCGGTAAATTGTGCGAAGAGACTGACAAGCACCATGAACACGAGGCCTTCCAGGCCGGTGTAAGCCGCGAAATCAGTCGCCTTGCGGCCGGCGCCGCAATAAGCCAGCAAAATGCTTCGCGTCGCCGGCATGAGTGCGAACATCAGCGTACTGTTTACAAGGATCGCGGCGACGACGATTGCCGGCTCGAGTTCGGATCCAAGAGCGAACGCAAATCCCAGGCACGATGCTGACAGCGCAAATCCGATCAGCCCGATGGAGGCATATCCGCCCAACGCTTCGATAAGCGGTCGTGCGAGCGCGGCTCCGACGAAGCCGACAGCATTCGCGCCGACAACTGCGATCAGACTCGCTTCGGCAACACCGAAACCGGCGTCGATCAGCATGAGGGATTGCAGACCGAACGTTGCCGCGACACCGACGCCAAGCGTCGCCGAAATAGCGAACAGCCACAGCACCCGGGGATCACGCAACATCTGAAACTGGTTGAGGAGCCGGGCGGTCGGGGCGCCGGGTCTGTGTCCGGCGTCGAGCGGAATGAAGAGCGTGAACAACAGGCCGATCGCGGCGAACCCGACAATCGCAAGCACCGTCACATGCCAACCGAGATCACCGAGCCAATACAAAATGCCTGCGCCCATAAGGATGCCGGCAGCCGCATAGGACAGCGCCTGGATTGTCATGCCCTTGACCCGATCTTCCGGTCGCAGGTGGGTTGCCGCGAGGCCGAATATTGCGGTTTGCTGAGTTCCCATGACGGCGCTCAGAACCCCGAGCACTGCGAGCAGAGCGTAAGGAGACGTCGTCGGCGGTGTGGCAAGAAGCATCGCAAGCACGACGAAAATAATCGCTTGGGTGGCGAGGATCCAACTTCGAAAATGACCGAGATGCCGGTTGCCCATCCTGTCCAGCAATGGCGACCAAAGAAACCTGAGAAGCCAGGGTAAGCCCGCCAGGAAGACAAGGCCGACGACCTCCGAGGGATGCCCCGCGGCACGCATGAAAAGAGCGGTTCCCTGCCACAAAAACTGAACGAGGGCTGCAAGCGACAGCGTCAGGAAGGCAATCGACGCAAACAGGCCAGGCACCTGGAACGCCTCCAATTCCCCATTCGTCGTCTGGTCTTTGCTGTCGGCGGACACGGAGCTTGACCGTATGCTAGAACCGGATTGTACCTGCGATGCCGAAGGTGCGGGGCCGGCCGACGGACTGGGCGTTGACGAACAGACCGCCGTCGAAATCGCGGGTCACATAACTGGTGTCCGCCACGTTCTTGACGAAGGCGTCGATGCGCAGATCCACCGGGCCGACTTTATGCTCATACCCGGCGCTGAGATCGACGACCGCGTACTCGTCGATTTCTACGCCACCCAGACGATAGAGTTGTGAACCGACATAACGGATGTCGGCCGCTACGTCGAAGCCACGGTCGGAGACGTAAGCAATGCGGCCGCTCGCCGTCACATTGGGTGCCCGCGGCAGATCCTGCCCCTGAAACCCGCTGGCACCGCCGTCCGTAATCCTGGTATCGAGCACACCGACGCCCGCCGAAACGGAGAGGCCGGGCAAAATCTCATATCCGGCTTCGATCTCCGCACCGAAACCCCTTGCCTTCGGTACATTGCCGATGAGGAACGGCGCTGACGGATCGCCCCCAAGCGTCTGGGCGTCGGAGAAGCGGTAGTAAAATCCGCTCATGCCGAAATTCAGGCGCCCGTCCAGCGCAGTACCGCGCGCAAAAACCTCATGCTGGCGCAGTCTCTCGGATTCGAAGGTCACGGCCGGCGGACCGGGCACGAAGAACGGAGGACCGGCGAACAGATTGAAGTCCACGCCACCTGCGCGGAACCCTTCGGAATAGGTGTAGCCGACACGCAGATTGTCCCTTACCGCGTAACGAAGCCCGACCTTCGGCAGGAATGCGATCTCGTCCGTTTCATCGCTTCCCTCGAACGCCAGGATGGGCACTTCAATCGATCGCTCACGGGTATCGAATTCGAGCCGACCTCCAAGCAACAGGGTCAGGTCCTCAAGGACCCCGATTTCCACTTCACCGAACAGTCCGTGATTGACGATCTGCCCGTCGACCATCGACGCGATCTGTCCGGTGTCGACAATGTCCTCGTTCTGCCGCTCGTAGGCGTAGCCGATGAAGCCGCGATCGACGATGCCGACATTGCGAAAGCGCAGCACCGTGTCGGACACAAAGCGCGTCGTCTCCTGATCGAGATCGAAATTGATCGCCGTGGGCGGGATTTCAAGGTCGAGATTGAGATAGGAAAACTGCTGCTCGATCTCCAAGCGATCGGACACCTCATAGCTGATCTCCCCGGAATAGGTGATCTGCCGGGTTTCAAGGGGTGCCGTGCCGATGGAAAGCACGAGGCTGTCCTGCCCGCGATCGATGGCGTTCGGATCGAAATTCGTCTTCAGATCCTGATAGTCGACGCTCAAAAGCACCGACAGACCGGGGGCCGCCTCGGGTTCTATCAGAAGCTTCGGCCGGAGCCTCAAGAAGCTCTGGTCCGCAAACTCATCGGCAAGGTCGAGCTGAGCCGGGTTTCGAAACTCGACGAAGTTTTCGCCAAGGTAACCCTCGCTCGCCAGCCGGAAGGCGACCTGATTGTCAATAAGCGGCGCGTTCACCATGAAGGCGCCGGTCAACGTTCCGTCCTGATTGAAATAGCCAATCCGCGCCGCCGCGCCTTTTTCGAACACGGGATCCCGGGTAAAGACCCGTATCGCACCGCCGATGGCATTGCGCCCCGATGTCGTTGCCTGGGGTCCGCGCGCCACCTCGACACGCTCCACGTCCCAGACGCCCGTCGTCGCGGCTGTCGCACCCTGCGGCACAGGCAAGGAAACGCCGTCGACGATAATCGGAACCCGTGGCTGCGCTCCCGATGTCAAGGACGTCCCGCCCTCGACGCCGGCGGTCCCGTCGATACCGCGCACGGACGGCAGGTAGGGTCCCTCCTCGTAAACGACATTCGGAATATCCTCGATCGCGTTTCGCAAATCAGTGTTGACGGGCGTGTCGACCTCGGCCGCCTCGAGGACGCGAACACCCGCCGGCGTCTCGCCGACGGTTCGGCCGATACGTTCCCCTTCGACAACGATCGTGTCGAGCACGACCGGCGTATCCTGCGCAACGGCCAGCGTGGATAAAATGACCCCCTCAATGGCAATGAAAACTGCAGATGCCGCGATCGCTGCGCCCCAAACGCATGCGTCAGCCCCTTTGCCCGCCATGCTCGCATACCCCTTATCTCACCAACGGCGAAGCCGACCCGGCGGCTTGTCCGGTTGTTTCCGAATTGCGACGGTGAGGCTGCCTGGGCTGTGCGGCTGGCATGCGAGCACGAGCGTGGGTTGCGATCGTCGACGGGCCGACGCTATCGTGCTAGATCTTTGAAAAATACCGGAAGTCAGACCGAAATTCATCGAAATGCGGACATGGCCGACCTGATTGCACCCGGCGATTACGAGCTGCTCGGCTATGCGGAAGATCCGCATACGATGTGCCGCTGGGAAGAGTGGAACCTGGGTCGGCTGGAGCTGGAATCGCCACCCAATACCCATGTCTTCGTGACGCTCGTGGTCGGCGGCACAGGACGGTATTACCGCGACGACCAACTCGGTGCCCGCGAAGACTTCTTCAGACCCGGCCTTGTCGGCTTCACCATGCCGTTCGACAAGATGGATGCCGCCTGCGATCCCGTTCAAATCGCCGGCATCGGCATGCCACTCGCTGAATTCCGGGCACGAACCCGAGAGTTCTCCGGCGGTAGGGATATCGAACTCGCCGATGTGTCGATGCACCTTCACGAGTGGACATTCGTCCGCGAGCTCATCGCCCATTTCCGTGACCGGGTTCGATCCGGCGGCGGCAAAGACCACCCCTTCGACGGAACCGTCGATCTGATCTGTTCGGCGCTCGCCCAACGCTCGAACTCAAAGACCGAAAGCGTCCTGTCCGATCGCGGGCTGCTGTCGCTCCCGCAGCAACGCAAGATCGACGACCATATCGCGGAACATTTTGCCGAGAAGGTATTGGTTCAGGATCTGGCGGCGCTCGTCGGGCTCGGGCCGCGGCATTTCAACCGGCTGTTCCGCAATACCTACGGTACCAGTCCGTTGAATCACATTCTGGAAATCCGGCTCCATGAGGCGCGGCGTTTCCTCAGCAGAGGCGATTACCGCATTACCGACGTGGCAAATGCCTGCGGTTTTGCCAGTTCATCCGGGTTTTCGGAGCAATACACACGACGGTTCGGCATCGTCCCCTCCCGCGACCGACGCCGCCGATAATGCCGATTGCCGGAGCTGGTGTTGGTTAGCGGCAGACGCACAATCCTAAAACGCCGGCCGGCGTGATGCCGACTGGCCGACAAGACGCCGGTTCCCGAAGGATCGTTTTCATGAAACAGAGGAGCGGCAGCAAGAGCCGCAAATCATGTAGCGTGTCAGCGAGGGTCCAGCAGACCCTCGCCAATAAAGTCGCATCCGCCTAACCTACGAAGGCGTAATACAGTCCGATCATGGCCACAACCGGGGCGGCCGTGAGCATCATGATCCGGGCCGCGATCGCCGTCCGGCCGAACCAGCCGCCGGATACGGCGTTTGAAAACCCGACCACGGCAAGAGCCCACCGATCGGCTTTCATCTGTTTCCGGCGACGCTCTCGTTCGAGCGAGGCCAAGGCCTCCGTATTTACGTCGGCTTGGCGTTGGATCTCCCGGGCGCTCAAGCGGTCTTCAAGATCGGACATGAGGTCTTTCCTATGCTTTTTGTTTTCAACTGATCACGGTGTGCAGGACGTCGGGCTTGACTGCGGGGGGATGCACGCCCCTCGCCTGCCGTCGATCGTCCGACCCTTGCTCAGACGGACGCTGGGGTTTCTGCCGAGCGAGACACAGCTTTGCATCAACGGATTGCCCTAAATTGTCATACGCATCCGGGAGCGTTCGGATCGCGGATCGCGGTCGGATGCGACCATTTGGCCGCCTTTGAGCGAACGGGATCCGAGCGATCGGCCGATCGACCGGCGGAAGGGTGATTGAGGAATGGTCGGCCCTATCCGAACCCCGCCGCACGCGGCAGCCAGGTGGCGAGCGGCGGGAATGCCAGAACGAGACCGAGGCCGAGCATCATCAGTGCGACGTAAGGCGCCGTTCCCGCGATGATGTCGGCCAAAGGCGCACCGGAAATACCCTTGATGACGAAGAGGTTCATACCGACGGGCGGCGTGATGAGCGCCAGTTCCAGATTGATCATCAAAAGGATGCCGTACCAGATCGGATCGATGCCCAGAGCCAGCATCACCGGAAATACGATCGGCGTGGTGATCAGGATGATGGCAATCGTTTCCAGAAACATGCCCATCAAGAAGATGACGGCCATGACAGCAAGCACAAACGCGAATGCACCGATGTCGAGTTGAACCACAGTTTCGACAAGCCGCGCAGGCAGTCCGATGAGGGTCACGGCATGCGCGAACAGGGCGGCGGCGGCAAGGATCATGAACAAGGCAGCCGCGGTCCGGACAGTATCGTAGACCGCCAGCCAAAGATCCCGCGGGCCAAGCGTGCGATAGATGCCCGCGCCGACCGCCAGGGCATAGAGGCATCCGATTGCCGCGGCCTCGGACGCCGTGAAGATACCGAGATAGATACCGCCAAGAACGACCGCCGGCATCATCAGCGCCCAGAATGCCTGCCGGATCGCTGTCAGGCATTGTGCCCAGCCGATCCAGGGTTCCGGCGTCCGGTCAAGACGCCGCGCCGCATTCGCCACACAGAACAGCGCAAAGATCACGGCCATCAAAATGCCGGGTATCAGGCCGGCGAGAAACAGGGCACCGATCGAGGCTTCCGTCACGATGGCGTAAAGGATCAACGGCGCCGACGGCGGGATCAGGATGCCCAGCGTTCCGCCGGCAGCTATCACCCCATAGCCGTCGCGATCGCGATAGCCGTAGCGCTTCATCTGAGGCAGGGCGCTCGACCCGATCGTCAGGGCCGTGGCAACCGAAGACCCGGAGATCGCCGCGAAAACGGTGCAGGCCAAGACGGTTGCCACACCGAGACCGCCCCGGATATGGCGCACCATTGCATGGGCCGCGTCATAAAGGTGGTCGACGACCTTCGAGCGGATCATCACATGCGCCATGAAGGCGAACATGGGGATGACCGTCAAAAGGGGGTTGTTGAGTTTGGCAAAGACGACATCGGCGACCGCGTCGACATGCCCTTCGCTGATCAGGATCACGGCAATCGATGTCAGTCCGAGTGCGGCAAAGATCGGCGCGCCGATCAGGAGAAGGACAAGCAGCCCGCTCAGAATGAGCGCCGTCGTCAACGCTCCTCACCCCCTGCCCGCGGCCACGCGGCCAAATCGCGACCGATCCTTGCGAATGCCGCCAGGAGAACGAGTCCGGCACCGACGACGAGCAGGGAGTGCGGCATCCACATCGGCATTTCCAGATGGCCGTCCGAGTACAAGCCGAAATCGTAGGAAAACCGCATGGCACGCCAGGCACTGAACAACAGGATCGCCATGAAGACGACGACAAGGAGCATCCACAGGATCCGAATTGCGGCAATACCGCGCCCCACAAGGTGCAACGTGAGCAGATCCACCTTGATGTGGTCGCCGCGGCGCAGGGCCTCGGCAGCGCCGAACATGACACTTGCCACAACCAGGTAGCCCGTGAGTTCGTCGATCCAGGTCACCGGCGTTCCCAGCACATAGCGCATGAAGACGCCGTAGCCGGTCAGGCCCAGAATTGCGAGCACCGATAGGCCCGCCACGACCGCCGCACCGAGGCACACCTGCCTGACCGTCCGATCCAACCAGCTTCGGCCGTCGGTATCGCGTTCAAGCCTCTCCTTGGCCTCGCGCTCGCCGGCGCCCGGTGATTCCTCCGTCATTGTTCTAACGCGCGAGCTTTTCCAGGAGTTCGAGGATTTCGCCGCTGTCGTCGCCCGACGCTTCGGCAAAAGCCTTGTCGAAGGCCGGTCGCATGCGTGACGCCATGGCGTCGATCTGGTCGGCGGTATGGATGTGAACGGTCACGTTCTCGCCGGCCAGACGGAACGGCGCGGCGCCGGTCGCCTTTTCGGTAGCCTCCAGCGCCCAGTCCGCCGCTTTCCGTCCGGCCTCGGAAAGGGCCGCCTTCGCCCGGTCGCTGAGGGCGTCATACCAGTCCGGATTGACGTAGCCATGGTAGAAAACGCTGAACATCGGCGTGGCGACGATCTGGTCCTGTACCTCGAAATATTTTCTTGCATAGGCGGCGCCGATATCGGTCAGGCCGGCATCGATGACGCCGGTCGACAGCGCCTGATAGACCTCCGATCCCGACATTGCCGAGGGGGCGGCTCCCAGCGCTTGGAGCCCCGCATTCACCGTCGGATTGAGCCCTCTGATCTTCACCCCTTTGAAGTCTCCCGGTTCAAGCAGGGCCTTGCCCTTCGACGTTACGGCGCTCATCCGGGAGGTGAACATCCAGGAAATGTTGCGAACGCCCTTCTTGAGCAGTTTTTTCTCCAGATAGGCGGCCACTTCGGAATCCGGCCAGGCGGCGATCATCTCCGGACTTGTTACCGAATAGGGGCGCAGCGTGACATTCATGACCGGCAGCGTCTTGCCCCATTGGAAGTTACCGGAAAAGGCGCATTCGATCGTTCCCCTGGCTACGGACGGAATGTTCTGACGGGCGCCGACCAGCGCATTGGCGCCAAAGATCTGGACGTCGATGTCGCCGCCGGAAAGCGCCTCTACTTCGGCGGCCCAGCGGTCGATGACCTTGGCGATGTGAAAGCCCGGCGGGAGTTGGTGGCTGCACCGCATTTTTTCCTTGGCCCGCGCTGCCATATCGGCACACGTGAGCACGACCATTGATGCCGCGACCGCCGTCACCTTCAGCATCCGGGATCTCATCTGCGTATTCCTGCCCTGTGCATCGATTATGGGGAGGTTTATTGCGCGCCCTCTGGGGCAGTCAGCGCTTACTTACTTTGGTTCGGACAATCGACCGGATCAACCGGTTACAGGAAACTGCAACCGCAAGGCAACCTTCCCGCGGCCTTAAAGCGTCAGGATAGCAATCACATTATCTTAGGGTATGGACGCGCGAGGGTTGCGGTCAGGTACCGTTTCCGGGCGACGGCGTTGGTTCGCTGTCGTCGGCATGCACGTCGTTTTCAAGGGACATCGACAGACTGAACTTGTCCGGCCGGAAACTTCCCTCGAAATACTCGACCGGTTTGCCGTTCGTGTCGTAGACCGTTCGCGCGACATACAGGAGCGGCGCACCGGCGCGAATGTCGAGATGACTGGCGTGGACGGCGTCGGCGATCGTCGCGGTGACGAATTGTTCGGCGCTTGCGATCTGATGTCCCGTCGCCTGAATCAAATCGATCAGCAGCGACGTCTCTAGCGCCGCGGGCGAAAAGGTGCGCCCGATCTCGATCGGCACATAGGCGAGTACATAACAGAACGGGGTACCCTCGGACGCCCGAACCCGTTCGATGAAATAAACGTCGCTGCCGGGCTCAAGCGCGAGTTTGTCAGCGACATGCGCAGGCGCCGGCTGCCGTGAAAATCCCAGGAGCCTAACATCGGACTCGCCGATAAAGCGCGACTGGCCGATGATGCGGTTGGTCATGGCCGACTTGGCGATCGGCGTTTCGACCGCCGGCGAGCGGATCGCATTTTCCCGGACCAGCGTACCACGCCCCTTCGCGCGCGTGACGAGCCCCGCGCTCGCCAATTCGTTCAAGGCACGCTGCGCGGTGATGCGCGAAACGCCAAAATCGCGCGAAAGCTCCGCCTCGCTTGCAATGCGAGCGCCGGGCGGCACCTGCCGAGAAAGAATCTTTTCGCGCAGCACGAGGAAAATCTGCTGGTAGCGCGGTACGTCTTGTCGGGAAGCCAATGGTAAATCCAGTACGTTCTCAAGTCGCCATAACGGCCATTTCACTTATCGTCGGCGGCGTCCGCAGGCGCCGCCTCTGCTTCGATTTTCACTTCGGACGCCCCCATCAGACCGCCCTTCGAGCCGGTCCGGCTTCCGTGCTCGCCAAGACTGCCGCGCAGCCTTTGCGTCAAAAAGATACGAACACCTCCGACCCGCGCAAGGTCTTCGTATCGCAGTCAATCGCAGCCCTGTGCGACGGCGGATCCTTCGCCACGATTTTGCCTCGTGGATTGACATATCATAGAAACCGCAAATATTTCCTTATAATTTTTCAGAATTACTTTCAAATTCCCCAAGATTTCTAACGATTTCATGGCGGATCGCAATCCGCTGAGCCTGTAGCCTCCGTAAAAAACACGACGGAGTCGGCCCATAACCCGCCTGCCTGAAGTCTGCCAAGGTCTGTCCGAAGCCTCGCAGCCGACAGGCAAACGGTTTGGCTCAATCTGGCGATTACCCTACGCCGCTCGGCGCTGCCTCGAACCTGGGCGACTGCGGGTGATCGCACTTCTTTCTCGGCTCTGTGAGCGCAATCATGAGGAGCGTCTGGCGGCGACGCAGATGCGACTTGCCCGCAGATGCGGGCGCCGAAACCTCTTCAGAAATCTCCGCCTACGCCCCTGCGAACAAACCTTCTTCGGAGTGCACCTTCGACCTTTGCAGCACCCAGCATTCAATCCCCGGTCGGGCTCTCTCGACGCATGGCACGCATCACCCGTTCTCATGCATCGGCAGCTTCAATGTGGCATAAATGTTATATCAATTATTCCGTTAGATTGCTACCAAGATTCGCGGTCACCGATAGGTCAACCTGCGTCCCGCGACAAATGGCGTTTACCGGAGATCCAGTACCACCATGGACAACGTGCCACCCGCCAGCGCCGACGACCCGCTTCACGACTCAACGCCTGCACTTGAGATCGGCGGCAAACTCGCCTTGTACGAAACTTCCGCGAACCGTCCCTACGCACGGGCGGGCACCGGTTTTCCCGCGGACCGCAACCACGGCCTACCGAGCAATTTCAGCGACACCGCGTCGGCTACGTGGGCGATTTCGATCACGTCCGACTTCGACGACATCCTCGCCGACGTGGCCGCTGGCGCGACGGCCTTCTTCGACAACGCATCGAGCCTGGGCCTCGCCTATGAGGGCCTGATTTCCTCCGACACTCAACAGCACGGCATCAGCGTGAAAGGTACCTGGCGGTTTTGATCATGGAAAACAAAAAAAATCCCGGCTTTCTCAATCGCCATGACCGTCGGCGGCACAAGGCGCTGGAGCGCCAGCGCGCAAAGCAGACCCACCGCCGGCAGACGAGGCTGCATACGGCCCTTCTGGCCTCGGCCACTGTCGGCGTCCTGGCGACGGCCAATCTTTCTGAGGCCACGGCGCAGGTCGTACTCAACCCGCCGGGCACCATCCCGGCGCAATGCACAATTAGCGGCAATGCTGCCATCTGCGAAGGGGATCTTTCTCCCGGCATCGATGCGGACGGTCCGCCGCTCGACAGCCTCACCATCCGGAACCTCACCGCAAACATCGCTCCGGCCGCCAATGTCGACGCCATCGACTTCGACGCGACCAACGGCAACATCACGATCAACGTCGACGGGTCCGACGGGTTCGGCATCGTCACGACAACCGTCGGGGCCGGCATCGACGGGGACGGTATCGAAGCCGACGTCACCGGCAACGGCAACATCGACATCACCAATAGCGCCGGCATCAGCACGGCAGGACGCGGTGCCGACGGGATCGACGCCTTCATATCCGGAACCGGCACTATCAGCATTACCAATACCGGAGACATACGCGCTGTCGGCGGGTCATCGGACGGAATCGACACCTACATCCCCGGGTCCGGCAATACGGTGATCAATAATGACGGGTCGATCGATGTCGTCGGCTTCGGCATTACCGCCTTCACGACCGGAGACGGGAACATCACCGTCACCAGCACAAGACAGGTTACGGCGTCCTCCTTTTCCGGCGTGTTTCTTTACAGCGGCGGCGCGGGTTCGATCACGCTGAACCAGACCGGTGACATCAATGGCGGCGAGTACGGCGTCTACGCGCGGAACACAGGGTCCGGCGGGAATGTCGCTGTCACCGTCACCGGCAATGTCACCGCGGAGGACGAAGAAGGGATCTACGCCAGTTCCGTCAATGGCAATGCAACGCTCGACGTTACCGGCAATGTCACGGCAGCCAGGGTCGGGGTCAACGTATTCGCCAATTCCGCCGGGGTCGGCATTGGAAATGCCCATGTGGTCATCAAAGGCAATGTGACCAGCGCGACCCGGGCGGGCATCAACGTGGACGGTGCAAACAGCGTCACCATCGACTCAACGGGTGATGTCAACGCCGTAGGCCTTGGGATCTATGGCTCTGTCGTCACCGGCCCCGTCAGCATCACCAGCACGGGCGACGTCCGCGCGACGGGTACCGGGTCCTACGGGATACAGGGAAACGTCACATCGAGCGGTAACACCACCATCACCAGCGTAGGCGATGTCACCGCTGACGCAGTCGCGATTAGCGGACGATCCATCAACGGCAACGTCACGGTCAGAAGCAGCGGCAATCTGATCGGCACGACCGGTATCGAAGCGAATACGCCGCTTGGCAACATCACCGTCATCAGCGACGGGACCATGATCGGCACGGGAACGGGCATCTTTGCGCCGGCCGCCAACGGTAACATCACTGTCGTTAACAGCGCCGATCTTACAAATTTTGCGAGCGCCATTTTTGCGTCTTCGGCGCTTGGTTCGTCGACTGTGGAGAATTCCGGAAACGTGATTTCGACTGCCACCGGGATTTTTGCGACGGCAATCGGATTGCCCGGTGCGCCGGCACTCGTTAGCGTCACGAACACCGGCGATATCACTGCCCAGTTTGCCCCAATCTTCGCATCGGGCTCCAATGCCAATGTTGTGGTCAACAACAGCGGGAACCTGACCGCGCCCGGTGCAAATGGCGTCGGTATCAGCGTCAACGCCTCGACAGCCGGCTTTGCCGGCACCGTAAACGTCACGGACAGCGCGATCCAGGGGGGCTCGGGGACCGGTACAGCGGTTCAATTCAACAGTGCTGCGGACGCAACGAACACGCTGAATACGTCCGGTACGGTAACGCTATCTTCGTTAGCCGGCATAGCAGTCAATGGCGGCGTCGGTGATACGACGATCAACAATTTCGGCACACTGAACACCGTGACGAACGGCGCGATCAACCTGGGCGGCGGCACCAACGCCTTCAACAATAGGGGCGGCGGGATCTTCAATTCCGGCGGCATCGTGAACCTCGGCGCCGGAAACATTTTCAGCAATTCGGGCACGTTTTCCCCCGGCGCGGCCGACTTGATCCAGAACACCGCGATCACCGGCACGGTGGTGCAGGATGGCGGCGGGATCTTGCTGTCCAGCCTCGATCCGAGCGCCGGGATCGGCGATCTGGTTACGGTATCGGAAACGGCAACGCTTGCCGGTAACGTCCAGGCGCATGTGATCAATCCGGCTTTCGGGGATCAGTCGGTGACGATCCTGTCGGCGGCCGGCGGCACGACGAATAACGGGCTCGGTCTTTTGGCGAGCCCGGCCTTGCAAGCGTCGTTGTCATTCCCGAACGCCAATGATGTGGTGCTGAATACCTCCATCGATTTCTCCGCCGGCGGGCTCAACCCGAACCAGACGGCATTGGCCGGCAGCCTGAACTCGGCGCTTGCCAATGGGCTGGGGGGACTGGAACCGGTTCTGGATCCGCTCCTGAACAACATCTTCACGGTCGGCGACTACCAGAATGCGCTGAACCAACTGCTACCCGAGGTGATGCTGAACAATGAGACGGCGACGCTGTTCTCCTCCGAGGACTTTGTCGACAACCTGTTCTCCTGTCGGCTGGCGGGCCAGAACCATACCGCGCTCAGCGAAGGCGAATGTTATTGGGCGCGGCCGCAGGGGCGGTTCCTTGACCGGGACAGCGATAGCAACACGATCGGCTTTGACGAAACCAGCGGCGGGCTGGCGGCCGGTGCTCAGGTGGCCGTCGCGCCGAACTGGTTCGCCGGTTTCGCGCTCGGTTATGAGCGGGCGTCGCTGGACACGGATACGGGCGCCGAGACCGACAGCAACCGGTTCTCCGGCGGTCTGTCGCTCAAGTACCAGGCCGGCTCGTTCCTGCTCGGTGCCGCGATCAGCGGTGGCGTGTCGGGCAACGACACGCAGCGGCCGATCAGCTTCGGCGGCGTGACTGGGTTTAATGCGACAGCGGAATCGAACTACGCCATCAAGACCCTGACCGGTCGGGCCCGCGCTGCCTATGTCTTCCAGTTCCGGGACTGGTTCGCCAAGCCGCTGGTGGATGTGACAGCAACCTATCTATCACGAGACGGGGTGACTGAAACCGGAGCCGGCGCGGCCAACCTGGCTCTTTCCAGCAGCGACGACACATTCTTCTCGGTCACCCCGGCGCTCGAGATCGGCGGGGACATCGCGCTGTCCGAGACGTCAGTCATCCGGCCCTACGTGCGGGCCGGTGTCAGTTACTACACGGACAGCGATCACGGCCTGACCGCCAGCTTCGTCAATGCCCCGGCTGGAACCAGCGCGTTTTCGATCAAATCGAATTTCGACGACGTGTTCGCCGATGTGGCGGCCGGCGCGACGGCCTTCTTCGACAACGGCTCAACCCTGGGGCTCGCCTATGAGGGCCTGCTCTCCTCCGACACCCAACAGCACGGCATCAGCCTGAAGGGGACCTTGCGGTTTTGATCATCGGAAACGAAAGCCTCCCCTCCCCCAATCGCCATGAACGCCGGCGGCACAAGGCGTTGACGCGCAAGCGCGCGAGGCTGGCACGCCGACGGCAGGCAGCGCTGCCTGCTGCCCTCCTTGCCTCGGCAACAATCGGCATCCTCGCCACGGCGAACCTCGAGGAAGCCCAGGCACAATGCGTGACCACGGGCAGCACGGTCAATTGTTCAGCAAACGGCACCGTGCAAGATGGCGTCATTGAAGGGGTCGATTTTTTTGTCCCGCCGGTTGATACGATCAACATTTTCGGCCTCACCGGCACCATTGCTCCCGCAGCAAATGTTGACGCCGTCTATGCATACACCGACGGCACAGGCGAATCCCTCACCGTCAATGTTGCCACGGGCGATTTTCAAATTGTCACGCAAGGCTACGCAGACGGTCTGAGGCTTTATACAACAGGCGACAACAGCCCGATTGTCATCACCAGTTCCGGAACCTTCAATACATCTCAGGGGGGCATCTATGCCTCCACCGGTCTTTTTGTCTTCGCAGGTCCCGACCTAGGATTGAATAGCGGCATCACCATCGTGAACAGCGCCAATCTGACCTCCGTTGATGATGATCCTTTCGAGGCCGACACGCAGGGTGACAACAGCCCGATCATGATCACGAATACGGGCAACCTTGTGAGTGGTCTGGCGGCAAGTGACGAGGGTTTCGAAGTAGATAGTGACGGCAACAACAGTCCGATCACCATTATCAATTCCGGTTCTGTCAGTGTCGGCGACGATCCGTTTGACATCGATACCGATGGCAATAACAGCGCGATCACGATCATCAATTCCGGCGCGCTTTACTCGGCCGGGCCAGGTGGTGCAAACGACGGTTTTGATATCGACACCGAAGGGACGAACAGCCCGATCACGATCACCAATTCCGGATCGGTGACCGTCCTTAGCTCCTACCCAACCGGCGATACCGATGGCTTCAGCATCGTTACAAGAGCGAGCAACAGTCCGGTTCACATCACGAATACCGGCGACATCCTGGTAACGGGCAATCTGGCAATAGGGATCGATGTCGATACCACCGGCAACAACATTACCATCGACAACAGGGCGGATATCTCTGCCCAGGGCCAAACGGGCCAAGGCATCAATGCCGACATTACCGGAGACGGCAACATTTCCATCGCCCAGGTGGGCAACATCGTTTCTGTTGCCACCGGGATTTCCGCAAACATTACCGGCAACGGCATCATAACCATTACGTCTGCCGGAGATATCACAACCACTGGCAACAACGCGGATGGCATCTATGCCTCCGAAGCTGGGAACGGCAGCGTCACTGTCAATGTGACGGGCAATATCAGGGTAAGCGGCGAGACCACCAATGGCATATTTGTCGACGAAAATGGCATTGGGGATATTTTTGTTACGGTCAATGGCAGTGTAACAAACGCCTCCCCGACCACCAGCGGCGCGTCAGACGCGTTCGAACTGCGTGAGCGGGACGATGGCAGCGTTGTCGTCAACACGTCCGGGGATATCAACAGCAATGACGATGTCTTCGAAATCAGGGAGTACGGTTCCGGGGACCTTATCATCAACTCTGCCGGTAATCTCACAACGGTGTTTCAGAATGATGATTTGTTCGATACCCGCGAAAACGGAAGCGGTGACCTCCGAATTACCTCGGTCGGCACTCTGACGTCCATCGATGACGCGTTTGACGTGAGCGAGGATGATGACGGTGATCTCATCATCAGGTCGACCGGCACCATTATCGCCGGCCTCAACGGTAACGGAAGCGGGGACGGATTTGACGTCGGCGAAACCGGCGACGGGGATGTCTTTATTGTCTCCGTCGGCGACATAACAACATCCGGCGACACACGCGGCGACGGGTTTGACGTTCAAGAGGGCGGTCCAGGTGGCATTCAGATAACGTCCACCGGGAACGTCACGGCCACAGGCTTGGACGCCAATGGCTTTGACATCACCAACGATGCCCCGAGTCCGAACGTCGTAACGATCATCGATGGGACGATATCGGGCGGCAGTGGCGCCGGCGCCGGCGTCAATCTGCTGGCAACCCAAGGGACAACCGCGCTGAATACAAGGGGCACTGTCACGATAACGGCGCTAACCGGCATTGCTGTGAATGACGGCACAGCCGACACTACAATCAACAATTTCGGCACGCTGACCACGGTGTCGAACGGCGCGATTGAGCTCGGCGGCGGCACCAATGCCTTCAACAATATGGGCGGCGGAATCTTTAATGCTGGCGGAATTGTAAACCTCGGCGCCGGGAACCTCTTCAACAATTCGGGCACTTTGTCGCCGGGCGGATCCGGTGCGATCCAGACCACGGCGATCACCGGCAATCTGGTCCAGAAAGGCGGCGGCATCTTTCTGGCGACTGTTGATCCGGGCGCCGGCACCGGAGATCTGGTGACCGTCACCGGAACGGCCAACCTCTCCGGCCTCGTCCAGGCCGAAGCGATCAATCCGGTGACCGGAATGCGATCCGTGACGATCCTGTCGGCGGCCGGCGGCACGACGAATAACGGCCTGGGACTGCTGGCGAGCCCGGCTCTGCAGGCTTCGCTGTCGTTCCCGAACGCCAACGACGTCGTGCTCAACTATTCCATCGACTTTTCCGCCGGCGGGCTCAACCCGAACCAGACGGCCCTGGCAAACGGGCTGAACGCGGCCGCGAATGCCGGCGCCCGCGACCTGGACCCGGTCTTCCTGCCGCTGCTCAACAACATCTTCACGGTCGGCGATTACAGGAACGCGCTCAATCAATTGCTGCCGGAAGTCGTGCTCAACACCGGGACGGCGACGCTGTTTGCATCCGAGGGTTTTGTCGACAACCTCTTCTCCTGCCGGCTGGCCGGCCAGAACCATACAGCACTCAGCGAAGGCGAATGTTATTGGGCGCGGCCACAGGGCCGGTTCCTCGATCGCGAAAGCGATGCAAACACAATCGGTTTTGATGAAACCAGCGGCGGGCTGGCGGCCGGTGCTCAGGTGGCAGTCGCGCCGAACTGG
>JBCDLT010000066.1:0-36942 GCA_038745065.1 Pseudomonadota bacterium | reverse complement strand
TGTCAGACAACGTTGTCTGACAGACCGGTCACACCAATACCGGCCACCGTCGTGCCGGTGATGGTATTGCCCATGATGGTCGTCGTCGCCGTGCCGGTAATGCCGGCATTGTGGCCGATGCCGTTCTGGCCACCGGTGATCGTATTGTCGGTGACGGTCATCGACGTGTCGTCTGACAGACCGGTCACACCGATCCCGTCCACCGTCGTGCCGGTAATGGTATTGCCCACGATGGTGGTTGTTGCTGCGCCGGTGATACCGACTTCGTGCGCAATCCCGTTCTGCCCGCCGATGAACGTGTTGTCGGTCACGGTCATTGTCGTGTTGTTGAACAGGCCGTTGACTTCCAGGCCTTCCTCGGTGGTGCCGGTGACGGTGTTGCCGGTGAACGTCACGTTGGCATTGTCGTCGATCTCTTCACTGAATTCGACTCCATCGGTGGCACCGGTAATGGTGTTATCGGTGAAAGTGAGCGTGACGTCGTCGAGCACACGTTCCTCAAACTCGACCCCGTCGTCGCCTCCGTTGATCGTATTGCGCGCGATGGTGACGACGGCATTTTCGGCGACGTCTTCAAAGAAGTAGATCCCCTCGAAGTTCTGGCCGGTAATCGAGGTGTTGTCCGTGACGTTGATCTGTGCGTTTCCTTCGATGGCGTCGAAGAAGATCCCGTCGTCACCACCCGTGATGTCATTGCCGGCATACGTGACCACCGACGTTCCGTCTATGGCGGTGCCAGCGAAGTGGGCAATTCCGGTGAGGCCGCCGGTGATCGTGTTGCCGCCAAAGGTCTGGACCGTCCCGTCGACGGTCGCCGTGGCCGGTCCGATGGTGACGTTTGAGTCCGTTATGTCTCTGATAAACGATATGCCATCGCTATTCACGCCGTTGATCTGGGTGTTCCCTGCAACGGTCATCGTGCTCGACAGGATGGGCGCGACAACAAGCAGGCCGGAGAAATTGCCTTCGATCAGGGAATTGCCGAGGACCTCCACATTGGCCCCGTTCTGGATCACTCCGGTAAATTCGATACCGGATCCGAACATAGTGGCCCCACTCGCGATCCGGGTGTTGTTGGCCACCGTAAAGCTGCCGCCATCCAGGGAAAAGGTGAAGATGCCTCGATTGGTTCCGACGATGTCATTGGCTTCGGCCGCGGTGTCGCCACCAACCAGGATCGTGCTGTTGGTTGAGCCAAAGAAGAAGATCAGTGCGTCGGAACCGCTGTCAAAGGTGTTGCCCTGGATCGTGACATCGGAGTTCTGAACCTGCGGGAAGAACACAAGGCTTCTGTCCACACTGGTGACGGCATTGTCCGTGACAATAATCGTTTCCCCGTCAATCGCACGGTTGGCGAAGACGATGCCGCGATCGGCGATGTTGGTCATCGTATTGCCGGAAATTGTCGTCGTGCCGATCGTGTTGTTGCGGAAGATGCCTTCGTTCACATCGTTGAACGTATTGTTCTGTATGGTGGTGTTTTCGGCGATCCGGGTGGTTGCGGCGCCGCCCAGTCTAATGCCGGTATTGGCGCCGGACGTCGTCACCGTGTCGAAGGCAAAGCCGTCGATGGTTACACCGGTGACCGTACCGCCGCCGGACAGGGCCGAGCTGGCAACGACGTCGAAGCCGTTGTTGACATCGCCGTTGTTGGCGAAGGGATCGACGGCATCGGTATCGATGATCGTGGTCGCGCCCTGGCCGGTGAGCGTGAGGTTGTCGACCCAGACTTCGACGCTGCCGCCGAAGGTGCCGGGCCCGACGATCACGGTCTGTGGCCCTACCAGGAGACCGGCGGCGTTGACGGCGGTCTGAATGCTTTCACCGTCCGCCACAAAGAGATCATTGGTGTTGATCAGGCCGAGCGTGTTGTCGTCGGGGAAGTGGACCAATTGATCCTCGAGCGCCAGCGCCTGCGCCGCGGTCAGGCTGTTGCCGAGCGTGCCGCTGAACGAGACTCCCCTGGCGTCGAGGAGCGTCGGGCTGCCAGGCAGGAATTCGGCTCCATTGGCCAATTGGATGAAATTGGTTGTCGGGGTGGTCGTCGAACCGATGGCGATGCTGCCGAAGGTATCGTTGAGAACATCGGTGAGGGGACCGCTGAGCCGGATCCCGTTCGCGCCGCCGTCGATTGTGGCCGCGCCGGAGAAATCGACGCTGAGGCCGTTATTGCCCGCCTGTGTCAGGATGTCGACTACGTTGCCGGTGGTCCCGCCGACAAAGGCGGCAGCGCCGATCACGATCTGCCCGGTCGATCCGCCGGTGGAAGCGAAGCCGGTATTGTCGACAATCAGGGCGCCCAGTGTGCCGTCATAGGTCCCGCCGGTGATCGAGAACGGATTGGAGGATATCAGATCAGAGACGGAGATCGCCTCCTCGCCGGCAAAGACCTGGTTGGTGCCGCCAATCGTGACGGTCGACGTATCCCGGACTTCCCCGAAGGCAAAGTAGATCCCTTTTTCACCGACCCTGTTCGTGCTCGTCCCGATTGTATTGTTCAGGATTTCCAGCGTGGTCGAACCGGCGATGTCGTTGTTGATGTAGATACCATGGTTGTCGGCCTGGATGGCGTTCCCGGTGATGGAGATCGCGGCGTCCGTTAAAGCAAAATTGATGAAATCAAGGCCGTTTTTGTTGAAGGGAGTCCCCGTGAGGGCGTTTCCGCTAATCAGGGGATTGTCCCTGATGGTCAGGCTGCCGCCGGTCATGCCTTGAAGACTGAAACCGTCATCCCCCAGCCCGATGATGGAATTGCCGCCGAATGAGGTGGACACGCCTTCAACCGGGACGGTCGCACTGCCGATAACAACGATCGAATTGACGAAGGAGGACGTAGAGACGATGGCGTCGCTGGTATCGCCCTGGATCGTCGTATTGCCGGCTATGGTGACGGTGCTGGCATTCAAACCAGCGCCGAATTCGATGGCATCGCCCCGGCCGCTGATTTCCGTGTTGCCGACGATATTGACGATGGCGCCATTCGTGACCGGGCCGAACTCAATGCCGTCGCCGAAGGTGTTTCGGGTGCCGCGGATAAGTGAGTTACGCGCAATCGTGACGGTGCCGCCGTTCAGTCCGAAGAAATCGATGCCATCGTCACGCGCCGAGATCGAGCTGTCGAGAATATCGATCGTCGCTCCCGTCTGGGCGGCGAACTGAATGCCGTCATCATTCGAGCCGTTGCCGACGTTGCTCATGGTGACCCGCTGAATTCTGGCGGAGCCAATGGATCCGATCCGGAAGCCCGGACCTTGGGTTGCCACGGTATTGCTGTCAGACCCGTCCTGGACCGTCACGTCGGTGATCGTGTAGACCGCATCGCCATCCGTATCGCCGACATCGATCGCCGCATCGAGGAAGTCCTGGAACAGGGCAGGATCCGTCGCCGAATTCCCGGCGATTGCGACATCCACATTGGCGGCCACGCCGTCGCCGATATCGCCCTGGCTCCGGATACCGTCATCCATGTTGTCGATATCGACGTTGGTGATCGTGATGCCGGTCAGGTTCGGGGTCGTCGTGCCGTCGAGCAGGATGCCGACGTCGCCGGCGGCTCCCGTGCCCTGCAGCAGCATGTTGGAAATCGACGTGCCGTTTGCGGTGATCGTGATCGCCGGGCTGGCGGCATTGACGATGGTGGATTCGCCGACGCCGATCACCGACAGATTGGTGACGTCGGCCGTGAAGGCGGCATAGCTTCCGGCCGCCACATTGATGGTCGCGCCGGTTGCGGCGAGATCGACCGCATCCTGGATTTCCGCGCCGCCGGTGGATCCGAGCACATTGATCGACGTCAGGTTTCCGGTGATGCCGCCGCTTGCGGTCAGATTACCGTCGAGATTGCCAAACAGCGCGTCGACCGCAAGAGTCCCGCTGGACGTAACGGTCGCAGCATTGTCGACATTGAAGATCGTCCCGACCGCGGCAAAACTGGAGACGACGCTGTCGCCCGTGACCGTAAGCGCGCCGGTATTGAACACGTTCACGGCGCCGCTGGTCGTGTTGGTCAGGGTGAGCAAGGCCGAGGCGACGTCGATATCGTTGGTTGCCGTGCCGATCCCGGTGCCGGCATTGATGGTGACGTTGTTCGCGATCAGATCCGATTGCTCGGTCGGCGTATTGTCGATGACCGCGCCGGCCGTTGTCAGTTCAAGGTTCGTGGCATTCGCCGGATTGATCGCAGAAGCGATCGTGATGTCGCCGCTGGAAATGCCGCCGATCCGGATGGTATTGGCGGTAATCAGGTCCAGGTCGGCATCCGTAAAGCTCAGGCGTCCCAGGACGGTGCCACCAAGGTTGATCTGCCGGCTCGCGGAGAACGTGTCCAGGGTGACGATGCCTGTGCCGGCATTGACCGCGGCGGCGAGCGCGATGTCGTCGGCGGCAAGGCTGACATCTCCGTTGTCGGTCGTGACCGCGCCGAGGAAGCTGATCGCGCCGCCCGACGCGACGTCCAGAGAGGAAAGCGCGTCGGTGCTTCCGACAGCCCCGCTGAAGGTCACGTCGCCGCTGCCACTGACCGACAGGGAATTGGTCTCGCCGCTCTGGGAATCGACGGTGTTGCCGAAGGTAATCGCACCGGCACCTGTAATGGTCGTGTCCACACCGAGGGTGGTGGCTTCACCGAAAGATGCCGCGCCGCCGGCCAAGGCAATCGTGCCGCCGTTCAGCAGCAATGTGCCATCGGCATCGGTGATCAGACCGGTGAGAGGTGTCGTGGCGCCAACGGTGTCCCGAAACTCAACGGGGCCCGGGGAATTGATCGTGAGACTGAAGGCGCCGTCAACCGGATCGGTGAACCGCGATTCCAAATTCATATTGCTGACATTGAACGTGGTGTCCGCACCCAGGACCACCGGGTTGTTGATCCGGAACGCGAAGGTCGTCATCGTGACCGAACCGCCATTGATGTTGACCGTTCCGGCGTTCGCGACCTGAAAGCCCCTTAACGTCACCGCGCCGTTGAAGGTCAGCGTGTCACGCGGGTTCATGATCATGTCGACATTGCCACCGAAGGTGCCGTTGAACGTCGCAGTCCCGAACGTGTTCCAGGTCTGGTTGTTGCCGGACAGGTCCACATTGTCGCCGAACACCGAATCGTCGTCGATGTTGATGTTCATAATGTCGTTGCTTGCCGCGGTGGCGCTGAAGGCGGTTGTGCCCGCGGCATCCGTGGTCAGACTGCCAAGGCGCGTCGTTTCTCCGATATCGCTGTTGAACCGCGTCGTGCCGGCCGTGTTGACCGTCAGATCGAAGGTGCCATCGAGCGTGGAGTCGAAGGTGATGTCGCCGCCGCCCGTGCTGGTAAGCGCTACATCGGCCGACAGTTCCACTGCGCCGTCATAGGTCTGGGCGCCGGCTGTGGTGATGGAATTTCCGATGATGATCGTGTCGGCTGTTGCGGTCAGCCCCACGCCCGGAAAAATGGTGGTGACCGCGTCGACGAAATTGATGGTGTCCGTCGCGAAAATCGACACGTTTGCCGTTGCGGCACTAATTACGGCGGGATCGACCACCAGATTGCTTGTCGTGTCGCTTGTGTCAGCGATCTGTGCCAGCGTCGCGGTTCCTCCGCTCTGTATTGTCACGTTCGCGGGATCGAGCAGCCAGTCTCCGACAAGACCGCTGGGCGCCAGGGCATCGACACTTGCCGTCGCTCCGACGCCGAGACCCAGCTTGCCTGAGGTTTCTACGAAACCGCCATTGCCGGATTCGGTGCCGCCACGCGCCAGGATCGAGCCGTTGAAGCCGGTCTTTCCATCGGACCACAGGATCGCGGTGCCGCCGTCGCCCGCCTCGGTCGCGCTGACGTCGATGACCGCGTCGCTGCCGACAAAGACACTTTCGGCGTTCGGGAACCAGCCATTGCCGGCGGCGCCCGCGCCGTCACCGGTCAGGATCGACACGAGATCGCCGGCCTGCAGGTAGCCGATGGTCGAATCGTCGGCCAGCTTGCCGCCCTGATAGGCGCCGCCGATCAGGACTTCGCCGCCCCCGGCTTTGCCGGTGACGTCGATCTTGGCCCTTGGGATGGCGATCTTTTCGCCGGCAATGTGAACACGCCCGCCCCGCTGACCGCGCTGTTTGCCACGGGCGCGGACCTTGCCGGAAACGTTGACGCGGCCCTTCTTGCCGCCGAACAGAACGATCTTGCCATTGCGGACACCGACGGAATTCGCCTGAGCGACGCCTGACATATTGATCGCGTTGTCGAGCACCCGAGACGCCTGGCGCGCCGTCATGATGACGGAGCCGCCATCGGCCTGGACCTTGCCGGAATTGTCGACCAGGGCATGCATGGTCGATCCGTCCTTGCGCTTGGGAGCGGCCTTGGTCGGCTCGGTGATCGTAAACGAGATCAGGCCGTCGCCGTTGAAATCGATGGTATGGGCTTCGCCGGCGCCCAGAATGACCGTACCGAGATTGGCCCTGATCAGGCCGGAATTCTCCACACCGGGCGCAACCAGTGCGACCAGGCCGGAATCACGCGCGGAAATCGTTCCGGCGTTGGATATCGAGGCGTCGGAAAGGCCCGGGCGATCGAAAATCAGTTTGCCGTCGAGAAAGTTGCGGTTCGAAATGTCGGCGGTCGAAGCAATCAGGCTTCCGACATCGACACGGGCCGACGGCCCGAAATGAATGCCGGCGCCGTTTACGATGATGACATTGCCGTTGGCAAACAGCGACCCGTCGAATGTCGTCGCCTGGCCGGACAGCACGCGGTTGAGGACGGAGGAGGAGACGTTCGGCTGATTGAAGCGCACGCTTTCGTTGGCGGTGGTATCGAATGAATCCCACTCGATAATCAGACGATCGGTGGACTGGTTGATCGTCGAGTTGTTCCCCGACTGGCTGATCGTGCCGCTGCCCGACACGATCGTGCCGCCGCTCGGTCCGGCAAGGGCCGGTGCAATTGTGTTGCTGGCGAGAAATCCGAAGGCAATCGCAATGCGGCTCCAACGCCGCGCGCGTCCACTCTTTGCGTAACTCATAGCCGTCCTGTCCGGTACCGCTTCGGATCGCATGATCCGGCCGCACCCCCTGTGATCCGCCGAGCTTTCTGACGGGTTTTCGTTCCTCCGAATGGTAAGTGAAGTGTGGATTGCGCCTCAAGAATCGTTTACGGAGTCTTTCATCTTTCATTAAGTATCGTTAATGTTAGATTCCTTAGTTCCGTTGTGTCCGCTATGTAAATCTTACATTACTCTTCCGTTTTTTGCATGAATACTGTATTTCTCCATGTGAGGAGAGAATTGTATGCTTAACAAACCGTTAAGAGTTCCGTTGTAGCCGTGCGTACAGAGTGGAAGCCGAGCGAATACGGAGTCGATGGTGGCGCAAGTTTCCAGGTTGTGCGAACGTAACGGTCTCGCCAAAGCCCTATGTCTGGCCGCAGGCCTTTTACTTCTTGCTTTGCTGGTCTTGCCGAGCGAAGCGGTTTCGCAGGCAGCGCTTCCCGGTTCGGCACAACCGGGCCGGGCGGAGGAGCCGGTAAGGGTCCGCCCTCTGACCCCGCGCTCGAGCGAAGGCGTCCTCATTCAACAACAGGACCCGGGCGCCGAGATCCCCGACGTCGATCTCACATTGACGCTGGAGCGCGTCATCGTGGAGGGATCGACCGTCTTTTCCCAGGCCGAACTTGACGCACTTTCCGCGGAATTCATCGGTCAGGAAATCCCCGTCTCCACGATCTTTGAAATCGCCCGGCGGGCAACGGTGCTTTACCGGGATCGCGGGTTCATCCTTTCGCAAGTCATCGTTCCGCCGCAGGAGATCGATGGCGGGACCGTACGCTTGCAGGCCGTTGAAGGATTTGTCGATAAGGTCGTCGTGACCGGTGACTTGACCGGCTGGCGCAATCTCGTGGAGGTTTACACGAGCAAGATCGCCGCAGAACGGCCGCTGACCGCCGCGACGCTGGAGCGCTATCTGCTGCTTGCCGGCGACCTGGCCGGCATGGAGGTGAGGGGGGTGTTCTCGCCGTCGGAGGACACGCCGGGTGCCGCAACCTTGACGGTCGAAGCCAAGCTCGATCGCGTCGAGGGCGCGTTCGAAGTCGCCAATGACGGGTCGAATTTTGTCGGCCCCAATATCGGCAGCGCCGACCTGTTCCTCAATTCGCTTTTCGGATTGCACGAACGCCTGGCGTTGCGGGGCGCCACGTCCGCCGATCTGGAAGAGCTGGTCTTCGGAGAAATCATCGCGAGCATACCGATCGGGTCGGAGGGCACGAGCGTGTTCGCCCGCCTGTCCGGCAGCGAATCAGAGCCAGGAAGCAGCCTCGACCCGTTCGATATTACCAATGAAGGCATCCGCTGGGCGCTCGGCGTCACACATCCGATCATCCGCTCGCGACGCCGGAACCTGTTTGTCGGCCTGCAATTCGATTGGGATGATCTGCAATCGGATTCCGATGTCTTCGGCCGGCTCAGCGACGACAATCTGCGCGTCGTTCGGGCGACGGCCGATTTCGACTTCGTCGATGCCTGGCTCGGTGGTTCTCGTCCGGCCGTAACGGCGATCCGTGTGCGGGTCAGCCAGGGCTTCGACGCGCTCGGCGCGACCAATTCCAATTCGCGGTTTCGCTCCCGGGTCAACGCCGACGGCACATTCACCGCGCTCGACACAGAGATCCTGCGATACCAGCGGATCGGCATTCCCGGTGTCACCGTGTTGCTTGCGGCTCGCGGCCAGATCACGTCGGAAGCCGTGCTTGCCAGCGAGGAATTCGGCTTTGGCGGCTCCGACTACGGGCGCGGTTACGATCCCAGTTCGATCCTTGGCGATCGCGGCGTCGCCGGCAAGATCGAACTGCAATACAACCGCCCCGTCGACGAGACCATTCCCTTGCTGCAGGATTTTGAGCTCTTCGGCTTTCTTGACGCCGGCCTTGTCCAGAACATCGATGTTGCGGGTCCGGTCAGCACGGATATCGATGAATTGTATTCGGTCGGCGGCGGTGTGCGTCTCGGCTTTGACCATGGATTTGAATCGGAGGTCCTGCTTGCCTGGCGCGGAATGACCACGTCCAGCGTGGAAAACCTCGGCGCCGACCGGCTGCGCGCGCTTTTTCGTGTCGTCAAACGCTTCTGAAGCCTGCTGTATCGTCGATGCGATAGGGTACCCGCCGAGAGTTTTCCCTTGTCGGCGATGCCGGTATTGCATGCGGCGCGTTCGCCGTGATGCCAAAGCGCTGATCCGAAGAGCCCTTGATCGGAATGGCCCGGACCTCTCGGTCATCCCGCAATCCGCCACTCGTCTGGCAGACCATGCCGCGCTGATCAACATCGGGTATGGTAGGGGATTGCATACAGCGCACGGTTGAATTAATGTATACATTATTTTCGAGCTGTGTTTCTTTTCCGCTTCCGGCGAAACCGGCCTCGGTTTTCCCCTCCCGACCTGTCAGGATCCAGCGACCATGAGCCAACACTTTTCCATTGCGGTCTTCGAGGGCGACGGTATCGGCCCGGAAATCACCGGACCCTGCCAGGAGGTTCTGGAGGCGGCGATGAACCGGGTCGGCGGCATTTCCGCGTCGTTCACGCCGCTTGCCGCAGGCGCAAAGACTTACCTGACCGAAGGGGTTGCGCTGCCTGATGCTTCGGTCGAGGCGGCTGCCGCTTCGGATGCCATCCTGTTGTCGGCCATGGGTGATCCGTCGATCCGCTATCCGGACGGCACGGAATTGATCCCGCAGATCGAATTGCGGATCCGGCTGGGATTGTATGCCGGCATTCGTCCCGTGCGCACCATTCCAGGTGTGCGCATACCGCTCGGTGATCCGCGCGCAAAGTCCATCGACTTCGTGCTTGTCCGGGAATCGACCGAAGGACTTTTTGCCTCGATCGGCAAGGGGGAGGTGAGCAAAGACGAGGCCCGCGAGACGCTCGTGATTACCCGAAAGGGTACCGAGGACGTCGTCCGTTACACGCTGGCACTGGCCGAGCGCCGACGCGCGGCCGGCGAAGGGCCCGGGCGGGCGACCTGCGTCGACAAGGCGAACGTGTTTTCCGCCTTTGCGTTCTTCCGCTCGATCTTCGACAAGGAAGCCGAGGCCTATCCGGACCTGCGTATCAATCACGCCTATGTGGACGCCATGGCGCTCGACATGGTGCGGCGGCCCTGGGATCTCGACGTGCTTGTCACCGAAAACATGTTCGGCGACATCCTGTCCGATCTCGGCGCCGGTCTGATGGGCGGCCTCGGTTTTGCGCCGTCTGCCGATATCGGCGACGACCATGCGGTGTTTCAGCCCTGCCACGGCTCGGCCCCCGATATCGCAGGCAAGGGGCTCGCCAATCCGACGGCCATGTTCCTGTCCGGCGCGATGATGCTGGAATGGCTCGGCGAGCGGCACAATTCTGAAGCGGCGCGGGCGGCCGGCGGCCTGGTGCGCGATGCGGTCAACGCGGCGTTTGCCGATGGCTCGCTGATCACCGTCGATCAGGGTGGCGATGCCGGCACGCGCATGGTGTTCGATCGGGTCATGGACCGGATGCAGACGCTGGAGCGGCCGGCGGCATGACCGGCAGGCTCAGCGTCGGCAGCATCGGGGCGGGTTTTTTCGCCTCGTTTCACCTCGACGCCTGGTCCCGCCTGGAAGGGGCATCCCTCGACGCGCTGTGCGATCGCGACCCGGAAGCGCTGGCCCGTGCCGCGGCGCGGCACACGATCGGAAGCCTGCACACCGACATCGACCGGTTTTTCGATGCCGGGCCATTCGATATCGTCGACATCGTCGTGCCGCCCGCGGCACACGAGGCCCTGATCGAGCGGGCCGTGCAGGCGGCGCGCCTGGTGATCTGCCAGAAGCCGTTCTGCGCCAGCCTCGAAGAAGCCATGCAGGCGACCGCGCTTGCCGAGGCGCGTTCCGTGCCGTTGGTCGTGCACGAAAATTTCCGGTTTCAACCCTGGTATGAAATCCTGCACGGCCTCTTGAAGGGCGGCGCCGTCGGCACGCCCTACCAGGCGACCTTTCGGCTGCGGCCCGGCGACGGGCAGGGGCCGGATGCCTATCTCGACCGGCAGCCCTACTTTCAGACGATGGACCGGTTCCTGGTGCATGAGACCGCGATCCATTTCATCGACGTGTTTCGGTACCTGTTCGGCGAGCCTTCCGCCGTGTTCGCCGACCTGCGCCGACTCAATCCGGCGATTGCCGGCGAGGACGCGGGGTTGGTGCTGATGCGCTACGATTCCGGTTTTCGCGCCGTTTTTGACGGCAACCGGTTGGCCGACCATGCCGCCCACAATCCGCGGCGCACCATGGGCGAGTTCCTGATCGAGGGGTCCGAGGCAACGCTGCGGCTCGACGGCGACGGGCGCCTTTGGCGGCGGACGCATGGCAGTTACGGAGATTCCGCAATTCCCTGCGCCTTTCCGAAAGCGGGGTTCGGCGGCGATTGCGTCTACCGTTTGCAACACCATGTTCTGGAGGCGATGACATCCGGGACGCCACTCGCCAATACGGCGCGGTCCTATCTCGGCAACCTGGAAATCGAGGCTGCGGTCTACCGCTCGCAGGATGAGGAACGCTGGATCGACCTGTCTCGCTAACATAGTGTGGTGGTTGAGAAATGCATGCCCTTTAGGATTGTTTCTCCGGTCTTTTGGAGGGCATCAGTGCCGATTGACGATGTGTCACTAGGGTGAACCTGTCATGGGATCCGACGCGCATGCCAGCAATCCGCAGAGGCCCGATCCGGGGACCGCATCCGGGGACGGGTCGCGTGTGCCGACTGCAACGGGACCGAAATTGTCGCGGACGCAGGACGCTTATCATTCGCTGCGCCGCCTGATTCTGGACAATGAATTGCCGCCCGGCAGGCGCATGTTCGAGCAGGAGGTTGCCGATTTCCTGCATATGAGCCGCACGCCGGTGCGCGAAGCGCTGATCCGGCTGGCCGAGGAGGGGCTGGTCGACGTGCGGCCGCGGCACGGCATGACGGTGCTGCCGATTTCGCCGGCCGATATGAACGAGATCTATGACGTTCTTACGAGCCTTGAGGGCGGGGCCGCCGAATTGCTTGCGGAGACCGGCATCTCTGGGCCGGATCTTTCCCGGTTGCGCGCCTGTGTCGACGCGATGGACAGCGCCCTTGCAGCAGAGGACCGGCGCGCCTGGGCGCTCGCCGACGATACGTTCCACCGGACCCTGGTCGAACTCACCGGAAACCGACGCCTCATACAGCTCGTCGAGGGCATGTGGGACCAGACGCACCGGGCCCGGATTGCCACCCTGTCCGCTCGGCCGCTGCCGACGACGTCCAACCAGGATCATCGCGACCTCGTCGACGCGATCGCCGCCGGCAATGCCGAGAAGGCGCGCTCGATCCATGTCCAGCACCGCCGAAAGGCCCGCGATCTGCTCGTCAAATTGCTGACCGATCTGGGGATTGAGGGCGCCTGAACCGTCGTTCAGCCGTTACCGACGGATGCGTTCATGCAAATGTCATGGCTGGCAAATAGCCAGCGAGCCAATTGCCCGCAATCCGCTTCCCGGAGCCTGCCATGTCGTCCAACATCGCGCCCTTCAATCTGCCCGGCCGCTTCTGGCGCGGCAACATCCATACCCATTCAACGCTGTCCGACGGCGCGTTGCCGCCGGAGACGGTCGTCGCGGCATATCGGGCCGCGGGCTACGATTTCATGATGCTGTCGGAGCATTTTGTGTCCGGATTTGACTGGCCGATTGCAGACACACGCGGATGGCGGGACGCGGATTTCACCACGCTGATCGGGGCGGAAATTCATGCGCCAAAGACGGAAGTCGGCGAACTCTGGCACCTGGTCGCCGCCGGTCTGCCGCTCGATTTCCCGCCGCGCGGCGAAAACGAAAGCGGCCCCGAGCTTGCACGTCGGGCTGCGGAGGCGGGTGCCTTCATCGGCATCGCCCACCCGGCCTGGTCGCAATTGACGGTCGCCGACGGGCACAGCATCGACGTGGCCCATGCGGTCGAAATCTACAATCACGGTTGTTGCGTGGAGACCGATCGCGGTGATGGCTGGTACCTGCTCGACCAGATGCTGAACGATGGCAAGCGCCTGTCCGCCTATGCCTGCGACGATGCACATTTCCGCGACCATGATCGCGATGCTTTCGGGGGTTGGGTGCAGGTGCGCTCTGAAAGCCTCGATCCGGAAGCGCTCCTCAAAGCCCTGAAGGCGGGGCATTACTACTCCAGCCAGGGACCGCGCATCGACGCGCTTTCAATCGAGAACCGGACCCTCAGGATTGCCTGTTCACCGGTCAATACGATCGCCGTCGTCGGCGGCAATTCCCGGGCCGCAACGCAGTCCGGAAGACATATCGACGAGGCCGTTATCGATCTGTCGGAACTGGACGAGGGCTGGCTTCTCGAACAGCCGACGGCGTGGCTGCGGGTAACCCTGATCGACGATCAGGGCCGGCGGGCCTGGACCAATCCGATCTGGCGGGCCGATCTCGACACCTGACCGCACGGGCGGATTACTGGAGTTTGTTGTAGGCGGCGGTGAAACCCGCGAGCGGAACGTTTACCGTGATGGTCTTCTTTTCCAGATTCTGGAAGGATACTGCGAGGGTCGTGCCCTTCTGCATGGCGCCGATTTCCGTCTTGGACGCCCCCATCCCGGCATAACAGCCGCGCGCGTCGCAGGTCTGCACCGGCAATTGACGCGCCTTGCCGTCGTCGATCTTGACTTCAAGGCCCGCCGGCAGGAACAGGCCATGCGGCAAGTGAAGCAGCATGGCGGCAGACGTTTCGTCCGGGTTGCGGCGGACCGAGACGCTGATCAGGCGCTGTCCGGTCTGGCGCATCGCAATCGTCTGCAGCGCCTGGCATTGCAGGCCGGATCCGGCATTCTCGCAGGTCACCGCCCAGCCCGGTTGCGGCGGCGTTTCGTTCTTTTCTTCCTGCGCGCCGGCTGGCAATGCGGCCGTCAGGCTCAGCATCGCGGCGGCGAGGAAGGTTTTCGAAAGGTGCTGCATCAAATCGTTTTCCGGTGAGGCAAGGCCGGCATCCCTTGCCGGCGACCCTATTCGGCGGCACGCTCGGCGGACGGACCGGGATCGAAGGTAAAGAATTTCGTCAGTTCGGGCGAGGTCGGCGCGTAAGCGGACGGCAGGCGCACGCCGGGAAGAATGCAGACATCGAGGAGTTCGGTGATCGCGCTTTCAAACCGGATCCATTCCACGATGTCGCCGCTTGCCAGGCTGACGATCTGGATGCCGCACCAGGGGTCGGCATCGCGCTTCGACAATTCCTCGTCGAGCTGCAGGCCCGAAAACGTGCCGTCACGGGGCAGCGACAGCCCAACGATCGCATGATTGTTGTGAAAGGCCAGACCGCGCACGAAACCCGGCATGAAGGCGAACGGCTCGAACGTGCCGGTCGCCATGTTGACGGTGCCGAGATGACCGGTGCCTGAATTCAGCACCCAGAGCCGGCCGTCATGCCAGCGCGGCGAATGCGGCATGGAGAGTTTTTCGGTAATGATCGCGTTTTCCTGCACGTCGATGATGCAGCCGCCCTGTTCGCGCCGCGCCCGCCAGCCGTTGACGACATCGGCACGGCTGGTCGCGGTCACATAGGCGGGCATGCCGTCGCGCATGGCGATGCCGTTCAGATGACACCGATCCTCGGCCGCCAGCTTGGAAATGAAGGGCGGCGCCCAATAGGGCGTGAAGGAATGGGTGTTGTGCAGGGTCGACAGACAGGAAAACAGCGTGTTGGCAAAGACGATGACACCGTTCTGCAGCACGACGATGTCATGAATGTCGAGATCGCCGGTCGTGTGCGCCACGCGTGGCACATAATGTTTGTCGGCTTCGCCCAGACGCTGGTTCGATGCGAGTACGTTCTCGAAGCGGACGACCTGGTTCTGGGTGGCGACGATCAGCCGTTGCGGATCGGCCCACAATCCCATAGCCCGACCGATGCCGATTTCATGAAAATTGACCTGGCCCGTCGGCCGGGAACCGACCAGGTAGAGCCGGCCGGTCTGGTAGGAGGACAGGGCGAGGCTGATCTGGTTGGTCGCCAGCCATGTGGACAATCCGCGCGAACAGGAAATGTTCGCCGGCTCAAGGCCTCTCGGGGCGTCGGGTTGGGCGTCGGTTTCCGAACCGTTGCTTGTCACGGGGCGATTGGCCTTGGTTTGTAATCCCTCTGGTTCTTCACGCCGGAATACGGGACCCAGGCGCCGATTGCAACAGGCCGAATACAACCAGAAATACTTCTGCCTTCGATCTTCCGTTAGACCTGGCGGGTGCCGATCTCTGTAAACATTTCAGAATATGAATTTTTTATGCGCGTCGTGGCGAGGCAGGCATACACTTTATAAGTGCAGTTTCCTCAAGCATTGAGACTGACGTACCATCGATAAACCCGGCGCAAACCCCGATTCAGGCGCTGGCGAGACGGTCCGTACGCGGCAAAACCGTCGGATCGAGGAAATCTGAGGGCGCCCGCACCATGTCGAATCGTAAGGAAAGACGCCGAGTACGGGCACTTGCACGGAAACGTCAGCCAAACACTTTCCATCTGTTGGGGCAGGGGTGCGCAACATGGCACCCCCTGCGGGCAGCGCTTATTGCAAGCGCCGCCGGCGCAATGGCGGCTACAGCACCCTTTGATGTCCAGGCGCAAACCGTTGTCCCGCCATCGTCCGGCCCGTGCGTTGTCGTCGGGACAACGGCGACTTGCACAGGTGACGTTTCGGCCGGGGTCAGTGCCTCCGCACCATTGACCACGCTCAACGTCAACGGCCTCACGCAGAACATTACACCTGCCGTGGGCGTCGACGGCGTCGAATTCGTCGTGACCACCCTGGTCGACCAGAACGTAAGTGTGAACGTGGACACCGGCGCGTTCGCGATCTCGGTCCAGAATGCTATCGGCATCAACTCCCAACTCGGCACCTTTGCAAACAATCTGAACGGCGATGTCACTGTCATGTCGACGGGCGACATAACGACCACAGGGTCGGATGGCATCGACGCGGATCTGTTCGGCACCGGAAACATAATGGTCGTCTCAACCGGCAACATCACCGGTCCCAGCTCACAGGGGATCGACGCAAGTCACGAGGGCGGGTCGGGAAACATTACGGTTATGTCGATCGGCGACATCACATCCGGCGGCGAAGGCATAAACGCCTTCAATCGGTTTGATGGCACAATCATCGTCACGTCAGTCGGCACCATCCACGCCGATGGCATTGGGATCGATGCCCGGACGGTCACCGGCGACGTGACGGTGCGTTCGACGGGGAACATTACGACGTCCAGCGGTCGAGAGGGCATCGAAGCCACCGCGACAAACGGGAACGTTGTCATCACGTCGGTCGGGAATATCACGACACCGGGCGATGAGGGCATTGAAGCCGCTGTTATCGCGAACGGTAGCATCGTGATCACATCGACCGGAGATATCACTGCCCTGTTCGACGGCACTAACGACGGTGACGAGGGCATATCCGCCCTTGTCAGTGGCACCGGCTCGATCGCCATATCCTCAACGGGAAACATCACCACGGATGGTGACGCGAATTCCGACGGGATACTGGGAATAGTGAGCACCGCCGGCAACCTTGCGATCGACTCGACCGGAAACATCACAACAACCGGTGCCGACGGTATCGAAGCTTCCGTGCAGGCAGGCAGTACAGCGACGGTGAACCTGGGCACTGGCAATGTCTCGGGCGGTACGGGCGGGGCCGCCGGTGTCAATTTCAGCGGTGTTGCCGGCTCCACGAATATCTTGAATACAACGGGCGCGGTAATGCTGTCGTCGGGTTCCGGCATCGCGATAAACGGCGGAGCCGGAAACACGATCGTCAACAATTCGGGCATTTTGACCGCGGTCGACAACGGGGCAATCCAACTTGGCGGCGGCGCCAACGCCTTCAACAATATGGGCGGCGGGATCTTCAATGCCGGCGAGGTCGTGAACCTGGGCGTCGGGAATTTTTTCAACAATTCCGGAACCTTGTCGCCGGGCGGCTCCGACTCAATCCGAACGACGGCACTCACCGGCAACATCGTTCAAAACAGCGGTGGTGTGTTTCTGGTCAATGTCGATCCGAGTGCAGGGATGGTGGACCAGGTGACCGTGACCGGCACGGCCAGTCTCGCCGGCACGGTGCAGGTGCAGGTTCTCAACCCGGCATCCGGCATGCAGTCCCGTACGATCCTGACGGCGGCCGGCGGCACGACCAATAACGGGCTCGGATTGCTTGCGAGCCCGGCATTGCAGGCGTCGCTGTCGTTTCCGAATGCGAACGATGTTGTTCTCACCTATTCGATCGATTTCTCCGCCGGAGGGCTCAACCCTGACCAGACGGCGCTGGCCGCCAGCCTGAACACGGCCGTCGGGGCCGGCAGCGGCGACCTGGAACCGATCCTCTCACCGCTCTTGTCCAACGTCTTCACAATTGGCGATTATCAGAACGCCCTGAACCAGCTCTTGCCGGAAGCGGTGCTGAACACCGAGACGGCTACGCTGTTCTCTGCGGAGGACTTCGTCGGCAACCTGTTCTCCTGCAACCGGGCCGGCGACACCTATACGGCACTCAGCGAAGGCGAGTGTTTGTGGGCGCGCCCGCAGGGACGGTTCCTCGATCGCGATGGCGATGCCAATACGATCGGTTTTGATGAGACGTCCGGAGGATTAGCAGCCGGCGGGCAGGTGGCGGTTGCGCCGAACTGGTTCGCCGGCTTTGCGCTCGGCTACGAGCGGGCGTCGCTCGACACGGATACCGGGGCAGAAACAGACAGCAACCGGTTCTCCGGCGGAGTGTCACTCAAATATCAGGCGGGCTCTTTCCTGCTGGGAGCCGCGATCAGCGGCGGCGTGTCGGGCAACGACACCGAGCGCCCGATCAGCTTTGGCGGGTTCAGCGGAACGGCGGAATCGAACTACGCGGTCAAGACCCTGACCGGCCAGGCGCGTGGCGCGTATGTCTTCCAGTTGCGCGACTGGTTTGCCAAGCCGCTCGTCGATGTGACGGCGACCTATCTGTCACGGGACGGGGTCACGGAAACCGGTGCGGGGGCCGCGAACCTGACGATCGCGGGCAGTGACGACACCTTTTTTTCGGTGACACCGGCACTTGAGATCGGCGGTGACTTTGCGTTGTCGCAAACCTCGATCATCCGTCCGTATGTCAGAGCCGGCGTGAGCTTTTACACCGACAGCGACCAGGGCCTTACCGCGAACTTCCTCAACGCGCCGGCAGGGACCAGCGTGTTTTCGATCACATCGGACTTCGACGACGTCTATGCCGATGTGGCGGCCGGCGCGACTGCGTTTTTCGACAACGGTTCGACATTGGCGTTGTCCTACGAGGGATTGATTTCGAGTGATACCCAGCGGCACGGCTTCAGTCTGAAGGGCAGTATCGTCTTCTGATTTCGGAGCGGCGCTGCACCGCCGTCGGTGCACGGAAATTCGGTTCCTCAAGCGCCGCGGCGCGGCTAACCGATAGGGCTTCAGTATCGGACAAAGAGGCTTTGCCAAGCTTTCCACGCGGGCCATCCAACCCATGCCAAGCCCCTTTTCCAAGACGCGATTTTTTAGATCCGTGAGATTGTCGTACCACGACTTCCGTTGCGTCACTGCGTACCATTGAAGGCTTGCGGGTTGGCATTTCGCAGCCTGCGATCCTGGACGAGTAATGAGGGGCGACATCACCTTTATATGTGACGGGATGGGCACAGGGCCGGAAAAGCGCGACCCGTTCGGCTGCAAAATCCGGATTCTTCTTGAGTGCACGCCGGAACGTTCCTAGCGTACTTGCCCATCTGCATTGTCAGTATTCACAAGAAGAGTTGGCCAAAGCCAGCAAGTTCAAGGTGATGGCGTCCGTGGAGTAACACGTGACAACAGGCAATCGTAAGTCCCGCCGGCGCGCTGCCGCCCTGGCGCGACACACCAAATCACGCCGATCGCATCGGGCCGGGAACCGAGCCGTTGGTGCCTGCTCAACCTGCGCGGCCGTCGTCGGTTCGGCCGCGGCCGGGTTGTTGGTCGCCACGCACGCTCCGCCGGCGCTCGCCGGGCCAGACGTCTGCGTCGTATCTGCCGGCGGCACGGTCGTGACCTGCCAGGGAAACCAGTCAGCCGGTATCGCCAGCGGAACCGATTTTACGGCACCGCCTGTCACGACCCTCAACATCAACAACCTGACGCAGGACATCACGCCCGCGGCGAACGACGGTGTCTATTTCTACAGCCCGAATACCATTGTCGTGACCAGCGATACCGGTGCGTTCGCCGTTCGGACCTCCGGCAATTACAACGACGGATTTTATATCTATTCCACCGTTGGGGCGGTGACCGTTACAAACTCCGGCACCATCACCACACAGGGCGATTATGCCTACGGTATCGACGCCTATTCGATCACCGGCGCCGTGAATGTGACGCAGACCGGCGACATCACCACACAGGGTATTAATGCCTATGGGATCGAAGCCTCTTCGGCCTTTGGCCCGGTGACGGTGACGCAGACCGGCAACGTCACCACAACTGGCCCCTATTCGAAGGCGATATACGCCTTCACGAACTTGTCCAGCAACGTCGTCATTACGAATACCGGTGATGTTTCGACGGCCGGCGCTTATGCTGACGGCATTACCGGGGCAAGCTATGGCGGCGATATCACCATCACCCATACGGGCGATATCACGGTCACAGGAAGCGGAGCCGACGGGATTGATACAACCAACGCCATTGGTGTTGGCACAACGACGGTCATTGTGAACGCTGGGAGCACGGTGACCGGCGGACCCGTATCAGGAGACGGCATCGAAATTTCTGACGGCCTGTCCAGCCGGATCCTCAATTTCGGCACGGTCACAACACTGGGCGACAACGCGATCGAGACCACGTCCGGCAACGATATTGTCGACAATTTCGGAACCGTAACCGGCAGTGTCGATATGCGCGGCGGAGCCAATACGTTCAACAATCGGGCGGGCGGGATTTTCAATTCCGGACCGGTCGCCATCATCGGTGCCGGCAACACGTTGAGCAATGCCGGCACGCTGTCGCCGGGTGGAACTGGAACGGTGCAGACGACCGCGCTGACCGGTAATATCGTCCAGACAGGAACCGGGACGTTTGTGGTCGATATCGATCCGAGCGCCGGGACCGGTGACCTCGTGACGGTTACCGGCACCGCCAACCTTGCCGGCACGGTCCAGGCAGCGGTCGTCAATCCGGCGCCCGGCACGCAGTCGGTGACGATCCTGTCGGCTGCCGGCGGCACGACCAATAACGGTCTGGGTCTCGTTGCCAGCCCGGCGCTGCAGGCCAGCCTGTCGTTTCCGAATGCCAATGACGTGGTTCTGACCTACTCGATCGATTTCACCGTCGGCGGCCTCAACCGGAACCAGACGGCGCTTGCCCAAAGTCTGAATTCGGCCGCGGCTGCAGGAACCGGCGGGCTCGAACCGGTCCTGTCCGCCTTGTTGAACAATGTTTTCTCGATCGGCGACTACAGGAACGCACTGAACCAGCTCCTACCGGAAGTCTATCTCAACACCGAAACTGGCTCCCTGTTTTCGTCCGAGGACTTCATCGATAACCTGTTTTCCTGCCGGCTCGCCGGCGATAATCACACCGCGCTCGACGAGGGCGAATGCCTGTGGGCACGCGGTCGCGGTCGCATCCTGGACCGGGACAGCGATTTCCAAAACATCGGCTTCGACGAAACCGCCGGCCGGCTTGCCGCCGGTGGTCAGATCTCGGTCGCCCCGAACTGGTTCGCCGGCTTCGCGCTCGGCTACGAACGGGCCTCGCTCGATACCGATTCCGGCGCGGAGACAGACAGCAACCGGTTCCATGCCGGCCTGTCGTTGAAACGCCAGGCCGGGTCTTTCTATCTGGGTGCTGCGATCAGCGGCGGGCTCTACGGCAACCACACCGAACGGGCGATCGGTTTCGGCGGTGCGGGCGGTTTCAATGCGACCGCGGAATCGAATTACGCGATCAAGACCCTGTCCGCCCAGGCGCGGGCGGCGTATCTGTTCGAATTCCGGGACTGGTTCGCCAAGCCGCTGGTGGACATCAACGTGACCTACCTGTCGCGTGACGGCGTGACGGAAACCGGCGCGGGCGCGGCCAACCTGGCGATCGCAGGCAATGACGATGCGTATTTCTCGATCACGCCGGCACTTGAGATCGGCGGCGACTTCGCCTTGTCGGAAACGGCCCAGATCCGGCCCTATGCGCGGGCGGGCGTGAGCTTTTACACCGGCAGCGATCACGCGCTGACAGCCAGCTTCGTCAATGCGCCGGCCGGCACAAACGCGTTTTCGATCACCTCGGACTTCGACGACGTATTCGCCGACGTGGCCGCCGGTGCGACGGCGTTTTTCGAGAACGGGTCGACACTGGGGCTGTCCTATGAGGGGCTGATATCCTCGGATACCCAGGTGCACGGGATCAGCCTGAAGGGCAGCATCGCCTTTTGAGCCGGCTGCGGGGATTGCGCCAAGCAGCTTCGCACATCCCGTAAGAATTCGGGCAAACGGGCGGCGTTTGGTGTCGGCCACCTGCGGTGAGTTAATGCGCCCTTGCCACCACCAAGCCGTCATTACCCGATTTATTCGGGTAATCCAGGGACCAGTCTCGTTAGGCGCTTTATGAAAACCCTTGGCACCGGTTTGAATCGATATCGGGTGGAGGTTGTCATGTCTGGACAAAGCGCCGCTGGATCACCCGAAAAATTCGGGTGATGACGGATCGTGGGGCGGTGTGTGCGTATCGGGTGGCGTGGAGTGACCCTGCCACGCCGACATTGAGACTTCTGAATGCGATCGGCTGGTGCCGAGCAAATAGTGATCGCGCTCGACAAGGGCGGTTCATAAAAACCTTCGATCCAAAGTACACTTAGAATGCGTCTTTAGATTGTATTACCTGCGAAATTTGAGACTGATGTGCCATGACTTCCAGCGTATCGTAACGTAATCCTCGAGTCCTGAATGATGGCGGTTCTGGTGTCGCATTTCGCGGTTTGGGCCGCATCCTGTTGTCCGAGGGCCTGTTTACGTGATCAATCGCAAGGAACGGCGTCGCGCGCAGGCGCTGGCGCGCAAGCAGCGATCCGGCCGTAATGACGGACCCGGACAGGGGAGGTCTTTGCCTTGTCCTGCGCCCCGGCAATCGGCACGCAACGCGCTGATCGGGGCGGCCGCGGGGGCGCTGGCACTGTCGGTGCCTGCCAGCGGCACGCATGCTCAGACCGTCATCCCGCCGTCCGGGGGGCCCTGCGTGGTCGTCGGCACGACCGCGACCTGTACCGGCGACGTCTCGGCCGGGGTCTATGCCCGCGCGCCGCTGACGACGCTCACCATCAATTCGCTGACACAGGACATTGCGCCTGCGCCGCTTTTCGACGGGGCCTTTTTCATCAGCGCCGGCAGTATTGCCATTGAGAGCGATACCGGTGCCTTTCGCGTTATAACCACTGGATCGGATGCCGACGGGATCTACGGCATTTCCACCGGCACCGGGACCGTCGCCATCACCCATACGGGCGACATTTCAACGTCGGGAAACACGTCTGAAGCGATCCTGGCCTATGCCAACAATACGATAACGATCAGGCATACGGGCAACCTTTCGACGGTCGGCGTCGCTTCGGATGCCATCGACTCCTATGTCCGCGCCGGCGGTTCCGTGACGGTTACGCAGACCGGCAACATCTCGACAGCGGAGTTCTTCGCACGCGGCATCAACATCGGTGCGACCGGCGGCGGTTCGGTGACGATCCGGCAGACGGGCACTGTTTCAACGACCGGCAGGGACGGCGAAGCGATCCGGGGCTTCGCCTATACCGGCGGCGGCGTCGAGATCACTCAGACCGGAACGATTACGACAACCGGTCCCGATGCCAACGGGATCAACGCCAACACCTTTGGCGGCGGCTCGGTGACGGTCAACCAGACAGGCGATATCACTGTCTCGGGGCTCGACGCCTCGGCCGTCCTGGCCACGGCGCCCGGCGCCACGGCGACGGTGACCCTTGCCGGCGGGACGACCCAGGGCGGCAGCGGGAACGGCGCGGGCGTCGCCTTCAGTACCACGGCCGGCACCACCAACATTTTGAACGTCGAGGAGGCACACACGGTGTCAGCCCTTTCGGGAACCGCGGTTCTCGGCGGGGCCGGTGCCGAGACGATCAACAATCGCGGCACGATCGTCGGTACCCTCTCGCTGGGCGACGGCAATGACGGGTTCTTCAACGCCGGCACGTTTACCGGAACCGCCGACCTTGGCGATGGCGACAATATCGTCTCGAATACCTCGCCCACCAGCTTCAACGGCGTCCTGACGACTGGCGCCGGCAACGACACGGTCACCAATTCCGGCGCGTTTACCGGCACGTTCGATCTCGGCGGGGGGACAAATGCCTTCAACAATGTCGCGGGCGGTGTCCTGAATTCCGGGGCCTCGTTGAGCGCCGGTGCCGGCAATACGCTCATCAATTCCGGGACCCTGTCGCCGGGCGGTTCCAATGCCATCCAGACGACGGCTCTTGCAGGAAATCTCGTTCAAAACAGCGGCGGTTTGTTTCTCATCGATGTCGATCCGAGTGCCGGGACCGGCGATCTGGTCACCGTGACCGGGACGGCCAACCTTGCCGGTACCGTTCAAACGAATTTCATCAATCCGGTTGTCGGTCCTCGGTCTCAGACCATTCTGACGGCCGCCGGCGGAACAATCGATAACGGTTTGGCGGTCGGGCCGCTCAGCCCGGCCGTGCAGGCATCCCTGTCGTTTCCGAACGCCAACGACGTCGTGCTGACTTATTCGATCGATTTTTCGGCCGATGGTCTCAGCCCGGACTCAACGTCGGTGGCGGACAGTCTCAACACCGCGCTGACAGCCGGCGGCGGTGGCCTCGACCCGCTGCTCGTACCGCTTCTGAACAATGTCTTCTCGATCGATGCCTACCAGAACGCGCTGAACCAGCTCCTTCCGGAAGTCTATCTGAACACCGAGACGGCGACGCTGTTTTCGTCCGAGGATTTCATCGAAAACCTCTTCTCCTGCCGGCTGGCGGGTCAGAACCACACAGCGCTGAGCGAAGGCGAATGCCTTTGGGCTCGGCCGCAGGGCCGGTTCTTCGACCGGGACAGCGACAACAAGACGATCGGGTTCGACGAGATAGCCAGCAGTCTGGCGGCCGGCGCCCAGGTGGCGGTGGCGCGGAACTGGTTCGCGGGTTTTGCGCTCGGCTATGAACGGGCCGCGCTCGATACGGACACGGGTGCTGAGGCCGACAGCAACCGGTTCTCGGGCGGCCTGTCGCTCAAGTTTCAGGCCGAGTCTTTCATGCTTGGAGCCGCAATCAGCGGCGGTCTTTCGGGCAACAACACCGAGCGGCCGATCAGCTTTGCCGGTTTCAGCGGAATGGCGGAATCCAACTACGCGATCAAGACGCTCTCTGGTCAGGCGCGGGCTGCCTATGTGTTCCAGCTTCGCGACTGGTTCGCCAAGCCCATGGTCGACGTGACGGCGACTTATCTGTCCCGCGACGGGGTTACAGAGACCGGTGCGGGTGCTGCGAACCTGGCGATTGGCGGGAGCGACGATGTTTTCTTTTCGGTGACGCCAGCGCTTGAGATCGGCGGGGACTTCGCGCTGTCTGACACGTCAACCCTTCGGCCTTACGTCCGAGCCGGGGTGAGTTTTTACACCGACAGCGATCACGGCCTCGCGGCCAGCTTCGTCAACGCGCCGGCTGGCACGAATGCGTTTTCGATAACCTCGGATTTCGACGACGTGTTCGCCGACATCGCCGCTGGTGCGACGGCGTTCTTCGACAACGGGTCGACATTGGGGCTGTCCTATGAAGGGCTGATCTCTTCGGATACCCGGCAGCATGGCATCAGCCTAAAGGGCACGATTGCTTTTTGACGTCGGAGCATTTTCGCTGACTGTCCGGCAATTGTCGGCCGGCCCTATCGCTTCAAGGCTCGTATTGCCAGTGCAGACCGAGCAGGCGTTCGCGAAATGCAAAGCGGACGAGGTGCTCTTCGAGAATGTAGCGGGCCTTGACGAGTTCCTTTGGCTCGTCGGATCGGATTTCGACAATCAGTTCGTCGTTTTGAGCGCTGAGCATGAGATGTCCGCCAGGCAGGGCCGCCGATCCGGCCTCCGGCGTGTATTCGGCGTCGACCTTGTGGGCGAAGTGTTTGCACAATTGCTGCAGATAGCGAGATGCGTGCGCCGTCGGAAACGTCGCTTTGGCGATTGGCATCGCGTCCGAAACCTCAAAACTTGGCCGACAGGCGAAACGTCGCGTTCAGTGGGGCTCCATAGAAATTGCCCCGGATGACCTCGTTGACGCGCTCGTAATAGGTCCGGTCGAGCAGATTGTACACATTCACCTGCAGATCGACATTGTCGGTCAGCTCATAGCCGAGGAAGGCATCGAAAACCGTATAGCCCCCGGCCTTGATCGTGATTGCACCGTCCTGGTTGTCGAACCCGTCGGCGGCGCGGACGCCGGCGCCGAGGCTGAGCCCGTCGAGGCGGCCTCCGTCGAACGTGTACTTGCCGAAGGCCACAAAATTGTTCGGAGAAGTCGGGTCGGTCGTGAGTTCGGTATCGACAAAACTGTATCCGGCGCTGATCTCAAATCCGGGCAAGGGACTGCCGGTCACGAGAACTTCCACGCCGTTCGTGTCGGCTTCACCGGTGCCGAGAAAGAACCCGACATTTGCCGGGTCGGCCACCGCCCGGTTGCGGTCCCGGATATGGTAGACGGATGCCTGGGCCAGCAGCTTTCCGCCCATGAACTCACCCTTGACGCCGGCCTCGTACTGGTTGCCGATCCGGGGCTCGACATTGCCGCCGGCAAACTGCAACTCGGTCTGGGGCTGAAATATCGAGGCAAAACTTCCGTAGATCGTGACCGCGTCGGTCACGTCGTAGGTAATGCCGCCATAGGGGGCGAAATTTTTTTCGTCGATCGAGCTTGTGCCGCCGCGCCCGATATCGGTAACGGAACTGTCGTAGACGCTGAAACGGCCGCCGACATTCAGTTTCAGACCGGGCAGAACCTCGGCGCGTGCCTGGGCGTACAGCCCGTACTCATTCACCTCCTGTTGTGTGTTTCGATTGAAGCCCGGGCCGACGCCCGGAAAGGTGATGACGGGTTTGACGATCGACAAGGGATCAAAACTGTAAATATTTTGGGCTCCGGGACTGAAGTCGAATTGCTGAAGCGTCGTCTGGTCGGTTCGGCGATAATCGGCGCCCACGACAACTTCGCCGTTGATGCCGGAAATGTCGAAGGGCGACGTCAGGTTGATATCGGCGAACGTGTCGCTTTCCTCGAAATCCCGAGCGAAATTGAACATGCGAAACGCTCCGGTTGCCGGGTCGACGCCGCTGATGCCGAGCGCGTTCAGGATGTTTGAATCCCTTTCGTATTGCCGAACCGTTGCCTTGGCGACACCGCCATAGCTGAAGGCATGTTCGAGTTCGGCGAAGAATTCATAGGTGTCCGTCGTCGAGACATCGTACGGCGCTGCAATGAACGTGCTGCGCGCAAGCGGGATGAGCGTGCCGTTCGTGAAAGTCGGCAGGCCGCTGAAGTCGGACCGGTCGAGGTGTTCGACAATCGTGCCCAAGGCCAGCGTCGTCATCGGCGTGAGGTCGATTTCCACCGTGCCGTATCCGCCGATCCGGTCCTGCTGGTTGAAATCGACAAAGGATTCGCCCTCTTCGCCGATCAGGGCGAAGCGGCCCCTGATCGAGGCGGCCTTGTTCAGCGGCGAGGACACGTCCACTTCACCGCGAAAGCCGCCGAAACTCGTGCCTTCGCCGCCGACACCCACCATGATCGTGTCCAGGGGACGTTTCCGGACGAGGTTGAGCGTGCCGACAGGTTCGCCCGAGCCCTGAAACACGCCGGAGGGGCCGGACATGATTTCAACCCGATCGAAAAAGAACAAGTCTGGCGCGGTACCGTACAGACTGAGATAGGGGCGGGGCGCCCCGTCGACATAATATTGAAAGACCTCCTGGCCGCGTGCGTAGAGGGAGGCCTGAAAGCCATCTCCGGTGGCGGTCGTCAGTCCAGGCAATGTGTAGGCGGCCTCTTCAATGGTCGTGGCCGCCGCGTCGTCGAGCCGCTGGCGTGTCAACACCGTAACCGTCTGCGGCACTTCCCGGATTTCCTGGGGCTGGCGCCCGCCCACGGTCGCCCGGGGCGCGACGTAGGTGCCGGTGCCTTCCGTCACGACCCCGGTATCGCCTTCGACGAGAATTTCCTGTGTAACGACGACATCGTCGTCCTGGCTTTGTGCCCAGGACGGCGCCGTCCCGAGGGACATGGCGAGACCTGCGATAAGAGCGAGACGGATCACACGCTGTGCTTTGCCGGCGCATGCTTTCCGGTCGTTTACAGGTCGAATTGACATTGCGTGCCTCGCCGGTGCTAAATTTGACAGGTTCTGTCATATTTTTTAGCGAGTGCATGGAAACCGCGATACGGGCCGGCCTTTTGCGGTTCGCGGAATGTCTTTGCAGGATCACGGAAATGCCCCGGACAGCCTCATCAGACCGACGAAGACACAGAAAACCGGTTCGTGCGGACGATATCGCACGGGTGAGCACCGGCTCCGGCTACGAATGCATCTGGCATGGTCCGGACGACCCGTCCGACATCGTGCTCGGCGGCGATTTCATGATCAACCGCGTTTCCAACGGCATGAGCGTCCATGTCACCAGCGGCCTGGAGATGTCGGATACGAGTTCGGAGTTCACCGTCGGGCCGTCGCTTTCGATCTTTCTGCTGCTAGAGGGCTACGCTGCCTTCACGATCGACGGCGAGACCTGGGAACTCGGTGCCGGTGACGACGTCAATGCGGAGACCGGCCTGATCTGGTCCCGGGCACGCAACACGCGCATTGTGCGTCACACACGACGCGGTCGTTACGTCAGCAAGGTCGCGATCACCCTGAAACCGGAATGGTTCGATACCCTCGACGTGCCGATGCCCGTCGGCCTGGAGGCATTTCGCGCGCGGCATCTGGCCGAAATGCATTGGTGTCCGTCGCCGCGGGCCATCCGAAACGCCCATGAAATCGTTCGCCCGATCGGCGGCTCCCAGTTGCAGCGGCGCATGACCATTCACCGCAATGCGCTGCAGATCGTTCAGGAGGCGTTCGAACTGTTCGATCAGGATAGTGCCGACGGGACCGAAACCGATATTCCGGCCCGTGCGACGGCGATCCGGTCCTATATCGACGCGACGCTCGAGCAAGACCTGCCGCTTGATGAGATCGGCCGTGCTCTCGGCATGAGTACGACCGTAATGCAGGACAGGTTCCGGGACGCGTTCGACATGACGGTCGGTGAATACCGCCGGCGTCAGCGCCTGGTGCGCGCCCTGGTTGCCCTGCGCGACCACGGGGTTTCCGTCGGCAAAGCCGCCGAGCTTGCCGGATATCGAAGCCCGGCCAATTTCGCGACGGCCTTCAGCCGACAGTTCGGTTTTCCGCCGTCCAGCGTGCGTAATTAGTGTGGTGGTTCAAAAATACATGCCCTTTAGGATTGCTTCTCCGGTCCTGTGGGTAGGAAGGGTGGCGCAGGCGATGCTGACGCATCGTCAAGCGGCGCTGACGCCCTCCACAGGCGTCCTCAAGGGCATGTATTTCTGAACCACCACACTAGCGCCCAAGGGCATCGCGCAGTGTGCGAACCGACGCCGGTGAGCGCGGTCCGATGCCCAGGACGGTCAGCGCTGGCAAGGTCAGACTGTTCTCGGTCTTGCCGGCCGGCGTCAGCATGAATTCCGGTCGCTGCAGGACAACGGCCGCTCCGCCGAGGGTTTCAGCATGTTCGGTGGTCATCATCACCATATCCGGTGCCGCACCGACGATGGCCTCCTGGGACATCGGCTTGAAACCGTCGAACGTTGCAGCGTTTTCGGCGCCGGCTTCGCGGATGATTTCATCGGGCGATGTGTCCGCGCCGGCAACCAGCGGCGAACCGCCCTGTATCGTCAAGACAAAGAGGACTTTCGGCGCCTTGGGCCAGTCCGGCACGGTGCGCCTGATCTCCGCGATTTCGTCGGCGATCGTCTTTTCCAGCGCGGCCGCTTCGGCGTCGAGGCCAAGCGTGCGGCCGACAAACCGAACCTTGGGAGCGATGTCATCCAGTTTGTTCACATCGGGAGCCGTAGCGATCGGGATGCCGGCGGCCCGAAGCTGTTCGAGCACACTCGGCGGGCCGGCATGGGGCGAGACGATCATCTGATCCGGCGACAACGCCAAAACACCTTCGGCAGACAGGGTTCGGAAGTAGCCGAGCTGTGGTTTCTCTGCTGCCTCCGGCGGAAACCGCGACGTCTGATCGACCCCGACGACGCGGTCCTCAGCGCCGAGAAGGTAGACGATTTCGGTAGCCACACCATCCGCGACCGCGATCCGCTCCGCGGCTTCGGCCGGGGCGTGAGCGGTCAGGCAGGTCGACATGACAACGAGGCAAAATCCCAAGACGTGGCGTAAGTCCGGCATGATTATGGCCCTTTGACCGACAGTGGACAGAAAGGTTCAGCGGCCCGATTTTCCGCTGATCGAATTCGGAGATGTAGTCTTTGGCACGGCGCTTTACAGGGGCAATCACGGCGTGGCGCTGTTTCGGCCGTCTATACCCGCACGCGCCGCCTGGCAACGGATTCTCCATTCCGGCGCTGCCTGACAAGCGACCGTCCCGGCCCGGACAGAGGGCCGGCGACAAGAGCTGGCTGGGTGCCGGAAAGTGTGGATCGGAACCGGCTTTCGCTGGTATAAACCCCGAGAGCATGCGGGTTTATAAGGAGGATCGTGTCATGGCCGCTGGGCCGGATGTCTGCAATTTCGGATGGAAAGCGCCGGATTTCACCCTGCCGGGCGTCGACGGTGCGACCCACAGTCTCGATGCGCTGCGCGGAGAAAACGGTACGCTGGTTGCCTTCATCTGCAACCATTGTCCCTACGTAAAGGCCATCCTGGACAAGATCATCCGCGACGCGGCCGATCTGAAAGACCTGGGTGTGGCGACGGTCGCGATCTGCTCCAACGACGCCGTGACCTATCCGGAGGATTCGTTCGACAAGATGCGGGCGCTGGCCGAATCCCGTGCGTTTCCGTTCGTCTATCTGCACGACGAGGATCAGTCGGTCGCGCGGGCCTACGATGCGGTGTGCACGCCCGACTTTTTCGGCTTCAACGCCGACCTTGAACTGCACTATCGCGGCCGTCTCGACGCGTCTCGGGCGAGCCCCGGTCCGGACGACCTGCGCCGCGACCTATATCTCGCCATGAAGCAGATCGCCGAAACGGGCAGGGGACCGGAAGACCAGATCCCTTCCATGGGCTGTTCGATCAAATGGAAGGCAGCAGCCTGACGCTGATTTCTTCTTAGAGTCCGCCCTCGGTCGACCGTAGTAGAACGCCTGTCCGGCTGCCCGACAGGCTCAATGTGGACGGCACTTCTTTTCTGCGGGAAACGCTCGATTTCCGGGCAGGTCGACCCCAATCCGATCGGCTTGCCTGTCTGCCGTCATGCCTCGTCGGCGCAACCGACGCCGACCGCAGGCCTGGCCGAACAAGCCGATCGTCTCAAAACCTCTTTGTCTGATGGCCCGCGCGGTCGCGTTTCGTCGAAGCCGTGCGCCGTCCCTTGCGCTTGCGCGCCGGCAAAAATCCCGTTGACAGGCGTGGCATCTCCGCGCAGTATTATTATATAGAACAAATGTGCTGATATTTGGCACAAAACTTCCGGAGATGATTATGGCAGGATTGAAGACAGGTGCGCTCGCCCTCTTGGCTGCGGGGTCCATGCTGATGGGCATGCCGACCGCCGAGGCCGGCGAAAGCGCGACGGTGAAAACCATCAAGGATCGGGGCACGATGCTGTGTTCCGGTCACAACGGCAGTTATTTCGGCTTTGTCGAGGTCAACGACAAGAACGAGTGGAAAGGCCTCGATATCGATCTCTGCCGGGCGCTGACGACCGCCATTCTCGGCGACCCGACGAAGGCGCAGATCGTGCCGCTGAGCTGGGCCCAGCGCTTTCCCGCGTTGCAATCCGGCGACGTCGACGTGATCATCAAGGCGACCGGTTGGACGATGGGTCGCGACACCGAACTCGGTCTGCAATTCAGTCTGCCGTACTTCTTCGGCGGCACCCAGTTGATGGCGCACAAGGACCTGGGCGTGACCGACAGTTCCGGCCTTGCCGGCGGCACGGTCTGTGTCGAGGCCGGCACGACCATTGAGCGGATCGTTGCCGACTACCTGAAGACCCAGCAGGTCGAGCACACCATGGTGTCCTACGAAAAGGCCGCCGAATTGCGCTCCGCCTATCTCGCCAACCGCTGCGACGCCTTTGCCGGTTGGGGGCCGAACCTGGCTGTGCTGCGGGCGACCGAAATCGACAGCCCGGACGACCACATCATCCTGTCGGATCAATTGTCGAGCGAGCCGATCTCGGCCGCCATGCGGCAGGGTGACGAAGACTTCGTCGATGTCGTCAACTGGATGCTGGCGGCCCTGCTTCTGGCCGAAGAGCACGGCGTGACCAAGGCGAATGTCGCGGACATGGCCGCCAATCCGCCCAACCCGACCGTGGCGCGTCTGCTCGGCAGCACGCCCGGCATCGGCGAGCGGCTCGGACTTCGCGAAACCTGGGCCCGCGAAATGATAGCCGCCGTCGGCAATTTCGCCGAGATCTACGACCGCAATCTCGGCAAGGACAGCCCCTACAAGCTCGACCGCGGCCTCAACAACCTGTGGAGCCACGGCGGCGTGCTGTACGCGCCGATCCTCGACTAGACACGGCACGCACGACCGGCCCGCCGCGAATGCGCGCGGCGGGCGGCATCCGGCAAACCTGGGAGGGGGAGGGCCGACATGCTGGCCTCGACAGCACCTTTGCGGCTTCCGACGCCGCGCGACCTCGTCATTCAGACGCTGTTGCTCGGCGTGATCATCGTGGTGGTCTGGGGCGCGGTCACCAGCGTTCGCACCAATCTGGAAGTGCTCGGCCTGTCGAGCGGTTTCGGGTTTCTGGAACGCTCGACCGGCTGGTCCTATTCGTTTTCCTTTATGGAACGCTCGATCGACGACAGCTACGCCCGCACGCTGACGATCGGTTTTGTCAACACGCTGGTGCTCGGGCTGATCTGCATCGTGTTGTCGACGCTGCTCGGGTTTCTGGTCGGCGCCGGCAGGGACGCCAGCAACATGGCCGTCAATGCGACGGCGACCGTCTTCGTCCAGATCTTCCGCAACATCCCGCTGATCCTGCAATTGGTGTTCTGGTACGCCGTCCTGATCCACATGCCGGGACCGCGACAGGCCATGTCGGTCATGGATCTGGCCTTTCTGTCCAATCGCGGCATGATGGTGCCGGCGCTTAACCTGCCGCTGGCGACCGGCGTTGCGTTGACCGGGTTCGTGGTCCTTGCCGGCTTTCTCATTGCACGGTTTGTCGTCATGCACCCCGCGATCAAGGCCGGGGCCTGGCTGGCGCTCAGCGGGCTCGCGGCGATGCTGGCGTTCCAGTTGACCTTGCCTCCCGACACGCCGGTCGTCTCGGTGCCGGAACTGAAGGGCCTGCGCTTCGTCGGCGGGCTCACCGTGTCGATCGAACTGATCGCGATGATCATCGGCATCGTGCTCTACGGTGCTGCCTACATTGCCGAGGTGGTGCGCGGCGGTTTGCAGGAGGTCTCAAAGGGTCTGATCGAGGCGGCGCAATCGCTGGGGCTGCGACCGCTGACGGTCTGGATGAAGGTCAAGATGCCGATGGCACTCAGGACCATCATTCCGCCGCTCGGCAATCAGTGGATCTTCATCATGAAGGCAACCACGATCGGCGTGGCGATCGGGTTCAGCGACCTGTTCATGATCGTATCGACCTCGATCACGCAATCCGGCCAGACGCTGGAACTGATCGGCATCCTCATGGCGGCGTTCCTGCTCATCAACTTCACGCTGGCGCAGCTGGTCAACCTGCTCAACGCGCGCCTGAAACTAAAGGGGCATTGATATGAGCGTCATGACATCCGCGCCGCCGCGCCCCGTCGACAATCGGGCATCGGCCATCCTCGAAACCCTGAAGACCCGCGCTTTCGCGACCCCGTTCGACAGTGTTCTGACCATCCTGTTCGCCCTGCTTCTGGCCTGGATGGCGGCCACGGCGGTCAACTGGGCTTTCATCAACGCGGTCTGGCGGGCTGAGGACGTCGATCTGTGCAAGGACAGCGGCGGTGCCTGCTGGTCGGTGATCGACGCGCGCCACCGGCTCATTCTCTTCGGCCTTTATCCGTACGAACTGCATTGGCGCTCGACGCTCGCCTGTGTCGCGATCATCGCGACGGTGATCCTGTCGTGCATGCCGGTCTTCTGGACGCTGCGCCGGCTGTCGACGCTGTGGATCGCCGGTTTCGGAAGCTATTTCCTCCTTATGGAGGGCAGCCTGATCGGGCTGCAACAGGTCACGACCGACCAATGGGGCGGTCTCGCCCTGACGCTGTTCCTGTTTTCATCGGTCGTGCTTATCGGCATGCCGATGGGGCTCGGCCTGGCGCTCGCCCGGCGTTCGAAACTGCCGGTCGTCTCCTATGGCGCAATGCTCTTGATCGATTTCATTCGTTCGCTGCCCTTGCTGACGACCCTGTTCACGGCCGCTGTCGTCATTCCGCTCCTGTTGCCGGACTGGCTTCAGGGCGATAAGATCTGGCGGGTGATCCTGGCATTCGCCCTGTTCTTCGCCTGCTACCAGGCCGAGATCTTTCGCGGCGGGTTCCAGGCGATCCCGAAGGGTCAGGAGGAAGCGGGCCGGGCGCTCGGGATGAGCACCTTGCAGATCCTGTCGAAGATCGTTCTGCCCCAGGTGTTCCGCCACGCGCTGCCGAGCACGATCAACATGGTGGTCGTCACGTTCAAGGAAACCGCGATCGTGATCATCATAGGCTTCTTCGACATCCTGGCATCGGCGAACGCGGCCTTCGGCACCGGGGAATGGGCGCCGTATTATATGGAAGTCTATGTCTTTGTCGGACTGATCTACTGGCTGTTCATCTTCTCGCTCGGCCAGTACGGCGAGTACCTGAAACGCCGGATGCAGATCAGCCAGCGCTGAGGCGCGGCCTGAAAATCCGGGACGGCGCGTTTCAGTCCAGTACGACCGTGCCGTTCGGGCTGTCGAGCTTGAAGCAGAGCCGGCTGTCACCTTCGGTAACCCGGGCCAGGTGATCGACGCCGATTGTGTCCAGCATGGCCTGCAGCCGCGCGGCATCAGGGTGCTGCAGTTCGATTGATTTCAAACGGACGCCAAGATCCTGCATGCCGCTGCTCGGATGCGGCCCGGGCGACCATTCGATGAAAGCCGGCAACAGGCCGTTCTCGGGCAGGCTGCCGTCCCGCGGTACCGTCAGGCGCCAGGAGCGTTCGCCGCGGGTGAACAGGACTGCTTCGCCGAGATCGACCGGGCTTGCCGCCATCACCGCATCCAGGTCGTCAGTGCCGACGACCCAGCAGAGCGGGCGCGCCCGCTCGGCAAGGCGCTTGCGGGTCTCCGGTTCGTCGAGGGTGAACCAGCGCCGGCGCCCCGGGTCGGGCGCGTCCGGATCGACGGCGATGATTTCCAGGAAGCTGTCGTTGCCGGACTGGACGACACAATTGTGCGTGCTCATGGCGGTGTGTTTCGAGCCGGAAGGTACGGTCACGCCGAGCGCTGTGCGCATGGCATCGACACCGGCTTCCAGGGTCGCCGCCCCAATTGCAAAATGGTCGATCCGGTTGGTCATGGTCGTTGTCCTAATTCAAATGCGCGAGCGCTTGTGCCAGATCCTCGATGAGCGTGGCCGTTGCCTCATTGCCGACGGCGAAACGAATGACCTGGCCCTGCGCGGTCCAGGGTGCGGCGGTGCGATGCGGTTCGACGGGCAGCACGAGGCTTTCGAAGCCGCCCCAGCTGACACCCACGCCAAAGTGGCGCAGGCCGTCGACGAACAGATGGACCTGCTGCTTTGCGCACGGCTTGACGAGGACGCTGAACAGGCCGGAGGCGCCGGAAAAGTTGCGCTTCCAATGGGCGTGACCGGGACAGTCCGGAAACGCCGGATGCAGCATCCGACTGACCTGCGGCTGATCCTGCAGCCAGCCGGCGACCGCCATTGCGTTCGCCTCGGCCGCCCGCATCCGCATATCCAGGGTGCGCAATCCGCGGAGCGCCAGGAAAACGTCCTGGGAGCCGGGTTTTTCGCCGAAGGCAAGCGTCGTGCGGCGGATGCGGTCGTAGACGGCTTCGCCGCCGCACACGATAAAGCCGATCATGCAATCGGAATGGCCGGTGATGTATTTGGAGCCCGAATGAACCACGACATCGACGCCGAGCGTAAATGGCTGGCAGAAGATCGGCGTTGCCCAGGTGCCGTCAATGATGGAGAGCGCACCATGCGCACGGGCGACGGCGGCAATGGCCGGAATGTCGCAAACTTCGAACGTGCCGGAACCGGGGGCTTCGATCATCACGGCGCGGGTTTCATCGCGCATCAGGTCGGCAATGCCTTCGCCGAGCATGGGGTCGAAATACTCGACCGTCACGCCGTAGCGGGCGAGGATCGTGTCGCAGAAGCCGCGGGTGGGTCCATAGACGTTGTCCGCGACGAGAGCATGGTCGCCAGCCGCAAGGATGCCGGTCAGCGCCATCGAAACGGCCGTCAGACCGGCCGAGACGGCAATCGTCGCGTGCCCGCCCTCCAGGTCGGCAATCATGCGCTCCAGTTCGATGGTCGACGTGGTGCCGTAACGGCCGTAATAAAGCGTGCCGTGGGCGTAGCGATCGGCCCGTGCCTTTTCGAAAGCGGCAAGGCTGTCGAAAAGCATTGTCGAACCCTGTTCGATCGGCAGATTGACGAGCCGACCGTCGCCCTTGAGCGATCGACCCTGATGCACCAATCTGTCAGATACAGATTCTCTGTCGGACGGCATGGCTAACGTCTCCCTGCGGCAGGGTTGAGGGATGACACTCAAGTCACTGTGTGTCAATATTTGGAAATAGCGTTTCATATAGCGGGACAAAATCGATAGCCATGACGGACGGATATCTGACATCCAGCCATTGGGGAATCGGCGTCGTCCATGTCGAGGGCGGCCGGGTGAGGGAGGTCGTCGCGCATCCGGACGATCCCGATCCGAGCCCGATCAACGGCAACATTGCCGCGTCGTTGAACGGGGCGGCCCGTGTCCTGCGCCCGGCTGTGCGCAAAGGCTATCTTGCAGGCGGTCCGGGCCCGGCCGGCGGTGCCCGCGGCCGGGAGGACTTCGTTGAAGTCGATTGGGATACGGCGCTGGACCTCGTTGCGTCCGAACTCACCCGGATCCGAGACCGGTATGGATCGGGCGCGGTCTATGCCGGGTCCTACGGCTGGGCAAGCGCCGGCCGGTTTCACCATGCGCAAAGCCAGCTCAAAAGGTTCCTGAATGCCGGCGGCGGCTTTGTCGCCTCGAAGGGCAATTACAGCTACCACGCCGCGCTCGTCTTGATGCCTCACATCGTCGGGGATTACCGCCGGCATGTGAAAGAGGCGACACGGTTGTCGACGCTGGCCGAGCACGGACGTCTCGTTGTGATGTTCGGCGGCCTGCCGATCCGGAACGCACAAGTCTCCGGCGGCGGGGTCGGCAAACACCGCTTGCGCGGCGTTCTGGAGGATGCCGCAGATGCCGGCGTACGGTTCGTCAATCTAAGCCCGTTGCGCACGGATGCCGCTACGTCGCTAAATGCCGAATGGCTGCCGCCGCGTCCGGGTTCCGATTCCGCCCTCATGATGGCGCTCGCCCATACGCTTTTGAGCGAGGGGCTGCACGACCGGGCGTTCCTCGATCGCTACACAATCGGCTTCGATAGGCTTGCCGACTACCTGAACGGGGCGGAC
>JBCDLT010000065.1:0-39069 GCA_038745065.1 Pseudomonadota bacterium | reverse complement strand
TCCCCTGCAGCACCGGGAAGGCGCGGACCTGCTCGGCGGCGGATTGCTGCCCGACCAGATCCCGCTCAAGGATGCGCTCGCCGCCCTGAAACCGCTTCTGGAAGACCCGTCCGTCCTGAAGATCGCCCAGAATCTGAAATACGACTGGCTGGTGCTCATCCGGCACGGCATCGAGGTCAAGGCCTTCGACGATACGATGCTCTTGTCCTATGCGCTCGACGCCGGCAAGGGCAATCACGGCATGGACGATCTGTCGGAGCGCTGGCTCGGACACCGGCCGATCCCGTTCAAGGAGCTGGCCGGAATCGGCAAGAACCAGCTCACCTTCGACCAGATCGCGATCGACAAGGCGACCGCCTATGCGGCCGAAGACGCTGACGTGACCCTGCGCCTCTGGCTGGCCTTGAAAAGCCGGCTGGCGGCAGAGGGCCGCACCGAGGTCTACGAGATCCTGGAACGGCCGATGGTGCCGGTGCTCGCCCGGATGGAACGCTGCGGCATTACCGTCGACCGCCAGATGCTGTCCCGGCTTTCAGGCGATTTCGCCCAGACCGCGGCCGGGCTGGAAGCCGAAATCCATACGCTTGCGGGCGAGCCGTTCAATGTCGGCTCGCCGAAACAGCTCGGCGAAATCCTGTTCGACAAGATGAACCTGCCGGGCGGCAAGAAGACCAAGACCGGCGCCTGGGGCACCGGTGCCGGCGTGTTGGAGGAGCTCGCCACACAGGGACACGACCTGCCGGTCAAGGTGCTGGAATGGCGTCAGATGTCGAAACTCAAATCGACCTATACCGACGCCCTGCCCGGCTTCATCAATCGGGAAACCGATCGGGTGCACACCTCCTATGCGCTCGCCTCGACGACGACCGGCCGGCTATCGTCGTCAGACCCCAACCTGCAGAACATTCCGGTGCGCACCGAAGAGGGTCGTAAGATCCGCAAGGCCTTCGTCAGCCTGCCCGGCCACAAGCTTTTGTCGGCGGACTATTCGCAGATCGAATTGCGGGTGCTCGCCCACATTGCCGACATTCCGCAATTGCGCCAGGCCTTTGCCGACGGGCTCGACATTCATGCGCTGACGGCGTCGGAAATGTTCGGTGTGCCGATCGAAGGCATGGACCCGATGGTGCGGCGGCGGGCGAAGGCGATCAATTTCGGCATCATCTACGGGATTTCAGCGTTCGGGCTCGCCAACCAGCTCGGCATCGGCCGACAGGAGGCCAAGGCCTATATCGACAAATATTTCGAACGCTTTCCCGGCATCCGCGATTACATGGAACAGACCAAGACGTTCTGTCACCAGAACGGCTACGTCAAAACCGTGTTCGGGCGCGCTGCCCACTACCCGGAAATCAATACCAAGAACCCGAACATGCGCAGCTTCCTGGAACGCGCGGCGATCAATGCCCCGATCCAGGGCTCGGCGGCCGACATCATCCGACGCGCCATGACCCGCATGGAAACCCGGCTCGACCGGGAAAAGCTTTCGGCCCGCATGCTCTTGCAGGTGCACGACGAACTGATCTTCGAAGTCCCGGACGACGAAGTCGACGCCACGATCCCGGTCGTGACCGACGTCATGGAGTCGGCGCCGCTGCCGGCCGTAACCCTGTCGGTGCCGCTCAAGGTCGATGCCCGGGCGGCGAACAATTGGGACGAGGCGCACTGAAGCGGCGCGCGTGCAAGGTCAAATTAACAAGTTGATGAGGAAACCCGGGCTCACCTATTGAAGAGCCGGCAATACAAAGAGAAAAGGGCGACCGAAGTCGCCCGATTTGGTGTCGATTGCGATTATAGTTATTATTAGCGGTTCCCATTATTGTGGCGTGGAAACCGTGTACGCTCACGCTACTATGTTACTTAAACCGCGTCCAACGCGCCTCTTCCCGATGCGGCGTTTACTCTTTGTACAACACGTCCAAGATGGGGGTCCCGCGCTTGAAAAGCAAGGGTCGGGCGCCGGCTAAATGGAAAAACTGTGGCATTTCCGAGGCGCCTGGCGCCCGATTTGCCACTTTTACGGGTACGGCGCGGCCGCTCTTCGCGTATTGACATAGAGTTCCCCCGGCCCCACCTGTGGGCGACTCGGCCCCCAGCGCCGGGATAGATCGTTCGAACGCCTTGAACCTGAGGAGCCACGCTTTTGATGCCGCTCGCATGGCTGCATTGCCGACCGCAGGTCGATACGATCGATCGTGGCCAGCCTCTCACAGGACGCGCCCGCGCCTTTCTTATTCTTGGGCTCGTGATCCCGACACTCGGTCTTGCTCCGGGAAGCGGACTGGCGAACGACGCACCGGCAGAAGTCGATGACACCGGTTTCTTCACCACTGCACGCCATGCCCTGCCGTTCCTGACGGTACGGCAGAAACGGCCCGACGCGGCGCCGGCCAACCGGTTTCCCGCCGAACGCGGGCCGCTCCAATACGGCACATGCTACGTCGACCATACGGAAATTCCCGGCCTGGACGACGTGGCCGAGGCGGTCACGTTCCACGTGCCGCGGACCCTGGAAGCCGTTGCCGACGTCGAGCACCATACTGAATCCGCTTTCTGGGATACGTTTGCCAAGACCGCCGGCGACAAGGTCCCGAGCCTTTACGTGCACGGCTATCGCATGGGTTTTGCCAAGACCTGCCGCCGGGCCGCCCGCTTCCAGGTCAATACGGAGCTGGCCGGCCGGTTCGCGGTCTTCAGCTGGCCATCGGAAGGCGCCGTCATCACCTACGCACGCGACGAAGCCAACGTGGCGTGGAGCGTGCCGGCACTTGTCACCGTGCTCGATCGCATGGGCGAGACCTTCGGATCAGGTCGTTTCAATCTGGTCGCCCATTCGCTCGGCTCTCGCGCTGCTGTCGATGCGCTCCTGCAAATCGGCCAGCAGTCACGAGGATCAGGCCCGGTGGTCAAGGAATTGATGCTGATCGCTCCCGACATCGATGCCGGCATCTTTGCGCAGAAAGTCGAGCGGCTGAAAACGCTGGCCGAACGCGTCACCGTCTACGTGTCGGACCGGGATGCGCCGCTCCTGGTATCGCGTGAACTGCACGGCTATCCGCGGCTCGGCCAGTCCGGATCGCATCTGGACGGGTTTACGGGTATCGACATCGTCGACGTCTCGAACTCGGCACCGAGCACGCCGTCGGGGCACCTCTACCACCTGTTCAATCCGGCGGCGTACAAGCACATGAAAGAGCGGCTCGGCGGATCCTGACGAGACCGGCCATGCGCTTTTATTCGCGCACGATGCCCTCGCCGATCGCCTCGATGCGGAAGGCCGCGGCCATCAGGGCCTGGGTGTATTTCGTGCGCGGCGAGTCAAAGATCGATGTCGCCGGTCCGGATTCCACCACCTCGCCGTCGCGCATGACGATCACGTCGTTGGCGAGCGCGCGGACAACCTTCAGGTCATGGGAAATGAACAGGTAAGTGAGGCCGTGGCTGCGCTGCAGGTCGCGCAGGAGATCGACGACCTGGGCCTGGACGCTCATGTCGAGCGCCGATGTCGGTTCGTCGAGCATCACAAATTTCGGCTCCAGCACCATGGCCCGGGCAATCGAAATGCGCTGGCGCTGGCCGCCGGAAAACTCGTGCGGGTAGCGATTGCGGGTGGCCGGATCGAGGCCGACTTCCTCAAGCGCCTTGGCAACGACCCGATCGCGCTCGTCGTAGGACAGATGCGGCTGGTGAATGCGCAATCCTTCCGCCACGATTTCCGCCACGGACAGGCGCGGGCTGAGCGAACCGAACGGGTCCTGGAAGACGATCTGCATGTCGCGGCGCAGCGGCAGAACCTCCTTGCGGGTCTTGCCGTCGATGCGGTTGCCGATGAGGACGATCCGTCCTTCCGATGAGATCAGACGCAACAACGCCAGGCCAAGCGTGGTCTTGCCCGACCCGGATTCACCGACCACGCCGAGCGTCTGGCCCTGCCGGATGCGAATGTCGACGCCGTTCACCGCCTTGATATGGCCGACGGTCCGGCGCAGCACACCGCGCTTGATCGGAAACCAGACCTTCAGATCGTCAGCCTCGACGACAATCGGCGCCGAAGGGTCGGCGGCCGGAGGATCGCCCTTCGGTTCAGCGGCCAGAAGATGCTTCGTATAGGCATGTTGCGGATGTTCGAACACGTCCTCGACAGGGCCCTGTTCGACGATCTCGCCGTCGGTCATGACGCAGACCCGGTCGGCGAACCGGCGCACGATGCCGAGATCATGCGTAATGAACAGGATCGCCATGCCCTGATCGCGCTGCAGGGTCTTCAGGAGCCGCAGGATCTGCGCCTGCACGGTAACGTCAAGCGCCGTGGTCGGCTCGTCGGCGATCAAGAGATCCGGTGCGTTGGCAAGCGACATCGCAATCATGATGCGCTGCCGCTGGCCGCCCGACAATTGGTGCGGGTAGGAACGCAAGCGGGTTTCCGGATCGCGGATGCCGACCTGATCCAGCAATTGCAATGTGCGTTCGCGCGCCTGTTTTTCGCCCATGCCCTGGTGAATGGACAGGATCTCGCCGATCTGCTTTTCGATCACATGCAGCGGATTGAGGGAGCTCATCGGCTCCTGGAAAATCATCGTGATGTCGTTGCCGCGCACCTTGCGCAGCTCCGTTTCCTGGGCGCCGAGCAGTTCACGGCCCTTGAACCGGATTTCACCGGAGGGGTGGCTGGCCGAGGGATAGGGCAACAGTTTGAGAACGGAAAGGGCCGTCACCGACTTGCCCGATCCGGATTCGCCGACAAGCGCCACCGTCTCGCCGCGGCCGATGTCGAACGATACCTTGCGAACCGCATGCGTTGTGTTGCCGGAGACGGTGAAATCGACCGACAGGTCCTTGACCGAGAGCAGAGGCTCGCCGGCAGAAGGCGCGGATCCGTTGGGAGCTTTCTGGTTCACGGGCGCCCCTATCTGAACGTCTTGCGGGGATCGAAGCCGTCGCGCACGGCCTCGCCGATAAAGATAAGCAGCGACAGCATGAGCGAGATCACGAAGAACCCTGTGAGACCGAGCCAAGGCGCCTGGATGTTGTTCTTGCCCTGCTGCAGCAATTCACCGAGCGAGGGCGAACCGGGCGGCAGGCCGAACCCCAGGAAATCCAGCGAGGTCAGCGCGGTGATGGAACCGTTGAGGTTGAACGGCATGAAGGTCAGCGTGGCGACCATGGCGTTCGGCAGCAAATGCCGGAACATGATGGTCGCGTTGGACACCCCCAGCGCGCGCGCCGCATTGACATATTCGAAGTTGCGGGCGCGCAGGAATTCCGCGCGCACCACCCCGACGAAGCCGACCCAGGAAAACAACAGGAGAATACCGAGCAGGATCCAGAATGTGGGCGTGATGATCGAGGCGATGATGATCAAAAGGTAAAGCTGCGGGATCGACGTCCAGATCTCGATAAAACGCTGGAACAGGAGATCCGTCCAGCCGCCGAAATAGCCCTGAACGGCACCCGCCGATACGCCGACGACGGCGGAAAACAGGGTCAGGATCAGGCCGAACAGAACCGAAAGCCGGAAACCATAGATAATGCGCGCTACCACGTCGCGCCCCTGGTCGTCGGTACCGAGCCAGTTCCAGTTGCCGATCGTGCAGTTTGGATCTTCCAGGCCCTGCTGATACCGGGCACACCGGGTTTCCGGATCGATCATCCAGGACGGGCGCGCCGGCGCGGGTTCGGCCAGTTCGTTGTTGATCGTGGAATAGGAATAGCGGATCAGCGGCCAGACCATCCAGCCATTGGCCTTGATCTCCTCCTGGATGAACGGATCCCGGTAATCCGTCACCGGCAGGAAGCCGCCGAACTTTTCCTCCGGATAGGAGACGAAGATCGGGGTGAGGAATTCACCCTTGTAGGAAATCAGGATCGGCTTGTCATTGGCGATGAACTCGGCAAACAGGGTGAGGAAGAACAGGAACAGGAAAATCCAGAGCGACCAATAGCCCCGCCGGTTGGCGCAGAAATTCTCCCAGCGTCGCTGGTTGAGCGGCGACAGCATGGGTTTGCTGCCGGCAGGCGCCGCCGCGGGCGCAGCGGGCGGGAATTCGCGGGCCGGTTTTTCTTCGGTCGTCGCGTCCATCTCAGACCTCCCGCGATTCAAAATCGATCCGCGGATCGATCAGAGTGTAGGTCAAGTCCGAAATAAGACCAACGATCAGGCCGATCAGGGCGAAGATGTACAAGGTCGCGAAAATCACCGGATAATCCCGATTGATCACGCTTTCGAATCCGAGCAGGCCGAGGCCGTCGAGGGAGAAGATCGTCTCGATCAGCAGCGACCCGGCAAAGAAGGCCGAGATGAACGCGCCCGGAAAGCCCGCCACGATGATCAGCATGGCATTGCGGAACACATGGCCATAGAGCACGCGGCGCTCCGACAGGCCCTTGGCCCGCGCCGTCTGGACGTATTGCTTGCGGATTTCGTCCAGGAAGGAATTCTTGGTCAGAAGCGTGGTCGTGGCAAACGCGGCCAACGCCATGGCCGTCAGCGGCAGCGTCAGGTGCCAGAAATAATCAAGGATGCGTTCCGGCCAGGACAAGTCGGCCCAATTGTCGGAGGTCAGACCGCGCAACGGAAACCAGTCGAGGAACGATCCGCCGGCAAACAGCACGATCAAAAGGATCGCAAACAAGAACCCGGGGATCGCATATCCGATAATGACAACTCCGGATGTCCAGACATCGAAGCTCGTCCCGTCGGACACTGCCTTCTTAATGCCGAGCGGTATCGAGATGCCGTAGGACAACAGGGTCAACCAGAGGCCGAGAGAAATCGAGACGGGCATTTTTTCGATGATGAGATCAATCACCGCCACATCGCGGAAATAGCTCTCACCGAAATCGAAGGTCAGGTAATCGCCCATCATGGTGAAAAACCGTTCGTGGGCCGGCTTGTCGAAGCCGAACTGGCGTTCCAGTTCCTTGATGAATTCGGGGTCGAGCCCTTGCGCGCCGCGATATTTCGACGTCACGGCATCGCCGCCGCCGCCGGCCTGGGCATTCTGGTCGCCACCGGCAAAATCCCCGCCCGCGCCGCCGCCGATCCGGGCTGTCGCCGCGACATCGGTGCCGGTCAGTTGGGCAATCACCTGCTCCACCGGTCCGCCGGGGGCGAACTGAATGACCGCAAAGTTGATGATCATAATGCCGATCAGGGTCGGAATCATCAAAAGCAGCCGGCGGACAATATAGGCGCCCATGTCAGTCTTTCATCTGCGGACCGGCCGCCCGTTTGCGACCGGCTCTTGCGTTACATTAGTACCTCGACACAGAGATTATGATGGTTTGACCGGCTTGTCCTGGACGTCGTTTCGCCGCTTGCCCGATGTAAAACAAATCGGATGTTTCCGATTTGTCGGGCAAAGGACAACGGCGAAACATCGCCGTTGTGATCGCGCTGCGCGACGCGCCTAGCCCAGGCACGAGTCTTCTCCATCAAACCGTCAAAATCTCTGTGTCGAGGTGCCAGGCGTGTCATCCTTCAAAGCCGATCGCCTCGGTCTTCGCTGTGTCGCGCCACCAGACGCTGTCGACGGGAAAACCGTGCTTCGGTTTCGTCTCCGGATATCCATAGACGTCCCACATCGCCATGTTGTGAGACCCCTTATACCATTGCGGCACCCAATACCGCCCGGCCCTTAACAGGCGGTCGAGCGCACGGGCGGCAATCTCGAGCGACGGGCGATCCGGCGCCTCGATGATCTTTTCGATCATGGCGTCGATCGCCTCGCTGCGAATGCCGGAAAGGTTGTTCGAGCCGGATATGTCGGCCGCCGCCGATCCCCAGAACTGACGGATGGATTCGCCGGGCGTCGACGACAGAGCGTAGCGCCGGGTCGTCACGTCAAAATCGAAATCCTTCAGCCGCGACTGGAATTGTGCCGGGTCGACCAGCCGGAACCGCGCATTGACGCCCAGCAGTTTCAAGTTCTTGATGAACGGCAGCACGATGCGTTCGAACTGTTTGGAGCGTTCCAGGAATTCGATATCGAGCGTCGCACCGGCCTCGTTACGCAGCATTTCGCCGGACCGTTTCCATCCGGCCTCGGTCAGCAATTGCGAGGCCCGGCGCAGCAGCCGTCGATCCTGACCGGACCCGTCGGAAACCGGCGGCACATAGGGCTCGCCGAACACCTCTTCGGGAACCTGGCCGCGGAACGGCTCAAGGAGCGCCAACTCCTCCGCAGACGGCGGTCCGGACGCCTTCATGGTCGAATTTTCGAAAAACGATCCGGTGCGCTTGTAGAGGTCAAAGAACAGATTCTTGTTCGACCATTCGAAATCAAACGCGTAGTCGAGCGCCTCGCGCACGCGCGGGTCGGCGAAGACGGGCCGCCGCGTGTTGAGGAAAAATCCTTGCGCGCCGGACGGACGGTCGTCGGGAAAGTTCTCGCGCACGACACGGCCTTCGGTAACGGCCGGGAAATTGTATTCGGTCGCCCAGGTCTTGGACGTGAATTCCTCGCGGAGCGTGAGGCTGCCTTTCTTGAAGGCCTCGAATGCCACCTGCCGGTCGCGGAAGAATTCAAGACGGATGACGTCGAAATTGTAGTGACCGACGGAAACCGGCAGATCCCTGGCCCACCAATCCTCGACCCTGACATAGTCGACATAGCGGCCGACCCCGTAGTCACCGATCTTGTAGGGCCCGGACCCGAGCGGCGGCACGAGCGTCGATGCTTCGAAATCCACGTCGCTGTAATACGCCTTGGACAGGATCGGCAATTGGGTCACGAACAGCGGGAGATCGCGCGACTGACGGCCGGTAAAGGTGAAGACCACCTTGTCGGGCGCCACGGCCTCGACGCTTTCCAGTTCGCGCAGGACCTGGCCGATGTTCGGGTGACCCTTATCCTTCAGGAGCGTGACCGCAAAGGCCACGTCTTCGGCCGTGAGCGGCGAGCCGTCGTGGAACCGCGCCTCCGGCCGCAGGTCGAAGGTGTAGGCGTTGCCATCATCTGAAACCGATACCGACCGGGCGACAAGCCCGTAGACCGCATCCGGTTCGTCGAGCGCCCTTACCATCAGCGAATCGAAGGTTATCTCGATGCGCGGCGGCGCGTCGCCCTTCAGCACGAACCCGTTGAAGGTGTTGTATGTCAGAGGGCTCTGGTTGAATGCCCAGGTGGATGGCGTCGTCACATGGCGGCCGCCCTTCGGCGCCGCCGGATCCGCATAGGAGAAATGCGAAAAGTCCGCGGCATATTTCAGGTCGCCGAAAACCGATAGTCCGTGGGCTCCACCGTCGGCGGCGTGTGCTGGCGGCGCGCTGGCGGTGACCGCAAAACCCGGCACGAGGGCCGATGCGGCCACCAGTTTCAGGACTGTCCGTCGATCGGGAGCGGCAGATGCGGACCGCGCGGCACTCATTTCCGCGCCTCCACGGCGGCCGCTTTTTCTTCGTCCCACCACCAGATCATCGGGAAGCCGAAGGAATATGTCGGCAACGGGTCGGGATGCGAAAACCGATCCCAACGAGCGGTGCGGCTGTAGTCGATGTAGAATTGCGGAATGACAAAATGAGTCCACAGGAGGACGCGGTCGAGCGCCTTGGTCGCGGCGACAAGCTCCTCCCTGTCCTTGGCGAAGATCACACGCTGGATCAGGGAATCGACCGCAGGATCCTTGATGCCCGGATAATTGCGCGACGAGTTGTTGTCCGCGGCCTCCGTGCCGAAATAGAACAATTGCTCGTTGCCCGGTGACAGCGACTGACCCCAGCCCGTGGTGATCATGTCGAAATCGAACGCGCGCAGCCGATTGACATATTGCGACGTGTCGACGATGCGCAGATTGAGCGTAATGCCGATGCGCTCCAGGTTGGACCGATACGGCAAGACAATGCGTTCCGAATTCGGGTCTGCGGCCAGATATTCGATAACGAACGGTTCGCCGGTTTCGGAATTGACGAGCTTGCGGTTCCGGAACTCCCAGCCCGCCTCCTTCAGAAGCGCGACCGCTTCACGCAGATTGTCGCGCAGCTTGTTGGTGTCGCCGCCGACAGGATTGCTGAACGGTGTCGTGAAGACCTCTTCCGGGACCTTGTCGCGCACGGTTTCGAGGATTTCCAGTTCTAGGCCGTCCGGCAGCCCCTTCGAGGCGAGCTCGGTGCCGGCAAAATAAGAATAGATGCGTTTGTACTGGCCGAAGAAGATCGTGCGGTTCAGGGTTTCGAAATCGAAGGCGTAATTGAGGGCCCGCCGGACCCGCGGGTCCTTGAACTTGTCACGCCGCAAGTTGACGACGAAGGCCTGCATGATGCCGGACGACACATCCGGGAATGTCTCCAGAACGACACGTTCCTTTTCGACACCGGGAAACTTGTAACCTGTGGCCCAGTTCTTGGCCGAGTTTTCCGACCGGAAATCGTACTGGTCGCCCTTGAAGGCTTCGAGCAGCGTGTTTGTGTCGCGAAAGTATTCAAAAACGATTTCGTCGAAATTGTTCTTTCCGATCGTGACGTTCAGGTCCTTCGCCCAATAGTCGTCGACCCGCTCGAGCGTGACGGAGCGGCCCGCCTTAAATTCCTTGATGCGATAGGGACCCGATCCGAGCGGCGGTTCCAGCGTGCTTTCGAGGATGTTGCGCGGCTTGCCGCTGGCGCCGACCGCTTCCCAGTAATGTTTCGGCAGGATCGACAATTGTCCGACGATCTGAGGCAGTTCGCGGTTGCCTTTCTGGTCGAAGTCGAACCGGACGATCCCCGGCTTCGCGACGCTGGCCGAGGTCACATGGCGGTAATAGAACTTCTGGCTGGGATTGTTTTGCGTCAGCACGTCGAAAGACCAGACGACATCTTCCGCGGTGACCGGTTCGCCGTCATGCCAGCGGGCCTTCGGGTTTATCCGGTATTCGACCCAGGAATAATCGTCCGGAAACCGCATCGCATCGGCGATCAGGCCGTATTCGGAGGATATCTCGTCGAACGAGGAATCCATCAGCGAATCATAGATGAAGCCGATACCGGCCGCTGACCGACCCTTCGGAATGACAAAATTGAAGGTGTCGAAGGTTCCCGTCGCCGACAGCCGGACGCGACCGCCTTTCGGGGCCTGCGGATTGACATAGTCGAAATGCGGAAAGCCCGGCGGATATTTCACCGATCCCATCAGCGACGTGCCGTGCCGCCATTTCGGTTCTTCTTCGGCCTTGGCAGGCTCGGCTGCAAAGGGCGAAATGAAGGCCAGAGACAATCCCGCAAAAACGGCGAGGGGCAACGCGACATTTTTCACAAGAACGCTCCCGCTGGTTCGATCACTTGCTTCGCGTTCCACGAAGCCTGTTCCAGGTTTGCATGAATATTATGGCGGCGATTGCTGTTCGCCACCACCGCTGGGCGATTCTAACAAAGATTTCACGTTGCTCACCGGTAAAAACGCCGAGAGCCGGGACAGGCCCGGCTCTTCGTTCGGTCGTACTTGGTACTCCGGTCGTGCCGCGATCATTCCGTCGGCAGCGGTGCCGGAGAATCAGACAGCGAGCGCAAATAGGCCAGCATGTCGGCCCGTTCGTCATCTTTTTTCAGGCCGGCAAAGCCCATCGAAGTACCCGGCAGATGCTGGCGCGGATTCTGCAGAAACCCGTTCAATTCATCAAATGTCCAAGTCTTTTCGGCGGCGTATTCCATCAATGCGGACGAGTATTTGAAGCCCTCAACCGCGCCGAAGGCCCGGTTGACGATATTCCAGAGATTCGGGCCCACTTTGTTGGCGCCACCGTTATCGAACGTATGGCAAGCCGAACACTTCCGCGCCGCCTTTTCGCCGCCCGCCACATCGGCGTTGGCCATGAGTGCGGCGACCGAAATAACCACCGGTTCCTCGGCCGCATCGTCGGTCGCCGCCTCAGCGATCTCGATCACATAGCCCGGCGTCTCGGGATGGTGCTCATAAAAGATCAGTTCCGATAAAAACCCCGTACCGAAGACGAACAGGAGCGCTCCCAGCAGTGCACCGGCGATCTTATTGAGTTCAAAGGAATCCATTGTTGCCGTTCCATTTCCGTCGCTTGCCCGATTCTGGCCAGACCATAGACCAGACGCCGGGCGCATTCAAAGTCAAAGCCGCCTATTCGCAGACGCGCCGGAGCGTAGCGATATTGCCAAGCGAGTGTCCATAGGATTAAAGGACCGGTTCGTGAGACAATTCGTCCGCAAAAGACGCTCTTTCCACTACAGACACGAACGACCGACGGCAAGCGCCTCGATAGTATAAATATCCCGCCGGTACCGGCCTTTTCCCGGCGATGCGCAGGGCGCGCCGCCTTCGGCTCGAGGCAATCGGCGCCAGCCAACCGACACCATCGCCTTCTCATCGGACCGATTGAATTCATGACCCCCATCATCCTGATCCCGGCGCGTATGGCCGCCACCCGGCTGGCGAACAAGATGCTTGCGCCTATCGCCGGTGAACCGATGATCGTGCATGTGTGGCGTCGGGCCGTGGAAGCGGATATCGGGCCGGTGGCGGTCGCGTGCGACCATGCCGATATCGCAGCGGCCGTAAAAGCCGCAGGCGGGCGGGCCGTCATGACCCGCACCGATCATCCGTCGGGCTCGGACCGCATCTTCGAGGCAATCGAACAGATCGATCCAGGCAACGCGTTCGACTGCGTGGTCAATGTGCAGGGTGACCTTCCAAGTGTCGATCCGAATACGATCCGCGCCTGCGTCGACCTGTTGGAGGATCCGGACGTGGCGATCGGAACACCCTGCGCCCCAATTTCCGATCCCAGGGAACGCACCGATCCCAACGTCGTCAAAGCGGTCGGCACTCCGGTTTCGGCAAACCGGCTGCGGGCGCTCTATTTTACCCGCGCGACCGCGCCGTCCGGCGACGGGCCGCTCTATCACCACATCGGACTTTACGCCTACCGGCGCAAGGCTTTAGAACGCTTCGTCGGCCTCGCCCCCTCGGTGTTGGAAAAGCGGGAACGGCTCGAACAATTACGCGCGCTGGAAGCGGGCATGCGCATCGACGTTGCGATCGTCGACACAGTACCGTTCGGCGTCGACACGCCAACCGACCTGGACCGTGCGCAAACGCTGGTCCGGGAACGAAAAGAAGCAGCGGCGAAACACAACGCCGATAAGGAACCGGGTTCCGAGCCGGAGTGAATACAGTGAAAAAAGTCGTTTTCCAGGGGGAACCCGGCGCCAATTCGCATATCGCCTGCCACGAAGTCTATCCCGACGCCCAGGCCGTGCCGTGCGCAACATTCGAGGACTGCTTTGCGGCGGTGGAAACGGGAAGTGCCGAACTCGCCATGATCCCGATCGAAAACTCGGTCGCCGGCCGGGTCGCCGATATCCACCACCTGCTGCCGACATCGTCGCTGCACATCGTCGGCGAATACTTCCTGCCGATCCACCACCAATTGGTGGCGCCCAAGGGGTCCACGCTCGCGGGCATCGAAAGCGTGCAAAGCCACGTCCAGGCGCTTGGCCAGTGTCGCCGACGGATCCGGGAATTGAACCTGCGTCCGGTAGTCGGTGCGGATACGGCCGGTTCGGCCCGCATAATCGCCGAGGCGAACGAGCCGGACCGGGCCGCGATCTCCTCGCGTCTCGCCGCTGATATTTACGGCCTCGACATACTCGCCGAAGACATCGAGGACGAAGCGCACAACACGACACGCTTCATCATCCTCAGCAAGGACGCGGTCCCGATCGCTGCCGGCAACGGTTTGTGCGTCACGTCGTTCATCTTCCGGGTCCGCAACGTGCCGGCCTCGCTCTACAAGGCGCTCGGCGGGTTCGCAACGAACGGCGTCAACATGACAAAGCTGGAATCCTACCAGTTGGAGGGTGAGTTCTTCGCCACGCAATTCTATGCCGAAGTCGAAGCGCATCCGGACGACAAGGACCTGACGCTGGCACTTGAGGAATTGGCGTTCTTTTCCCGCGAGTTGCGGATTCTGGGTGTGTTTCCGGCCGCGCCGTTCCGCGAAAAGATCAGCGAGCCGGAAAGCACGCGCGACCTGCGACCGGGGCTCGAAGCCTAGAGCCTTTCTGGTCCAAATCAGGTCGCTCGGCCAGGCAAAGCGGAAACATCCGATTTGCGGCAGACCGGGTTTACAGGTCCGGTTGACGGCTACCAGCCGGCCTCGACGTAATCGCGGATGAGCCGATAGGCGATGGACATGTCGGGGGGGACGGTCTTGCCCTCCGGATGCGACCCGGCCAGCATGGCCGCGACCTCGTCGCGGCTGAACCAGCGACAGTCGACCAGTTCCTCATCGTCCATCTGGATGTCCGTGGTCAGTGCCTCGGCATAACAGCCAATCATCAAGGAGGCCGGAAACGGCCACGGCTGGCTCGCGTGATAGGCGACACGGCCGACGCGAACGCCGGATTCCTCGAAATTCTCCCGGCGTACCGCGTCCTCGATGGTTTCGCCGGGTTCGATGAAACCGGCCAGGCAGGAATACATGCTGTCGGCAAAGCGGCCGGAACGGCCCAGCAGAACGTGACCCTCCGACAAGGTCAGCCAGATCGCCACCGGGTCGGTGCGCGGAAAGTGCTTGTGGCCGCAGGCATCGCAATCACGCCGGTATCCGGCTTCGGCAATGCGGGTCGGAGCGCCGCAATTGGCACAGAAGCGGTGTTTGTCATGCCAATGCGAAAGGCTTCTGCCCTGGGCCAGCGCGCCGAGCTCATCAGGGGTCATGACGCCCTGGCGGGCCAGCGACCGCAGGTCAATAAGCTTGTAGGAGCCCATCGCCTCGATCGCTGTGTCCTCGATGCCGGCAAGCGCAGCGAACAAGGGCTTGCCCGACTGCATGCCGAGGAAAACTGTAGTCTGCATGTCGGTGCCAAAATCCGGGGCGCACGACGCGGGAAGCGCGGCACGCGGACGCTCTCCGGCAACATCCAGAACCGGACGGTCCGTACAGAAAATCAGACAGGCTGCGTCCGGGCGCTGCCATTGGGCGTCGAACCAGGCCCGGTCCGGGCGTTTCAGCGCTTCCCGGTCAAGATTGTTGCCGCAAAATCCGGTGACCGCGGACGCTTCATAGTCGGGAAAGGGCGACTTGGCCAAGAGAGACACCATGGCGTCTTTGTCCTTGCGGGCGGGTCGACGCAGCCGAGGGCGCCGATCAGCCTATTCACACAGTTTTTCAGAGGGCATCAATGAGGCGGGTGCAGAACGATTGCCGGGCGGCATCATCCCAGGGCTCACCGGATGTCGTCATGTCGAGGGGACCCGGCCACCACGGATCCATGGCAAAACGGGCAATGACATGGACGTGCATTTGCGGGACGGTATTGCCGAAAGCGGCAACGTTGATCTTGTCGCAGGCTGATGCGGATTTCAGGGCAGCGGTGACCTGTCCGACTTCATCGATCAGGACATGCCGGTCTTGCGGTGAAAGGTCATGGATTTCAACGAGATCCGGGCGCCTTGGCACCAAAAGAAGCCAGGGATTCGCCGCAGAATTGCGTTTCAAGCGCACATCGCACAGCGACAGCAGGTGAACGGGATAGGAATCCGATGCCAGTCTGGGGTCAAGCGTGAACATGCGGGGCCGGGAGGTACTGAGCTGGAGGAAGTCGAGGTATAAAGGACTTTACGGAGTCGTGCCATTCCTTTACCGCACCTTAATGAGACGGTAATAGGGTCCGAAATCACCCGCATCTTCAAAACCCTACGATCGCACCGGATTGTTCATGGCGCGTAAAAGACCGCCAAAAGGGCGGAAAGAGCCAATATTCGACATCGCAACGAGCATGGCGGGCGCGCTTGACCTGCGGCTCGGCGACGACGATCGCACGCTGACAAAGCCGGCAAAAAAACGGCCTGCGGCAAAGAAGGCGGCCAAGCCCGCCAGATCCCAGAAATCCGACGCCGCGGCGCCGAAAACCCGGTCGAAGAGCAAATCGACGGCCCGCGGCCGAAAGCCCGCCAGGTCGGCGCGCGGCCGCAAGCGGGGCCTTCTGCCGTTTCTGGCGCGCGCCAGCGGGCGCATCGCCTATTGGGGAGCGGTCGCCGGGGTGTGGGCCGGTATCGTGTTTGCCGGCATGCTCGGCTTTTACGCCGCCTACCTGCCGCCGGCTTCCGAATGGGAAGTACCGAAACGACCCCCCAACGTACAGATCGTGTCAGCAGCCGGTGCGCTGATTGGCAATCGCGGGGAGACCGGCGGCGAGGCGATCCGGCTCGAACAGGTTCCGCCTTATCTGCCGCAGGCAATCATTGCCATCGAAGATCGGCGGTTTTACTCGCATTTCGGCATCGACGTGATCGGCCTGGCGCGGGCCATGGTGACAAACATCACTGCCGGCCGGCTGGTTCAGGGCGGCTCGACGCTGACCCAGCAATTGGCCAAGAACCTGTTCCTGAAGCCGGACCGCACGATCAAGCGCAAGATGCAGGAAGTCGTCCTGGCGCTGTGGCTTGAGAACAATTTCTCCAAGGACGAGATCATCGAACTGTATCTCAACCGGGTGTATTACGGCTCCGGCGCCTACGGTATCGATGCGGCGGCACGGCGCTACTACAACAAATCCGCCCGGACACTCACGATCGCCGAAGCCGCGGTGATGGCCGGCGTGTTGCAGGCGCCGTCGATCTATTCACCGAAACGCAATCCGGACCGGGCGGAAAGACGCGCCCAGGTGGTGCTGATGGCGATGCACCGGGAAGGCTTCATCACCGAAGCCGAAGCGGCGAACGCGCTGGCGTCACCGGCCGCGATTTCAGCGGCGCGTCAGACACGCGGGGCGGAACACTATGTCGCCGACTACGCGCTGTCCGAAGTGAAACGCCTTATCGGCGAGATACCGGGCGATCTGGTCGTCGACACGAGCATCGACATGCATCTGCAGGAGGCGGCTGAGGATGTCATCCGTTCCGCGTTGGCCGAGGACGGGGAGAAACGCGGCGTCAGCCAGGGCGCGCTCGTCGCCATCGACCGCAGCGGCGGCATCAAGGCCATGGTCGGCGGCCGCGATTACGGCAAGAGCCAGTTCAACCGCGCGGTCTCCGCCAAACGCCAGCCGGGATCGACGTTCAAACCGTTTGTCTATCTGACCGCGCTGGAACAGGGTTTCACACCGTCCAGCATCCGACTCGATGCACCGGTGCGCATCAACAATTGGCGTCCGACCGCTCCGAACGGCAAATATTACGGCAAGGTGTCGCTGACGACGGCGCTTGCGAAGTCGATGAATACGGTTGCCGCCACAACCGCCCACACGGTGGGGCCGGTCAACGTCGTCGCCACAGCGCAACGGCTCGGTATCCGGTCCAAACTCCGAGCCCACCCCTCGATCGCACTCGGTACCTCGGAGGTCACGCCGCTGGAACTGACGGCCGCCTATGTGCCGTTTTCCAATGGCGGGTTCGGCATCCTGCCGCATGTGGTGCGCCGGATCGCCACCAAGGACGGCAAAGTGCTGTATGAGCGTGACGGTTCGGGTCCCGGCGCGGTCATCGATCCCGACCATGTCGGCATGATGAACCACATGCTCACCGAGGCGCTGAAGACGGGGACGGGCAAACGGGCCGCGCTCAGCGACCGCCCGGCCGCCGGCAAGACCGGGACGACCCAGGACCAACGCGACGCCTGGTTCGTCGGCTATACCGGGCACCTGACGACCGGGGTCTGGTTCGGCAACGACGACGGCGCGCCGAGCCGCAGCGCTTCCGGATCCAACATGCCGGCGCAATCGTGGCGGCGGTTTATGGAAGTCGCTCACAAAGGCCTTCCGCCCGCGGCGCTTCCGGGCGCCGACATGACCCGAACGGCAGCGGTGCAACCGGTCGCTGCGCCCCGCCGCGGCGGGTCAGCGGAAGAGAGCCCCGTGCTGCCGCCGGAACCGGGACGCATGCCCGGCTTCCTCAAGCGGATTTTCGGCGGGAACTGATCGGGACGGCCGGTGCAATCAGGTGCCGGCCTGCGCCTGAATATAGTCCCTGAAGCGCGTCACGACGCGGGATGTGTCGTCCCGACGCGTCGCCAGCGCAAACGGCAAATGCGGTTTGGGCCCTTCCAGCGGTCGAAAGCAAAGGCCGGGGCGGGTCATATTGGCCATCGCCTCAATCACCAGACCCGTTCCGTGCCCTGCAGCCACCAATCCAAGAACCGCGACCGAAGATGTCACTTCCTGTCGAATCCTGGGCGAAAAACCTGCTGCCTGACACAGGGCGACGATGCGATCGTAGAGGGCTGGCCCGATGCTGCGACGGGGCAGAATGAAGTCTTCTTGCGCAAGGTCAGCGAGGCTCAGACGCTGTTTTCCGGACAGGGGATTCGCAGTGGAAAGCGCGACCGAAAACGTTTCACCTTGCAACGCCACTAGATCGAGATCCGTAGCGACGACCGGAGGATGCAGGAATCCGACGTCGATATCGTGCTGCGTCAACGCCGTTTCCACCGCACCGGAGACATGTTCGCTGAGCGTCAGATCGATTTCCGGATTGAGGGCCGAAAACTTCTGAATCAGTTCCGGAACATAGGCAAAGAAGGAAACCGGCGTGAAGCCGATGCCGAGATGGCCGGATTCACCCTGGGCAATGCGCTGCGCCTGAACACGCGTGCGTTCGGCCTGAGCCAGAAGCAGCTCAACATGGGGCAAGAAGCGGTGCCCCTCCGCGGAAAGAGCAACATGCACGCGGTTCCGATCGAACAGCCGAAACCCCAATTCGTCCTCAAGCCGCTTCAAACGCAGGCTCAGCGCCGGCTGTGTCATGTTCAGGTGTTCAGCGGCTTGCCTGAAGTTCAGCGTCCTTGAGAGGACGAGAAGGGATTTGAGGCTCAGAAAATCCATCCTGTAATAAACAAACTTAATTAGAGATGCCTGCAAACTTGTTGGACCTTATTACAAGGTAAGCCGATCTTCCTGACGTGCCCCTCACCCAAAAGGCCGAACTCAGGAACCAACTTCATGCGTCCATCTCTTCTTGCCGCCCTTGGCATTATGACATTGACCGGCGGCACGGCCCTCGCCGTGCCGCCGGAATTCAACGGCCGCGCGGTTGTCGTGCTGTCCGACGGTGCCATGCTGGCCAGCGGATATATCGACGGCAGGCTCGGTCCGCGTCGACCCGACCTGCTAAGCCTTGTTCCGCTTGATCCGAAAGCGGAACGTCGCGATGTCGGCGTTTCGAACTCGGTCGCCACGTGGCCGAACGTCATGGCGATGAGTGCGGATGGTCGGTTTGCAATCGTTACGGAACCGTTTGGCCAGCCGCCTGACGATGCCAGCGCTTTTGCCGACATTCCGCGCGGCAACCGTATCACCGTGGTGGATGTCTCGACGCCGGACGGACCCCGCATCGTCCAACAGGTCGAGGCGCCGGGACCGACCGCGGCGGTCGACATTCATCCGAGCGGAACCCTGGTTGCCGTCACCTTGCCCTTCGATGGGCAGATTGCGTTCTACCCGCTTGACCAGGGAAGGCTCGGAGAACCCGTCATCCAGGACCTCGGGATCGACGATCTGCCAAACAGCTTCGTGCCCGAATTCAAATGGCACCCTTCCGGTCAGGCGGCCGCCTTAACGCTCGGGGGTGCGGACAGGGTCGTCTTTTACCGGTTTGACGACGGTCGCCTTACGCCCTGGGGCGAACCGCTTCGAACCGCTCCGCTTCCCGGCAAGGGCATGTGGACGTCTGACGGGCGGCACTTCATTGTCACGACGATTACCGCGACCGGCGACATGGCGCAGATCGCCTACGGTCAGAATACGAGCCTGTTCGCGGTTTTCGCTTTCGATGCCGACGACGTGCCGAATTCGCCGCCGAGGCGCGCGAACGATCGGGTGACGGCCTATGAAAGCGCCTCAGTCCAGCACGCCCGGCTCGGTCATGTCCCGGCCGGCATGGGATATGTCGAAAACTTTGCCCTGTCGCCGGACGGACGCTGGATCGTCGGCCTGAACATGGCGGCGAGTTGGCTACCGGAAAACCATCCCGGACGCACGGAATTCAGCGAACTGACGCTTTTCGGTTTCGATCCGACGAACGGACGCCTAACGCCGCACGGAGTAACACGCCTCCACGGTGTGGTTCTGCCGCAGGGCATTGTCTTCGACGCTGACGGTTCGCATGTTGCCGTAACGTCCTTCCAGCATGACGATCGGGAGGGCGGCAGCCTCAGCTTCTGGCGCCTTTCCAGACAGGGCCAACCGCGCCTGGAACAAGACGGTGAACCCGTTTCGCTTCCCCGCGGCGCCCATCTGCTTCACCTTGTGCAATGAGGCTTACCTGTCTTCCGGTCGAAAAGGGATGTTTTCGACCGGACATCTCATGCGGGCTGGAAGAGTTCGATCACATTCCCGAAAGGATCAAGACACAGGATCTGTTTGCCGCCGGGCCCCGTCAGAATGTCGTTTCGAAATGTGACCCCGGCCGTCTTCAGTTGAGCAACTTTCGCTTCCAGATCGTCCATCCGCAGCACGATGCGCGCCCATCCGCCCGGTCCAGGGATCGTGCCGTCCGGCATCGGCTTTCGAGCCGACGCCATCGGTCCGGCCAGCCATAGCGACAGGTCATCGCGCCGCAGGATCGCCATGGCCGGCCCGTATTGCTGCTCCAGGGTGAACCCGAGCGCGTCAATGTAAAAGCGGATCGCCGCGTCGACGTTGTCGACCATGTATCGGAAATCGGCCGTTCCGGCGCTTTCTCGTCGGCATTCGGTGCAGGCTTGTCGGCGATCGGCACGGGCTCAACAAGCGCTCTAGTAGCACAGGGCCTTCTGGCGGTCCCGCAGTTTCCGGTATAGGCCGGCCTTGTCATCAAAGCCCATCAGAATTGCGCTTTCGTACCAGTCGAGGGCAACGCACTTGTCCTCAGTGACGCCGTGCATGCCTTTCTGGTGAAGCATACCGATCGATACGGCAGAGAATCCATGGCCCTGATCGGCGGCAGCCCCCAACCAGTAAAGCGCTTCGTGGCGCTGCTCCGCCGTCGCCGCACGCCACAGGAGGGTCAAACCGAGCCGATGCTGCGCCATCTGATGGTTCTGATCGGCCGCAATTCTCAAAAAGCCTTCGGCCGCTTCCAGATCCAGTTCGACAAGCGTGCCTTTCAGGTGCATCTGCCCCAGGCTGAAGGCCGCTTCAGCGTGGCGGCCGACAGCTGCCTGCTGGAACCAGGTGATTGCCGTCTCGACCTCCTGCGGCACGCAGAACCCGTGCAACAGGAAAGTCGCAAGATGGAACTGGGCATCGGGATCGCCGTCCTTGGCGCGCTGTTCGATGGCAGACACAGGATGGGCCCGGCACATGGCATCCATCGGGGTCTCGGCGGATCCGTCTGTCGGCGCCGCCTGCAGCGTTGAAACCGCGACACCAAGAAGCGCTATTGCCAGATTAAGTATTTTAAACAATGACATAACTCCCCCTAGCGGACGCCCCGGAAGCGATCAATACTTGACATTATTAGTCATATTTACAAGACTTGAACCGTCTGGAAACGTCAATCAAAATTTTGGGCTTTGCCCAAACCGTGATCGGTAACGTTCGGTCACGTCAGGCTAATAGGATCCAAGAATGCCACTGATAGTCGATAGAAGAACGGTGTTGGCCGGGATGGCAGCGCTTTCGCTGACGCGGCCTTCGCTTGCAGCGACCACACATGACATCAAAATGCTGAACGTAGACCCTGACGACAGGAAAAAGCGGATGATATTCCTACCGCTTATCCAAACCGTCGAACCCGGTGACAGCGTACGGTTCGTGGCATCGGACAAAGGCCACAATTCCGTATCCAACAAAGGCATGATTCCCGAAGGCACGGAAGAGTGGAAGGGAAAGATAAACGAGGAACTGACCCTCACTTTCGAAAAGCCGGGCGTTTACGGTTATCGATGCGTTCCGCATGCCGCAATCGGCATGGTCGGCCTGATCATCGTCAGGGGAGACGGAATGACCGATAACCTCGAAGCGGCAAAGGCCGTCAGACAGCGTGGTCGGGCGAAAAAGATCTGGGAAGAAATCTGGGCGACCGTCGAGAGCGAAGGATTGCTCAGCTAATCCCGGTACGGACTTTCTGATCCCAAACAGATAGCGCTTCGCGCCACAGCGCGCGAAGCGCTATTTTTTGTCAATGCAGAATCGCCGACGTGCGGGCCGCCTGTATAGGCGCACCGGCCTCGTGGCCCGTCATAACGGGATTGCGGATCCCGACGACATCTCAGCAGGCAGCAGGCGGACAGAGGCCCGGTCTGCTTTGCGCAATCTACCCGCCTCATCAAACGTGGGACAGGATGTTGATCACCTTGCCGAACGGATCGCGGACGTAAAACCGGCGAACTCCCCACGGTTCGGCGACAAGATCGTAGACGACGTCAAATCCGGCATCGATCGCCCGCTGGTACAGATCGTCTATGTCGTCCACTTCGATGGACAGATCAGGCACGGTCGTACCCGACCCGCCTTCGCGCGCCAGGCTGACCTGGACCGATGCCATGCGATCCGAGCCGAAAGTGAGAATCCAGCCCAAATCCATAAGCACGTCGAGACCGAGGAAATCGTGATAGAAGGCCCGCGCCTTCGACAAGTCTTCCGCCTCGATGTTTGCGACAATACGCCTGACCGTCATGCCGCCCTCCGCTGCGGTGCGTTCGCAAACGACACTCTGTCATTCCTGATGTTCATGGCAGATCTGGCCGGTCTCATGCGGTTCAAGCGCCACGTCCAGCAGCGTGCAATAGGCACCGCCCGGCCGGGATCCGTTATGCCGACAAGTGCGGCAGTGTCCGAACGCACGATTGCCGCGTCGGCGAAGGGCGTCCCGGGCGATCCGGCGAAGTGTAGCATGGAGGTTTTCGGCCATTTCCGTGGGCAGATCCGCAATTGCCGACTCGAGCATGCCACGGTGTTCGGTCGCTTCATGCCCGGCGGGCGTCAGGTCGTATGAAATGCTGCGTTTGTCGGCCGCCGACCTTCGCGCCTCCACAAGACCCTTTCGTTCGAGAGCTTTCAGGGTCTGAGAAGCGGTGCCGCGCGTCGTGCACAGATAGTCGGCGATCGTCGACGGCGTGCGCGAGAACCGGTTGGCGCGCGCCAGATAATCAAGCGCGGCACGCTGGGCGGGGTTGAGCTCGGTCGACCATTCCTCCGCCGCGGCGAGGCGGCCGAGCCTCTCCAGCACTTCTCTGATCTCGCCGACGTCGATCGATTGCATGATTTTTAAATAGCGAGTCGAAATAATAATTGCAATAATAGCGAGTCGCTACTAAATGGCTTTCACCACCTGAACGAACTGCAAGGAGAAGGTTCCCATGACCCCGTTCGTCCCCCTGTCCATCCCCGCGGCGGCACTCGTCATCGGTGCCGGCATCGCGGTTTCCGCCTTTCCGGCACATTCCGACGGCGACCATGCGATCCACCAGAAGGACGCCGTGGCCTCACCGGCGGGTGAGAAGATCACCGCGTCGTTCGACATTCTGGCCGCGCATGTGCACCGCGAGGGCCGCACCGTGACGTTCCACATGACCACAAGAGGCACGGCCGGCTCCGACAAACCGGATAGGACCGGCGCGCTCGGCGGTGCCTCCGTCTATGCCTATGTCTGGCCGACATCGCTCGATCCGTCCGCGGTCGGCTTCGAAGGCGGGACCGGCATCCTGGCGCTCGCAGCCACCAGTCATCCCGATTTCGACGACACGCCGTTCTTCGACGAAAACGGCGATGGTGACCCGGCAAATGACGGCGACCTCTGGCACAGCCATTGGGTGGTCCTGCATCCCAACGAGGCCTGTGGTCCGGGCGCACTCGGCGTGCGCGATATCCCGGAGGGAAGCCGCCCAGCCATGCCGGCCACCTGGCCCGGATTGCCTCTTTTCATCGACAGTCCGGGTTACACGCCGCTGTTCGACGGACCGGAAGTGCGGGTCACTGTGCCGTTTGCCGATCCGGACAGCGTTGCCGGCGCCTCGTATGACGGCGTCACGTCGGCGCTGCGCGTCAACGCCAATATCCATGCGCCGTTGCTCTGTGTGACGGATGTGTTCGACATAGCCTCCGGCGACCTGTCGTTGCCCGGCAAGGTGAAATGAGTGCAATCGACAGGGCAAGGCGCACCGCCTTGCCCCAATCGGGAGATCCGAGCCATGACCGAATCCTGGCTACCGAGCCTGAAAACCGACACCCCTGAAGAGGGATATGCCCTGGCGATCACTCTGGCGCGCAGGGCCGTGAAGCTGACGCAACCCGATGCCGATATCCGCACGCGATTGCGCGCGGTCTACGAGACCGACGCCAATGCTCTGATCGCGGCGTCGGCTGTCGTCGCAACCAATTTCCAGACGGTCGCGGCGGCAAATGCCTACTGGCAGCGCAACGTCTGATACCAACGGCGCAGACCGGTCGAGGGGCGCCGCTCGGACTGGACCGGGCGGCCGGGTCCCTGACCAGAGACCCGGCCGCCGGATCCATCAATTGACGAGTGTCGTCGAGTGCGGTCCGTGGGATACCGGCACGCTGGTTCGGGTCTTCACGAGCTTCGGCGCATTGCCGTCAATCAGGCGCCAGAAATCGATCGATCCGCCCGGTGCGCCGCCGACATGCTGGTCGAAATTCACCACAGCCACATAGCGTCCCGACGCATCGAAGGTCGCAGCTTCAGGCAGAATGCCGTCGAAGTAATAGGTTCCGGCCGTCTCGAGGCTTCCCGCGGCCGGATCGATCGCGAGCAGCGTCAGGGACGCGTAGGGCGTATGGCGCGGATCATCGACCGGGGCATAGGATATCTCCAGATTGGTGGTCACCGCCCACCGGCCGTCGGGGGAAATCGCGAGGCCCTCGGGCGACGCTCCCGTCGGCGCCCGCCCGACGATCAGATGGCGCGGATCGCCCTCTGCCGGTGCCGCGTCGAACCGGATGGCCATGACGTCACCATCTACAGCTTCGGTCCAGGTTCCGGGAACGTCCGGCCCCCAAAAAAGGTTGCCGGTGAGGTAGAGCGTCCCGTCCGGCGTGAACCGGCCCATGAAAGGATATTTCGATGTGCGGACCGGATTGCCCCAGGGCTCGAGCCCGACCGATCCGTCCTGAACGACGACCCGCGCAAAATGCACCAGCGCCTCATCGACCGTGTGGATCGCGATGAAGTCTCCTGTGGGATGCCACTCGACATGGGAGATGCGCTGCGCGGCACCGATTGCCGGCAACGTGGCATAGGAGACGTCCCCGAGGCGATTGCCGTCCAAGGGAACAAACGCGATCCCGCGTCCGTCCCGCGGATGCAAGGCGACGGCCGCCAGGGTACCTCCGGCGTTCAGCGAAAGGCCATCCGGACGGGTTCCGATATCAGCCGTATCGACCACTTCCGGCCGGGCCAGATCGGAGATGTCGACCAGGGTCAGCCGCGAACCTGTCGGCAGGTCGCGAAAGGTTTCCGCCTCCGCTGGCCGCGCCCCGAAACTTTCCGAGACGACGACAAACCGCCCGTCCGGCGTCGCAGCAACCGCGGTCGGCGCCCCGGCCACCGAATTCGAAACCGGAATAGTGGCGACCGACAGGTCCGACAGCGACAATACGGTCAGTGCATCCGGGCTTTCGGTCGGCCCCAATCTGCCGTTGACATAGGCCGATGCGAGCATGTCCCCGTCATGGATCGAGACGATTGCCCGCCCCTCGATACCCGCCAGGGCCGATACCGCCGGGGATGCGGCACCCTCTGCTACTGCCGGCCCCACGGCAAGCATTGCGGCGACTGCAGACGTGCCAATGCAAAGTCTTCTGTTCATGTGTTTGTCCTCTCACTCCATGGCGCCCTCGCCGAAGGTCCGGCCGGCGTCCTGTGCTGCGAGATGGACCCGCCGACGGCCTGGACAAATTCAAAGGGCGTCGTCATTATTCGTGTTTAGCGAATAATAAGGCGTAATTTTTAGGAGATTTCTTGGAGCTCAAGGCGATAAGGCTCTACGTGCTTCTGGCGGACGAATTGCATTTCGGGCGGGCGGCGCGACGCGCAGGCGTGACCCAATCCGTGCTTTCGGTGCAAATCAAACGCCTGGAAGACGTTCTGGCGACGCCGCTTTTCGCGCGATCCACCCGTGAGGTGCGCCTCACCGAGGCCGGCATCACCTTTCGTTCCGAAGCGATCGGCATTCTCAATCGCGTCGACCAGGCCAAGCGTGCAGCCCGTGCCACAGCGGCCGGCGGCGGGCGCCTGATCCGCATCGGCATCACATCCGCGGTCGAAGTATCCGGCCTGATGGATCGCATTGCCGCCTTTCGGGCAGCCCGGCCGGACATTCAAATCCTCATCCGCGAACTCGGAACCGTCGAACAGGAATCAGCGCTGGGGAACGGCGACATCAATATCGGCCTTTTGCATCCCCCGCTCGACCGGTCCGGCCTGATCGTCCATGACTTGACCGTCGATCCGTTCTTTGCGGTCTTCCATCCCGGTTTTTTTCAGATCGCACCGCAGGCGGATTGGAGAGAGCTGTTTGCACAGGACCTTGTGTTCTATCCCAGGCGCCGCGCACCCCGTCTTTATGACAGCCTTGTCGGCTTTGCCCAGAATCTGGGGATCTCGGTGCGGATTGTCGCCGAAGCGGAGAGTTTTCTGGCCGCTGTCGCCATGGCCCAGGCCGGACTCGGGGTCGCGCTCCTACCCCGGGAGATCACACGTTTGCAACGCGGCCTGACCGTCCTGCCGCTCGCCGACGACAGTCCGATCCAGCTCTTCACCGCCTGCGCGATCCATGAAGGCGAAGCGGACGATGCGGCGATCGTGGCCTGCCTTGAGGCATTGCAGCAGAAACCGGGCTGACGGCTTGCAACGATATCGGCGGCACGGGCGCTCACCCGTAGCGGTGCAGGGACCGGCCGTGTGTCTTCAACCAGGCCTCCGCGCGGTCGGTCTCGGAGGACAGGTCGCGCACGAGGGACCAGAAGCGCTGCGAGTGGTTCATTTCCCGCAGGTGCGCCACTTCGTGGGCGGCGAGATAACGCAGCACGAAAGACGGCGCCATGACCAGACGCCAGGAAAACGACAGCCGACCCGTCGTAGAACAGGATCCCCAGCGGGTCTTCGGATCGCCGATGCGGATCGATTTCGCCGGTTTGCCGATACGGTCGGCATAATCCTGCACGGCCGGTTCCAGATCACGCCGCGCCTCGGCCTTGAGCCAATCGGTCACGCGCCGGGCCACATGCGCCTCTCCGCCGGTCACGCACAGCAGACGTTCGCCAGCTTCCTCATCGAGCCAAACGGTGCCGCGACGGTTCGGGCAATGTTCGATCACATGCGGTCGCCCGCGCACCGGGATGACCGCACCGTCTTCGAAGGCGATACGCTGGGGTCGCTCCGCGAGACGTGTCCGCAGCCATCCGCCATGCCTTTTGAGGAATTCCGCCGCGTCCCGTTCGCTGCCGTCGCGCGGCATCGTCAGCACCGGGATTTCACCGTTCGACGGTACGCGAAGCGTAAACCGGCGGGCTCTCGGATGGGTTCGCACCCGGACGTCGATCGTCTCGTCGTCCAGTGCGACATGCATGATGTCCCTGACAAAATCCTGGCGGCTCCTGGCGCGCTGCAAGCCCAGTAACTCCCTGAAATAACGTGAGGTTTTCCGAAAGCGCCAGGTCATGGGTTTCGGGTCCGACGGCGAATCGACGTTGCAGAATCTGACATGACGTCCGGTCGAATTCCATTGCGCGGGACAAAAAAAATGCGCCCTTCACGAGGGCGCGCTGAATTCAGCCAATCCTAGCTGTGGAGAACCGGCTTGTCGACAAGCATCGTGCCGATCCTCGCCTCTTGACTACGGTCCGGCCGTCCACGCGGCCGGACCTGTATGCCGGTCGTTAGCCGGCGTTGTTGTTGCCGTTGGCGTCCGGTGTCCCGGAGGGCGGACGGGTCGCGTCACGCGCGGCCATGAACTTGTCGAATTCCTCCTGGTCCTTTGCACGGCGCAGGTTGCGCAGGAAGGCATCGAACTCTTCTTCCATGGCATCGATCTTGCGACGCTCGTCGTCCAGCCGACGGCGCTCTTCCTCGATCCGCTCGATTTCCTGATCGCGGAAATCGTCGAAGGCCACGTTGCCCGTATAGGCCGGACGCGCGGCGCGAGGTTGCCGGTTGCCGGTGCAGTTTTCCCGCATCATCCTGTCAAAATGGGTCCGGGCGTCTCGGAACATGTCCTGAAACTGGTCACCCCACAGGATATAGGCGAGCATCGCCAATCCCAGCGGCCAGAACACGACAAATCCCAACACCATCAGACCGATGGTCAACGGAGTCCATGCGGGCCGGAGTGCATTGGAGTTGGTCATCATTCCTCTCATGTCAGTCACCTTATGAGCCTGATATGGGAATTGACACCAAGAGATTCAAGATAAAATTGAATTATACGAATGAATACTTCTTTTTTGGTATTTATTCTTCGAATTTATCGTATTCAGCACCTGTGACTGTAGTTAAATACAAGTATATCTGATTTGCTTCGTCCGGTCGCACGACACTGGGCGAAGACCTCCCGCGTCCCTCGGATGGTAACCTGACGCTGATCGCCACGCACAGGGCCCTCGACGAAATATTTCAACGGTTCGCCAGGACAATATTTGGAGAACACACGTGCCGTCCCGGAATACCAATTGCCGTTTTTGACGCCGTTGAACAGCAAGGTGCCCGGCCGCACACCTGCGTCACGCAAGACGGGGCGCGGCGATTCATAATAGATCCACCTGTTGTTTCCCTGCGCCTTCAGACGCATCAACGATCCATTATGAAGCCAGCAGGAATCGGCCCGGGCCTCGGGAACACCGACAGTAAAAGCAGTAGCAAAAATACAGATCGTACAAAAAAGGCTCAAGATATCGCGGCGCATCCGGCTCCCCCATTGCTTGAAAACGCTTAGGTAACAAAGTGATGTCTCGCACGATGCATGACAAGTGTTTACCATCAAGAAACCTTTGCGCGCCCCTGCAATCCCTGTTAGGAGCGCGGTTCGACCGGCCGCACGGATGTGTTCCCGACAGGTCAGGATCATGACCGATATTCAAGACCCGCTCACCACGCGAGCCCAGACAATCTCCGAAGCGCTGCCCTACATGCAGCGCTATGACGGACGCACGGTGGTGGTCAAATACGGCGGCAACGCCATGGGCGACCAGGAATTGTCCCGGGCGTTCGCGCGCAACGTCGCGCTCATGAAACAATCCGGCATCAATCCGGTCGTAGTGCATGGCGGCGGCCCGCAGATCGGCCGCATGCTCGACAAGCTGGGCATCGAGAGCACGTTCAAGGCCGGCCTTCGCGTGACCGACGACGCGACGATCGAAGTCGTGGAAATGGTGCTCGCCGGCTCGATCAACAAGGATATCGTTGCCGCGATCAACGCGGAAGGCGGCCGCGCCATCGGGATCTGCGGCAAGGATGGCGGCATGGTGACGGCCCGCAAGCTCACCCGCACCGTCGCCGATACCGATTCCAGCATCGAACAGGTGCTCGACCTCGGATATGTGGGCGAGCCGACACGTGTGCGTCGGGAAGTGATCGACATCCTGGCGGAAAGCGCCATCATTCCCGTGATCGCGCCGGTGGCGCTCGGCGAGGACGGCAAGACCTATAATGTGAACGCCGATACGTTTGCCGGAGCCATTGCCGGCGCCCTTGCCGCCAAACGACTGCTGTTTCTGACAGACGTTCCCGGTGTCCTCGATCGATCGGGGGCGCTCATCAAAGACCTTACGGTCGCCGAGGCCAGGCGATTGATTGCGGAGGGCACAATCCACGGGGGCATGATCCCCAAGGTCGAGACCTGTATCGAGGCCATCGAACAGGGCGTTGAAGGCGTCGTGATCCTGAACGGCAAGGTCCCGCATGCCGTGCTGATCGAATTGTTCACCGAAGGCGGCGCCGGCACGCTTTTCGTACCCTGACCTTTGCCGACCGAGACACGGATCGCCATGACCGACCATCTGTCCGATTTCAGCGCCTTCGGCCCCGTGCGCTTCTGGATCTTCGACCTCGACAACACGCTGTACCCGCGCCACACGGACCTGTTCAAACAGGTCAATCAGAAAATCACCGCCTATGTTTCGGCGCTGCTCGATATCGCACCCGACGAAGCGCACACGATCCAGAAGGGCTATTATCAGCAATACGGCACGACGCTGCGTGGCCTGATGATCGAACACAGCATCGATCCGGACGACTTTCTGGAATATGTACACGACATCGACCATTCCTGGGTCGAGCCGGACCCGGCACTCGGCCGGGCCATCGAAACCCTGCCCGGGCGCAAATACGTCTTTACCAACGGCTCGCACAGCCATGCGGTGAAGGTCGCCGAACGGCTCGGTATTACCGACCATTTCGATGATATCTTCGACATCGTCGCGGCCGACCTGCTGCCCAAACCGCAACAGGCGACTTACGACAAGTTCATCGCCCGCACCGGGATCGATCCGGCCCGCGCCGCCATGTTCGAGGATCTGCATCGCAATCTTGTCGTGCCGCACGACCTCGGCATGGTGACGACCCTGGTCGTCCCGCGCGGCACCGGAGAAGTGTTTCACGAGGAATGGGAACTGGAAGGGCAGGACGCGCCGCATGTCACTTTCGTGACCGATCACCTGGCCGACTTCCTGAACGATGTGCTGAAGGCATCCGAGCACTGACACGGCGGTTCCGGCTGACGGGGCCTGCCGGCCGCCTTGCGGTTGACTTCAACCCGGTGGCAGCTAATGTCCGCCGCGATTTTCCTGTCCTGCCATGCCTGCGAGGTAATTCGATGAACGCGCCCGCCGACCTGTCCGCCCTGGAAGCAACGATCGACGCGGCCTTCGAGGATCGCGACACCATCGGTCCGGAAACGACGGGCGCCGTGCGCGATGCGGTCGAAACAGCCCTTGCGCTCATGGATCGCGGCGCCGTTCGGGTTGCCGAGAAGGGCGCCGGTGGCTGGACCGTGAACCAGTGGCTGAAAAAAGCGGTTCTTCTGTCGTTCCGCCTTAATGCAATGGACATCATCCGCGGCGGACCCGGCGATGCGGTGTGGTGGGACAAGGTGCCCTCCAAGTTCGACGGCTGGCAGGCACCGGATTTTGAAACCGCCGGATTCCGGGCCGTGCCGTCCTGCGTCGTGCGGCGGTCGGCCTATGTGGCGCCCGGCGTCGTGCTGATGCCGTCCTTCGTCAATCTGGGAGCCTATGTCGGCGAAGGCACGATGGTCGACACATGGGCAACCGTCGGATCCTGCGCCCAGATCGGCAAGAGCGTGCACCTGTCCGGCGGGGTCGGCATCGGCGGCGTGCTGGAACCGCTTCAGGCCGGGCCGGTCATCATCGAAGACAATTGTTTTATCGGCGCCCGGTCCGAAGTCGTGGAAGGCGTTGTCGTGGGCGAAGGCGCGGTGTTGTCGATGGGCGTGTTCATCGGTGCGTCGACCAAGATCGTCGACCGGGCGACCGGCGAAGTGCATATCGGATCGGTGCCGCCCTATTCCGTCGTCGTGCCCGGTACGCTGCCAGGCAAGCCCCGCGCCGACGGGAGTCCGACGCCATCGCTCTATTGCGCGGTGATCGTCAAGCAAGTGGACGCCCAGACGCGATCGAAGACGTCGATCAACGATCTTCTGCGGGATTGAGGGGATAGCCGACAAAAAATGCCGCCAGCCGACCTGCCAACCCTGTTATGGTGTTTCTTCGGGTTCCGGGGCCGGATCGGACGCGAGCCCTTCGTGCTCTCCCTGATCATTGCGATTTTGCTGGCGGCCGTCGCGCTCGGCCCGATGATCCTTGTCGAAAACGAGCAAGTGCAGCTTTCGCAATACGCGCTGCCGATCCTGCTTCTGTCACAGGTCGTGCAATTCGCGCTGGCCTTCAAACGGTTGCACGATATCGGTCGGACGGGGCTGTTCGCGATCGTGCTCATCTTTCCCTTCGTCAACATTGCGTTTGTGGTCTTTCTTGCCATTTTCCCCGGTGAACCCGGACCCAATCGCTTCGGCGACCGGCCCAACGTGCCACCACCGTGACCTCTCCATGCCGCTGTTTTTTACCTGAAGGGAGGCCCTGCGATGGACAATCCTGATGTGTCGCCCGGATCGGAGCCGGCTCCGGCGGATCCGGTAGCGGTCGCGCAATCGATCATCCGGTGCCGGAGCGTGACGCCTGAGGAAGGCGGCGCACTGACCTATCTGGCCGATCTGCTGGGCGGTCTCGGGTTCACGGTGGAGCGTCCGGTCTTCCGCGACACGGATACACCGCCGATCGAAAACCTGTTTGCACGGATCGGCGACGGCGCGCCGCATCTGGCCTTTGCCGGCCATACGGACGTGGTGCCGCCGGGCGATGAAACCGCCTGGCGCCACCCCGCCTTCGATGCCGTGATCGAGGACGGCGTGCTTTACGGGCGCGGCGCCGTCGACATGAAAGGCGCGATCGCCGCGTTCGCCGCCGCGGCGGCCCGGTACATCGCCCGGGAGGGCGAACCGAAGGGCACGCTTTCGCTTCTCATCACCGGCGACGAAGAAGGTCCGGCGATCAACGGCACGGTCAAGCTGATGCGCTGGTGCGCGGAACGGGGCGAAGAGTTCGACGCCTGTGTCGTCGGCGAACCCACCAATCCGGAAAGGCTTGGCGACGCGATCAAGATCGGCCGACGCGGCTCGCTCTCCGGGACGATCTCGGTGACGGGCAAACAGGGCCATGTCGCCTATCCGCACCTTGCCGACAACCCGGTGCCGCGGCTGGTCCGGCTTTTGGCGGCGCTCGGCGAACGGCAACCGGATTCAGGTACCGAACACTTTCAGCCGACCAATCTGGAAATCGTCTCCGTCGATGTGGGCAACCCCGCCTGGAACGTCATCCCGAACCATGCGTCCGCCCGCTTCAACGCGCGCTACAACGACACCTGGAGCGCAGAAACGCTGAAAGGCTGGATCGCGGCACGGCTCGAGAGCGCCGGCGACGCAGGCCCGTTCGACATCGCCTATGAACCGAGCATAAGCGATGTCTTTCTAACCCGGTCGGACAGCCTGATTGCGACCCTGTCGACGGCGATCGAAGCACAAACCGGCATTGCACCGGCGCTTTCGACCGGCGGCGGCACATCCGATGCCCGGTTCATCAAGGATTATTGCCCTGTCGTCGAATTCGGCCTTGTCGGCAAGACCATGCACCAAGTCGACGAATGCGTCACCGTGGCCGACCTGACAGCCCTGTCGGCGATTTACGAAACGTTTCTGGAGCGCTATTTCAAGTAGAACTTCCTAGTACCTCGACACCACACAGGGAGAGATGTCCGACCGGCACTGCACGGTGCCGAGAGGAGTTCTCGCGCGGCTTTTTGATCACTCTGAACGAAGTCTATGCAGCCATCCTGCATTCCTGGGCGCTGTTTCGCGGCGACCGCGGCGCCTTGCGGGCCTTCGACGCCAGTTTCGACGGCTTCTGGCGGTCATTTGGCGTTATCGTCGTGCTGGCGCCATTTTACGCACTGATCTTCGTGGCCAATCACCGGCTCGATCTCGGTCCGACGTCGGAGGTTCAGCCGGCAACACTGGGACAGTTCGTATCCTGGCAATACCTGTCGGCGCTGGTCGATTGGGTCACTTTCCCGGCCGTTATCGCGCTGCTCGCCGGCCCGCTCAACATCGCCAACCGGTTCGCGCTCCTGATCGTGGCGCACAATTGGACGTCAATCCTGGCCATCCTCCCCGGCGCCCTTGTCTCGCTTCTGTTTGCGATCGGTGTTTTACAGCAATCGGGCTTCCTGTGGCTGTCGCTTATCGTCATGATCGTCCTGTGGCGCTTCCGCTATCAGGTCTATTCGGCGGCGCTCGGCGGTCCGACCGGCCTGGTCATCGCGCTGGTGGCGATGGAGTTTGTCCTCAGTCTTTTTATCGCACAGAGCATCAACCTGTTTGCCGGCCTGATCTGATCGCGCGCGATATGCCGCGCGCATCAACGGCAGTATGACGGCCCCTGCAGGCGGATCTTGGGGCGGATCTTGAGATCAGGCGCTCAACTCGCGACGTTCGTCCTCCTCACGCCAGCGCAACGCGATGTCGTTAAGCCCTTCCAGGACTTCTCGCAGTTCAAGCGCCCGCGCGGTCAGCGAATAGCTGACGGTCGGCGGGATCGTCGGGCGGTAGTCGCGATGGACCAGACCCGCGCGCTCCAGATGCCGCAGGCGATCGGTCAGAACCTTGGACGAAATCTTCGGCATCAGTGCCTTCAATTGTCCGAAGCGCAAGGTGCCTTCGGTTCCCAGGAGCCACAGGATGTACGTCGTCCAGGACCCCATCAGCAACCTCAAGAGCGAGTCCATCGGGCAGGATTGGTGGTCGTGTGTTTCGGACATGACCGATTCCTTTGTTACCATATACATATCTAGTTACCACAAAGTGCCTACTTTTCAAAAGTAACTAAAGCCCCTATCTGCGTTTTGTTCCAATCGACCGGAACCCACAAAGCAGGAATTCCCTTCGAGACCCTTCCAGGCTCGGCACCCCCTTCTTTTAAGCAGGAGCACAGTATGGCACGCATCGGCATCGTCTATTTCAGCGGATACGGGCACACCAAAAAACAGGCGCAAGCCGTCCATGCAGGCGCGGCCTCTGTCGCGGGCACGACGGTCACGGATTTCGAGATCGACCAAAACGGCGACCTGCCGGAGGCGCGGTGGGACGAGCTGGCGGGCCTGGATGCGATCATTTACGGAAGCCCGACCTATATGGGCGGTCCGGCCTGGCAGTTCAAAAAGTTCGCCGATGCCAGTTCCAAGCCGTGGTTCGTCTCGGCGTGGAAGGACAAGGTGGCCGGCGGCTTCACCAATTCCGCATCGGTCAACGGCGACAAGTTCTCCACGATCGCCTACTTCATCACGCTTTCCCAACAGCACGGACAGATCTGGGTCGGTACCGGCCTGATGCCGGCCAACAACAAGGAAAACGGTCCCGACGACGTCAACTGGACCGCCGGCTTTTCCGGCGCGCTCGCCATCTCGCCCGCAGACGCCTCTCCCGAAGAAGCGCCGCGTGCCGGCGACCTGGAAACAGCGCGGCTGCTCGGCAAGCGCATCGCTGAATTCACATTGAAACTGAAAGCCTGACCCGATTGTTTCGCAATCGCGGTTCCCGTTAGACTGGCGAGGCGGCCGTCGGAGTGCTGCTGCGTTCCGGCGGCCATCTTTTGCAGAGACCGTGCCTCTTGTCAGGACCGAAGCGGCGCGCCACAGTCGCGTGATCATCGGGCGAACGGGGTATGGGCATGGACGTCATCTATTCGGAGCGCCATCGGCTCCGCAATTCAAAGACAGAGCTCTATGCCGGCGAACTTGTCCGGCCGTTCGAATGTCCGGAACGCATGGATTACATCCGGGAGCGCCTAAAAAAACGCGGGATCGGTCCGATGCAGGAACCGGAACCTGCGGGGCTCGACCCGGTGTTGCGCGTGCACGATTCCGATTTCGTCTCGTTTCTGGAAACCTGCTGGAGCGACTGGAAGGCCGCCGGCTATGCAGGCGAGGCGATTGCCACATGCTGGCCTTCTCGCGCCATGCCGCGGCTAGTTCCGCCCCGCGAGATCGATGGCCGCATCGGCTATTACGCGCTGGCCTCGGAAACCTCGATCAGCGACGGCACCTATGAGGCCGCCTGTGTGTCCGCCGACGTCGCGTTCAGCGCTCAACGCCTGATCGCCGGCGGCAAAACGACCGCGTTTGCACTCTGCCGCCCGCCCGGCCATCACGCCTCGACCGGCATGTTCGGCGGCTATTGTTTCTTCAACAATGCGGCGATTGCCGCCCAGGGTTTTCTCGACGGCGGCGCCGAACGCGTGGCAATTCTGGACGTGGATTTCCATCACGGCAACGGCACGCAGGAAATCTTTTACAGCCGCAACGATGTGCTTTTTGCTTCGCTGCACGGCGATCCGCTCGACGCGTTTCCCTATTACCTGGGAGGCGCCGACGAGACGGGATCAGGTCCCGGAGAGGGCTACACCCTGAATTATCCGCTTCCACCGAAAACCCGGTTCGACGCCTGGCGGGCGGCGCTTGTCGATGCGCTTGGACGGATCCAGAGCTACGGACCCGACGTCCTGATCGTGTCGCTTGGCGTCGATACCTTCAAGCAGGATCCGATTTCCTTCTTTCTCCTGGAGAGCGCGGATTTTAGGACCTATGGCGCGGACATTGCGCGCCTTGGCCTGCCGACCCTGTTCGTCATGGAGGGCGGCTATGCGGTTGAGGAAATCGGCATCAACACGGTGAACGTGCTGGAAGGCTTTCTCGGGGCCTGATTTACGCGTGCCGGCCGCCGCCGGCGCGCGCTGCGATCACGCGCGATCCCGTTCGGCCGTTGCGGTCGAAGGGAGATCCAGCGTCAATCTGAAAATCGCTATCGCCCGGATCGTCTCGCCAAACGCGTCGACCACAGGACCGACGTCGCTGCCCGTTTCACCGGCTTTCGCCGCACGTTCCAGTTTTTCGCAGCATCCGGCAAGCCTTTGCGCGCCGACATTGGCGGCCATCGATTTCAACGCATGGGCCGCCGATGCGACCGCCTCCGGTTCGCCGTCTGTCAGCACATCTTTGAGGGTTTCGAACGATGTCGGCGCATGCTGTTCGAACAGGGAAAGGATGTTGTCCAGAAAGGTCGATGCGCCGTCGCCCAATTGGCCGGACAGCGTCTGCAGGTGACCGGTGTCCAGGATCGCCAGAGGATGCCGCGCCGGACTTTCCGGTTCGCTCTTGCTGACCGCCGGCGGCGGCCCAGAGATAGGCCCGGCTTGCGGATCCGTCCCGCCATGGCTTTCGGGGGCGCTGAGGTTGTCTGTAAGGCATTCCTGAAGCTGATCGAGGGTGAAGGGTTTCGGCAGCATGGAATCCATGCCCGCCGACTGCCAGTCGAACCGCGCCTCGTCCATCACCTGCGCAGTCAGCGCGACGATCGGCACGCGACCGACTTCGTTGGCCCGGATACGCCGGGTCGCCTCATAGCCGTCCATGACCGGCATGCTGCAATCCATCAGGATGAGGTCGTAGCAACCCGGTCCGGCTTTCAGAACGGCCTCGGCCCCGTTTTCGACAATGTCCGGCGCAATGCCGAACCGGGCCAGCGCTTCGCGGGCCACTTCCTGGTTGACCGGGCTGTCGTCGGCGACAAGCACGCGGGCATCGGGCCATTGTTGTGCAGCGCTTCGGTCCGGCTTCGATCCCGCATCGGCGATCATCCGCTCTCTTCCTTGCGGCGTCAGCGCTTGCAGGGCAGCAGCCACATCCATCGTCAGGGCCGGCCGGAAAACGATTGCATCGGCGTGACCCTTTTCGACCGCGTCGTCGGTGCCTGGTGCCCCAAAAGCCGTCATGGCAATGCCGAAAGGACCGTCCGGCCGGTTCTCGATCGATTCGATCAGGCAGGCTTTCACGCGGACAAGATCGCCGACGACGATGTCACCGGGCCCGGGTCCTTCTGCCAGTTCATGCAGATCGCAGACCGCATGTATCCCCAGGTCCTCAAGGACCTGTCGCATGACCTGGTTTGTGCCGGTCTTGTCGATGGCCAGCACCGCTCGTTGGACGTTAAACCCGTCGAGAAGCGCGTGCTTCGCTTCCTCGGCTGCCGGCTCGAGCGGCAGAGTGACCCTAAAGATCGACCCTTGGCCGACCACGCTCTCCGCCGTCAGCGTGCCGTCGAGACACTGCGCCAGCTTGCGACAGATCGCCAGACCCAGACCGGTGCCACCGAATTCGCGGGTTGTTGACTGGTCGGCTTGCGAAAACGCCTCGAAAACCGTGTCCACCTTTTCGGCGGGGATACCGATGCCCGTGTCGCGGACCGCGATCTCGACCGATTGCATGCCGGGATTAACGGCGTCAGACGCGGCGGAGACGGTAACCGAGACCTGTCCAGTTTCGGTGAACTTGATGGCATTGCCGACAAGATTGCCGAGAACCTGGCGCAGGCGGACCGGATCGGTCCGGACACCGTCGACAACGTCCGGCGCGATATAGCCAGTGAGGTCGAGCTGTTTCTCAGCCGCACGTTCCTGAAACAGCACCAGCACGTCGCGCACCACATCGCTGAGGCGGATGTCGACCCGTTCGAGGTCGAGCTTTCCCGCCTCGATCTTCGACAGGTCGAGAATGTCATTGATGATGGTCATCAGATTGCGGCCGGAAGACGAGATCACATCGGCATACCGCATCAGGTTCGGCGGCAGGTCCGCCCGGGTCAGCAGTTCCGCCATGACCAGCATGCCGTTCATCGGCGTCCGGATTTCATGGCTCATCGTTGCCAGGAAGTCCGATTTGGCCGCATTGGCGGCTTCGGCCTCTTCTTTGGCGAGGCGGTAATCCAGTGTACGGGCGGCGACATCGTCTTCCAGGCGGGCACGGTGGCGGGCCAGTCTTTCGTCGCGTTCGCGAATCCGCGCGATCATGTCGTTGAAAGAATCGGACAGTTCAGCCAGTTCGGTAATCGGCGCACGCTCGACGGTGTGACGGAAGTCGCCTTCACTTCGGATGCGCGCCATTGTGCCGACCAGGCCACTGATCGGACCGGCGATACGCCGCGCCAGGCGCGCCGATACAAGCAGGCCGAGCAGGCCGGCGAGAACCGCCCAGGCAATGGAATCGCGCATGCCGCTCCAGATGCGTGGCCACAGGTCGACCGGGATCGAGAGCAGCGTCAGCGTCCCGACTTCTTCGCCGGCTTGAATGATCGGCACTTCGATCTCCGCGGCCTGGCCGCGCAAGACGGCAATGAGATTCGCCGATGCTGTTTGATCGCCGGTCCCAACGAGGCGAACGCCCGAGCCGATCTCTGCCAAGAGCCGACCGGACGGATCGGTTACCCGCGCATAACTCAGTCCGGGCACACGACCAATGGCCTTCAGAACTTGAAAGATCGCGGCGCGGTCCCGGTCAGCGGCAGCACGTGACAGCGCAGTTGCGAACACGCCTGCGGTCGCTTGCAATTCTCCGGTCATGGCACGAGCGGAGCGGTCTGCTTCCCGAAGCACCGAAGCGATCGTGACCCCGGTAACGGTTATACCAACCGACAGAACAACGATCATCGCCAGACGCCGGCGTATTGAAGACCCAAGCAACAAGATTTACCCGCTTTCCGTCCCCTGTGAAACTTTGAGTTATTGTT
>JBCDLT010000064.1:0-39834 GCA_038745065.1 Pseudomonadota bacterium | reverse complement strand
GCCACTTCACCAGAAGGCCGAAAGCGATACCAAGGAGATGGAGCAGGCCCGTCGAGATCACGAAGCCGACAGCATAAGCGAAGGCATTGACCGTCCCCGGAAGTTCGATGCCATGGGCATAGCCGTGAAAGATCGCGAATGCGCCGACAATCAGGGCGGCAACCCAAATCGGCGGTTTTACGGCGAAGACGATCATCAGTCCGAGCACCAACGCGGAGAGCGCAATGCCGGTTTCAACGGCCGGGACAGGGATGCCGGCGATGCCCAACACGGCGCCGAGCGCCATCACGAGCGGGAATATTACGGGCAAGATCCAGATTGCAGGAGCGCCGAGGAAGGCGCCCCACAGACCTACGGCCACCATCGCCGCGACATGATCCCAGCCAAGAATTGGATGCGTGAAACCAGCGATAAAGCCGCCGCCATACCCCTCACCGGTATGGGCAAGCGCCGGAGCGGCGGCGGCGATGACAAAGAGCGTGGCGGCAAGAACAGACGCCACGCTCGTCAGGCTCGATCGGTAAATCGGCATGGAATCGATGACCTCGCCCTATCTCGGTGCCAAACCAAGGCAGAACGATATGGCGTTTCGGTCCGAGCGTAAACAGCGGCCGGCATGGATCAGTATGCGGTCGCGTCAGGCGGTGGCGTCGCGGCTTTGCGTTTCCAGAAGGGCGATCAGGTTGGCAATGCGCGGATCCTGGGCAAGGCCCGGCTTTGAAATACTCCCGAAGGCGCTCTCAAAGGTGTAGTGTTCGGGACGAATGGCACGCATCTGCCCGCTTGCGACGTAGTATGCGGCGAAGTGTTCGGGAAGAAACCCGATACAGGATCCTGACAGGATCAGGAGCGCTGCGGCCTCGATCTGGTGCACCGTCGCCCGGTAGTCGGGATCGGGGAAGAAATGTTCGTCGAAGCGGTCGAGATAACCACGCGCGATGCGGCCGGCTCCCGTTAGCAGACTGTCTTCGATGTCGGCGTCTGCCAGGCGGAACAGCGGGTGATCGTGCCCGCAGAACAGGGCGTTTCGCTCCGCGAATAACGGCCGGAAATTAAGGCCGGCGACACGGCGGTGTTCGGGCGCTACGGCAAGGTGGAGACGGCCCTCCAGAACGGCCTTTTCCAGCGCCCGCGGCGTCGCCATTTCAACTTCCAGGTTGATCTCCGGATATTGCGAAAGATAGGTCGCAATGGCGTACTGCAATCCGCAGGCGCGGTGGGTGATGATGCCGTCCGGCAGGCCGAGGCGCAACGTTCCCGATACTTCGGAGCGGACCGACGCGACCTGATCGCGGTAGCGTTCGATTTCGGTCAGGAGATCGATGGTCAGCCGGTAGACATGTTCGCCGTTCTTGGTCAGCCGGAAACCTCCACGGCCGCGATCGCAAAGCCGCATACCCAGCCGCTTCTCAAGGTCGGTCATATGCTGGCTGATCGTCGATTCCGCCACATTCAGTTTGGCCGTAGCGAGCGAGAAACCGCCCGCGTCGACCACGGCTGCAAAAACGCGCAACAGGCGCAGGTCGATATCGCTCAGTCGGCCGATCAAGGGCGGTCTCCGTCTGGATGGCGTGGGATGCGGGTGCACACCAATCGGAAAGCCCGCGGCACCCGGTGGATGCGGCCCGTATCCGAGACTGCACGATGCGCCATGTCGCCGGGCCGATCAACTCGGGTCCGGTGCGCAGGATGGTCCGTGCAGCCGCTTCGGACACCACGGCGGCACGCGGTTGCGCCGGCAAGATGCGATAGTTCGGCCAGCGCGAAGCAGACTTCGACGAATAGCGATGCAAGCCGGGCCGGCATTCGTCTTGACTTCGAGGGCACGGCCTGCGGCGGCGTCGACGGATCGAAACGAAGGAGTTGGACATGGCATTCACCAGGCGGCTTACACTGATTGCAACCACAGTGCTGGCGCTCGCAGGCCCCGCGGTCGCGGAACCGGTCGTCATGGCAACGGAGGCGTCTTTCCCGCCCTTCAGCCGCACCGAGGCCGACGGATCGTTCAGCGGTTTCGAAATCGATCTCGGAAATGCGGTCTGCGAGCGCGCCGGGTTCGACTGCACGTGGGTGAAACAGGATTTTGACGGCGCGATCGCGGCACTGCTCGCGGAAAAGTTCGACATCATCTTTTCCTCCATGTCGATCAAACCCGAGCGCCAGCGGGTCGCCGACTTTTCGATCCCCTATTACAGCGTCGCCAGCGCGGTCTTCGCGGCCAAGGGCGCGCTGAAGGATGTCCCTGCCGATCTCGGCGGCCGCAAATTGGGGGTTTATGGCGGGTCGACGCAGGATCAGTATGCCCGTGCAAATTTCGCCGATGTCGACATCCGGCCCTATGAGAACATCGATCAGATGAGTGCCGACCTTGTCGCCGGCCGCATCGACGCGATGTTTGTGGAATCCCTGCCGGGTCAGGAGTTTCTTTCCCGCCCGGAAGGCGCGCCATACGAACTGGCCGGCGACCTCTTTCAGGACGAGGCGCTTGGTGCCGGAGCCGGCGCGATGCTGCGCAAGGGCGACGCCCGTAAGGCCAGGGTCGACGCGGCACTGAAGGCGATATACGCCGATGGCACGTTTGATGAGCTGCAGAAAAAGTGGTTCGTTGAAGGCACAGACGTCAAGGCCGATCACCTCTGGTAAACCGGATCCGGATCGGGTCGGCTGAAATCAGGCACAGGACGGCAGGCGCGTGGATTGGTCGCTTTTCTCCCTGGGCGCGGCCGGATGGGGCGATGAACTCCTCTACGGCCTCGGCATCACGCTTGCGCTCGCCGTCCTCTCGTTTCTGATCGGCACGGTCGCCGGCACGCTTTTCGGTCTCGTCGAACTGCACGCGCCGCGCCCGCTGGCGGCCCTGTTTGCGGGCTATGCGCTCGTAATGCGCTCAGTGCCGGAACTCCTGGTGATCTTCCTCACCTATTACGCTGCCGGTTTTGTCGCGGAACGCTTTCTGGAACTTTTCGGCATCAGCACGCGGGTCTCCGTCAGTGCCTTTGCCGCCGGTGTGATGGCGCTGGCCATGGTTCAGGCGGCGTATACCAGCGAGGTGATCAAGGGCGCCGTGCGCGCCGTGCCCGGCGGCCTGCTTGAGGCGGCTCGCGCCCTTGGCATGCGCCCCGTCATTGCCTTCTGGAAAGTCACCTTGCCGCTTGCGATGCGTTATGCCTTTCCGGGCCTCGCCAATCTCTGGATGGTGGTGATCAAGAACACGCCGTTCGTCTCGGCGATCGGTGTCACCGATTTCATCGGCCAGGCCGGCACGGCCGGGCAGAACACGAAACACTATTTTGCGTTTTTTCTTGCGGTTCTCTTGGTCTACCTGGTGATCTCGGGCGTTTCCATGATCGGCCAGCTCGTCATGGAACGACGCCTGTTCCGCCATGTTCCGACGGCGGGGTCCTGACGGCCATGCTGATGGATTTCGAAACCGCGCTTGGCTATCTGCCTGTGCTGTTGGACGGGCTGATACAGACGGTCTGGCTTACGGCGCTGACCCTGGTCATCGGAGCGGCGATCGCCCTGCCGGTCGCGTGGTGCCGGAACGCGGATTCCACGGCCGCGCGTGCCTTTGCCATTACCTTTGTTTTTGTGTTCCGCGGGGCTCCGCTTCTGGTCCTCTTGTTCCTGATCTATTACGGCGCTCCGGACCTGCCTATCATTCGCCAGACAGTGTTGTGGGAGGCGTTTCGAGAGCCGGTGTTTTGCGCAATTCTCGCGCTGTCGCTGAATTCGGCCGGGTATCTGTCGGAAGTCATCGCCGGCGCCGTGCGTGCCGTGCCGCGCGGCGAGGTCGAAGCGGCCCGGGTCGCCGGTCTGTCACGGTTCTCCGTCGCGCGGCACGTGATCCTGCCGAATGCCGCACGCATCGGATTGCGGGCCTATGGCAACGAAGTGACGTTTGTCATCAAGGGTACGTCGGTTGCCAGCCTGGTGACGATCACCGATCTGATGGCAAGCGCCAACCGTGTTTATTATTCGACTTTCGACCCGTTCACGCCGCTGATTGGCGCCGGCTGCCTGTATTTCCTGTTTGTCCTGCTGTTGGGCAGGACGATCAACGCATTGGAACGGCGGCTTTCCGTCGGTAACGCCTGAAGCCGGTCGGCGCGTACACAGCGCCGGTCACGAAGCATCCCGATCAGCATGGCCCATCCGATCGAGAAAGCGGCGCAGGCGCTCCGTTGGCGGGGCGTCCAGCAGGAGATCCGGTGCTCCCTCGGCGACGAGCCCGCCGTCTTCCAGAAACAGCACACGATCCGCGAGGCGTCGGGCGAAAGCCAGTTCATGCGTGGCGCACAGCACCGTCATCGGACCGGCTGCGTTGCCGGTCGAGGCCACGTCCAGCAAGAGATCGAGTGCGTCACGGACCAGTTCCGGATCGAGCGACGCCGTCGGTTCGTCGATCAAGAGGATTTCCGGGTTCATCACCAGAGCGCGGGCAATGGCGACGCGTTGACGTTGGCCGCCGGACAGGGCGTTCGGATAACGCTCGGCCAGCCCGTCGCAGCCGACGCGCGCCAGCATATCGAGGGCCTGGCTGCGGGCTTCGGCCGGCCCGACCCGGTCGACCGTGATCGGTGCCAGCGTGATGTTTTCCAGGACGGTCTTCATGGCGTAGAGGTTGAAGTCCTGGAAGATGAAGCCGAGGCGCCGGCGCGCCTCTTGCAATGCCTGTCCGCTTCCCGAAAGCGTCGTGCCGAAAAGGCGGATCTGCCCGGCATCCGCCGGCAGCAATCCGGCAATCGCGCGCAGCAGACTGGATTTACCGGACCCGGACGGCCCGATCAGCACGATCTTTTCGCCGCGCCTGACGCGGAGGTCGATCTTCCGAAGGACCGGATGGCCGCCGATTGTCGCACTGAGGCCGACCGTTTCCAGAACGGTTTCCCCGTTCATGCGCGTCCGGCCAGGAAACGGTCGATGCCGGCAAGGCCAGCTTCCAGATGCGCCGGATCGACGCCGAAGCCGAGGCGAATATGCCCTTCCATACCGAACCAGGATCCGGCGCAGACCAAAACGCTTTCCTCTTGCCTGAGGCGGGTGACCAGCGTTTCGGATGGCATGTCGAAATCATAAGCCATGAACGCCATGCCGCTTGCATCAGGCGGGGTCCACGACCAGCCGTTATGGGTACGGAGCCAGCCGGCAACGCGGTCCCGGCCGGACCTCAGGATGGTCCGGCCGCGCGCCAGGAGCCGGCTGCGCGTCGGTTCGGTCAGAACCGCCTCCGCCAGCATCTGCTGCAACGGTCCGGTTCCGATCGTCGTGTAATCCTGGCGTTGATGGCCTCTTGCAACGATCTCCGGCGGTGCCACCAGCCATCCGATACGCAGCCCGGGGCAACCGAAAGCCTTTGACAATCCGCCCGTTACGATGACGCGGTCCGAAAGTCCGTAGCTTGTGGCGGCGACGTCTCCTTCGATCTCCGCGCCGCGGTAGATTTCGTCGACGTGCAGCCAGACGCCGTGGGTTTCGGCGAGGCGCGCAAGCGCGCGGCGGTGGGCGGCCGAGACACCGATCCCGGACGGATTGTTCGGATCGCACAGCGTGATCATGCGGGTCCGCGGACCGATGGCCGCTTCAAGGGCGCCGATATCGGGTTGCCAATTGTCCTCGGGACGCAGCGCAACGGCACGCACGTGCGCGCCGAACGTGCGTGCCAGGCCGTCGATCTGCATGAAATTCGGCACGATGACGATGATCTCGTCGCCGGGTTCGACAAGCGTCATCAGGGTCAGGAGGTTCGCTTCCGACGTTCCGTTGGCGACAAGCACGTTGTCCGGCCCGGCGCCCGGGTGCCAGTCGGCAATCGCCGCCCTCAGAGAGGGTTTGCCATCGGTATACCCGTAGCCGAGCGGCAGGGTCACCAGTTCGTCGATCCTTGTCTGGGGGAGAATGTCGGCGATCGTCGCCGGGTGTACGCCGCTCTCGGTCAGATTGATGTCGACTGTGTTTTCGTAGAGCGTCTGGTTGCGTTCCAGAAGGAAGGGCGGCACGTGCATGAAGGGGGCTCCCGTCAGATACGATCGGCAGGGCGTGCGTATGGTTCTGCCAAGGACCTGTGTTCACTCCGGAGCGCCGGCATGGCGCTCGACGACCGCCTTGGCGATCATGATGTCCTGAACCGCGACACCGGTCAGGTCGGCAACGGTGATGGAGTCCGCGCTCGGCCGGCCGCGATCGCGATCCGCAACGACTTCTCCCAGTTCGACGATCGCGTCGGCTTTCAGGATCCCGGTTTTCAGAGCGTGGCTGATTTCGCCGCGTTCCCGGCATTGGGCGAGGCTGTCGGCCACCACACGGTCCGCCCGACCGAGCAGAGCCGGATCGAGTTCGGACTTTTCAGGCGTGTCCGAACCCATCGCGGTTATGTGCGTGCCCGGTCGGATATCGGCGGCGTGCAGGATGGGTTGATGCGTCGCGGTGGTGGTCACGATCAGATTGGCGCAGGCCGCAAGTGCGGCCGGCGTTTCCGCCACATCCGCAGTGAACCCGAGATCGGCGATATCGATCGCCGCCGCTTCCGCTCTTGCCGGGTCACGGCCCCAGACCACCAGTTTCCTGCACGGCGTCACCCGTTTCAGGTATTCGGCCTGAAGTCGTGCCTGGACGCCGGTTCCGCAGATACCGATAGCGTCCACATCCGGCGGAGCAAGGCAGCGCGCGGCCACGGCCCCGGCCGCCGCTGTACGATGGTTCGTCAGTTCGCCCTCTTCGAGCAGGACCGCGACGACCATGCCCGTCTCCTGGCTCAGCACCAGCATGCAGCCGCCGAACGGCGGCAGGCCTTTTGCCGGATTGCCGAAGAAGCCGGTCGCGACCTTGACCACGAACACGTCGTCGCCGCGGATCGCGCCGTATTTGATGTGCATTTCGCCGTTCCGGTCGGGAAACAGCAATTCGCCTACCGGTGGAACTTCGACCAGGCCGTTTGAAAAGGCTTCAAATCCCGCCGCGATGGCGTCGACCAGATCGAGATCGGCCAGGACAGGCCTTATTCGGGAGAGAGGATGGATATCGGTCATGTCAAGGATTTCAGCCTATATTGAAAGGAGGCGTCAGTCAGCCAGCCCGGCATGACGGCACGTGATCTCGATTGCCTTGACAAGTCCCTTGAAGGCCGCCCGTGTCGCGTCCGGCCGCAGGTCACCGTGCCGGTCGATCAGGCCCAGCCCCGGGCCGATGAGCACATTGCCGCCATAGATCGTCGCGCCGGCCTGGCCCATGGCGACCAGCGCGGCGTCGATCGTATTGGATCCGCAATACATGTCTTCCAGGTTGAACAGAGGGATCCCGAAGCCGTCGCCGTCCCACGTGCGGGCATAGTTCAGTTCCAGTCCGCCCATGTGATAGCTCTTTGTCACCAGCAGCTTGTCGGCAAACCGGCGCGGTGAGAAGGTCTGCAGTTCCTCCATCAGGATCGTGTACATGCCGTCCACGGGATCGGTGACCTTGTGCGGCGTCTCCTGCATGGCCCGCAGGAAGGCGAGCATGCCGACCAGGGCATCGCGCCCCGGATCATGCATTGAAAACACCCCCTTGGAATAGGAGGAGACGCCGCCGCCGCGCGGTCCGATCCAGCCCATGGCCTTGCGGATCGCGTTCATCGGCTCTTCCTTGCCGATCATCAGTCCGCCGATTGGCGACCGCCCGGCCTTGTCCATGGAATAGATCATGATGTCGGCGTCGATGTCGCGCGGATCCAGTCCGACGATCGGCAGGCAGGTTGCGCAGTCGAGAATGTAGGGGACATCGAACTCACGTGCGATCGTTGCCAGACGCCGCATCAGCACCGGCACGCCGTCACCGTCCTTCTGACCGAAACCCCAGCCCGGCGTGTCGTAGCCGACGGCATGCACGGCGGCGCAATAGGCGGCATGACGCTCTGCCGCCCGCCGCATGGCGGCCTCTGTTCCGTCCACGTCGAGCCCGGTCATCAGGGCGGTCGTGTTCTGCCGCACGCCATGAATCTCGTATGCGACGCCCGGCGCCCGCACGAAGACGGTGTCGAGATTGTTCAGGCTCTTCCCGTCGATGCCGAGTTCTCCACCCGCAACCGTCCGGTCCATCGCAAAATGCCGGTACTTGGGCGGGAAGGCGCGGCCGTAGCCGCCGCCCCATTCCGCATCCTCGCCATAGATCTGGATCATGCGCGACCGGTACTGATCGCCCTTGCGCAGGCTGGGCGGCGCGACAAGGGTTTCGAAGGCGACGCGGAGCGAGGCTTCGGCCGTATTGGTCACACAGACGTCGTACGCGTCGCCATAGACTTCCTTGACCAGCAGGCGCATGTCGTCGGCGACCCGGACGGCGGGCAGGACGTCGATCGCATTGGCTTCGGCAATCGCATCCATGACATAGTCCGGCAGACGCGCCGGGCAGCCGGACGAACCCTGATAGGTGCCGATCTGGCCGGCATACCGGTCGAGCCCGAGGGTTTCCGCGGCAGCGGCTGCATCGCGCTGAATGTCGGGCAGTTTTTCAAAGAGCGATTGATACCAGGCGTGTCGGAACATGCGGTGCGGTCTCCCCAATCGGCCGGCGATCCCCGGTCGGGGAATTTCGGGCGGCGGTTCGGTTGTCCGGCACATGCTTGTCTGGCTTGCCCGAACGGGCGTACCGCCAAGCGGATGGTTTGGACGCGCGGGCGTCCGCGGCCGGCTGTGCGTCGGCACGGTGCGGCCAGCCGGTCATCGATTGGATGAGGAAAGTCCGAAGTAAGGATCGGCGTCAGCAGGAGCGATCCCGCATGACGACCCGAGTATTTCTGCAATGAGGACCTAGTGCAGCTCGCGGTCGAGGCTGTATTCGCCGACGCGGATCTTGTCGGGAAGGCCGGAGACGAGATCGGCGACCGAGTCCTCGCCATAGGCGGCGACGAGATCGGCAAGCGCCATAAAGAGCGCCGCATGGGCGATGGCGTCCGGCTCCACTCCGTCTTCCAGAGCGTCTGCCCAGGCCGTATCGATGTAACCGAGGGCGACGAAACGTTCGTCGTCTTCCTCGAAGGGCATGCGTTTGAGCTGTTCAGCCTGGTTCATACTGCGAAAACCCGAATGGCCTCGCCCGACTGTTGTCGCCGGTGCGAGGGATACCTTGACGATGGAATGCTAGAAAGTTTCGCTGCGCTTTGGAAACGGTAATATCAAATAAACTTAATATGTCCAGCTTGCGGTAAGGGTCTGGTAAGCCTGATCGTCTCGAGAATCCGCTCTCAGCGCGGCCGTTGACCATATTGTCCGACAAGGTCAGACGTGATCCGCGCCCCTTCCTCGCGGTACCGCCTGAGCGCTTCCATGGCCGGGGGCGTGCAGGTCCGATAGCCCTGTTTGAACGATGTATAACCACGATTGAAGCGGATCGTCATGAGACGCCGCCGCTGCGGAAACGCGGCTTCGGCCGCAAGCAGCGCTTCCATCTGGCCGCGCCAGATGCCGGGTTGGTCCTGGGTCCCGCACAGCGTCGACAGGAAATGAATAGAACCGAGGATCTCCGACAGCCTCAGCAACAGGGATTCGTAGCGGTCATCGGTGGTTTGCGGCAGGGCCGGCGAGGCGAGACCGAGGCAGGTAAGCACAATCAGGGCCCGTGCCAGCGCGCCCGCATGGCCAGGTCGTTTGAGGATCGATCTGCAAGTCCCGTCCGGGCAGGGTTTCATGGTCAGTTTGGCGATGCGGGCGTTTCGTCCAGGATCGTGCGGCTCTTTTGCACCGATTCGGCAATTCCGGGCAGCACCTTATACCGGCCGAGGGCTTCGGGTCGAACCCATTCGGCGGCATCCGCGTCGTCGCCGGCCGTCAGCACATCGCTGTCGGCATGCGCCCCGAAGACGGCCAGCACAAAATGTCGGGAGATACGTTCCTCCCGATCGCGTTCAATGATTTCCTTGAATTCGACGAAGACCGGCTGGCGCACCATCAGCCCGGTTTCCTCGCGCACCTCGCGGCACGCCGCATCGGCGCAAGCTTCTCCGACCTCCACCAGCCCGCCTGGAAACGCCCAATAGCCTTCCCGAGGCGGGCGTCCGCGCCGCACAAGCAGGACCCGGTCGTCAAACCAGACGCCGCAACTGACGCCGAGCATCGGGCGCGTCGGATAGGATCTGTCGTCGGGCAAGGAGGCGTCTGAGGGCATGCTGTTTCGTCCGAGTTCTTTCACGCAGCGATATCTGGTTTGCGTAACACGTCGGACACTGATTGGCACGGCACCCGCATCCTGTTCCTTGGAATGCCAACGCATCCCGGCATTGACGTCCTCCTGGAGAGCCGAAATGCGCTGACCGGTAGTCGAAACAAGGCTCCACCATGCAAGAGGATCGACGGGTGTGCCTTTGCATTCATGCAGCGGAGAGGCCGTTGAAGGACGCTTCGACGTTGAAAAGGGGGCACAGTAACCACTCCTATTGAAGCCCCGGACGTGCCGCGATTCCCCGTTTCCGGGAGTCTCTTGCTATATGTAATGAAATAACATAACAGACAGGATGGCGGCAGACGGAGACAACGCCCGAGCACCTTGTGAAAAGCGGTGCTGGTGGATCCTGCCGACCCGAAACACCAGCGGAGAACCGGGGTATGAAAGTCGCCTATATCTTCGCCACGGACATGGCCGCCACGTACAAGCTTGCGACCATGATCCTGCCGCAGCTCGAGACCGGAGAGCACGGCGCCGAAGTGGTCGGCATGTTTTTCTTCGACGACAATCTTTACGCCCTTCGCCAGGGAGATCCGATCGGCGAACGCCTTTCCCGCATCGCTGCGGAGAAGAACATCCTCTTGATGATGTGCGATCAGTGCGCCCTCCGGCGCAACCTTGCCGAGGGTGAACTGCACCAATGCGGCAAAGGCGAAGTGACACCGAAAGACGTCGTTGATGGCGTTCAGGCCGGCTGCTTTCCACAGCTCTATGCCGCGCTCGCGCCGGCCGCTCCGGATCAAGTCATTACGTTGTAATCCATCAGGAGTGAAGGGCCCATGCCAGCCACCGATCGACTTCCCGTCACAGTCCTCTCCGGCTTTCTCGGCGCCGGCAAGACCACGTTGTTGAACAATGTGCTGAACAACAGGGACGGCCGGCGGGTCGCCGTCATTGTCAACGACATGTCGGAGGTCAACATCGACGCCGATCTTGTGCGCGCTGACACCGAACTCAGCCGCACCGACGAAACGCTGGTCGAAATGTCGAACGGCTGTATCTGCTGTACCCTGCGCGACGACCTCCTGGCGGAAGTGCGTCGCCTCGCTGCGGAGGGACGGTTCGATTACCTGCTGATCGAGTCGACCGGAATTTCCGAACCGCTTCCCGTTGCCGCCACATTCGAATTCCGTGACACGGAGGGCGAGAGTCTTTCGGACGTTGCCCGTCTCGATACGATGGTCACCGTTGTGGATGCGGTCAATCTGCTGAAGGACTATGTAAGCCAGGACTTCCTGCGCGACCGCGGCGAGACGATGGGAGAGGAGGACGACCGCACGCTCGTCCATCTTCTTACCGATCAGATCGAATTCGCCGACATCGTCATCCTCAACAAGGTCGACGACGCAGAGCCGAACCAGGTGGATGCTGCGCGCAAGATCATTCGCAGCCTGAACGCCGACGCACGGATCATCGAGACAAACCATTCAGACGTCCCCGCGGAAACGATCCTCGATACCGGGCTCTTCGATTTCGAAAAGGCGCATGAGCACCCCATGTGGGCCAAGGAACTGTACGGCTTCGCCGATCACGTGCCGGAGACCGAGGAATACGGCGTGGCGAGCTTCGTCTATCGGGCGCGTCGTCCCTTCGAACCGGAAAAGATCCTGGCTGTGTTGAATGGGCAATTGCCCGGCGTCATTCGCGCCAAAGGACATTTCTGGATCGCAACGCGGCCCGAATGGGTGGCCGAATTTTCCCTCGCGGGAGCCCTTTCGAGCGTCAAACCGCTCGGCATGTGGTGGGCGGCCGTTCCCAGGGATCGTTGGCCGGATCATGACAGCGCACGGTCTTACCTTTCCGAGCGTTGGCAGGAACCCTGGGGTGACAGAAGGCAGGAGATCGTTTTCATCGGCGCCGGCATCGACTGGGCGCAGTTGAAGGCGCGGCTCGACGCATGCCTGCTGTCCGAAGACGTTGCATCGGGCCCGGACTCGCTTCCCGACATGCCGGACCCGTTTCCGCTTTGGCGGCGCGCAGAGGCGGCAGAATGACCCTTTTGGACGAATGCGTTGAGGATGCCGCCATCGGCGTGAGCATGGTGGATACGCCCGAAGGTCTGTCCGCAATCCAACAGCCGGATTGTGCCGCTGTCATCTGGCGCCGCCGCGGGTTGGCCGACTTTCAATCCTGGATCGACGCGCTCCCACCGGATCGGCTCCCGTCAGCACGTGTGATCCTCGCACCAGGCGCGGTCAGGCAGGCGGTTGTTCAGATCTGCGATGCAGCCGGGACGCCGGACTGCGCCGAACGGAAAAGGCTGGTCGACGATACAGCCTCATTGGCCGATCTCTTTGCGGGTCTGATGCGTGCACCGTTTCTGCGGCTGCGCTTCGACGTCGTAGCGACGAACGCCTGCCGGAAGTTTCATGTCGACGCCGTCACGGCGCGTCTCATCTGCACCTACCGGGGAACCGGAACGCAATATGGCGTCTCGAGCGACGGTACCGAGCCTGGAAAGGTCTTCACCGCACCCACCGGCGCCCCGATGTTGTTGCGCGGCACGCTTTGGCCTGAGCGTCCGAATTCCGGTTTGCTGCACCGATCGCCGCCCATCGAGGGCACGGACGAGACACGGCTTCTGCTCGTCCTCGACCCGATCAAGGATCCGGATCGCGAGTGGTGAGCAGCCTGTTCCGCAGGGACGCTGCGGGGCAGGCTACTTCAGTCTTACAGAGAGGACATGTGGGTGTCCCGCCACGGACTCATTGTAGCGAGTATGATAAACGCGAGGCAGGACCTGACGAGTTTCGGGGACATTTGTACCGTCGATGGGACGGGGTGGTGAAGCGCGTTTCTGACCCAAAGCCGCAAGCGGTTCGCGTCTGCCAAGGTTGGTAGTGCTGACCGAGCCGACCGTCATCCATAACACCCAATTCCGCCATCGAGCAGACGGGTATTGGGCGTTGTCATACAGGGAAGCCAAGAGGTTCAGCCGTCAATTCCCGATGGAATTTGGGTTTGGTTCAATTGTATCGGCCGAAAGCCTCTATTTCGTCTGCATACCCTCAATCATTTTCAGAACGTGACGACGGGAGACCAACGGCGTGATCCAATTGAGCATAAACCGTAGTCGACGATCGTTGATGGCGATCAGCTCTCCTTTCAGCATCGCGTCATAGCCGCATTTGGCAACCGATTCCGGCGTTGCGCCTTTCTGTCTTGCCAGACCGGTCCCCTCCAAATTGGCCGAGGCAACGAACTCCGTTTCAACAAGGCCGGGGCAAAGCGCTGTTGATGTGATGCCATACTTGCGCATCTCCTGATCAATCGCCTGACTAAACGATGTCACGAAGGCCTTCGTCGCGTAGTACACGGCTTGGTATGGCCCTGGAATGAAGCTGGCGGTCGAGGAGACATGCAGCATCTTGCCGCCACCGCGGACTTTCATGTCGTTGCCGAACAGATGGCTCAGCGTGATTAGTGCGGACACATTCAGGTCAATCATCGCCTGATCCGTGGCAAGGTCGCGGTCAAGGAACGCACCATGGCCACCGAACCCAGCATTGTTGATCAGAATATCCACATCGATGCCCTGAGACTTCACGATCTCATAGAGCTTCTTGGCTTGCTCCGGCGTGCCGACATCCATGTCGATAACGGTTACTGAAACCGAGCGGGCATTTTCCAGTTCGACCTTCAATGCGTCCAGCGGCTCTTTTCGGCGAGCAACAATGACAAGATCGCCGCCTTTCCTTGCGTGGTAACGGGCGAATTCGGCTCCGATTCCTGAAGAGGCGCCGGTGATGAGGGCTGTGTTTGGCATGGGTTTCTCCAATCGAGTCAACAACTGTTGACGCCGATATGGGGTTGGCAAATTACGAAGTCAACAACCGTTGACAAAAATCCATCACTTGCTACGTAATCCCCATGAGCCAACCGAATTCGACTCGGAAAAAATTGCTTGATGCTGCCCGCAAGCTGTTCTGGACCCGCGGTTATTCGAACGTTTCTGTCCGTGACATAACCAAGGCGGCAGGCGTCGATGTCGCCTTGGTATCTCGGTACTTTGGAAGCAAGCAGGGGCTCTTTGAGGCGACGTTGGCAGAAATCGCACCCTGGGAAGCATTGGACGCAAGCCCTGACGATTTATTGGCCGCTGCAGTTGCAAGTTTTTCCAAACCGTTTGACCCGGAAGGAGATCAGGCCAATCCGTTTACGATGCTGTTGGCAAACGTCATCGACCCCGAGATGGGCGATACTGTAAGGGGCATGGTTCAGCATAACCTTGCGGATCCGCTGGCAAGAAAGCTTGGTGGCTCAAATCCGGATGAGCGTGCAGCGATGCTGCTCGCGATATTATTCGGCATGGCGCTGATGCGAAAAAACTTTCGAATTGACGCCCTTTCAACCAAACCGCTCAAGGAGATTGAGGCCCAAATCCATCATTTGGCGGTCGCGGCTTTGCAGTTTGGCGACTAACCGGTTCGCACCGCAATCTGTTTCGAAGGCACGTAGAAGGGACGTCGCGGGTTCACCCTTGCAGACCACAAGTGTCGTGTAATGACCGCTGACGACAGCTCTTCACCGTTCTGGGGATCGTGCGGTAAGGCCGCAAGTTGAGAGCTCGCCGGGCCACCTGAAGAGCATTGCCAACCGCTCTAGTACCTCGTCGCAGATATTTTGATGGTTTGACCGGCGTGTCCTGGATTTTGGCAAGGCGCCCTGCGCAGAGCGATCGCAAAAGCGATGTCTCGCTTTTGCCTTCTCTCCAGCAAATCGGAAACATCCGATTTGCACTACATCACTTAAGCAGGACAACAACGTCCAAAATCCAGGAGAAGCCGGCCTTCGGTGGCGAAGGCTCGTGCCTGGACGTCGTTGCGCCGCTTGCCCGATGAAAAACAAATCGGATGTTTCCGATTTGTCTGGCAAAGGACAACGGCGAAACATCGCCGTTGTGATCGCGCTGCGCGACGCGCCTAGCCCAGGCACGGGTCTTCCCCATCAAACCGTCAAAATATCTGCGACGAGGTACTAGTTGAACAGCGCGTCGATCGTATCCTGGGTCTGGGTCTCGGGAAGCTCCGTTTCCGTTACGAGCGTTCCGTTCACGATCCCGCTCGCCCTGCACATCAAAGGCTGCAATTCTTCGGCAAGGATCGAGGCAATCGCCAGGGCCTGGCGCTCCGAGCCCGCCTCTTCGGTTTGCAGAAGAGCCTTGACGGAATAGATGACGGTATCGAGTTCGGCAATCGTGTGGTCGAAGGCCTGGCGCACATGGCGCGGGGCCCGCTCATAGGCGGCGATTGCCAGGTTCTTTTCGGCGAAATTGGAATCCGCGAAGTGGGCTTGATAGGTCCTGGGTTCCCAGCACAGGATTTCATCCGCGCATTCCGGCATCATGGCAACCATGTCCATGAGCATGACGACCTCGTTGAAATGGTTGAGGTAGTCCGTCGCCAGCATCGTCTTGGGGTTGATGTTGGCCTTTTTGAGCCGGTCTTCGCAGAAGGCCTCGTCCGCTGTTTCGTCTGCTGTCGCGCCCATTTACCCGCTGATTGCCGCCCCTTTTTCGCGGTCCTGTCGTGTGTCCCCGTGTTTCAGCAACCTTAACTTACGGACATTGCCAAAGTCTTATGCAGAAAATACCTAGTATTGCTTATCCACCCTGACCTTATGTTGGAACCGGACGGTCGATCAGGGGCACGGAAGGGGAAAAAGTCATGTGCGGACGGTTTGCGCTGACGGCAACGCCGTCGGAAGTGGAACAATTGTTCGAGATTGCCGGTCTCGAGCCGTTCCCGCCTCGCTACAACATCGCGCCGACCCAGCCGGTCGCCATCGTTAGGGCCTCTGCGTCCGGTCGCGAAGGGGTACTCGTGCGTTGGGGGCTGGTGCCGCACTGGGTGAAGGATCCCGCCAGTTTCACGCTGTTGATCAACGCGCGCAGCGAGACCGCGGCGGAAAAACCGGCTTTTCGCGCGCCCATGCGTCACCGGCGCTGCCTGATTCCGGCGAGCGGCTTTTACGAATGGCAGCGCAGCGAAGGCCGCAAGATCCCGTTTTGGGTTGCTCCTGCAGACAGTCCCGTCACGGCGTTTGCCGGAGTATGGGACAGTTGGATGGGAAAGGACGGCAGCGAGATCGACTCCGTGGCAATCCTGACGACCGCGGCAACGCCGTCGCTCTCCGCGATCCACCATCGCATGCCGGTTGTGGTGCCGCCGGAGCAGTTCGACCTTTGGCTCGACCCGGTTGTCGAGCCGCGCGAGGTCGCCGGTCTGCTGACTGCTCCGTCCGACGATTATTTTGTAGCCCGGGCGGTGGGGGATGCCGTCAATGCCGCGCGCAACGACCGACCGGACCTGCAACTGCCGCGCACCGAGGAGGCCGACGCGGCGCCCGCTGCCACTGAGACCGGGCGGCCGCGCAAAACAACAAGAAAAACCGGATCCGCCGGCGACGGCCAGATGGACCTGTTTTAGGACGCAGGCATAGGGGCTGTCCCGTCCGGTCCGAAGGCATCAGACCATCGCGGCGGCCTTACAGGACCTTGCCGGGATTGAGGATGCCGTTCGGATCCAGAGTTTGCTTGATGCTGCGCATCAGCGCCAGTTCGACCGGATCCTTCGTGGCTGCGAGCAGATCCCGCTTCAATTGACCGATGCCGTGTTCGGCAGAGAACGAGCCGCCCATTTCGATGGTCAGCGCATGCACCACGTCGTTGATCTCTGCGCGCCGGTCAAAGAAGGCCTTCGGATCGCCGTCATATCCCGGACTGACGTTGAAGTGGATATTGCCGTCGCCGAAATGGCCGAACGGATTCGGCCGGCATCCCGGGACGAGATTTTCGATCCGCGCGATTCCGGTTTCGAGGAACTCGGGCAATCTGGCGATCGGTACAGAGACGTCGTGGCTGATCGCGCCGCCGTCACGCCGCTGGGCATCCGACATGCCGTGCCGCAAGTGCCAGAAGTCCGCGGCCTGCTGGTCGGACTGCGCAATCGCCCCGTCCGCCACGACCCCGTCCTCGAAGCATTCGGCAAGGAATGTTTCGATCTGCAGCTGCAGGTCGCCGGTATCGCGGCCGCCTGAAATCTCCAGCAGCACGTACCACGGAAGGGCGGATTGAAGCGGATCCCGCGCGCCTTCGATGTGCCGTAAGGCAATGTCCATCGTCGTCCGGCGCATGATCTCGAAACCCGTCAGATCGTTGGAAAAGGCGCCCTTTGCCCGGTTGAAAAGAGTGGCCGCGTCGACCGGAGAGGCGAGGCCTAAAAAGGCGACGTGACGGGTTGCCGGCTTCGGGAAAAGCTTCAGGACCGCGGCGGTGATAATGCCGAGCGTACCCTCGCCGCCGATGAACAGATGTTTGAGATCGTAGCCGGTATTGTCCTTGCGCAGCCGACGCAGGCCGTTCCAGATCCGTCCGTCCGCCAGCACGACTTCCAGCCCCAGCACCAGGTCACGTGTGTTGCCGTAGGCCAGCACGGCGGTGCCGCCGGCATTGGTCGACAGGTTGCCGCCGATCTGGCATGAGCCCATGGAGCCGAGCGTGAGCGGGAACAGCCTGTCGTGTTCGTCGGCGGCCTGATGGATGGTTTCCAGGATACAGCCGGCTTCGACCACCATTGTGTTGCCGATCGGGTCGATATCCCGGATCGTGTTGAGACGCGACAGCGAGAGCACGATCTGCCTGCCGCTCATGTCCGGGATCTGGCCGCCGACCAGCCCGGTATTGCCCCCTTGCGGCACGACGGCGATGCCGGAATCGTTCGCCAGCCGAAGGATCGCCGAAACCTCGTTGGTAGAACGCGGCCGCAGAACCGCCGGGCTGTCTCCGACGAACAGTTTGCGCAATTCCGACAGGTAGCCGTCCTTGTCGGATTGTTCGGTCAGCACATGGCCGGCCCCGATGACGTTACCGGCCTCGGCCAGAAACGAATCGATTGACGGATCCGCACCATCCATGGGTCAGTCCTTTTTGCGATCGGGCGTTCGGACCTGTCTAGCGCGTTCTGGTCTGCAAGGAAACACGGCGCCGGGAGCGTTGCCTTCACGCAGCGCGCGAGGTCCAGGCCGATTTGTTGGCAGTGCATTGTAATGCATTGAAATACAATGTGAATAAGCATCTGCTGAATCAGAACATGAAGCCTGGCTGAAGCAGATCCGAAACCTGTTGAGCCGCTGCCGCAGAAACGGCGTAAGGCGTTGATATGGGCTGAAATTCCGAGCCTTGAAGCGCCCCCCGCCGGACCGACTTGTGCGCCTTCCCGATGCCTGACAAAGGCGTCTTGCGAGGTGCGGTGACACACGGTTTGGGAGGTCGAGGCCGCCACGAAAGTGTCGCCGGGGGCTTTCCGGACCCGGCTCGGCCGACACCGCTCCGTTCGCTTCTTGAAGCGCCCGTCCGGCTATGCCATTAGGACCACCGGACGGAAATTGCGCGCCGATGGCGGCCGTGCGGCCGGTCCGAGCAAGGGAGACAAGGCGAGCGCATGTCCGATTTTCAGGGGTTGATGACGGGAAAACGCGGTCTCGTCATGGGGGTAGCAAACAACCGGTCGATCGCCTGGGGTATATCCAAGGCGCTTGCCGACGCGGGCGCGTCGCTTTCCCTGACCTATCAGGGCGATGCATTGAAGAAGCGCGTCGAACCGCTCGCCGAACAATTGGGCGCGAGCGTCGCCGGGCATTGCGATGTGACCGAACCTCAGACGATCGACGCCGTCTTCGAAGCTGCTGCGGGCGCATTGGGCGGCCTCGATTTTGTCGTCCATGCCGTCGCGTTTTCCGACAAGGACGAATTGACCGGCCGGTATGTCGATACATCGGCGGAGAACTTCTCGCAGACCATGCTGATCTCCGCCTACTCGTTCACGGCCGTAGCCCAGCGGGCCGAGAAGCATATGCAACAGGGTGGCTCGTTATTGACGCTTACCTATTACGGCGCCGAGAAGGTCATGCCCCATTACAACGTGATGGGTGTTGCCAAGGCAGCGCTTGAGGCCAGCGTGCGTTACCTTGCGGTGGACCTTGGTCCCAAGGGGATTCGGGTCAACGCGGTGTCGGCAGGCCCGATCAAGACATTGGCCGCATCCGGCATCGGCGATTTCCGCTATATCCTGAAGTGGAATGAATACAACGCGCCGCTGCGCAAGACGGTCAGCATCGAAGAGGTCGGCGGTGCCGGCCTCTATCTCCTGTCCGATATGGCGCGCGGCGTCACCGGCGAAATCCATCATGTCGATTCAGGCTATCACGTCGTCGGCATGAAGGCGGTCGACGCGCCGGACATTTCGACGGTCTGATCGCCATGGCTGCCCGCCCGGGCGGGCGGGATCAGACGAAACTCGGCCGGCCGTGCCGGAACACATAGATCTTGTCCTGGCGGACTTCTTCTTCCGTGACCTGATCAGTCGGCCGGTTTTCCAGAAGATGCCACAGCACCCGGATGACGCCGCCATGCGTGACGATGACGAGATTTCCATCCGTGCCGTCTAGCCATGGCGAGACACGATCCCGCAGCATCCTGTAGCTCTCACCGTTCGGGGGCTGGAAGTGCCACTTGTCCTCGCGTCGGGCGCGATAGGCGTCGGGCACGCGCCGTTTCAGGTCCGATAGGATCTGGCCTTCCCAATCGCCGAAAGTGAATTCCTTCAGCCTGTCGTCGAACCGGCAGGGGATGTTTTGCGTCGGCAGGTTCTCAAGCACGAGGTCGAGCGTTTCGCGGGTGCGTGACATCGGCGAGGCGAACCAGGTGAAGTCCTCCGGTTTCATGTCGATCTCAGCCATATAGCGACCCAGGGCCGTGCCGTTGCGGCGTGCCTGGCTGCGACCTGTATCGTTCAGGGGCGTATCGCGTTGGCCCTGCAGGCGGCCGATGCGGTTCCAGTCGGTTTCGCCATGCCGGATGATGATCAGCGTCCGTTCGCCCCATTCCATCGGCATCAATTCCGAAGGTCCAGGATGAGCTTGCCCATATTGCCGCCCGTATAGAGCAGGTTGAGCACATCGGAAAAGGCATCGACTCCGCCGGTACGGATGTCCTCGCGCATTGTGAGCCTGCCTTCGGCATGCCAGCGTCCGAGCGCCTCTGCGGCTTCCGGATAGCGCTTGATGAAATCGAACACGATCAGGCCGCGCATCGTGAGCCGGTTGACGAGCACCGATCGCAGGTTCTTCGGTCCGGGCGCCGGCTCGGTGTCGTTGTAGTGGGCGATCAGTCCGCACACCGGGATCCGTCCGAACAGGTTCATCTGGCTCAGCACCGTGTCCAGGATTTCCCCGCCGACATTTTCGTAATAAACGTCGATCCCGTTCGGGCACGCGGCCTTCAGGTCTTCGGCCAGTTTTCCGGCCTTATAGTCCACGCAGGCGTCGAAGCCGAGTTCTTCGACGACGTAGCGGCACTTTTCCGGACCTCCGGCAATGCCGACGGCGCGGCAACCTTGGATCTTGGCGATCTGGCCAACGATCGATCCGACGGCGCCCGATGCGGCTGAAACGACGACGGTCTCGTCGACCTTCGGCTGCCCGATATCGAGCAAACCGAAATAGGCAGTAGTGCCGGGCATGCCGAGCCCGCCGATCCAGCGGGGCAGCGGCGCCTGTGTCGTGTCGACCTTGATGACCCCGTTGCTGCCGTCGCTGACCGCGTGGGTCTGGACACCGAAGAGCCCGGTAACCGCGTCGCCTTCGTGGAAATCGGGATGGTTGGAAGCTTCCACGATGCCGGCGGAATAGCTGCGCATGACCTCGCCGATTGCGACAGGCGCAACATAGGACTTGCCGCCGGATATCCAGCCCCGCATGGCCGGATCGAGGGAGACGTAGTCCAGCCGGACACGAAACTGCCCGGCGCCGGGCTCGGGGATCGGGTCTTCCGTGATTTCGAAGTCGTCGCGCTTGCTCATGCCGACCGGGCGCGCCCGCAGCCGGACTGTTCGATTGTGAATCATCTGTGGATTTCCTTCCCCGATTCCACCGACCCGGAAACGAACGATCCGGGACACGCATTCATAAACATGCTGTCCTGTGTTGGCCAAGCCATGGTCGAATGCAAGCAAACAAGTTCAGGCGAATGCCGGATGCCCGTGCAAGCCGCATCCGCCTGACGGCAGGCGCGGCAGGACCTGTGCTGCCGGCACGGTGTCTTCGAATATCCGACACTGTTTCAAGTGTTTGAAAAACGGGGGTTTGCTTCCGGGGCGCCGTTCGCGGAAAGCCGGACCCGGCCCTGCGCACGGCGCGTTCTGCATTGCTGCCTGACCCGGCGCGCCCACCGCGCAGGGCGATAGCGGGCATGCGTCGCAGTGGCAGGAAACCGGTCTCACGGCACGGCGATCGCCGGTTGGTGTCGCATGTGCTCTGACGAAAATTTGAAATTCGGTCGCGCAAAAAGTGTGTAGATTCTGGTTATAACGTAAAGTTACTGTACTTGGGGCAGCCCAAATTCTAAGCAGAAATTGAGCATAAAATCTGATCGAGATTTCAGAACCTAAGATTTAATAGTATTGAAAATGGAGCGATTATGAATAAATTACCTGTAGGCGGCGCAAGTGTCGTATTGCAAGTTCTGCACCTGCGTCATGATTTAGACAAAATTAGCATTTTATGAGAATTATGGTTTCGTTCTTGCGCGTGTGAGCGTTTCGTCACGAAGGCACTGCACCGGAATTAAACTTTAGGTTTCATTCCCTCGCATTCCGGCGGAGTTACGGCGTGCGTCCATAGGTGGACTTTGCGTAATTCCGGGCCGTCTTCAGTTGAGGTTTTCTGTTCTTGTAAAAAATATCAAGCACAGAAAAAGCATGCCCAAAGTAATGGGATTGCAACCACAAACGTGGTGAAGCGTATTGCAAATTGACATTCTAATAGAGACGGCATACGGATGGTAGCATACGACGGTGCCCGGGTGCCAATAAATATACAGTGGGTGGGGTAACGGCGTAAGAACGAAAAGCAATGCAAATGGCCAAGAAGCCGACCGGAACAAAAAAGGGCAAAAAGCTCGGTTCGGATCGGCGAAGCAAAGTGAGATAATTATGCTAGATACTGCCACACCAATATCGGCGCTGATGCCGAATATGCCCGAAGAAGCGATCGGTGGCGACATGCGCAAGCGGACCCGCGAGTTCGATCGGGCGCTGGGCGCACGCGTCAAGTTCATGCGCAAACTGCGTGGTATCAGTCAGGAAAAGCTGGCGCATGATCTGGGCCTGACATTCCAGCAGGTTCAAAAGTACGAATCGGGCGCAAACCGGTTTCCCGTCGCCCGGCTGGTGCACACCGCCCGCTTGCTGGGGTGCACGGCCGCCTTTCTGATTGGCGAGACGCAGAGTGAAGGTCCCGTTCAGGACTTTCTGCCCGAACTCGCCGACCGGCCGGACATCGTAACGATCATTCCCGAACTGACAAAAGCCTCGCCGGCCCAGGTCAAGGCTTTGAAAAAGTTCCTGGAATCGATTACCGACGAGTAAGCCTTATCACCACCGGCCGCCGCGACGGGATGGTGTCGCGGCGGCCGGTCTCCTAGCGCCGGACCGCAACACTTTGCGGTGGCCGTTATCGCTGCGTTTGGTTCGCGACAACTCGACAGATCGCGGCCGGCGAGACGCCTTGTCTCACCGACCCTGTTCGCCCGGTTCAGGTTTGACCCCGACGCAGCATCCGCCTAATACCTAAAAGACGAACCGCCGGTTCCCAACATGTCCGACCCGCACCGCTCCCGGCGCTGGCGGTATCTTGCGCGGCTCGGGCCGCTGTCGCGATCGCGACAGCACTTCTTCCCCGCCAAGGATGGTTGCCGCGGCGCATACATGCCTGTCGGCTCAGGATTCCGGTTTCGACGATGTCGCATAATACATTCGGTCATTTGTTTCGCATGACGACCTGGGGCGAAAGCCATGGTCCGGCGCTTGGCTGTATCGTCGACGGCTGTCCGCCTCTGATCCCGCTGACGGCCGAGGAAATCCAGGTCTATCTCGACCGGCGCCGGCCCGGTCAGTCGCGCTTTACAACCCAACGGCGCGAACCCGACCAGGTCGAGATCCTGTCCGGCGTGATGGTGGACGACGACGGCATCCAGAAAACCACCGGTACGCCGATCTGCCTGAAGATCGACAATGTCGATCAGCGGTCCAAGGACTATTCCGAGATCAAGGCGCAATATCGCCCGGGCCACGCGGATTTCACCTACGATACAAAATACGGCATTCGGGATTACCGGGGCGGCGGTCGCTCTTCGGCGCGCGAAACCGCGGCGCGGGTCGCCGCGGGCGCGCTCGCCCGCAAGGTGGTTCCGGGCATGAATGTCAAAGGGGCGCTGATCCAGGTCGGCCCGCATCGCATCGACCGGTCGCGATGGAATTGGGGCGCGGTCGACGACAATCCGTTCTTTTGCCCCGATCCCCAGGCTGCCGACCATTGGGCCGACTACCTCGACGGCATTCGCAAGGCCGGGTCGTCGGTGGGGGCGGTTGTGGAAATCGTTGCAGAAGGCGTGCCGGAGGGTCTTGGCGCACCGGTCTACGGCAAACTCGACCAGGACATTGCCTCGGCGATGATGTCGATCAACGCCGTCAAGGGGGTCGAGATCGGATTGGGTTTTGAGGCGGCAGCGCTGACAGGCGAGGAAAATGCCGACGAGATGCGCCAGGGCAACGAGGGTCGGCCCCTTTTCCTATCGAACCATGCCGGCGGCGTGCTCGGCGGTATTTCGACCGGTCAACCGGTCGTCGCGCGGTTTGCCGTCAAGCCGACCTCGTCGATCCTGACACCGAAACGCTCCGTCACCCGCGCGGGTGACGAGGTCGACGTGCGGACCAAGGGACGGCACGATCCGTGCGTCGGCATTCGGGCCGTTCCGATCGGCGAGGCCATGATGGCGATCGTGATCGCAGACCATTACCTGCGCCACCGCGCGCAGGTCGGAGAAAGACGGGATTGAGCATGACGCGGGATCTGACACGGGTCGCCGAGGCGATACGCGCCTTCGAGCGCGGCGAGATCGTCGTTGTCACCGATGACGACGACCGCGAGAACGAGGGCGATCTGTTCATCGCCGCCTCCATGTGCACGCCGGAAAAAATGGCGTTCATCATTCGCCATACGAGCGGTATCGTCTGCGCGCCGATGCCGCGCGATGCCGCCGATCGCCTCAATCTGGCGCCGATGGTCGCCAGCAATGACGCGCCGCTCGGCACCGCCTTTACCGTAACGGTCGACTATCGGCATGGATTGACCACGGGAATCTCCGCCGAAGAGCGCTGCAACACGGTTCGGGCTCTGGCCAACAACAATGCAGCGGCCCAGGATTTCGTACGTCCCGGTCACGTCTTCCCGCTGATCGCCAAGGAAGGCGGCGTGCTGATGCGATCGGGGCATACCGAGGCCTGCGTCGACCTCTGTCAGCTGGCGGAATTACCGCCGGTCGGCGTCCTGTGCGAACTCGTCAACGACGACGGCACGGTCAAGCGCGGCGAGGAGGTTTCCGAATTCGCCGCCGAGCATGGCCTTGTCATGGTTTCCGTCGCCGATCTCATCGCCTGGCGCCAGCGCCAGGAAAAACTCGTCGAACGGATCGATGCGTTTCCGATCGAAACGCTGGCCGGCGAGGGCGAGGCGATCATCTACCGCACGCCCTACGATCCGATGCATCATCTGGCCGTGGTCTTCGGCGACATCCGCGACGGTCGGGACATACCCGTACGCCTGCATCTGGAATCCGTGGTCGACGACGTATTCGGCGTGGCGCCGGCCCTACCGGCGATCATGCAGCGGGTGCGTGATTACGGCCGCGGTGTCATCATCTATCTACGCGAGGGATCGGCGGGTGTGACGACCACCAGCAAACGCATGCGCGACCGTCTTGCGGCGGCGGAAAACGAAGAGCACCTCTCAGCCGAGAGCCGCGCCGAGACCTGGCGCGAAATCGGCCTCGGCGCCCAGATATTGAAGGATCTCGGCATTTCGTCGATCCGGTTGCTGTCGACGCGCGAGCGGCATTATGTGGGTCTGGACGGGTTCGGCATCGACATCACCGAGACCGAAATTCTGGACGACTGACCGGCGGCCTGGCGCCGCCGGCGTCACAGGAGACCGAGCGCGCGGGTCGTCTTGCGGAACCGGCGATGGGCTTGCAGCGGCGCCAGCACCGGTTCGGCCATGAACCAGGCGGAATGCCGCCAGCCGAGATCGACCACCTCTTCAAAGACATCCGACGCGCCTTCCAGATCGCCGATCTCGCTCAACGCGATCACGTCGTAGAACAGGCACGGTGAGCGGCAGCCGCGCTGCGCCTCGACGGCCGCGTATGCCCGGTCGTGTTCGCCGAGCAGACTGTAGATCGGACCAAGCGTGTTCAGGGCCCGCGGTTCCCTCGGATCGACATCCAGGTGTGTGCGCAGCCTGTCGAGGCAGGCGAGCGCGTTGCGTCGGCCGCGGCCGGGATCGAAGACATGCGCAGTGCGGGCGGCAAAAAACAGCGGCCGGAAGTCATCGGTATCCAGTCGCGCCGCCTCTTCGGCAAGACTGGTGGCGCAACGATAGTCGCGCATGGCCAGGAGCATGCGCGCGCCGAGAAAGTGCAGGTCGGCGTCGTGCCGGTCGCAATCCAGGCCCGCTGCCAAGGCCGCGCGCGCCTTGTCCACCTGGCCCAGCGCACCGTGGGCAAAGGCCATGGCGCCGTGGCTGGTGGAAAGATCCGGGCGCAGCCGAAGCGCGGTATCTGCATGGGTTTGCGCCTGCTCCAACGTGGCATCGTCACTGCGCTGGTAGAGCCAACGGTAGCAAAGGGCGATTGCGTATTCTGCATGTGCCAGGGCGAAATGCGGGGCGCGCGCGACGGCCATGCCTGTCAGCCGTTCCGGCTCGAGCACGGCGCCCGGCCCGCCGCGCGACAGGGCGCGCCTGGCATCGAGGCAGAGCTGATAGGCTTCCAGATCGAATGTGTCCGCAGCGTCGCGGAGCGGCGCGCGGTCGTCAGTCGCGGTGCGCGTGACCGGTGCTGCAAGCCGGTAACCGTATTTTGGAATGGTTTCGATGATCCGGGTGCCGTTGCCCGTCGTGCCGAAAACCCGGCGCAATTCCGCCACAGCCTGGGTAAGGCTTTCGTCGCCGACCACGACGTTTGGCCAGACGGCCTGCATCAGCGCTTCCCGGGCCACGCCCTGTCCGTTGGCGTGCACCAACACTTCAAGCAGTTTTGCCGCCCTCGGGCTGAGCCGATGGACCTTGCATCCGTTCGTAGTGCTGCGCGTCGTAAAATTCACGTGCCATGCACCGACATGAAGCGTCGACTCGTCTGGAGAGGGAAGGTCGGGCACCAGAATAGGCGCGCTCAGATTCGGCATGATCGATATCCAGCTGAAACGTCGGGCGCTGGTGAACAGCGAAATAAGGAGCGATATGGGGTGCCGCGGTCGGGACTTGTAGTCACAAAAACATGATCGAGCCGACTAATGAACAGGATTCATATTACCCGGGCTCAATCAAAAATTAATAGTGATTTCAATGTACAATCAGAAAATGCGACGCCGTTGGTCCAATGAGCTGGCTTCCGGCAGCGGCCGCACACGGCTGATCACAGGGTGGCATCGGCGCCGTGGACCGGCTTCTTGACGGCCTTGTTCGCCGCACGCTTTCGTGCCCTGGGGCGGGTCAGGCGCAGGACCCTGGCCATATGACCGCGTGTCCGATCCTCGATCCAGGTCATGCAGGCGTTAACCTGCTGAAACCGATCACGCAGCCGTCGAACCAGCCGCGCCGCCCAGGAATGCGTCGCCACGAGCACAAACACGCCGAAGGCCAGGAGCGGCAGACCGGTCGGTAGCGGCAGCCACACCGTTGCAAGGCCCAAAAGGATCGACAGGCCGCCGAGGACTGTCAGTAAGATACGCTTCATATGTCATTGGCTGCCGAATACGACAGCATTCCCTGCCCGGATTGTCGGCTTCGGTCCGCACCGGCCTCATCGCAGCCGATCTCGTAGGGCGGCCGACATAAGCAATTTGTGTACCTCTAGGTTGTTGCTTTTTTGTGGAACACAAGAACTTTTGAGAAAAACGCGGTCCATTGGCTTTCGACTTCGAAACCGGCCCGGGCGAACAGTTCCGGAAGATCTGTCGAAACGTAGGATGTGTAGTACGGCTCGTGAAACATGCGCGGGAACAGGTCAAGCAGACCGTCATAGTCCGGGACATCGCCGCTTTGCAGCGAATCCAGAAAGATCAAACGGCCGCCTGGTTTGATGACACGGCCGAATTCAGCCGCGATTCTAGGCCGGATCTTGGGCGGCAATTCATGGAAAAGGTAGATGTTCGTCGCCAGGTCGAGACTGGCATCGGCCAGCGGCAGGTTTTCGGCATTCGCCACGCTATACGCCAGGCGCGACGCGCTGCGAGTGCGAGACCGCGCGGTCTCGCAATAGGCGTCCGACAGATCGATTCCGAGCGCGGGCAGACGCGGAAAGGCGGACTTCACCGACCGCAGGAAACTGCCATTGCCGCAGGCGATATCGGCATAGGCCAGACGACGCTGGTCCTTGCGTGCAAGGTAATCCGCCATTGGCACCAGCGCCTGGCGGCGCATGGCGGCCGCCGAGCCCAGAAACAACACTTCGACCTGCGTATCGTAGAGGTCGGCCGAGCGTTCGCTCATCCAGCCATCTGTCTGAAAATGAAAATTCTGCATGTAATAGCGCGGCCGCGACGCGCGGCCGTCATCCGCGGCCACTTCCTGGTGCGAACCGGTCAGCCGGCGACGGGTAACCTCCGGTAGATCATCGAAAAACAGACGGCTTCGACGGATCAGGCCTTGCAGGCCGCCGGCTTCGTCCGCGGGCATGGGATAAAGCCCGCGTTCCACGTTATCGAGATCGCGAGCCAGCAGCGCTGCGACGTCGCTGAACAGGCGGCGCTGGTCGGGGACCGGTCCGGTCGGCGGGGCGATTTTCTTCGGCGGCAGGTCCATCGAGCGTTCGATGCGTTTCACCTGGCGGCGCATGGCAAAGGAATGAGCACCGTACCAGGCCACTCGGGCACCTTGCGTCGCACCGAAGCGTGCCCGCGTCGCCAACCTCTCAAGCATCGATTGCGGCATTGCCTACTCCCGTTCACAGAGCGCTATACATTCAATATGGGGTGAAAAGATGAACTGGTCCACCGGCTGCACGGACGCGATCCGATAGCCGCCGGCAGCAAGCAGCGACAGGTCGCGCGCAAGCGTCGTCGGATTGCACGAGACGGCGATGACCGTGCGGACTCCGGACGCCGCTATTTCGCGGGCCTGGCGCTCGGCGCCGGCACGCGGCGGGTCGAATACCACCGCATCGAAGGCAGCGAGTTCCCGTGCCGTGACCGGGTTGCGGAACAGGTCGCGGTAGCCCACGGAGACCGGTTTCAAACCGCTTGTCGCGCGGCAAGCGGCGTCCAGAGCGGCAAGCGCGGGACGATCCGTGTCGAGCGCGGTGACACGCGTCGTTCGCGCCAGGCGCAGCGCAAAACTGCCGGCGCCGCAAAACAGGTCCGCCGCGTTTCGGGCGCTGGCGGCGGCAACGGCCTTTGTGACGATGTCTCCCATCAGAGCCTCGCTCTGCGCGCTGGCCTGCAGGAAGGCGCCGGGCGGCGGGGCGAGCGCAACACCGTCGATTGTCAGCACCGGCTTGCGGATTTCGACAATGACGTCGTCGGCATAAGACAGGCGCGCCCAGTCGAGCGCGAGTGCCGCGTTTACGAGCTTGCGCCGGGTCGGTTCGTCTTCATGGGCGTCTTCGAGCAGCACGTCGAGGCCGGTTTCGGTTGCCGTGACATGCACGCGCAGCGTCTGTCGCCGGGTACAGGCGATCTCGGCGACCTGTCGCAGGCCGGCAAGGTCTCTGGCGATTTCCGGGGTCAGGATAGGGCAGGCATCGAGCGGCACGATTTCGTGCGCCCGCCGGGCCGTAAAACCGAAAAGGACTTTCCCCGACCGCAATCTCTTGGCCGAAAAGGCTGCCCGCCGGCGGCTCGCGACCGGTACGGTCAAGACCGGTTCGACCGGCACGTCCGGCAGTGCGGTTGCGAGCGTGTTTCGCACGATATCGTGCTTGAACGCCCGATAGGCGGTGTCGTTCATGTGCTGCAGCTGGCATCCGCCGCAGGCGCGGAAATGCGTACAGATCGGTTCGACCCGGTCCGGGCTTGGCTCCAGAAGGCGCTCAAGCCTGCGTCGCGCTCCGGAACCCGAGATCGAGACCTGTTCGCCGGGCAGCGTAAACGGAACATAGACCGTTTCGCCCTTCGACGACGCGACGCCGTCGCCGCGATGGCCGAGGGCGCTCACAGTAACAGTATGTGTGTCCGGTCCGGACACGGGATTCAATCGTGTGTCGGGACGACAGGCATGCCTATATCGTCCGAAGGAATCAGAAGGAGAAACAGGAGGCAAACCCGTTGACGAGCGTATCGAAATACACTCGATCGCCATAGGACAACCACAACGCAGTCGTGGCCGCGAGCACGACGAACGTGGCGGTCGACAGCCCGGCAACGGCCAAGGGCGACAAGGTCTGGATCGAAGCCTTCATACCGACAATAATAGAACCGGTCCCGGGCCGGTTCAACCGTTCTGGGCCGCTTCGGACTTTGCAATCAGCTTGCGCAGTTTTTCCACAGCGACGTCGTGGTCTTCCTGGTACCGGATCGAGCCGGAAAACTTGCCGTTTTCATCCATCAGGTAGACCGAGGCCGTATGGTCGACGGTATAATCACCGTCATCGGTCTCAACCTTGCGCGCATAGACCCGATAGGCCTTGATGACGGCCTCGACCTCTGCCGAAGACCCGGTCAGGCCGACAATCCCGCCTTCGAACGCCGAGATGTAATCCTTCAGGACTTCCGGTGTATCGCGTTCCGGGTCGACGGAAATGAACATAACCGAGAGCTTGTCCGCTTCCGGGCCGAGCGCCTGCAGCCAGCCGCTTGCCTCGTAAAGCGTGGTCGGGCAGACATCCGGACAATGGGTAAAGCCGAAGAACATGGCGCGCGGCTTGCCGAGGTAGTCGGCCTCCGTAACCCGCGTGCCGTTTGTATCGACAAGGGAGAAGTCGCCGCCGACCTTGACGGCGGCCGTGGCGGTCGCCGGATCCGATTGCTGGTACCAGAGGACCGACGAGACCCCGACCGATACGGCGATCAGGAAAACCGCGGCCCATGCCGAATACCGAATGAGTTTCAAGGCCATAACGTCACCTGGCGGAAAAGAGGTCTACGTCGAGCGTCCCCGATGCCACACGCAGCCGAACGGACGCTTCTGCTCCGTATATATGACCATGAATTAGAAGCCGCCGGCCGGCAAATCAATGCGGCGTTATGACGAATGCGTCCGGTCGGTTCAGGCGGTCACTTTGACCCGTTCGCGGCCAAGCGCTGCGAAGACCTTTGCGACGATGTCGTCCCGGGTCAGTCCGGCCTGCTGGTACATCAGGTCCGGTTTGTCCTGGTCGATGAAGACATCGGGCAGGACCATGGAGCGGACCTTCAGCCGGCCGTGGTCGAGCAAACCCTCGTCGGTCACGAATTGCATGACAAAGCTGCCGAACCCGCCGACGCTGCCTTCCTCGATCGTGATCAGAATTTCGTGCTCGCCGGCCAGGCGACGGACGAGGTCGTGATCGAGCGGCTTGGCGAAGCGGGCGTCGGCAACCGTCGTCGACAACCCGAACCCGTCCAGTTCATCCGCCGCATCGAGCGCCGTCTTGAGGCGGCCGCCGAACGAAAGGAGCGCGACCGTCGTGCCTTCCTTGACGATCCGGCCGCGGCCGATCTCAAGCGGTTCGCCCTGTTCCGGCATGTCGACGCCGATGCCTTCGCCGCGCGGGAACCGGAAGGCGCACGGGCCCTCGTCATAGGCAACCGCGGTCGCGACCATGTGTTTCAGGTCTGCCTCGTCGCCGGCCGCCATGATCATGAAGCCGGGCAGGCAGCCGAGATAGGCGATGTCGAACGAGCCGGCATGGGTCGGTCCGTCGGCGCCGACAAGGCCGGCCCGATCGATCGGGAACCGCACGGGCAGCTTCTGGATCGCCACGTCGTGCACGACCTGGTCGTAGGCCCGCTGCAGGAAGGTCGAATAGATCGCCGCGAACGGCTTGTAACCGCCGGCCGCCAGGCCGGCCGCGAACGTGACCGCGTGCTGTTCGGCAATACCGACGTCGAATGTCCGGTCCGGGTAGATCTTCTGGAACTTGTCGATGCCGGTGCCGCTCGGCATGGCCGCGGTGATCGCCACGACCTTGTTGTCGCGCGCCGCCTCGTCGATCAGGGATTCCGCAAAGACGCCGGTATAGCTCGGCGCATTCGATTTCGGTTTGTTCTGCTTGCCGGTCACGACGTCGAACTTGGCAACGCCGTGATACTTGTCCGCCGCACTTTCGGCGAATTCGTAGCCTTTGCCCTTCTGGGTGACAACGTGCACCAGGATCGGACCCGTATCGGAATCCCGGACATTGCGCAGCACCGGCAGAAGATGGTCGAGATTGTGGCCGTCGATCGGCCCGACATAATAAAAGCCCATTTCCTCAAACAGCGTGCCGCCGGTCACGAAGCCGCGGGCATATTCCTCCGCCTTGTGCGCCTTTTCCTTGATGAAGGGCGGCAGTTTCTTGGCGATCTCCTTGCCCATGTCGCGGATTGAGCGGTAGGTCGAGCCGGACACCAATTGTGCCAGATAGGCACTCATCGCGCCGACCGGCGGGGCGATCGACATGTCGTTGTCGTTGAGGATGACAATCAGCCGGGACTTCAGCGATCCGGCATTGTTCATCGCTTCATAAGCCATGCCGGCCGACATCGCGCCGTCGCCGATCACGGCGATCACGTTGTTCGTCTTGCCGTCGAAGTCGCGGGCGACGGCATAACCGAGACCGGCCGAGATCGAGGTGGAGGAATGCGCGGCGCCGAACGGATCGTAGTCGGATTCCGCCCGCTTGGTGAAACCGGACAGGCCTCCGCCCTGGCGCAACGTGCGGATGCGGTCGCGCCGGCCGGTCAGGATCTTGTGCGGATAGCACTGATGGCCGACATCCCAGATCAGCTTGTCTTCCGGTGTGTTGAATACGTAGTGGATGGCCGTCGTCAGTTCGACGACCCCCAGTCCGGCCCCCAGATGGCCGCCGGTCTCCGATACGGCATCGATGGTCTCGATACGCAATTCGTCGGCGATGGCCGGCAGCAGCGATTCGTCGAAGCGGCGCAGGTCCTGCGGCCACGTGATCTGATCGAGATGGGGTGTTTTGGACACGGGAGAAACAATCCTGGTTTTTGTTGGCCTGATATCCCGTCCCGGCACCCGGCAACGGATCCATGCGAGCCGTGCGCATCCCACCAGCGAATGCAACACAACCCTTTGTGCTTCGTATTCGCCGCCCTAGGACACCGGCGCCGCGCGCTCCAATGCGCCGCCGCTCCGGCCCTGCAGACGATCGGGATGCGCCCTGGTGGAGCCCATCCCGTTGGACTCGCTATACCGGAACATTGTCGGACCGAAAAGCCGATTAAGGCACGCGCGCCCGACATGTGATAGGAGTGTACACTTTAGTTTACACATTCGCAATTCAACTTGACACTTTTGAGCCGAATCGATCCGTCCGGCTCAAATGCGTCAGTTGCGGGATCTAGGGGAGGCGGGTGTGAATACAATGCGGGGCAGGGACGCGGCGCTGAACGCCGCGGGTTTCGCGGGGTCCGGTCAATCGAGATCGAGCGGTTCGCTGGTCGCTTCGCCGTCGCGGGACTGCCGGATCGCCTCGATTTTCATCTCGGCCGACTGGAGCAGACTGTCACAGCGTTTCTTCAACGCTTCGCCGCGTTCATAGATGGCGATCGATTCCTCCAGCGACACTTCGCCCCGCTCCAGCTTGTCGACGATGGATTCCAGTTCCGCCATAGCCTTTTCGAAAGGCAGCGTCTCCACGTCGGGCGCGTCAGGAGTGTCGTCGGTCATGCTTTCCTCTTGGGTTGGCCCGGATCACACTGATCAGGCCATCAGCGCATCGACATGGGCGGACGCCCCGGTCGACAGGCCCTGCAGATCGTATCCGCCCTCCAGGACGGAGATCACCCGTCCCTCGCAGGATTTGTCGGCGACATCCAGCAGCTTTTTGGTAATCCACGCAAAATCCGCGTCCTGCAGGGACAATTGTGCCAGCGGGTCGCGGTGATGCGCATCGAAGCCGGCGGACATGATGAGGAAATCCGGCTGAAAGTCCGCCAGTTTCGGCAGGATTGCCGTTTCCATTGCCTCACGAAACGCATCGCTGCCGTCATAGGGCCTCAGCGGCGCGTTGACGATGTTGCCGACGCCGGTCTCCGTCAGCGAGCCGGTGCCGGGATAGAGCGGCATCTGGTGCGTCGAACCGTAGAACACGCTTGCGTCTTCATAGAAGATGTCCTGCGTGCCGTTGCCGTGATGCACGTCGAAATCGATGATTGCGACCCGCTCGACGCCCCAGCGTTTCTGGGCGTGGCGCGCGGCGATCGCGACGGTGTTGAACAGGCAGAAGCCCATCGCACGGTCGCGTTCGGCGTGATGGCCGGGCGGGCGCATGGCGCAAAAGGCATTCTTGGCCTTGCCTTCCATGACGTCGTCGACGGCCAGACACGCCCCGCCGACGGCCCTGAGCGCGGCTTCCCAACTGCCTGGCGACATGGTCGTGTCGGCATCGAGGCGGATCAGGCCTTCCGACGGCGCGGCCGAGGCGAGCATGTCGACATGGCTTTCCGGATGGCTGGTGAGCAATTGTTCGCGGTCGCCCATCGGCGCCTCGACGCGGGCCAGCAGATGGAACCGTTCCGCTTCCAGCGCCTGGTCCAGTGCCCGCATCCGGTCCGGTCGCTCCGGATGGCCGAGCGGTGTGACATGGTCCAGGAAGCAGGGATGGTGCACGAGCAGCGTGGTCACGGGGCGTTTCCAATCTTTGTTGTGACGCCCAACTCACTTTGGATTGAATGCAATGTCAATATTCACGATCCGGCTGTATCCGTGCGTGCGCCCGGTCGTCCTCGATCCGTCAATCCGAGGTGTCGATCGGCCCGCTGCGCCGGCGTTTGACGGCCGCGCGCTTGGTCTTGCTTTCCAGCCGGCGTTTCTTCGAAGCGAGTGTCGGCCGCGTGGCGCGGCGCGACTTGGGCTGTTTGGCGGCATCGGCGATCAGCGCAACGAGCCGTGCGACGGCGTCCTTCCGATTGGCTTCCTGTGTGCGGAAGCGGTTTGCCGTAATCACGATCACCCCGTCTTTAGTCAGCTTGGAACCGGCGAGCTTTTCAAGGCGGTCGCGCACCCGCTCCGGCAGCGACGGCGAATGCCGGGCATCGAAGCGGATCTGCACCGCGCTCGACACCTTGTTGACATTCTGGCCGCCGGGCCCGCCCGCGCGGATGAAGCTCTCTTCGATCTCGTCCTCGTCGAGGGAAAGGGTGTCTGTGACGGCGATCATGACGCGGATCCGGCTTCGGTCCGCCCGAGCGATGCCCGGCGCAGGCGGTCGTTGATCGCCTCGCCGAGCCCTGTCTCGGGGATCGGCGCAACCGCGATGGCCGAGACGCCGGCGGCATCGAGTTGGCGAAGAGCGGCAAACAGGTTGGCCGCTGCTTCGCGCAGGTCGCCCGTGGGACTGAGATTGAATCTCACCCGGGCTTGCGTGTCCCGCTCCGCACCGAACTGCAGGTAGCCGTCGCCGGGACCCGCCGTTTCCGCATTCGGCCGCACCGGGCAAGAGGGCGCGTAATGGGCGGCGAGCATGCCGGGCGCGGCGGGACGGTCGGCCTCGGCCTGTGCAGGCGCAAGCAGGGGGCGCCCGAGCACGGCTTCGATCTCATCCCGCGCCAGCCCGCCCGGGCGCAACAGGCGGGGGCTGTCGCCGGAAACATCGATAATGGTCGATTCCAACCCGACGGGCGAAGCGCCGGCATCCAGCACAAGCGCCACGGTATCGCCGAGATCGGCCGCGACCGCGTCCGCGGTGGTCGCGCTGACATGGCCGGACCGGTTGGCGCTCGGCGCCGCGACTGGTGCGTCGAGCCCGGCGACCAGCGCCTGCATGATCTCAGAGGCCGGCACGCGCAGCGCCAGGGTATCGAGACCGGCGGTAACCAGATCGCAGACCCGGCTTGTCGCGCGCCGCCCGACCACAAGCGTTAGCGGTCCCGGCCAGAACGCCTCGGCAAGCCGGCTCGCTGTCTTTGTGAAGACACCCTGTTCTTCGGCACGGGTTCGCGTATCGCAATGAGCGATGAGCGGATTGAAGCGCGGCCGGCCCTTCGCCTCGAAGATCCGGGCGCAGGCGAGGCCATTGGTGGCATCCGCGCCAAGGCCGTAAACGGTCTCGGTCGGAATGCCGACGAGGCGACCGCGTTTCAGGGCCGCGATTGCCGCCTCGATCGCATCCGGATCGGCCGAGCGGACCTGCGGTCCGGCCGTATCGGTTTCGGGCAGGGCGGTCGGCATTTTCATTGCGTTCGCCCGCCGATCCGCGACCGATTCCTGCTAAAAAAAGGCCTTCGAATAAATTTTGTCCATTTGGTCAAATTATTCATTGACGTTTACGTAAGCGTAGCTATCTGAGGTCCGTAACCGACCTAATGGAGATGCGGCTAATTAGGACTTGCGGTTTAACCCCTGGGGGTCGATGTTCCGGTCCTCAGGGGTTTTCGATTCAAGGGGCTCGGGTCCGCCTAAAGATCCGGGACGCTAAAGGCCGGACGGCAGAATGCCGGCCAAAAAGACCTCGGAACCAAAGGGACGGAGACCGCTCATGTCTTATCGTGCGCCCATACACGATATCGGATTCACACTCAAACACATTGCCGGGCTTGCGCCCGCTTTGGAGGACGGCCTGTTCCCGGATCTCTCGGAGGATCTGGTCGACGCGATCCTCGAAGAGGCGGGCAAGTTCGCATCGGACGAAATCGCTCCTTTGAACGCCATCGGCGACGAACACGGCACGCCGCTCGCCGCCGGCGCGGTCACCATGCCGCCCGGCTGGAAGGACGTTTATCGCCGCTGGGTCGAGGGTGGCTGGAACGGCCTGACGGCCGAACCCGAGAACGGCGGACAGGGCCTGCCGACCGCGCTTTATGCGGCAACGCTTGAAATGTGGAATTCCGGCTCGCTCGCCTTCGGCATCGGTCCGACGCTCACCGTCGGCGCCGTCGGCGCACTGGAACAGCATGCAACGCCCGACCTGCGGCGGACCTATCTGCCGAAGCTCGTCTCCGGCGAGTGGATGGGCACGATGAACCTGACCGAACCGCAGGCGGGCTCCGATCTCAGCGCGCTGAAGGCGCGCGCCGAACCGGCCGGCGACGGCACCTACAGGATCTTCGGCCAGAAGATCTACATCACCTATGGCGAGCATGACCTGACCGACAACATCGTGCATCTCGTGCTCGCCCGCCTGCCGGATGCACCGGCCGGCACGCGCGGCATTTCCCTGTTCCTTGTGCCGAAAGTGCTGGTCAACGAAGACGGCTCGCTCGGCGAACGCAACGACGTGTTCTGCGCCGGCATGGAGCACAAGCTCGGCCTGCACGGCTCGCCGACCTGCACCATGATCTATGGCGACGGCTATGGCGGCCGCGAACCCGGCGCCATCGGCTATCTGGTGGGCGAGGAAAACCGCGGCCTGGCCTGCATGTTTACGATGATGAACAATGCCCGGCTTGCCGTCGGCATCCAGGGCGTGGCCGCTGCCGAGGCCGCCTACCAGAAAGCGCTCGACTATGCGCAGGAGCGCCGCCAGGGCCGCGCGTCGGGCTGGAGCGACAAGGGCATGAGCCCGATCGTGCATCACCCCGATGTCCGAAGAAACCTGATGACCATGAAGGCCCTGACCCGCGCCGTACGCGCCATCTGTTATGCCTGCGCGGTCGCGACCGACGGCGCCCGTGCCGCACCGGACGATCAGAAGGCCGCCTGGCAGGACCGCGCCGACCTGCTGACGCCCATCGCCAAGGCCTTTGCCACCGATGTCGGCGTCGACGTCGCCTCGATCGGCATTCAGATCCATGGCGGCATGGGCTATGTCGAGGAGACCGGTGCTGCACAATGGCTGCGCGATGCCCGCATTGCGCCGATCTATGAAGGCACGAACGGCATTCAGGCGATCGACCTCGTCATGCGCAAGCTGCCGCTTTCAAACGGGGCGGCAATGAAGAGCTATCTCGCCGAATTGCGCGAAACCGCCGACGCCGTGCGCACCTCGAACCGGCCCGAGCTCGGCGACACCGCAAAGTGCCTGTCCGGCGCCATCGATGCGCTGGAGGAGGCGACCGATGCGCTCGGGGCCATGCTTGCGGCCGGCGACAAGGACCGCGCGCTCGCCGGCGCCACGCCCTATTTGCGGCTCTTCGGCCTGACCGCCGGTGGCGCCTATCTGGCAAAGGGGGCGCTGGCGTCGCTGAAAAGCGCCAACGGCGCGGCGAGCGACAAGGGCCACACGGCGACCGCGCGGTTTTATGCCGAAAACCTCCTTGCCGAGACTGCGGCCCTGAAGAGTGCTGTCACCACCGGCGCGGCCTCCGTGCTCGACGCCGACATTGAAGCGTTCGCCTCCGCGTAGGCCGCGCGCGGCCGCATCTGTTCCCGCGCCGGATGCCTCCGGCGCCTCAAAAGTCCTAGCCGATCCGACCCTGACGGACGGACCGGTGCCAGCCACGGAGCCCCGGAATGAACGATTGGATTGTGCTCGACCGAACGGACCGCGTCTCGACGATCCGCTTCAACCGGCCGGACAAAAAGAACGCGCTGACGACCGACATGTATGCGCGCACCGCTGAAGCCATGGCCAAAGCCGAAGCCAATCCCGACATCCGCGCCCACCTCTTCTTCGGCGTACCCGGCGCCTTCACTGCCGGCAACGACATCGGCGATTTTTTAAAAGTCGCGAAAGGCGGCGACCACGGCGAGGACGTCCTGCATTTCCTGCGCGGCCTGGTAACGGCGAAAAAACCGATCGTCGCCGGCGTCGACGGCCTCGCCATCGGCGTCGGCACGACAATGCTCTTGCACTGCGACCTCGTCTACGCGACCCCGCGCTCCCTTTTCAAAACCCCCTTCCTCGACCTCGGCCTCGTCCCCGAAGCCGCCTCCAGCCTCATCGCCCCTCGCCTGATGGGCCCGCAGCGCGCGTTCGAACTGTTGTGCCTCGGCGAGGGTTTTGATGCGGACCGGGCGCGGGAAGCGGGGTTTGTGAATGCGGTCGTTGGCGAGGCCGAACTGGAAGCGGCCGCGAAGACCGCCGCCCAAAAACTCGCGCAAAAACCCCCGGAGGCGCTGGCTGCGGCAAGGGCTTTGTTGCGTGGAGACGGGGCAGACGTGCTTCAGCGCATCGAGGAGGAGCGGCGGCTGTTTGCGGAGCGCCTGCGGTCTGAGGAGGCGCGGGCGGCGTTTGAGGGATTCATGGCGCGGGGGTAGTTGCCCCGGGTCCGCCTCGGCCTGTTGCTGTGTCCAGCGATTACTGGTCGAAGAGCTTCATTTTGGTCGAGTTAGCCCGTGGTCCATACGCTGTCATCGCGATAGAGCGCGCGCGGCGTTCCTTGTCTCGGCGGCCCCACCATCGTCATGCCGCCGGGATCGCCGTCACCCAGCATCCAACACCATGTCCCGACATTCCCGCGGCGGTATGTAACGGAAATTGACCCGCGGCGGATGCACCGCATGGGGGTGCGGGGCCATATCCACGTAGTAGCGTTGTGGTGTCACGATGCGGTTCGCCCAGGCATCGGCGATCAGGGCGTCGTCGTTCCACGTCAGGGCGTCGCGCCGTCTGCCGGATCTTCGGCCGAGCACGACGAACACGTGGTCCCCCGGTCTTTGGTAAGCCGCAAGTTCGAGCGCCCGCCCGCCGGTGCCGAGAAGGTAAAGATATTCGAACACGACGGCGGCGTACTCCAGGCAATTGCCGCATTGGTCCTTGATGGCGCGTTGTGCCGTTGCCCGGACATAGTCGATGCTCATTGTGCGGTACTGGGCATCGGTGATCTGGCGGCCGGGGTCGACGCACGTGTCCCAAAAGTGTTCCTGGCTGCGCGGCGACAATCGGGGAGAGTTCGACGGGGTGAGCCCGAGAGCCCCCCGCGTGTAGTCAATAGCGAGTCGCGCTCGCGTTTCCATGGGGTGCATATTAAATATCCGATGATTTTTTTACTCGCCGCAGGTGGCAAGAGGGACGCCAAAATTCAATATTTATCGAATTGAATACATTGTATTGTGTTATAATCACAACGGTTGATAAGATATATTTTTGATATTCGAAATATTAGTAGCCGCCACGGATTGAAATTGAAGCGGAACGACAGTCTGCCTTGATCCGCGGAACGAGCGTCTTGGAGCGCTTGTGGGCGTCGACCGGATGGGGCAGGCATGGCGCAAACACAGACGAGTTGGAAACGCCGTAGGGGCGATGCTGACGAGAGATCGAGTAAGCTGTCGCCTATATTTTGTTGATTGGTTCTGAGGTATGAAGGTTGACGGTCAAAAGTCGGAATTCGACAAAAGGGCGGGCGATACCAGTCAAGCGGCATAGATGGCGGGAGCAACGAGTTTGGTGAATTGTTTCCGCGGTTCGAAACTGGCCATCGCTTTTGTTTTGGCTGGGCTTCGGGGCGGAATGGGCGTGTCATCGGCAAGCGCCCAAGACGCGGGTCTGTCGGGCGGGCG
>JBCDLT010000063.1:0-39913 GCA_038745065.1 Pseudomonadota bacterium | reverse complement strand
GCTCGACATTGTTCAGGACGATCGGTATGCGCGCATTTATGTATCGGTAAAGCCGCGCCGCGTCGTTCCGCTTGTCGTTCGTTATGTCGAACAGACACGCAATTTCCGCATCCTGCTTTCAGGGGCGGAACTCCGTCAGGCGATCAGCCTGGCGAACGAAATCCTGGAGCCGCAAAGCAATGTCAGGATTGAGCTCGTTGCCGACAGCGTCCTGCGCTTCGAGGAGATCGGCCGGCGCGTCGGTCGTGTGGTCGATGGCGAGGAGTTTGTCTATCTGGGAAAATTCAATCGGGATGGCAATTATCCGCAAGAGCAATTCGCGCGGATGGTGCCGATGATCAACGTCTATGTCGTGCGTGCCATCAAATCGAATGAGCGGCATGTGACGATACGCGGTTGGGCGAATTCCGATGCAAACACCATTCTGCTCGACGACCGGTCCATCGGTCGCCGTACGAACGTGCGCGCCGTCGGACGCACGCTTGCGCACGAGGTGGGACATCTCCTCTTGAGAGACTTTTATGACGGATGGAAACAGTTCGCCGTGAACATCGGTCACAATCCTTTCGGTGACGCGCTTATGTACGAATCCTCAGCAAAGGGCGGTTCGCGGCTCTATCGGGCGGAAATCGAACAACTCAATCCCTTCTCCGGTGTTTTGCCTCCTCATTATGATCCCTCGGTCTTTACCTGACCATGACGTGCGGCGACGATCGACGTCGCGATAAATCAAAGCAAGGTCGACAGTCTCCCGAGGCGACGCCCATCGCATAATGAAAAACCCACCCGGTCGTGACGTCCGGATGGGTCTTTCGATTTTCAAGAAAATCACGGTGCTGTTGGCTCCAAAAAGCCAGCGGGCGGGCTCCGGAATCCGGAGCCCTTTATCCGCCGAGGCCGGTGCTTAACTGCACCCGCTCGTCGCGCCGCAGGTGTCGCATTTCAGGCAGGTGCCGTTGCGCACCATCGTGAAATTGCCACACTCGCCGCAGGCTTCGCCCTCATAGCCCTTCATGCGGGCAAGCGCGATCTGGTCGGCCTGCTTCGGCTGGGGCTGTTCGATCTGCACTTCCGCTGCGACCGTCTGAATGGCGGTCTCGGTATCGATGTCGCGCTTGAAGGCCAGAGCCGCCGCGGCCACCAGACCGGCGGCATTGCCGGCGCTGCCGGCGGAGATTGCCGAGACGTTCGATGATGCGGTCGTGGGATCGGTGGCCTTGCCGGCCGGTTCCGGCGAGCCGGCGACAACCTGGAAGCCGGTCCGGCCCCGCACCAGACCCTTGGAGACCATCGTCTCGGCCTGCGACCCGTCATTGCCGGGACCGCCATCGGTATCGGTCTGGCTGCCGAAATCCGACGGCGTGACATGCGCGAGATCGTGCCGGCCGAGATAGGACACGGCCAGTTCCCGGAACACGTAGTCGAGGATCGACGTGGCGTTCTTGATCGCTTCGTTGCCCTGGACCATGCCGGCCGGCTCGAACTTGGTGAAGACGAACGAGTCGACATATTCCTCAAGCGGCACGCCGTATTGCAGGCCGAGCGACACCGCGATCGCGAAATTGTTCATCATCGCGCGGAAGGCGGCGCCTTCCTTGTGCATGTCGATGAAGATTTCGCCGAGGCGCCCGTCCTCGTATTCGCCGGTGCGCAGATAGACCTTGTGGCCGCCGACCGTTGCCTTCTGGGTATAGCCCTTGCGCCGGTCGGGAAGCTTTTCCTGGGCCCGCACCTCACGTTCGATGATGCGCTCCACGATGCGTTCCGCAGCGATCTGCGCACGCGCCGGTGCCGGGGCGGCGATGATCTGTTCGGCGATGTCCTCGGCTTCATCGTCATCATCGGCGAGAAGCTGCGCGTTCAGCGGTTGCGACAGTTTGGAGCCGTCGCGGTAGAGCGCGTTGGCCTTCAGAGCCAGCTTCCAGGACAGCATGTAGGCGTTCTTGCAATCCTCGACGGTCGCGTCGTTGGGCATGTTGATCGTCTTGGAGATCGCCCCGGAGATGAACGGCTGCGCCGCGGCCATCATGCGGATGTGGCTTGCCACCGACAGATAGCGCTTGCCGAGCCGACCGCAGGGATTGGCGCAGTCGAAGATCGGCAGGTGCTCTTCTTTCAGATGCGGCGCGCCTTCGAGCGTCATGGCGCCGCAGCAATGGATGTTGGCAGCCTCGATGTCCTTCTTGGAAAAGCCGAGGCTTGCCAGCATGTCGAATGCCGGATCGTCGAGTTCCTCGTCCGACAACCCGAGCACGGCGCGGCAGAAGTCTTCGCCGAGCGACCATTTGTTGAAGGCGAACTTGATGTCGAAGGCCGAGGCGAGGCCGGATTCGAGCTTGTTCAGCGTCTCCGCGTCGAAACCCTTTTCCGCCAGCGTTTCGTGATTGATGCCGGGCGCGCCGTCGAGCGTGCCATGGCCGACCGCGTAGGCTTCGATGTTGCGGATCTCGTCTTCGGTGTATCCCAGCCGGGCAAGCGCTTCGGGAACCGCCCGGTTGATGATCTTGAAATAGCCGCCGCCGGCCAATTTCTTGAACTTCACAAGAGCGAAATCCGGTTCGATGCCGGTCGTGTCGCAATCCATGACAAGGCCGATCGTGCCGGTCGGCGCGATCACGGTCGCCTGTGCGTTGCGGAAGCCGTGCTGCTCGCCGAGCATGAGGGCGCGGTCCCAGGCGGTGCGGGCGCGGTCGATCAGCCGATCGTCCGGGCAGGACGCATGGTCGAGCGGCACCGGATTGGTGTTCAATTCCTCATAGCCGGTATCGTAGCCATAGGCCGCGCGGCGGTGGTTGCGGATCACCCGCAGCATGTGCTCGCCGTTTTCCGGATAGCCCGGGAACGGCCCGAGTTCGCCGGCCATCTCCGCCGACGTGGCATAGGCAACGCCGGTCATGGTGGCGGTGATCGCGCCGCAGATCGCCCGGCCTTCATCGGAATCGTAGGAAATGCCGGACGTCATCAACAAACCGCCGATATTGGCGTAGCCGAGACCCAGCGTGCGGTATTCGTACGACAATTGAGCGATCTGGCGGGACGGGAATTGTGCCATCAGAACGGAAACTTCCAGCACGATCGTCCACAGCCGCACGCTGTGCTCGAAGGCTGCCACATCGAACCGGCCGTCCGCTTCGCGGTATTGCATAAGGTTCAAGGAGGCGAGATTGCACGCCGTGTCGTCAAGGAACATGTATTCCGAGCACGGATTGGAGGCGCGGATCTCGCCGGAAGCCGGGCAGGTGTGCCAGTCGTTGATCGTCGTATGGTACTGGATGCCCGGATCGGCCGACGCCCAGGCGGCATGGCCGACCTGTTCCCACAGATCCTTGGCTTTCAGCGTCTTGGCGATCGTGTCGGTGATGCGGTTCTTGAGAACCCAGTCCTTGTCCTGTTCGACGGCGCGCAGGAAATCGTCGTTGACCCGGACCGAATTGTTGGAGTTCTGACCGGAAACCGTCAGATAGGCTTCCGAATCCCAGTCGGTGTCGTAGGTCTTGAACTCGATCGACGTGTGACCCTGTTTGGCGAACTGGATGACCCGGCGAATGTAGTTTTCCGGAACCAGCGCCTTTTTCGCGGCCCGCACTTCCCGTTTCAGAGCCGTGTTCTTCTGGGGATCGAAACAATCGTCGCCGGATCCCTGGCAGTTGACGCAGGCCTTCATGATCGCGCTCAGATGTTTGGCGCAGATCTTGGAGCCGGTGACGAGGGCCGCGACCTTCTGTTCTTCTTTGACCTTCCAGTTGATGTAGTCCTCGATGTCGGGGTGGTCGATGTCCACCACTACCATCTTGGCGGCGCGGCGGGTCGTGCCGCCGGACTTGATGGCGCCCGCGGCCCGGTCGCCGATCTTCAGGAACGACATCAGGCCGGACGACTTGCCGCCGCCGGACAGTTTTTCACCTTCGCCGCGCAGGCGCGAGAAGTTCGAACCGGTTCCCGAGCCGTATTTGAAGAGGCGCGCTTCGCGCACCCACAGGTCCATAATGCCGCTCTCGTTGACCAGGTCGTCCTCGACAGACTGGATGAAGCAGGCATGCGGTTGCGGATGTTCGTAGGCCGTGGCCGAACGCGTCAGCTCACCGGTTTGCGGGTCGACATAGAAATGGCCCTGGCTCGGACCATCGATGCCATAGGCCCAGTGCAGACCGGTATTGAACCATTGCGGGGAGTTCGGGGCGACCTTCTGGGTGGCCAGCATGTAACGCAGTTCGTCGAAGAACGCATGGGCGTCTTCTTCGGTGTCGAAATAGCCGCCCTTCCAGCCCCAATAGGTCCAGGTGCCGGCCAGGCGATCAAATACCTGGCGCGAATCGCGTTCCGGTCCGAACCGCTCGTCCTCGGCAACGCTTTCCAGGGCGTCCTCGTCCGCTTCGCCACGCCACAGCCACGACGGAACGGTGTTCTCCTCCACGCGCTTCAGGCACGACGGAACGCCCGCCTTGCGGAAGTATTTCTGAGCAATGATATCGCCGGCGACCTGGGACCACGACGCAGGAATCTGGATATCCTCCAGACGGAACACGACCGAACCGTCCGGATTGCGGATCTCGCTCGTCGCCGAGCGGAATTCGATGTCCGCGTAGGGCGACTGACCCTGCTTTGTGTAGTGCCGTTCTATCTTCATCCCGTAACCCCCGAATATTCCTGTCGGGCCGGCTTTCCGCCGCCCGTCTGACAACATTTGACCCCGATTTCCGTCGACGCCTCGACAGAGTCGTGTTTTACGTATGTTGGGTGCCGAGCAACAGCCAAAAACAAAAAAAATGGTTACCGGCGCTTATGAACGAGAAAATTTATGCTAAATTTTCTGCCGGAATTCCTGCGAATTTGGCCGCACGAAGCCCCGCCCGCAAAACCATGCTGGCCGAGGTCTGGATCCGCTTTTTTTTGACTGAACTGTTCGGGCCGGGACGACCTGACAGGATCGTCGCTGCCGATGGCCAAAAGCTAGTCCGACTCCGCAAAAGGCGTCAAGGCAAACGACTGTCGCGCATACGAGGCTGCGGAAATCCGGTGAAAAATGGGGACAAGACTTTCCGCTCTTGCGTCGGCGAATCGGCCGGTCTGGAGAATCGTTTGCCGAATCGCCTGCCGCAACGTCGCCCCCGGTCACCGGACGCGCCGGGATGGTAAACGCGATCGTTCAAATTCGATTCAAACCCATGCTTCGGGTTTGACCGCGATTTAAGCCGGCCGTGGCATTGTCATGCCGATCGATAAAGACGGTCCTGCCAGGGGGCTGATCGGGCGCGTGCCGCGGCGGAGGGGCGTGTCCGGACGCCGGCGGGACGATGGGGGCACGGACGGGAATGAAAACCCACGCTTCATTCGGACTGCCGACGGAATTGCTCGACATTGTGGTCGTCGAGGATTCCCGTCCGATGCAGACGATCCTGCGGTCGATTCTGTTTGCCTGTTCGGTGGCGCGCATTCGCATGTTCGATTCGGCGGAAGAGGCGCTGCAATCCATGCTGGCCGAGCCGCCGAACATGATCATCACCGACTACCGCATGAGCCCGATGAACGGCTACCAATTGCTGCGCTCCATCCGGAACCGCAACATGGCACCGTTGTGTTATGTCCCGGTAATCATGATCACTGCCCACGGAACACGATCGGTCGTGGAAAAGGCCTATCGCGGCGGGGCGCAATGCGTTCTGGTCAAGCCGATTTCGCCGAGCGTTCTGCAAAAACGGCTGGATTGGATATCGCGGGACAGCCGGCCGTTCGAATATGACGAGACCGGCCATTGTGTGATTCGCGGTGTAGAGGCGATTCTCGATCAGCATCAGGAGCGGTTCGAGACGCTGAACCAGGCCCGCGAGTACCACGACCTGATGACACGCCAGGTCACGCAGATCCAGGACGAGGTCGACGAGGTCTTCAAATCCGTCGAGGCCGATCCCGAAGACGCCGTGCTGGATACGGCCGACCAGCCGGTGCAGACAGATACGGACGCGCCGGCCTACGCTCCCGTGCGGGAACCGGCACCAGACCCGGCGCCGGAAAAAGATCCCGAGCCCGCCGTCGAGCCCGCGGCCGCCTCGGAAGCGGAGCCGGAGGACGCGCCGGAGAGCGGAGCGAAGAAGCGGCCTGTCCGGCTTGGCGGTTTCGCGCGCATCCGCAGCCATTCCGAGCGGTCCAACATCCGAAAACGCGGTGCCAAACGCCAGCCTGCGGCGCGCTGATCGGTCCGGCGCGAACCGCTGGACAGGGTCGATCCGTCAAGGCATAGTCGCGCCGTCTTTCAGGGATGGCAAACATGGCGCTTCTGGACGAAATCTTTACGTGGTGGAACGGCCAGACCATGGGCACACGTTTCTTCACGTGGCGCAAAGGTGTCTATGTCGGCACGGATCCGGCCGGCAACACCTATTACCGTGAGCGGGACGGCGACCGGCGCTGGGTGATCTATAACGGTGAGGCCGACGCATCGGCGATCCCGCCGGGCTGGCATGGCTGGATGCATCACCGGGTCGACACGCCGCCCAGCGAAGAAACCTACGAAGCCGCCGATTGGCACCTGCCGCACAAGTCGAACCGGACCGGCAGTGCCGGGGCCTATCGGCCGAAAGGCTCCATTCTCACACCTGAATCCCGCCCGGCCGCGACCGGCGACTACGACGCCTGGACGCCCGGGGGCTGAGCACTGCGTCTGCCATGACGAACCACGAAGCGACGGTGCAAAGCGGCCAGACCTGGAAAGCGCAATCCTACGACGACAATGTGCGTTTCGTGTCGGTTTATGGCGAAGCCGTGCTCGACTGGCTCGGCGCCAGGCCGGGAGAGCGAATCCTCGATCTGGGATGCGGCGACGGCGCGCTCACGGCACAGCTCGCAGAGAGCGGTGCCACGCTTGTCGGCGTCGACGGCGCGCCCGATTTCGTCCGGGCAGCCCGCGAACGTGGCATCGATGCACGGCTGCATGACGGTCACGACCTGCCGTTCGAGGACGAATTCGACGCCGTGTTTTCCAACGCCGCCCTACACTGGATGACCGATCCGCAGGCAGTGCTGGGCGGCGTCACGCGGGCGCTGAAGCCGGGAGGGCGGTTTGTCGGAGAATTCGGCGGCCATGGCAATGTCGCGGCCATCGTTACCGCCATGCGGGCCGTTTGCAGGCGGTATGACGGTGATCCCGCACTCGGGTTTCCCTGGTACTTCCCGACGCCGGATGCCTATTCGGCGCTCCTTCAGGAGGCCGGTTTCGTCGTCGATCGCATAAGCCATTTCGCCCGCCCGACGCCGTTACCCACCGGCATTCACGGATGGCTCGGTGTCTTTTGTCAGCCGTTTTTCGATCAGTTCGGGGATCGCCGCGATGCCGTGATCGACGATGTCGTCGATGCGCTGGAAACCAGTCTCAAACTGCCGGACGGGACCTGGATCGCCGATTACGTCCGGCTCCGGTTCGCAGCACACCGGTCGGAATAATATTAACTGCCGCAATTTCGTGCTTGTAATTGCCCGAATCAAAAAACAAATAGACACACTCCTGCCAACCACCTCGGAAGTCGGCTTTTGACGATCACGCGGCTGAACAAACGGGCCCGTCTGGGACCAGCTCTGCGCCTTCTGGCACTTGCATCTGTCGTAGGTCTGACGGCGATGTCGTCGGGCAGCGCCCAGGAAGAGCGCATCAGCAATCCGGTCGCGGTCTTCACCGGCCTCGACAAGATTACCGCGCGTATCGTCAAGTTCGATGTCTATATCGACGAGACGGTACAATTCGGCGCACTGCAGGTGACCCCGCGTGTCTGCTATACACGCCCGGAAACGGAGGTGCAGAAGACCACCGCCTTCGTCGAAGTCCAGGAAATCACCTTGTCGAAGGAAGCACGAAAGATCTTTGTCGGGTGGATGTACGCCGCCAGTCCCGGGCTGAATGCGATCGAGCATCCGGTCTACGATGTCTGGCTGGAGGACTGCAAACTGGATTCCGATGTGCCGCCGCCATCGGAACGGCAGACGCAATAGGGCACACGCCTTCTGCTATCAGCGCTGCCCGAAACACGGGGTTATGCGGTTCATGGCGAGCGTCCGTTGTCTTACTTTCATTGTGACGGCGACTTTTCTTGCGGGTTCGGCTCTGGCGGCTGAAATCGAGGTCGAGGCGCCCGGGCCACAAGGCAGCTTGCGCGGAACGTTCGTGCCGCCAGCGCCGTCCGGGCCGATCGTCCTCATCATTCCCGGCTCGGGGCCGACGGATCGCGACGGAAACAATCCGCTGGGATTGCAGGCCGCGACCTATGCGCTCCTGGCCGAGGCGTTGTCCGCCCATGGCATCGGGTCGCTGCGTATCGACAAACGTGGCATGTTCGGCAGCGCGGCGGCCGTCGACGACGCCAATGCCGTCACGATTGCCGATTATGTTTCCGATATCGAGGCCTGGCTGGCGGTTCTGGACCAAAGGGGCGAGAACCATTGTATATGGCTGCTCGGCCACAGCGAGGGAGGGCTGGTTGCGCTGGCGGCGGCGCAACGGAACCTGCCGATCTGTGGCCTTGTCCTCGTGGCGGCGCCCGGCGTACCCATTGCCGATGTCTTCCGTCGGCAATTCCGGGCCAGCCCTGAATTTGCGCCGCTCCTCGACAAGGCGCTGGTGGTTCTGGACAGTCTCGAAGCCGGCCGACCGGTGGATGCTGAGAGCCTCGATCCGGCATTGGCCGGGATTTTCCATCACAGCGTGCAGGGGTTTCTGATCGACCTTTTTTCATACAACCCCGTTGCGCTGGCGCGGTCATATGACGGGCCGGCGCTGGTATTGCAGGGCGCGCGCGATCTGCAGATTCCCGTCGACGACGCGCGGCGGCTCGACGAAGCACTGGTCAATTCCGAACTTGTGCTGCTGGACGCTGCCAACCACGTGCTGAAATCCGTGGATAGCGACGACAGAACGGCGAACACGGCCACCTATGCCGACCCCGCTTTGCCATTGGCCCCGGGTGCGGCGGACGCGATCGTCCGATTCGTCGAGAGCCCTACGGCACAATGAGCGGCGAGGTACCAGTACCTCGCCGCACTTATCCGAGGCAGTCCAGAACGTCCCGCCCGGTCAGCTTAGCCGGCAGGCGATTGAAATCGCCGTTCAATGCCAGCGCTTCTTCCAGGGCAACCTGGTATTCGTTGCGCGGGATCTCGCGCGCCCCGAAGCGGCGTAAATGGTCGGTCACGAATTGCGTGTCGAGTAGCTGAAAACCGCCGGCCTTGAGGCGGGCTACCAGATGCGCCAGGGCGACCTTGGAGGCGTCGGTCTCGAAAGAGAACATGCTTTCGCCGAAAAACGCGCCGCCCAGCCGCACGCCGTACAGCCCGCCGACCAGCTCTCCCTCCCGCCGGCACTCGACCGTGTGGCAGAAGCCGAGCTTGTGCAATTCGCCGTAAAGCCGCCGGATCCGGCCGTTGATCCAGGTTTTCTGCCGGCCCCTTGCCGGCCGGGCGCAGCTTTCGATCACGGCATCGAAATCCTGGTCGACCCGCACTTCGAAGCGATCGCTCCGGATGACCCGCGCGAGGCGCTTCGGGATATGAAAATCGTTCAGCGGGATGACGCCGCGGGTTTCCGGCTCGATCCAGTAGAGACCGGGATCGTCGGCCGATTCCGCCATCGGGAAGATGCCGCACGCATAGGCCTTCAAAAGCACGTGTGGCGTGATCTCAAGGACGATATCGGATGGCGTGGTCATGAAGGAGCGGTCGTCGCGTCTTGGGAGCTTCGACCATGAATCCCGTTCCGGCGCCTGTCAAGCGGCGGCGAGAAAGTCTTCCAGCCAGCGGATCGAATACATGCCGTTGGCGATATCCTGATTGTCGACCAGCTCTCGAAAGAGTGGAATCGTGGTCTGGATTCCGTCCACGACAAATTCGTCGAGACATCGGCGCAGCCGCATCATCGTCTCGACCCGCGATCGTCCGTGAACGATCAGCTTGCCGATCAGACTGTCGTAATAGGGCGGGATCACATAGCCCTGATAGACGCCCGAATCGACGCGCACGCCAAGGCCGCCAGGTGGATGATAATAGGAAATCTTTCCGGGCGAAGGCATGAAGGTGCGCGGGTCTTCGGCGTTGATCCGGCACTCGATCGCACACCCCTCCAGGGTGACATCTTCCTGGGCGAAAGTGAGCGGCGAGCCGGACGCGATGCGGATCTGTTCGTTGACCAGATCGATGCCCGTGACCATCTCGGTCACAGGATGTTCGACCTGCAGCCGCGTGTTCATCTCGATAAAGTAGAATTCGCCGTTTTCGTAAAGAAATTCGACGGTGCCGGCGCCGGCGTAGCCCAGACCCTGCATCGCCTTGACGACGACATCGCCGATCCGGGCGCGCTGTTGGGCGTTGAGCGCCGGGGAGGGGGCTTCCTCCCAGATTTTCTGATGTCGGCGCTGCAGCGAACAATCCCGCTCGCCGAGGTGAATGGCGCCGCCCCGGCCATCGCCGAGCACCTGGATTTCGATGTGCCGCGGCTCGCCCAGATACTTCTCGATGTAAAGCGCATCGTTGCCGAAGGCGGCGAGCGCCTCGGCCCGGGCGGTTGCCAGTGCGTCATCGATCTCGTCGGCGGACCGGGCGACCTTCATACCGCGGCCGCCGCCGCCGGCGGCCGCCTTGACGAGCACCGGATAGCCGATCTCACGCGCGATGCGACGGCCTTCATTGTCGTTCAGCACCGCGCCTTCCGAGCCGGGCACCACCGGGATTCCCAAACGCTCGGCGGTCTTTTTTGCCTCGATCTTGTCGCCCATGACCGAGATGTGCTCCGCGGTCGGGCCGATGAAGGCGACGCCGTGAGCCTGCAGGATCTCGGCAAACCGGGCGTTCTCCGACAAAAAGCCGTATCCGGGATGGACGGCGTCGGCGCCGGTGATCTCGCAGGCCGCCAGAATCTGCGGAATATTCAGGTAGCTTTCGGCGGCCGCCGGAGGACCGACGCAGACACTCTCGTCGGCGAGTTTGACATGCATGGCATCGGAATCGGCCGTGGAATGGATCGCGACGGTCGAGATCCCCAATTCCTTGCAGGCGCGCATAATGCGCAGGGCGATTTCGCCGCGGTTGGCGATCAATATCTTGGAAAACATACCAAACGCCCTCAGCTCTGGCCAAGAATGACGAGCGTTTCTCCGTATTCCACCGGTACGCCGTCCTCGACCAGCACTTCCAGAACAGTGCCTGACCGCGGCGACGGGATCTGGTTCATGTGTTTCATCGCCTCGATGATCATCAGCGTCTGACCCTCGCGAACGGTGTCGCCGACCTTGATGAAGGGCGGGTCGCCGGGTTTGGGAGCCAGATAGGCGGTACCGACCATCGGGGAGGGGACCGGCTGACCGGATGAGGACTTGGAAGCGGCGGGTTCGGCGGCCTGCGCCGGTACATCGTCGGCAGGCGTGCTCGCCGGCATGACCTGGGGCTGCGGAAGCGGCGGGGCGACGGGTGCAACCGCGGTCAACGAGACCTGGCGGGCAACCCGGACCCGGAAATCGTCCCGCTCCACCTCGATCTCGGAGAGATCGGTTTCATTCAGCAATATCGCGAGTTGCCGGATGAGCTCCTGGTCGATCGGCGATTTCTTCTGGGACATTTTTGCTTCCGTGATTCGATACAGGAGCGACTCTAGTCCAATGGCCGCTACAAGCGATGGTGTTTTCCGGGGATCCGAGCAGTCAACGCGGGTTTCTCAACAGCACCGAGGATCCGGTCAATCCGTCCGGCGCCCGATCAAAGTTTCGAGACGATGGCTCTGATCCCCAATGTATAGGAATGCGCTCCAAACCCGCAGAGCACCCCGTCTGCGACCGGAGACACGTAGGAATGCGCGCGAAAGGCTTCGCGGGCAAACACGTTCGACAAATGGATCTCGACGACCGGTATGGCAAGGGCCCGGATCGCATCATGCATGGCTATGGACGTGTGCGTGTAGGCGGCCGGATTGATGACAAGTCCGTGCGCGGCAGCGCCGGCCTCCTGAATCCAGTCCACAAGAACGCCCTCGTGATTGCTCTGCCGGAAATCCACCGCAAAGCCGAGGTCCTGCGCCGTCTCGCGGGCCAGCTTTTCGATGTCCGCGAGCGTCGTGCTGCCGTATTGATCGGGTTCCCGGGCGCCGAGCAGGTTCAGATTGGGACCGTTTAGAACGAAGATTGTTTTTGTCATTGCTGTAAAGGACCCGCAGGATTGCGAGAAACACGATCCGCCTGCAGGAAGCGGGCCGGTTGACCAGCGCTATGCCTTTCGCAGATTGCGTGAAAGCCCGGTTTATAAAAGCAAATCGATGGAATTCAAAGCCGATGTTTATGCGGCCGCGCGCAACGGCCGGCGGGTGTGGGAAACGTCGCGGACCAATCGGGTCTCAGCAGACCGTCGAGCCGCACTGCCGATAGGCCTGAACTTTGTCCCGCAGCGTTTCGTATCCTACCGCGCCCATTACAACCTCGTTGCCCACCACATAGGAGGGCGTGCCGGTAAGGCCGAGATTGTTGGCCAGCGCATAGACTTCCTCAATCGAAGCGCTGGCGTCGCCTTTCGCCACCTGGGCCTCGATTTCGCTGCGGTCAAAGCCGACGGCCTCGGCAACCTGCAGCGCGACTGCGCGATTGATCTGCCCGCGATGCGCCAGAAGTGAGGCATGAAAATCGAGATATCGCGCGGGATCGAGCGTGTTCACGGCGACGGAGACCTGGGCGGCCTCGACCGAGCCCTGGCCCAGCACCGGAAATTCCTTGATCACCACGCGCAGGTTGGAATCCTCCTCGATCAGCTTGATCAGGTCCGGCATGGCCCGTTTGCAGAAACCGAAATTGTAATCGAAGAATTCCACCAGCGTAACGTCGCCGTCCGGGTTGCCGAGTTCGGCCTGATGGACGGAATTGAACAGGATATCGCCCTGATCCTCGATGGCGCGGGCTCTGGCAACCGCTTCCTGATCACGCCGTTTCTGTTCAAGCGCGATCATCGCCTCCTGGATGATCTCCGGGTTGGACAGCAGGTATTCGCGAACGATCTTTTCGATTTCCGCCTTGTCCAGTTCCTCGGCCCGGGCCGGCAGGACACACACCGACGCAGCCATCAGGCCCGCGAACAGCAGCCGCCCGGCGGCCGGTCGCAAACGGAGGGTCACTGTCATGGCGGGTCTCTCCTTGCCGGTAAATGTCTGGAACCACAACCTCTAACCGGACCGCGTTAGCGATTGGTTTACCGCCGGTTTCTCGGCGTTCTGGGAGGTTTGTACGTCACGATATCATCAGCCTGAAGCCATTCCGGCGTGCCGCGGTTCAACTTTTTTTGAGCCCGTGCCGCGTAACGTTGCGCGTTCTTGAACTGGCCGCTCACGAACAGGCCGCGCGCAGTGGCCAGATCGGCACGCGCCACCTTGCCCTGTCGGCCGTAGGCAATGGCCAATTGCCGATAGCCGAGGCCGGAATTCTTTTCCCGCGCCAACGCCCGTTCCAGCTGCTTGATACCTTCGGGCAGGTAGCGCGGTTCCTCCGAGCCCACGAGGGCATATCCGAGCGCTATGCGCAAAAGGCCTTCGTTCGGCGCCAGGGACACAGCCTTTCTGAACGGTTCGATGGCCTGTTTCGGCCGCCCGTTTTCGATCAACGCCTGACCCTTCAATTCCCAGAAATACGGATTTCCGGGCTGTTCCTTGATCAGGCGGTCGATGCTGCGCAAGGCCTTGCGCAATTGCTGATTGCGATACTGGGCGATGGCGCGTGCATAGCGGGCGGCCAGGCTCTTGTCGGATTTCGGGTAGCGTCGTGCAACGGCGCGCGGATGCTGGGTGAAGCCGACGACCTTGGCGCGCATCAGGTCATGGCGAGCCTGCAGGGCCGGCGGATCCTTGCGATCGCGATACTTGCTCTGGTTGACGAGCCGTTCCAATTGCGAAAACCGGTCCCGCGCCAGCGGGTGACTGATCGCGTAGGGGTCGGCAAAGCGCGCCGAGAACAATTGCTGATCCTGAAATTGCCGGAAGGTCTCCAACATGCCTATGCCGGACTGACCGGTCTTTTCCAGATAGGTAATCGCCGCGCGGTCGGCCGCGGCTTCTTCGCCGCGCTGGTAGGCGAGAAGTGTGCGTTGCGCAGCCTGTGCGCCGCCCTGGGCAACACCGATGCCGCCGCGCGCGGCATCGCCCGATCCCGCCGCCACACCGGCCCCGGTCGCAGCCGCGCCCAACAGGGTGGCCAGGATGGCGATTGTCTGGGCCTTGGCGAGGGCATCGCGAAGCCGGGCAAGGTGCCCGCCGGCAATATGGGCGGCCTCGTGTGCCAGGACGCCGATCACCTCGTTCGGTGTCTTGGCCTGCATCAACACGCCAATGTTCATAAAGATGCGCCGTCCGTCGACGACGAAGGCGTTGAAGCTAGTATCGGCGACGAGCACGACGTTGATGTTCTGCGCACCGAGCCCCGCCGCTTTCAGGATCGGGGCCGCGTAGTCGCGTAACAGTGCTTCGGTTTCGGCGTCGCGAACGATCGGTACCGACCGACGTTGCGCCAAGGCCGGACCGAGCGCCATTTCGAGGCAGGCGAGGAACGCTATGCCGAAGACAAACGATCGCATCAAGCGGGTCACGATGTCACCTTCCGATTGATTTGCCCGAACCCGGCGCCCTCATGGCCAGGGTCCAGTGTGTGTCGCGCGGGGACCTGTCCCAGGAGACACGAGCCGATCCCGTCTAACCTGCCCTTGTGCGGAAAACGTGTCCCTGAGTGCTACCCTGCCAATTGGCCAGGATCGATCCCGGCCGATTCCACGCCGATACTCAATGCGACACGGGCAAAGTGCAAATTAAAATGCCGTTAGGTTGCGTCGATGACGCGATCCGTCGCAGTCGAGGCGGTCTGCCGGAACCCGGTTCGGAAAACGGGGATGTCGCTTGGCCCGACCGCCGGTCATGGCACTACAACGCCGTTCGGGCTATGTAAACGCCTGTGAATCCGTAGCGCCGACGCCGGCCCTATCTGTCCCGTCCCGTCTGTAATGAAAAAGGCCATCGTGAACCCGAGCTTTTCCCGACGCGGCGATGTCGCCGCTTTCCTCGCCATGGACGTGCTGGCTGCTGCGGCACGGGCCGAAGAAGACGGACGCGACATCGTCCACATGGAGGTCGGACAGCCCTCCGCGCCGGCACCGGCGGCTGTACTCGATGCTGCACGCGCCGCGCTCGATGACGGGCGTCTCGCCTACACGGAGGCTGCGGGGCGGGCTGAATTGCGCCGCCGGATTGCGCGGCATTACGCAGATACCTACGATGTCAGCGTCGATCCGGAATGCGTGATCGTCACGACCGGTTCTTCGGCTGGTTTCACTCTGGCGTTCCTGGCGACCATGGATGCCGGTGATACGCTTCTGACCACCTCTCCGGGCTATCCCGCCTATCGCAACATAGTGAAGGCCCTGTCGCTGAACGTCGTGGAACGAGAAGCAAGTGCGGCGGACGGATGGACGATGACGCCCGATAATGTTGTCGAAGCCTCTGCAACGCCAGGACTGAAGGCTGTGCTTGCCGCAAGTCCGAACAATCCGACGGGTACGATGATCCCGCCGGACAGGCTTGCCGCGATCGTGCGCGAATGCGAACGCCACGGCCTCTGGTTCATCTCCGACGAGATCTATCACGGCATCGTCTATGGCGGGCAGGCTGCGACGGCGCTCGCCACGAGCGACGATGCGATCGTGATCAACAGCTTTTCGAAATATTATTGCATGACCGGCTGGCGGATCGGATGGATGATCGTGCCGGATCGTCTTGTCCGGGTCGTGGAACGTCTGGCACAGAACCTGTTCATTTCCGCGCCGGATCTCTCCCAACGGGCTGCGTTGGCGGCTTTCGACGCCGATGCCGAACTGCAGGCGGTCAAAGCGGGTTACGCGCGCAATCGGGCCTTCCTGATGCAGCGCCTGCCGGCGCTCGGTTTCGACGATCTCTTGCCGGCTGACGGCGCATTCTACATCTACGCCAATGTACGCCGGTTCACGAATGACAGCGTGGCGTTTGCCCGGGCCATGCTGGATGAAGCCGGGGTGGCGGCGACGCCCGGTCTCGATTTCGACCTGACCCGCGGACAGAGTTTTCTGCGGTTTTCATTTGCTGGCGATATGGCGGACATGGAACGCGGGGTCAAACGTCTCGAACGCTGGCTGACGCCGGCCTGACCAAAAAAACGGGCCGGCATATGCCGACCCGCTTTGGTGATTTTGTCTGCAGCTGTCCTGAATCAGAAGAAACCACGCCGTTGCCACCAGCCTGATTTCTTCGGCCGGTTTCCTTCCGGTTGTTCCGCCGGCGGCGGTGACACTGCGTTCTGCTCGATAGTGTCGTCGTCTTCTTCCGCGGCTTCAACATTCTCTTCCGGCAAGGAGTCCGAAGGTTCGGCATCGGAAGTGTCGCCCGCTTCCTCGGCAGCCTCGGTGACAGCGTCGTCTTTCGCTTCCGCAATCCCTTCAGCTTGACCGTTCGCCGTGTCGTCCGCCGCCGTTTCGATTTCGGTGTCGGCCGCCTGGATGTTTTCCGGCGCCTCCGCGCCGTTCATGGTCGTGGTATCGTCGTCGCTTGCCGGTTCGTCGGCCTGGCCAGCATCGGCTTCCGTAGAGGCAGCTTCCGCTTCCACATTGCTTTCAGCCGAGCGCTTGTTGCGTCGGCCGCCGCGACGGCCCCGCCGGCGCTTCTTGCCGGAAGCTTCGTCTCCGCCGTCGCCGGCTTCCGCGTCGGCTTCCGCCGACTGGGCTTCGGCCGATGGTTCTTCGGCCCGGTCGTCGTCGTTCCGGTCGCTGGCCGCGCGATCGGCCTGATCGCTGTCGCGTCCGCGCCGCCGGCGCTTGCGACGCCGCTTCTTGCGGCCGCCTTCTTCATCGTTTTCAGCTTCCGCCTCGACCTCGTCGTTTTCTTCGAACTCGTCGGGATCGATCGTATCCGGCTGGATGAAATCCGATCCGGACTTGGACCGCGGCCGCCGGCTTTCTGCGGATCCCGCGCGGTCGATGATGCAATAGGCGTCCTCGATCGTCTCATCGGCCAGAAGGTTCATCGAAATGCCGTATCGCTCTTCGATGTCCGTCAGGTAGTGCCGTTTCTGGTTGATGATGTAGAGCGCCACTTCGGTGCGGATGCGTACGTTCAGGTTATGCGAGGCATTGCGCAGAAGCTGATCTTCGATCGTGCGCAGCACATGCAGGGCGACGGATTCCGTCGACCGGATCACACCGGTACCGTGGCAGTGCGGACATATTTCCGTCGAACTCTCCAGAACGCCCGTGCGCAGCCGCTGACGCGACATTTCCAGGAGACCGAAATGCGAGATCCGTCCGACCTGGATGCGAGCCCGGTCGGTCTTCAGGCAATCCTTCAGCTTGCGCTCGACAGTGCGGTTGTTGCGCTTTTCTTCCATGTCGATGAAATCGATAACGATCAGGCCGGCAAGGTCGCGCAGGCGCAATTGCCGGGCAATCTCTTCGGCCGCCTCGACATTGGTGCGCAGGGCCGTGTCTTCGATGTTGTGTTCCCGCGTTGCCTTGCCCGAGTTGACGTCGACGGCAACCAGGGCTTCGGTCTGGTTGATCACGACATAACCGCCGGACGGCAACGTGACCTGGGGCAGGAACATGGCGTCGAGCTGTTGTTCCACCCGGTGCTTGGCGAAAATCGGCACCCGATCCTTGTACGGCTGAACGTTCTTGGCATGGCTCGGCATGAGCATGCGCATGAAATCCTTGGCCTCGCGGTAACCGGTGTCGCCGGCCACCAGCACTTCGCCTATATCCTTGTTGTAGAGATCGCGGATCGACCGCTTCACAAGGTTGCCTTCCTCGTAGACCAGCGTCGGCGCGGATGAATTCAGCGTCAGATCGCGGACATTTTCCCAAAGTCGCATCAGATATTCGAAATCGCGTTTGATCTCGGTCTTGGTGCGGCTGGCGCCGGCAGTTCGCAGGATCACGCCCATGCCCTCGGGCACCGGCAGTTCGCCGGCAATCTGCTTGAGGCGCTTGCGGTCTCCGGGATTTGTGATTTTCCGGCTGATGCCGCCACCGCGGGCCGAATTCGGCATCAGTACGGAATAGCGGCCGGCGAGCGACAGGTAGGTGGTCAGTGCGGCGCCTTTGGTGCCGCGCTCCTCTTTCACAACCTGCACCAGAATGATCTGCCGGCGCTTGATGACTTCCTGGATCTTGTACCGGCGCCGCGGGCGGGCCGGGGCCGAGTCGCCGTCAGACGACGATCCGTTGGCCGACTTGCGCTTCGAGCCGCGTCCGCGGGAGCGGCCGCCCTCGCGTCCAGATGTCTTTGCTTCCGGCTCCGACACGGTCTCGTCGGCCGTGCCTTCCTGCTCCTCGGCGGCCACCTCGGCTTCGGCCTGTTCGGCTTGATCGTCGGACGGCTCGGTTTCGACGGGAGCGTCGGCGGCGCTGTCGGCCGTATCCTCGGCGGATGCGGTCACCGCCGATGGTGCGTCCTGGTCGGATACGTCGGACGGGTCGGTTTCAGATTCAGCGACGTCTGCGCTTTCATCGGCCGATTTTGCTTCCGTTGCATCGGCATCGGCGACCGCTTCCGCGGGTTCCGCCGTCGCCAATTCGGACTGAGCGTCAGGCGTCTCGCCCTCCGGCGTATCGAAGGGCGGTTCGCCGGAAATCTTGGCGTCCTCGTCTTTCGTCGCCGACAAAAACCGGTCGGGCTTGGTGGTGTCGCCGTCGGCATCCGGATCGTCTTCCGACAATGCCTCTTCGGTCTCGTCGGCTGCGGTCTCCGGCTCCGCGTCGGCGTCGCCATTGTCGTCTGCATCGTCTGCGGAAGCGCTGTCGTCGGCCGACAGGTCGGCGTCACCAGTGTCGCCGTCGGGTTCGTCCTCAGCGGCCGCCACCGCTTCATCCTGGTCGTCATCGTCGTCGTCGTCGGAAAACGTTTCGTCGATTTCCTGGAGACCGGCTTCATCGTCGGCGGGCTCGAAATCGTCGTCCGGGCTGTGCCGCAGGCGCTCTTCTTCCAGCAACGCCTGACGGTCCGCAACCGGGATCTGGTAATAGTCCGGATGGATTTCGCTGAAGGCCAGGAAACCGTGACGGTTGCCGCCGTAATCGACGAAGGCCGCCTGCAGGGAAGGCTCTACGCGGGTGACTTTCGCCAGATAAATGTTTCCCCGCAATTGCTTGCGGTTAGCGGCTTCGAAGTCGAATTCCTCGACCCGGTTTCCGCGCAATACCACCACCCGCGTCTCTTCGGGGTGGGCGGCATCGATAAGCATCTTGTTCGCCATGATATGAACTCTTTGCCGTCGCGAGCGCGCTTTGGCGCGGCACGCGGATCCGACGGATACGGTGCGGGGCGACGGTCCATAAGTATGTGGAAAGGGAAGAGAATGTGGAACAGCATGACGCTCACCAACCCGCTGGGGTAAAGTGCTCCCGCATCGCTACGAGCGGTCAAAGCGGTCAGGCCAAAAGGTGTCATAAACGCCACATTCCAAAGCAATGTGCGGACGGACAGCAGGATAGCGGTGGTCCGAACGCACGCCGACCGCATCGCGCGGGCGGCCTGTCAAACGGGCCGGCCTCGTGGGGCACACCATGCATTTTCGACGGTGGCGCCGAGACCGATCAGGCCCGGTGAAATCCAGTGTTCATTTTCGCCGGCCATCCGAAAAGCCGAATTCGGCACCTGAACGAGTGTGAACCTTGTCTCGGGAGTCTGGAAAGGCCGTCCGGTCGAAACCGCGTTTCTCGTTTTTGGTCCGGTTTGGGCGCGGGAAATGATTGATTCCTACAGGGCGATCATATTTTCGCTTTCGCGCCTTTGCAAGTGCACCACCGGATACTTTTGTGCCTCCGGTTGTGTGAACGGATCGTTAACCCTATTAGAGTGTTTGTGAGGCAATGTCGGTGCTGATTCGTTTGGTCGAGTGGCGGTCGTGCGATGGCGGCCTTAGCTTACGGTCAAACATATCGGTAAGCGAACCGATGCGAACGCATGCCGCAGCGACGACAGAATAAAACCCTTGCCGCGGGTTTCGGCCGGTGCCAATGGCACTAAGGGCCGTCAGCTGACCGGCAAAGGGGTCGGCACAATGCGAAGGCCGGTTCACAGCAGGGCGTGACACGGAACATGGCAATGATCCGGAAAGCGGTTCGCAGGGCAGGGCTGGCACTACTCGTGACACTGGCAGGCATTGCCGGAAGTCCGGGCGGATCCGGTCTTTATGCCCAGCCTGCCCAGGTGACCGCGTCGGGAGCGCGCATTGCCGGCGATCAAGCGCGGACGCGTTTCGTGTTCGACCTGTCCGAGGCGGTCGAGATGACCGTTTTCAGTCTCGCGGATCCGTATCGGATCGTCATCGATCTGCCGCCCCTGCAGTTTTCTTTCGATCAGAGCACCAACAGCCTCGGGCGCGGGTTGATCGCGCGCTGGCGGTATGGCCAGTTTTCCGCGGAGGGATCGCGGCTGATCCTCGATCTTGCCGGACCGGCCTCGGTTGACCGCTCGTTTGTCCTGCCGGCGCAGAACGGCCAACCGGCGCGGCTCGTGGTCGACCTGTTGAAGACGACACCGGATGCGTTTCGCGCCGTGGCCGCGGCCGCGTCAGTGCGTGCGGCCAATCTGGCGCAGCGCATCCGCAAGACCGACCGCCTGCCGATCGGCGCGGGGCGCCGCGTCCGGCCGCTCATTGTACTCGATCCCGGCCATGGCGGCGTTGATACGGGCGCCGTCGGCCACAAACGCGTACCGGAGAAGACCATCGTTCTGGATTTTTCCTCCATGCTCAAACACAAGCTTGAGGAGACCGGCGAGTTCGAGGTCAAGATGACGAGGACAGAAGATGTCTTCGTCCGGCTCAAGGACCGTGTCGACTTTGCGCGGCGCCTGGAAGCCGACCTGATGATTTCGATCCATGCCGACACGGTCCGTCAACGGTCGGTCAAAGGGGCGTCGGTCTACACGCTTTCGGATCGTGCGTCGGACGCCATTTCGGCGGAACTGGCGGAAGGCGAAACCCGTTCGGAAGTCCTCGCGGGTCTGCATATCGCCGATACGACGGAAGAGGTCAGCGATATTCTTCTCGACCTGACGCGCCGCGAGACCACGAATTTTTCGATCCATGCCGGACGCCAGATCGTGACCTCGATGGGCAAGAGCATTCCGCTGGTCAACAATCCGATGCGATCCGCAGCGTTTCGTGTTCTGCGCGCTCCGGATGTGCCTTCGATCCTCGTCGAACTCGGCTTTCTCTCCAATCGGCAAGACGAAAAGCGCCTCCTGGACGCGGAATGGCGGGAACGCGCGGCGGATGCGATCGTGCAGTCGATGCAGAAGTTTTTTGCGGCCCGGTTGGCGAAAAGTTCGGAACGGGCCGAACCGAAGGTAGAGTAAATCCGGTGTGACGGTTTTGCGACAACCTTGGAAAACATAGCCAGGAAGGCTACAAGACCGGAGAACAAAAGCAGAAGTCGCCGCACGGTTGCCATATTAAGTCTGTTGGACTTGTGTCGACTGTCCCGGCGATCTTGGAAAGATCGGCTGCGTCGACGGCGAAAGCGATGCCAAATCCGGTAGGGGTGGCACGCAACGCGGCGCGGCGAAAGAGTGGTAAATCAGCGGGCCGGGCGGCCCGCCAAGTATGGCAGTGCGTCACTGCGGACCGTTGGCTTCGACGCCAAGCCCTGTGACAAAACACAAGATTTCAGAGCGAAGGTAAAATGGTTCTCGTTCGATTCTTTGGATATCTGTTTGGTATCGGTACCGTGTTCGGCCTGGCGGTAGCGCTGGTCCTGTTTGTCTATCTGTCTAAACTGACCGGCGATCTTCCCGATACGTCGACCCTTAAGCGCTACGTGCCGCCGGTCATGACGCGCGTCCACGCGGCGGACGGTCGGCTGCTTGCGGAATATGCGCGCGAACGCCGGCTGTTTCTGCCGATCCAGGCGATCCCGGATCTTGTCAAAAACGCTTTCCTGTCGGCGGAAGACAAGAGCTTCTACAGCCATTTCGGCATCGACTTCCAGGGTATCGGTCGGGCGGTCGTCGTCAATGTGCGCAATCGTGGCTCGGGCCGCCGTCTGGTCGGCGCGTCCACCATTACGCAGCAGGTGGCCAAGAACTTCCTTTTGACCAACGAGGTCAGCATTGACCGGAAGATCAAGGAAGCCATCCTTTCCCTGCGGATCGAGCAGACGCTGACGAAAGACCAGATTCTCGAACTCTATCTGAATGAGATCTATCTCGGTCTGGGCGCCTATGGCGTCGCCGCCGCCTCGCTGCTTTACTTCGACAAATCGGTGCACGAGCTGACGCTTGCCGAAGCAGCCTATCTTGCCGCACTGCCAAAGGCACCGAACAATTACCACCCCTTCCGATTCACTGATCGGGCCATTGAGCGGCGCAATTGGGTCATTGACCGGATGGTCGAGGACGGCCGAATCGATCTGGCCGATGCGGAAGCCGCCAAGGCAGCCTCGCTCGATGTCGAGCCGCGCAAGCGCGGTGCGCATATCGCAGCGTCCGAGTACTTCGCAGAAGAAGTGCGCAGACAGGTCGGCGAAATTTACGGTGAGGAACGTCTCTACGAGGGCGGCCTTTCGGTTCGCACGACCCTTGACCCGACGCTGCAGGCAGAGGCGCGCAAGGCGCTGATGGACGGCCTTGTGGCGTTCGACCAGACGCGCGGCGGCTGGCGCGGGCCCGTTGCGAAACTCGAATCCATCGATGGCGACTGGGGTCCGAGCCTGGCAGAAGTGCCGATCCTCGGCGATGTGCCGGAATGGCAATTGGCCGTGGTGCTGTCGACGTCCGAGTCAGAAGCCCAGGTCGGCCTGCGGCCTTCCAGGCTGGTTTCCGGTGCGCTCTCGTCGGAGCGCGAGACGGTTGTCGTACCGCTCGACCTGATGAAATGGGCAAAGGCCGCATCCGGTCCGCGCCGCGGCGCCCAGGTTCGGCGGCCAAGCGACGTCGTCGAACCCGGCGATGTCGTCTATGTGGAAAAATCCGCCGACGAGGAAGCCGGACCGAACGCCTACCACTTGCGCCAGGTGCCGGAAGTGTCCGGGGCGATCGTCGTCATGGATCCCTATACCGGCCGGGTGCTGGCGCTGGTCGGCGGCTTCAGTTTTGCGCAGAGCGAATTCAATCGGGCGACCCAGGCCTATCGCCAGCCGGGATCATCGTTCAAACCATTCGTCTATTCGGCGGCACTCGACAACGGATACACGCCGTCGAGCGTCGTCATGGATGCACCGATCGAAATCAGCCAGGGCCCCGGCCTGCCGCCCTGGCGGCCGCAGAATTACGGCGGCAAGTTTTACGGCCCGTCGACGCTCCGGGTCGGGATCGAACGCTCGCGTAACGTAATGACCGTCCGGCTCGCCAAGGATATGGGCATGCCGCTCGTGGCCGAATATGCGCGCCGGTTCGGCATTTACGACAAATTGCAGCCGGTTCTGTCGATGTCGCTGGGTGCCGGCGAAACGACTGTGCTGCGGATGACGACGGCCTATTCCATGATTGCCAATGGCGGGCGGCAAGTGAAGCCGACGCTGATCGACCGGGTTCAGGACCGGTTCGGAAAGACCATCTACAAGCACGACGAGCGGGTCTGCGAGGAGTGCGCAGCTTCGTCGTGGGCCAATCAGGATGAGCCGGAACTGATCGACAACCGCGAGCAGGTGCTGGACCCGATGACGGCCTACCAGATCACGTCGATGATGGAAGGCGTCGTGCAGCGCGGAACGGCGCGGCGCAGTGTCTCCACCGTCGGCAAGCCGTTGGCCGGCAAGACCGGAACGACGAACGACGAACGCGATGCCTGGTTTGTCGGCTTCTCGCCTGAACTCGCCGTCGGCGTGTTCATCGGTTACGACAATCCGCGTCCGATGGGGCGCGGGGCCACCGGCGGACAATTGTCTGCCCCGGTCTTCACCGAGTTCATGAAGGTGGCGCTGGCGGATTCACCGGGCGTTCCCTTCAAGGTCCCGCAGGGCCTCAATCTGGTCCCCATCAACGTCCGCACCGGCCTCAGCGCGAGTGCCGGCGGCAATGGCGTGATCCTGGAGGGCTTCAAGCCGGGTACGGCGCCTCCGGACAGCTATTCGGTGATTGGATTCGAAGGCGACATGGGGCGGCCGCTCGCCGTTACGCCTGAAGCCAACCGCGCAGTAATAAGCGCTCCCGGCGGACTGTACTGACACTTCAGCCATGCTATAGACGCTTCGGCGGCCCATCGACGGGCCGCCGTTAGCCGTTGTCCTGCCGGATGTCGGCGAGATCCTGTCGCAATGAAGTCCGACCCCATCAAAAAGAAAAAGCCATGCGCGCGGAAACGACGAATATCATCGATGAAATCAAGCAGTCGATCGCACTGCTGAGGAGGCATCTTTGACTGGGATGCTGCCCTTGACCGTCTCGACGACCTGAACGCGCTCGCTGAGGATCCCAATCTCTGGGACGATCCTGCCCGGGCGCAAAAGGCCATGCGGGAACGTCAATTGCTCGACGATCGCATCAATGCGGTGCGCCAGATCGAACGCGATCTCAGCGACAATGTCGAACTGATCGAGATGGGCGAGGCCGAAGGTGACGACAGCGTCGTTGCCGATGCCGAGACGGCGCTCGCTGCGCTCAGGACCGATTCCGCGCGACGCCAGGTCGAGGCGCTCTTGTCGGGCGAGGCGGATGGCAACGACACCTATGTCGAAGTGCATGCCGGCGCGGGCGGTACCGAAAGCCAGGACTGGGCCAACATGCTGTCGCGCATGTACACCCGCTGGGCGGAAAAGAACGGCCACAAGGTCGATGTGCTGGAAGTGCATGACGGCGAAGAGGCCGGCATCAAGTCGCTCACCATGCTGGTCAAGGGCGCCAATGCCTATGGCTGGCTGAAGACGGAATCCGGCGTCCACCGGCTGGTCCGTATCTCACCCTTTGACAGTCAGGCCCGGCGGCATACGAGTTTTGCAAGCGTATGGGTCTATCCGGTGGTCGACGATTCGATCGAAGTGGACGTGGCCGAAAGCGATGTTCGGATCGACACCTATCGGGCGTCCGGCGCCGGTGGTCAGCACGTCAACACCACCGATTCGGCCGTGCGCATTACGCACATCCCGTCAGGCATCGTCGTGCAATGCCAGAACGAGCGCTCGCAGCACAAGAACCGCGCCACGGCCTGGAGCATGTTGCGTGCCCGCCTTTACGAGGCCGAACTCCAGAAACGCGAGGAACAGGCGATGGCCGAAGCCTCGTCGAAAACCGATATCGGCTGGGGTCACCAGATCCGCTCATATGTGCTGCAGCCCTATCAACTGGTGAAGGACCTGCGCACGGGCATCGAGAGCACCAGCCCGCAAAATGTGCTCGACGGCGACCTTAACGATTTCATGGAGGCTGCACTCTCCGATCGTTTGGACGGAGACAGCAAGGCCGTCGCCGACCTGGAATAAAGCGCGGCGATGCTCCAGTGGATGTGCATGACGGAACATCTGCCTTCGTCCCTGAGTTACAGCGTCGACCGGCTCTAACGACGGCTCTGGTACGTCTTTCTCAGGTAGCCGGAGATTTCCGGATGTTCGAAGACGAAGCCCGCGTCCTGGAGTTTCTTGGGCGTCACCCGCTGTCCGTGCAGGACGAGTTCGTCGCCCATTTGTCCCATGAGCGTTTTGATCAGAAAGCCGGGGGTTCGCACAACCGAAGGGCGGCCGAGCGCACGGCCCATGGCCCGGGCGAATTCCCTGTTCTGGCAAGCTCCCGGTGACACCAGATTGACCGGTCCTGTGATGTCGCGGTGTTCCAGAAGAAAGATCAGCGCCGACACGAGGTCCTCGACACTGATCCACGACATCACCTGCCGGCCCGTGCCGACAGGCCCGCCCATAAAGAGGCCGAAAAGCCTGGCAAACAGGCGGAGAACGGCATCATCCGGGGTAAAGACAACACCTAGCCGAAGCGGTACGACCCGGGCGCCGGCGGCAATTGCCGGGCCTGTCGCATCCTCCCACGCGTCGATCAGGTTCTGCAGGAACGTCTCCTTGCCAAATCTGCGCGCGACATCGTCCTCCGTAAACGCATGACCGTCCTCCAGGTAGAAACCGTAGGCACTGATCGCCGAGGCATTGAGCAGATCGAGTTCGGGGTCGGCCTTGCAGAGTTCCACACAGGCCTTGGTCGCGTTGATGCGGCTGGCCATCATCTTGGCCTTGTAGGCGGGCGTCCACTTCTCGGCCATGACGCTCGCCCCGGCCAGATTCACGATCGCGGACACGTCATCCATGGGCTGGTTCGCCAAACCTTCCCAGTCCAGGCATTTCCCGGCGAAGGGAAACTGCCGGGTAAGCCGTTCACGGGACCGGCCGACAATGAGGAGGTTCTTACCCTTTTCATGAAGACGGCGCGCAAGGCGACTGCCGACCAGCCCGCTCGCACCGGTGATACATATCGTTTCTCGTTTCAACGCGAAGCTCCGAATTCGTCCAAATGGCCTCGGCTCGGGAACGGAGAGCGGCGCTATGGCCAGTACCCGTCCCGAGCGCACCCGGTACGGCTGCGGGGACCGCCAACCAACGAGTGCAGGTCAAATTGGTCGGGAAGGGGAAAGCGGGTCTACATTCAATGGAGATCACGGACTATCATTCGGTGTCAGGCCAGGCACGAGATCGGGGGATCATGGGAACGCTCTCAAATGGAAAGACCCTTTATCCGCTCTTTCCCGCGGCGAGCGTGTGTTGTCGGGCTCTGGGCATCGACCTGGACGTCGTCATACAACGTGCAGGGATGGAGATTGGCTTGGGGGATGTCCGCGGTGCGTTTGTAGACGCGGCCACCTATTTCAAGCTCTGGGAGACCATGATTTCGCATGCCTGCCGGACCGATGCGATTGTGTTCCTTGGCAGAACGATTGCGACAGGTCCCGTGATACCGGCGTTTTTTGCCCTGTCGTCCGCGCCGACATTGCGTGTCGGCTTTCAGCGATTGTCGCGGTACAAGCGTCTGATCGGACCGACCGCAATCGCTATCGACGAGACGCCGGATACGGTCACGCTTACGTTCTATTCGGAAGACGAAGCCGTTGCGATGCCCCGAAGTCTGGGGGCTTTGCATCTTGTCTTCGCGGTAGAGCTTGCGCGCACGCTGACAGCACGGGCCGTGCAGCCCCTGCATGCGACGCTGCCAGGCGAATCGTCTCTGTTCGAGGGATTGAACGAGGACATCGGCACCATCCCCGGATCCGGCCGAGCGAGTTCGTTCGCCTTCGCAGCACGAGACATGGATGTGCCGCTCGTCTGCCAGGACGACGTCCTCTGGCAGGACGTGGAACGGGATCTGGAGGCGCAGCGGAGCGCGCGCGACGCCGGCTCTCCCATGACGAAGCAGGCTGTCGGGGCGCTGATGGAATTGCTGCCGTCCGGCGACGCAACAATCGCACGTGTGGCTTATGCGCTCGGGATCAGCGTAAGCACGCTGCAGCGCCGCCTGGGTGACGAGGGAGCCGTTTTCAGGCAATTGGTGCGCGAAAGCAGGGAGCACCTGGCCAAGCGATATCTGGCAAAGACGGATATCGCTCCGACAGAGATTTCGTCTCTGCTCGGGTATCGTGAGCCGAACTCGTTCTACCGGAGTTTCAAGGTGTGGACCGGCCTTACACCGACGGCATTTCGCTCGGACCGTCGGCGCGGATCATAGCGACCGGGCACGGTTCGACTGATCCGTTTTCGCCGTCGCGCGCGTCAGACTCAGATGCACATCCGTGTAACAGAATCGTAGACCCGACCACGGGCCTGCTGAATTTCGCAGCGAGGCGCGCTACCGGGCGGCGACCTTGGAGAGTTTGCGGCCGGCTCTGACGAAGGGAAGCGGGTTGACCGCCCGCTTGTCGATGCGGACTTCGTAGTGCAGGTGCGGACCCGTGCTGCGACCGGTGCTTCCGACCTGACCGATAACTGCGCCCTTCGGGACCTCGTCGCCCTTTTCCACCAGGATCTGCGACAGGTGGGCAAACCGTGTCGTGAAACCGTTCGCGTGGACGATTTCGACCATCTTGCCATAGCCGCCATTGCGCCCAACTCTGGAGACGCGACCGGCTGCCGTGGCCTTGACGGGTTCTCCGATCGGTGCCTTGTAATCGATTCCGGAATGCATGGCCGGGCGTTTCAGGAAAGGATCCAGACGGCGGCCGAAATTGCTTGAGACCGGGGCGCCCTCGATCGGCGTGCCAAGCGGAAACCGCGTCACCGCAACGACAAGGTTGCGGTAATATTGCAGGGCCTGTTTGGTCTGATTTGCCCGTTGCATAAAGGAATCGGTTTCGTTTTCTGTGACCGGAATGAACGGACCACCGAGACCGATCGAGGCCGGATTTGCAATCCTGAGGCCGACGGATTCAAGCGCGCCGGAGATAATGCGGCTGCGTTTTTCGGCGACTTCGCGGACGGCATCGAGTGCGATCGAGGTTTCCCACGTCATGCGGTTGACGGTATCGGACGTGGTCTGGAAGTCGACATCGGGCCAGACCAGAGACGCCTGGGGCTGGCCGTCCTCGCCGACCGGATCGCGGTGCATAGCATCCGGCGTCGCGGGCTCGCTCCGTAAGTCAGAGGCGTTGATGCGCAGGGATATCGTGTCGGGCTTCTCCAACGGCGCCCGTGTCGTCAACGGTACGGCAATGCCCGTATCGCGCGCCAGGTCCAGCACGGCACCGATCGCCTCGTGCCGGGTTGCAAGCTCCTCCTGCTGACGCAGCATGATTTCCAGCTTGGTCTCGAGCGTTTCCTGATCGACGAGGCTGCGACTTGTCATCTTGTCGATCTGCGATCGCAGATAGGCGATGCGATCCTCGTAGTCGTGGCGCATGCGGTCGGAGCGGCTGTCCACGAACGTAATCAGATCGTCCCGAAAAACCAGGTAGGAAGTCGCGGCGAGATAGGAGAGCGTGAAAACCGCAACGAACAAGGTCAGTGCGGTGGCATACCAGGGCTTGATCGAAAACGAATGGACCTGGGCCCCCTTGGCGATCACCACCTGGACCGGTTCACTCCGTTTACCGAACTGGGAAGATCTGTTGTAAGGAGCCATTGCGCTGAAGGGTTCCTCGAGTGCGAAACCGTGACGTTTTTCTCCCCATGATTACAAATCAGTAAGGTTAACAGACGTTTAAGCATTCGCCTTCAGAGGCGGATTTCTCGAACGCGTGTGCCGGATGTCACGGTCCGGTCAACATGAGCGGACGGTAGAATCCAGGCGTCAACCCCGCCTGGGATCGGGCCCTGTCGTTGAACGGCGGCTTCAGCGGACCGCGAAAATGCTTGCGCACCAATTCATGAAACGCCGGTTCCGCCCGGGCCTTGCAGCGGTCGCACATGAAACGGAACCATTTAGCGCCGAAGGCGACATGGGTCTTTTCGTCCCGGTATATGATTTCCAGGACACGGGCGCTGTCGTGGTCTTCGGCCAGGCGCATCTTGTCGATCAGGGGCGGCGTCACGTCGAGCCCGCGCGCTTCCAGTACGAGCGGCAGGATAGCCAGACGGGCAAGCAGGCTGTGGGCGGTCTCCTGGGTCGCCTCCCACAAACCGTCATGGGCCGGCAGCGCGCCGTATGAGGATTCGTAGTCGACAAGCCGACGCTGCAGCAGGCCGAAATGTTTGGCTTCCTCCAGGCCCACCTTGACCCAGTCGTCGAAGAAGGAGCGCGGCAGGTCCTCGCCGGCAAACCGCCCGACAAGATCCCAAGTCAGATCCACGGCGTTGAGTTCGATATGGGCGAGGGAATGCAGAAGCGCGATGCGCCCACGACGGCCGCCGGCCGAGCGATGCGGCATGTCGCGCGGCGCTCTTAGCTCTGGCTTTTCTGGACGTCCGGGCCGCGCGGGCATGTCGCGATCCGGACGGCTTGTATGGGTACGTGAAAGGGCCCGGCGAAACCACAGGCCGGCCGCCTGGTGGGCCATGGCCTTCTTGCGGTCGAGGTCGGGCGTTGAGACGATCCGGCTCGCTGCGTCGGCGAGGCTGAGAAAAGCAGACCCGTCGCTTGCCGGCACGTCGTCCGGCGGCGTGCCGGCAGGGCGGTTCATCGGGTGCCCCAGGACAAGCCGGCCTTCGGTGGCGAAGGCGCGTACCTGGGCGTTGTTGCGCCGCTTACTCGATGTCCCACATCGCGCTGCGCGACGCGCCTAGCCCAGGTACGAGTCTTCTCCATCAAACCGTCAAAATCTCTGAGACGAAGGACTAGAGTGCCTTGACTTCTTCGAGGACAGCGTCGGCATGACCCGGAACCTTGACCTTGCGCCAGATCTTGGCAATCGATCCGTCCGGGCCGATCAGGAATGTCGAGCGCTCGACACCCATATACTTGCGTCCGTACATCGATTTCTCGACCCAGACGCCGTAATCCTCAACGGTCTTCTTTTCCTCGTCCGACGCCAGCATGATCGTCAGGTCGTGCTTGACCTTGAACTTGTCGTGGCTCTTCACTGAATCCGGTGACACGCCGATGATGATGGCGTTCTGCGCCTCGAACTGATCCTTCAGGCCGGAAAAGCTGATCGCTTCTTTCGTGCACCCCGACGTATCGTCCTTGGGATAGAAATAAAGCACGACCGGTTTGCCCTTAAGGTCTTTCAGAGCAACCGATTCGCCGCCATCAACGGGCAGGTTGAATTCCGGCGCCGATGCGCCTTCGACCAGGTCAGCCATACGAAGTATCCTCTCCATGATCCGGATTGCATCCGGGTTCCGTCGCCGGTCTATCTAGGGTTGGGCCGATATCTCTCTAGTACCCAGGAGCAGAAAATCGGCCTTTCGGGTCGTTCCCGGGGAAAGGCAGCGACGATAGATATGCCGGATCGGTGTCCGGCAACCGGGCTGCCGGGTCAAGACCGGGTCGGGTGCCGGGCACCGAAAAGGCGGTGTCGAGGCAATTGGACGCAATTTACGAGTTGCTGTCCACAGATTCGTTGCAGGCTGGTAGACAGGTTCTCAGGGCCTTTGATCCGGGGGCCCAGTGCCAATGCGTCGATTGCCGCCGTTCGGCATGACGTGAAACGAGGCGGCCGCTGCGCCCCTGTCCCGCTCCGTGCCGGCGATCAGTGAGCACGGCCGTGCGGGTGATGAAACTTAAACCATTAGGCCTAACAATGACATCGCCGCGTGGCGAAAGGACAGCACTTGAGTTGTCAAACCGTGGCTGTCTGCTAAACCGGATTGCGGCGCTCCGCCGATGCTCCTGAAAGGCGCCGGCAAGATGCCGGTCTGATCAGTTCGACCCGCTTTGTTCCTGGAGGAGGAAGGGCATGTCGGGACAATGCAATGCTCAGCGTTTCGGATCAAAGGCGTGCTGACCGTTTGCCCGCCCGCCGGATCCTGTCCGGTGTCCGAAAATAGGGGCGCACGATCCGTAGCAGCAATTCCGCCGGTGCGTTCGTGGGAAGGCCCGGACCATTGCCCCATGTTCCGGCATCCCGCGAGGGCAATTCGTTCGATGTCCGGACGAGGCGTGTACGAGGTTGTGTCACGACAGTGAACGGTCTGAGAAACAGCTCGAGAAAAAAGCTGAAAAGGGCCCTCCGGGTCCTTGGGATGATCGTCTTTGTGCTGCTGGTGATCGCGGGCGCCGGGTTGGCTCGGATCTACTATGCGCCGCTCAGCGCGCCCTGGATCGGCGACCGGATCGCCGGACACCTGCAATCCCAATTGGGGCCTGATATCGCCGTCTCGATTGCAGAAGGCTCGATACACTGGCATGGCGGCGGAGACGTCACGGTCGGCCTCAGCGACGTGGCGATCGAACGGGGCCCCGCCATGGCGGCTGCGATCAAGAGCCTGACCGTCGACCTGGTTCTGCGACCGTTCGGGACGGATCGGATGTCCTTGAGGGACATTCGCGTCGTGCAGCCCGATCTTACGATCCCGTGGCCGCCGCCCTTGCCTCGTCCCCGCTCGCCCTGGCCGATGCCGGTCGGGCCGTTCGATGCTGCAAACCGGATCATCGACGACTTCGTCAAGGAAAACGGTGCCCGTCTCTTCGAGAACATGACACTCGTCGACGGGCGAATCGAACGGGTTCACGGTCCCGGTGAAGCACCGCTGCCCTGGCTGCGCAACATCGCGGGCTCGGCCAGCGTGGAAAATGCCGGCGAAACCCTGTTGGGTGTCCTGACCGGCGTGTCCGCCCGCGGCAAGACGTTCGACGCTTCGTTCGAGCGATCCGCACGGACATCCGACGAACAGGGCCACGCGGTGAAGATCGCTGTGAAAGGCTTTGATTTCCCGTTCTCGCGGCGGGCGGCTGCGGATCCCGACGGCACATTCGGATGGGTTCCGGTCGATATCAGGGCCTCCGGCGAGTTCGCCGGCGATTACACCCCGCACAATGTGCTGTTCTCGGCGGATATGGGACCGGGGACGGTCCCGCTGGGGACCCGTGACAGGGCGTATCTGAAAAACGGGCGCCTGGAACTTGCCTTCGAACCGGAGGAACGCCGCTTCCGGATTGCCGTCGGCCGTGCCGAAATCGGCGATTCCGTCTTCGAATTCGGAGGAACGCTGACGCCGGATAGCAAGGATCCGCTCGATCCGTGGCAATTGGATATCGAAGCCCGGGATGCGCATATCGACCCGACCGACGTGCCCGGCGCGCCGCTTATTCTAGAACGCGTCCTGGTTGTCGGCGCCATCCTGCCGCGGGAGCGCACGTTGCAGGTCGACCGGTTCTCCGTGCAATCTCCGAAAGCGCCGATCGAGGGCATCGCGACCTGGACGTTCCTCGACAAAGGCATGATGTTCTCCGCCGCCTCGAATTTTGGCCGTATCCATGCCGAAACCCTGAAGCGTATCTGGCCAAGCTTCGTCTCTTCGGGGGCCCGCAACTGGGCCCTGGACAACCTCGTCGACGGGGTCGTCGATCGAGCCCGGATCGATGTGTCGATCGGTCCGGAACTCATGGACGGCGACCCGGCAACCACAGGCGGCGCCGACCATGCCGTCGATATGGCTTTCGACTATTCCGGGGTCACAATCAAATCCTTCGGCGAGATGTCGCCAGTCCTCAATGCAAGCGGGTCTTCCGTCATCAAGGGGCGCACCCTGGACGTCTCAGTCGCAAGCGCCGCCCTTGCCACACCGGACGGCCGGCCGGTCGACGTGACCGAGGGCAGCTTCAGAATTGCCGATCTGTACGATCGTGGCCGCGAGGGCGAGGTTTCGTTTTCCGTATCGGGCGAAAACACGCTGGTCGGCGCCATCGCGAACCAGGCGCCGGTGCGGGCGCTGGAGCGGTTGGGAGTGGAAGCGAATGCGTTGTCCGGCTCGGTGATCGCCAAGGTGGATGCGGTATTCCCGCTTTCCAAAACAATCCCGCCGGATGCGGTCGACTGGGACGTCGATGCGGATTTTACCAAGCTGTCCAGCGAGACGCCGATCGACGGGCGATCCATCAAGCAGGCCGATGTCAATGTCGTCATCGATCCGCAAATGCTTGTCATGACCGGCGTCGCGACGCTGGACGGCGTGCGGGCCGACATCCAGATCCGCGAGCCGTTCGGCGATCCGACCGCCTCGATGACCGGTGACCTGACCCTGGTCCTGAACGACAAGGAGCGCATTGCCCGCGGCATCGATCTCGGCGACGTCTTGAAAGGCCCGGTTGCCGTCGGCATCAGCGTCAAACCGAACGGCGATCAGCAGATTGCCGTGGACCTGACGACGGCGCGGGTCACCATACCCGTATTCGGCTGGACCAAGGCCAAGGGAATCAGCGGAAACGCGCGCTTTCTTCTGAAGGATGACGGCGACCGGAAAGTGCTTGACGATTTCCGGCTGGAAGTCGGCGAAGCTTTCATGGAGGGCCGCGTCGTCCTGAACAGCAGCGGTCAGGTGGCAAGCGCCGAGGCGACCCGCTTCACGATCCGCAAGGGCGACAGTGCCACGGTGAAGTCGCGCCTTGTCGGCAAGAACCGGTATGAAATCGACTTTGTCGGCGACCGTTTCGACGGACGCGGCCTGATCAAGACCATCAAGTCGCAACAGGCGTCGCCGGAAGAGGGGTCGTTCGCCGAAGAGGACTTTATCGTTACCTCCAAGGTCAAGACGCTTGTCGGCTTCAACGGAGAGACCCTGCGCGATCTGTCGAGCACGATGGTCATGAAGCGCAATACGATCGAATCGTTCGAGGCCAAGGCCCGGATCGGTGAAACCGGCGCGACCGAAGCGACGATCCGGACCGATACCGGGGAATCCGTGCTCAACGTCACCACCAGCGATGCCGGCGCGCTCCTGCGCCTTACTGATGTCTATGACGGTGTCGAGAAGGGGGACGGATTTCTCACCGGACGCAGCCCGCTCGGGGCCGAGGCCGAGGACCGGATGACAGGGCATGTGACGATCACAGGCTTTTCGTTGCGCACGACGCAGGAATTCTCAAACCGGTTTGCCGAGACCAGCCGGAACCTCAACGTGCGCGACGACATCGATCTGCCGCCGATTACGACCCAGCAGGATTCGCGCATGGCATTTGAAAAATTCCGGGCAGCCTACGACCTCAGGAACGGCAAGATCGATGTCTCGGAAGCCTTTGTCCGGTCTCCGCTGATCGGCGGCTCGCTGACCGGCGCGATTGACCTCAGGAGTGAATTGCTGGCGCTGAGCGGCACGATGATCCCGGTCTACGGCCTCAACAATCTGTTCGGCCAGATCCCTGTGATCGGCAAGCTCATGGGGGCGGGCCGGCATGGCGGGCTGGTCGGCGTGACCTTCCGCATTACCGGTCCGATCGGCGACCCGAAACTCCAGATCAACCCCGCGTCGGCGCTGGCGCCCGGTATTTTCCGGCGAATCTTCGAATTCCGGTAGCGTTTTCGACTCGGCCTATACCGGGCGGACAAGAACGTGTCGTTTCTTGCCCATCGAGAGCTTGATCACGCCCTGATCGGAAATGTCATCCGGTGTCAGGCGACCGGCTTCGTCCGTGCAGGCCTTGTCGTTCACTCGCGCCGCGCCGCCACGGATCTGGCGGCGCACCTCGCCGTTCGACGAGGCAAGGCCCGCCGTTACGAATGCGCTCAGGATCCCAAGCCCCGCTTCCAGCTCGCCTTTCGGCACTTCGACGGTCGGCAAATCCTCTGACACTGTTCCTTCCTCGAAGGTGCGACGGGCGGTTTCGGCTGCCGATACAGCGGCCTCGCGGCCATGCACGAGCGTCGTCGCCTCTGTCGCAAGCGTCTTCTTGGCGTCGTTCAGTTCCGCTCCCTGAAGCGCTTCCAGCCGTGCAATTTCGTCGAGCGGAAGCGTCGTAAACAGACGCAGGAACCGGCCGATATCCGCGTCCTCGCAATTGCGCCAGTACTGCCAGTAGTCATAGGGGCTCAGCATATCGGGGTTGAGCCAGACCGCGCCGTCGGCGGTCTTGCCCATCTTGGCCCCCGAACTGGTCGCTAGCAGCGGCGAGGTCAGCGCGAACAGGCCGGTACCCGCCATCTTGCGACCGAGATCAATGCCGGAAACGATGTTGCCCCACTGATCGGAGCCGCCCATCTGCAGGGTTACCCCGTAGCGATCGTTCAATTCGACGAAGTCATAGGCCTGCAGGACCATGTAATTGAATTCGAGGAAAGACAGGTGATGTTCGCGCTCCAGGCGCAGGCGAACCGAATCCCGTTTGATCATCTCGTTGACGGACAGGTGCCGGCCCGCCCGCCGCAGAAGGTCGACATAATTGAGCGTCAGGAGCCATTCGGCATTGTCCGGCATGATCGCATCGGAGGGCCCGTCGCCGAAGGTCAGAAGCCTGGAAAACACCTTCCGGATGCCGTGCTTGTTGATCTCGATGTCTTGCGGCGTGAGCATTTTTCGGCTCTCGTCCTTGCCGCTCGGGTCCCCGATCATCGTGGTACCGCCGCCCATCAGACAGACCGGGCGGTGGCCGGTCTGTTGCAGCCAGTACAGCATCATGATCTGGACAAGGCTGCCCGCATGCAGGCTCGGGGCCGTGCAATCAAAGCCGATATAGGCCGAAACGGTCTTCGATCCGAGGGCCGCATCCAATCCCTCAGGATCGGATATCTGGTGGATAAAACCGCGCTCTGACAATACAGTCAGGAATTCGGACTTGAACTGGCTCATGGCTTTCTGACCGGGTTTGCTGGGGAAGGCGCGACAGGCATTTCGGCTGTCGTGCCGGTTCTATAACCGAGATTATTGGGGTGTACACGGGAGAAAATGATGAAGCCGACCGCGATGCGCGCCCTGGGACTGATGAGCGGGACGTCGATGGACGGCATCGATGCCGCGCTGCTGATCTCCGATGGCGAGACGATCGACGGCTTCGGACCGACCGCCTATCATCCCTATTCGGATGCCGACCGGTCGCTCGCGCGCCGTGCCATGGCGCGGGCACGCAGCCTCGAGGATCGGGATGCCCGTCCGGATGTAGTCGGCGAAGCGGAGGACTGCATCACCCAGCGGCACATCGATTTCCTGCGCGGATTTCTCGACCGGTGCGGTCCGGTCGATCTGATCGGGTTTCACGGGCAGACCGTGTTTCACGATCCGGATCGCGCCCTTACCGTGCAGATCGGCGATGGAGAGCGGCTTGCCGATGAACTGGGCGTTCCGGTGATCTTCGACTTGCGGGCGGCCGATGTGCGGGCCGGCGGGCAGGGGGCGCCGCTGGTCCCGATCTATCACCGGGCGCTCGTCGACCACCTGCGGCTCAAGCTGCCGGTTGCGGTCGTCAATATCGGCGGTGTCGCCAACGTCACCTGGGTTGGCGACGATGGCACGCTTGGCGCCTTCGATACCGGACCGGGCAATGCTCTCATGAACGACTGGGTGAAGACCCATACCGGTGCGGATTACGATGCAGGCGGCGCCCTGGCCCAACGCGGGCAGGTCGATCCGGATGTGCTCGCCGCGCTCGGCGACAATCCCTATTTCGCGCGCGCCTGGCCGAAATCGCTGGACCGGGACGCTTTCGATCTGTCCCCGGTCAAAGAGCTCGGCCTGGAAGACGGTCTGGCCACGCTTGCCGCCTTTACGGTCGATTCGCTTGTGCGCGGGCTCGCGCAGTTCGAGGCGGCACCGGAAACCGTGCTGATTGCGGGCGGTGGCGCTCACAATCCGGTCCTGATGAAGCGTTTGCGCGAGGCGGTCGGCGTTCCGGTGCAGACAATGACGGAAATCGGGCTTGATGCGGATTTCATCGAGGCCCAGGCATTTGCCTATTGTGCGATCCGCTCGGACCGCGGATTGCCGCTGACCTTTCCGGGAACGACGGGTGTCGCCGAACCCATGACGGGCGGACGGCGCGCCGATCCGCGTCTGTGTCCGGTCGCCTAGGAACCTCTGTTCCCTATTCGGGCGGATGGCCGAGTTCGGTCAGACGCCGGTCGAGATAGCCGGCGCAGCTTTCGATCAGCGGATCGATGTGGTTTTCGAAGAAGTGATTGGCGCCGTCGATCGTCTGCTGTTCAACGACGATTCCCTTCTGCGTTTTCAGTTTTTCGACCAGGTTCTGAACGTCTTTCGGCGGGACGACCTTGTCGTCGGCGCCGTGCACGATAAGGCCGGAAGACGGGCAAGGCGCCAGGAAGGAAAAGTCGTAGAGATTCGGTTGCGGTGCAATCGACATGAAGCCCTCGACCTCCGGGCGGCGCATCAGCAATTGCATGCCGATCCAGGCGCCGAAGGAAAAACCGGCAATCCAGCAGGCCCGGGCGTCCTGGTGGATCGTCTGGACCCAATCGAGCGCGGCGGCGGCGTCGGACAATTCACCCTGGCCGTGATCGAACGTGCCCTGACTGCGTCCCACGCCGCGGAAATTGAAACGCAGGACCGCAAAATCCCGCTCTGCAAACATATAGAACAGGCGGTAGACGATCTGATTGTTCATCGTGCCGCCGAACTGCGGATGGGGGTGCAGGATCATGGCGATCGGCGCGTTTTTGTCCTTTGCCGGCTGGAACCGCCCCTCGATACGACCGGAAGGGCCTGCGAACATGACTTCAGGCATATTTTTGTTGTCCTTGGTTAGGAGTCTGCGGGGCGCACACGTCCGGCAGCAACGTGCCCTGATCCGAACCTATGTTCCTTGACTTCACGGATGGGGGTACCTAAAACTCTTTTTAGAATTATTCGAAAGTAGCGACTTCAAATGCCGCCCCGTTTTCACGTCAGAACCGGCGCGAGTTGAAAGCCGAACGCCGGGGTTCAGGGTCGGGTGCGGGCGATCTCTAGCAGTCGGGCACAACGGATTTCAAGCATTTTGGCGGCAGTCGAAAGGCAAACACGGACACGAATGAACCGGGAACGCATTTATCTGGACTACAATGCCTCGGCTCCGCCGCGCCCGACAGCGCGGGCGGCCATGGCGGCGTGGCTGGATTGCCCGGGAAATGCATCGTCGGTTCATGCCGAAGGCCGCGCGGTCCGCAAAAAGGTGGAGGCGGCGCGTGACGCGCTTGCCGCCGTTCTCAATTGCTCAGCACAATCGATCACCTTTGTCAGCGGCGCCACCGAAGCCAACAACACTGTTTTGCAGCCGCATTGGAAGATCCATGAAAAAGATGTTGTTTTCCAACGTCTTTTCGTGAGCGCCGTGGAACATCCGTCGGTGCTCGCCGGTGGAGGATTTCCGGCCGACAGGGTCGAAGTCCTGCCGGTTGACGGCAATGGCCTGGTCGAACCCGATGTGCTCGACAACCGGCTTGCCGAAGCGGACGGTCCGGCGCTGGTGTCCGTCATGACGGCCAACAACGAAACCGGCACCGTGCAGCCGATTGCGGCCCTGGCCGATGTCGTGCACCGGCATGAGGGACGTTTGCACACCGACGCTGTCCAGGCGCTTGGGCGCATGCCGATCGGCCTTGACCTGCTCGGCGCCGACGCCGTGACCGTATCGGCCCATAAGCTTGGCGGGATCCAGGGAGCCGGCGCCATCGCGACGGCTCCGGGCATTGCAATCCCGGCACTTGTGCGCGGCGGCGGTCAGGAAGGTTTCCGGCGTGCCGGAACCGAGTCAGCCGGCGCCATTGCCGCGTTCGGAGCCGTGCTGGACACGGCCGAAACCTTTCCCGAAGAGGCTGCGAGAATTCGTCACCTGAGGGATTGGCTCGAGACCGAACTGACACATATTCCATTAGGAAGCACGATATTCGGCCAGGCAGCGGATCGGCTTGGAAATACAAGCTGTTTCGCGCTCCCGGGCGTTCGTGCCGAGACGGCCATGATCGCGTTCGATCTGAACGGGATCGCGGTATCTTCCGGGTCGGCCTGTTCCTCGGGCAAAGTGTCCGCGTCGCATGTCCTTAAAGCCATGGGCGTCGACGACACGCTTGCGGCCGGCGCAATTCGGGTTAGCCTGGGCTGGGGAACAACAAAGGATGAGTTAGCGGAATTTTTGCGGGTCCTCCAAACGGTCTGCAAAAACAGCTGCCCGCAAGGGCAAAACGAGGCGGCTTGACGGTCAAGTCGCCGGCTTCGAAACCCGCGGGCCTTGACCCCGCGCTGGACGGAGAGAGCAATGCCTGCAGTGCAAGAGACCATCGATCAGGTCAAAGCGATCGATGTAGACCAATACAAGTACGGTTTTGAAACCGAAATCGAGATGGAGCTTGCCCCCCGTGGCCTCAGCGAAGACATCATCCGCCTGATTTCCGCCAAGAAGGACGAGCCCGAATGGATGCTCGAATGGCGGCTCAATGCCTATCGGCGTTGGCTGACGATGTCGGAACCGACCTGGGCGCGCGTCGATTATCCAAAGATCGATTTCAACGACATCCACTATTATGCCGCGCCAAAATCGACGCCCGGGCCGAAAAGCCTGGACGAGGTCGATCCGGAATTGCTGCGGACCTACGAAAAGCTGGGCATCCCGCTGAAAGAGCAAGAAGTGCTCGCCGGCGTGGAAGGCGCCAAGATCGCTGTCGACGCGGTCTTC
>JBCDLT010000062.1:0-41401 GCA_038745065.1 Pseudomonadota bacterium | reverse complement strand
GCTTGTCTCCTTGTTTTCTTCCCGGTCGGGCCTGCGGCCCTCCGCGCCTCTTGTTTTCTTCCCGGTCGGGCCTGCGGCCCTCCGCGCCTCTTGGTTTTCTTCCCGGTCGGGTCGGCGGCCCTCCCCGCCTTTTGTGTTTGGCTAGGGCGTGAAAAAGTCCGGGCCGGCAAGGGCTTTCAGTTCAGCGCCGGCGTCGCGGCCGAGAGCCTCGCCGTCGGTCGCGGATCCGTTCCGGTCGGTGCGATGGACGAGCGTGCCGTCGGGTTTGACGATCAGGGCATCGAGGTGCATCTGACCGGAATCGAGCCGAGCGTGACCGGCTATTGGCGTGCGGCAGGACCCGTCGAGAACATGCAGGAAAGCGCGCTCGGCACGGACCCGGCTCTCTGTTTCGGCATCGTTGATCTGCGCGACCCGCTCCAGCGTGCGATCATCATCCAGGCGGGATTCGATGCAGATCGCGCCCTGGGCAACGGCCGGAACAAAATCCTGCGGATCGAGCAACGACGTGACCACGTCGGACAGGCCCATGCGCCGCAGCCCCGAATAGGCCAGCAGCGTCGCATCGGCGACGCCATCCTCCAGTTTCTTCAGCCGGGTCTCGACGTTGCCGCGAAACTGGATGACATCCACGTCCGGCCGAAGCGAGCGGACCAGCGCGGCGCGGCGCAGCGACGAGGACCCGACCACGGCGCCCTTCGGCAGGTCTTCCAGGGTCTTTGCCGCCCGGCCGATAAAGGCATCGCGGACATCCTCTCGCGGCAGAAAGGCGGTCAGACCGAGTCCGTCCGGCAGAACGGTCGGCATGTCCTTTGCCGAATGCACGGCCAGATCGATGCGCCGATCGAACAGCGCTTCCTCGATTTCCTTGGTGAACAGCCCCTTGCCGCCGATTTCCGACAACGGCCGATCGCGGATCCGGTCGCCGGTCGTCGTGATCACCACAATCTCGAACGCCTCTTCGTCCAGACCGAGCGCCTGCATCAGGCGCGACCGCGTTTCCCGGGCCTGGATGAGGGCCAGCGGGCTGCCCCGTGTGCCGATGCGAATGGGCTCTGATTGCACGATGACGGTCTCCGGTGATATGGCTCTCGGCGGGAAACGGACGATTCCGAGTTAGACCAGAACCCTAAAGGATATCAAGGCGGTTTGACCAGCCGACCTTTTGCTGACGCGGACACATCACCGCCGTCGCCGCATCGAACCGTTGATCGAAGATCGGACCAAGAAACCGACAAGAGGCGCGGAGGGCCGCCAGGCCGGACAGGGAAGCAAAACAAGAGGCGAGGACGGCCGAAGGCCGGACAGGGACACAAAGAATGAAGGTTCTTGGCATCGAAACCAGTTGCGACGAAACGGCGGCCGCCGTTGTTGGTGTCGATGCGCCCTCGGACGGGCCCGGGACCATCCTTTCCAACGTGGTGCTCAGCCAGATCGACAAACACCAGGCTTTCGGCGGCGTGGTTCCGGAAATCGCGGCTCGGGCCCATGTGGAAGCGCTGGACAGCATCGTTGCGGCAGCGCTTGCCGATGCCGACACGGAGCTGTCTTCCGTCGACGGCATTGCGGTAACCGCAGGGCCCGGTCTCATCGGCGGCGTCATTGTCGGTGTCATGACCGCCAAGGCGCTGGCCTTCGGCACCGGAAAGCCGCTGATAGCGGTCAACCATCTGGAAGGGCACGCCCTGACGGCGCGCCTGACCGACGGCGTGCACTTTCCTTTTCTTCTGTTTCTGGTTTCCGGCGGCCACAGCCAAATCCTCCTTGTGCGTGGCCTCGGGGAATACGAACGCTGGGGCACGACCATCGACGACGCGATCGGCGAAGCGTTCGACAAAACCGCAAAACTCCTCGACCTCGGGTTTCCCGGCGGACCGGCAGTGGAACGCGCCGCCGCCAATGGCGATGCACGCCGCTTCGATCTGCCCCGCCCGTTGCTGACGCGGCCCGGGCTCGACATGTCGTTTGCCGGCCTGAAGACCGCGGTTCGACTCGCAGCAGAACGGCATTCCCCACTCGACCACCAGGCTGTGTGCGACCTGTGCGCCGGCTTTCAGGAGGCGATTGCCGATATCCTGGCACACAGACTGGAACGGGCGATCGCACACTATCGCTCCCACTATGCCGATACCGCTCCGACTGTGGTGCTGGCCGGCGGGGTTGCCGCCAATCAGACCCTCGGCGCCCGGCTCGATGCGGTCGCCGGAGAGGCCGGCGCGCATCTGATCGTGCCGCCGCAAAAGCTGTGTACCGACAACGCCGCCATGATCGCCTGGGCCGGCGCGGAACGGCTTGCCCGAGGACAGAATGACGGCCTCGCCTTCGCGCCGCGCTCGCGCTGGCCGCTGGACGAAACCGCGGCGCCGGTCCTCGGCCACGGCAAACACGGCGTGAAGGTCTGAGATGGGCCGGTCGCGTCCCCTCGATGCCGAAAAGGCCTATGTCTACATTCTGCACCGGGGCCGGCTCCTGGTCTTTCGGGAGCGGGCACACCGGGATTCCGGTGTGCAGGTACCCGGCGGCACGCTCGATCCGGGCGAGACCGCGGAAACCGGGGCACGCCGCGAGGTGGCCGAGGAAACGGGGCGCGACGACCTGATCATCGACGGCTATGTCGGCAACCACATCTGGACCTACCAATGGCGTCACGTGAGCGGCCGTTACCGCCGGCATTTTTTCTTCGGTCGGTTTGAAAACCCGGCGCCGGAGACCTGGGAGCATTGGGAGATGACGCCAAGCGACGGCGGCGATCCGTTTACAATGCGCTTCTACTGGGTACCGTTCCTGAACGCCCGCCCGCGCCTCGCCCATGGTTACGGAAGGGAATTGACCGGGTTGCGGCAAAGACTGGAAGCAATGACCGTCCCGCCGGTCGACGCAGACTGACCGCCGCACGACTTCAGGAGGGATGCAGGTCGGGATCCTTTTCCCGGGTCGCGGAGACCGGTGACGCGGTTTCCTTCCGCGCCGAATCCGCGGATGCCGCTTCCAGGTCTTCGACAGGTTCGTCATCGTCCGAATCCGGCGCCGGCATGAAGGCACATTCGTGGAAGACACGCTTCGAACAGTTCGCGCAGATCTTGCGGTCGAGCTTGGGCACCACGGTCGCAATCGCGACCTGCTTGTCGATGAAAATGTGATCCTCGCCGATCGAGCGATAGAGCCCGAGGCGACGCAGCCTTGAAATGAAATGCGGGGCCTTGGTGATGGCATACAAATCGCCGCCGGTTTCCTTGCGCCGGCGCGCCTCGCGAATGATGGAATCGACCCCTGCCAGGTCGATGTCGCCGACGCCTTTCAAATTGACGACAATATGCTTTTGGCCCGGGCGTTCCACGGCGATGCGGCGAAACTCGGCCTCGAGAAAGTCGATCGAACCGAAATAGAGCGGGCCATCGAACCGGCAGATCATGAATTGCGGGCATTCTGGAAGATTGAAGGCCTCGGCATTGCGAAACGTGCGCTGGCTGATCGACCGGTCGGGCGCACCGACAGCGAACTTCGGCTGCATCGTGCGCGAGATGAAGGTCGCAAAAGACAGCATCACGCCGATGAAGATCGAAAACTCCAGTTCCACCAGGATGCCGGTCAGAAAGGTTATCGCCAGAATGGCGGTTTCGCTTTTGCTGGTCTCGATGATGTGGCGGATTTCCGCGACATTCACCAGGCGCCAGGCCACATACAGGATCAGGCCCGCCATTGCGGCGATCGGGATGTAGGAAATCAAAGGCGCAACGGCGAGCAGGATCAACGCAAGCACGCCGCAAGAAAAGACGGCGGCCAGCGGCGTTCGGGCGCCGGATTCGTAATTGACGCCGCTGCGCGTGAACGAACCCGAAGCCGGATAGGCCTGGAACAGGCCGCCTGCAATGTTCGACAGGCCCTGGCCGACGATTTCCTGGTTGGCGTCGAACCGCGTATGGGTGCGAGGTGCAAACGAGCGACCGATCGCCACCGCCTCCAACAGGCCGATCAGCGCAATTGCGGTGGCGCTCTGCATCAGATTGCCGATTTCCTCCAACGAGGCCGAGGGCGGCGAGAACGACGGGAACACGGAGGGCAGCGAGCCGACGGTGGCGATCCCGAGGTCCGGTCCACCGACCCAGAAATAGGCGGCCGTTCCGACGCCGAGCGCGATCAGAAAGTTCGGCAGACGTGCCGCATAGCGTGTCAGGACGACGAGCGTGACCAGCGTAACGCCGGCGATCAGGACGGATCGCCAGTCGACACCGGCCGATGCCGAGACAATTATGGCGGCAATCCGGTCATAGACCGATCCGCCGGTCGAGGCCTCGATGCCGAGCGCGCCGCGCAACTGGCTGACGCCGATGAGAACGGCAGCCGCGGCAGTAAAGCCGATCATGACCGAATTGGAGACAAATGCCGCCAGCCGGCCGACCCGCGCCAGGCCGAGGCCCAACTGGATGGCGCCGACGAGGATCGTCAGGAGCAGCACAGTCTCGATGTAATCCTGCGTGCCGGCCTGATGCATGGGCGACACGGCGGCGAGAACGACCGCCGATATCGCGGTCGTCGGGCCGGAAATCATGATCATCGACGAGCCGAACAGGGCTGCGATGATCGGCGGGATCATCGCCGTGTAGAGACCGTATTCGGGCGGCAGACCGGCAATCGCGGCAAAGGCCACGCCCTGAGGCAGCACGATGGCGGCGTTGGTGATACCGGCGGAGAGGTCGGCGCGCAGGGACGCGGGCGTAACCTTCGGCCCCCAGGTCAAAAACGGAAAGACGTCCGACCAGGTCAACGGAGGCAGGCGGTATGCGGGTTTACGCACGAACACGTCCGTTTTGCCCCTGAGCCCGGAGCTGCCTGACCGACGTTGGTGCTTCCGGGTATCGGGTGGCGACCGATTCCCCAATCGACGGCGCGCCATAAAAGCGCGGCGTTTCCAGACTCAAGGAGTGTTTTTCCCAGAAGATTGCAGCGCGACCGGCTTGTCAAGGCAACCGAGGGGGAGTGAACGGAATGTGAAGAACGGCTTCATGGGATGCGGATTCGTGGCGTTTGTCACGCAGTTCGCCGATGCGGCTCCAACGTCCGGGCGCGCCGCATTGGCGCGGCACCAAAATGCTGTAGAGTGCGGCGGCCCCTTCGGAGATCCGCCATGACCGTTGCCGCCCCCGTCCTGCACGAAGCAGAAGATCTCGATGCCGCGCTCGCCGATGCCCGGGCGCGCTATGCCGACACGCATCCGCGGTCGCGCACCGCTTTCGACGAGGCAACCGAGGTCATGCCCGGCGGCAACACGCGGACCGTCCTGTTTCACGGCCCGTTTCCCTTCCGGGCTGACAGCGGCAGCGGCGCGACGCTGACCGATGTCGATGGGCATAGCTTGCTGAACCTGCTCGGCGAGTATACGGCCGGCCTCTTCGGGCACGACGATCCACGCATCCGCGCGGCGATCGCCGCGGCGCTGCAAAACGGTATCAATCTCGGCGCACACAACACCTACGAGCCGCATTTCGCCCGCCGGGTCTGCGAACGGTTTTCCGCCATCGACAAGGTGCGGTTCACCAATTCCGGCACGGAAGCGAACATGATGGCGATCACCACCGCACGGGCGGCGACCGGCCGCTCGAAAATCATGGTGTTCGAGGGCGCCTATCACGGCGGGGTCTTCCTGTTCAAACCGGGCGTGGATACCAATGCGCCGTTTCCCTGGATCCGGATGCCCTATAACGATGCGAACGCTGCCCGGGAGGCGATCCGCGCCCATGGCGACGATCTGGCGGCCGTGCTCCTGGAGCCGATGCAAGGCGCGTCCGGCTGCATTCCGGCCACGGCCGACTTCCTCGCCTGTCTCCGGGAAGAAACCGAAAAGGCCGGTGCGTTTCTGATTTTCGACGAGGTGATGACCTCGCGCCTCGGCCGCGGCGGCGCGCAGTCTGTGTTCGGCATCCGCCCGGACCTGATGACGCTCGGCAAATGGGTCGGCGGGGGCATGTCCTTCGGCGCCTTCGGCGGGCGCGCCGATGCGATGGATCTGTTCGACCCGAGACGGCCGAACGCGATTGCCCATGCCGGCACGTTCCAGAACAACGTTTTGACCATGGCCGCCGGGATCGTCGCGCTCGAAGAGATCTACACGCCGGACGTCGCCGTGGCGCTGACGGAACGTGGCGATGCTCTGCGGGAGCGGCTGAACCGGATGGCGGCGGATCTCGGCGTTGCCGTGCAGTTCACCGGCATGGGTTCGCTGATGAACCTTCATCCGACGGACCGGCCAATTTCACGCATGGCAGATTTGCAGGCGGCCGACGACCGGGTGCGGGAATTGCTCTTCCTTGACCTGCTTGCGGCCGGGTTCTATGTCGCGCAGCGAGGCTTCATCGCGTTGAGCCTGCCGCTTTCCGACAACGATCTGGACCGGTTCGCGGCGGGGCTTGAACAGATCCTCGTTTCTCGCCGGGCCTTCCTTCAGCACTGACGGCCCGGCTCCGGACACTATCGGCGCGATCGGGCTTTCCGGCCCTCGCGCCTTCCCCTCATCAACACGGAAAGGTGCAGATGGCATATTGGCTGTTCAAGTCCGAGCCGAATACCTGGTCCTGGGACCAGCAGGTCGCGGAAGGCAAAAAGGGCGCGGAATGGGATGGCGTGCGCAATTACCAGGCGCGCAACACCATGCGCGAGATGAAGAAAGGCGATCTCGGCTTCTTCTACCATTCGGTGAACGAAAAGCGCGTCGTCGGCGTGGTCAAGGTGGTTGCCGAGGCGCATCCGGATTCGACCGACGGCAGCGGCACCTGGGAATGTGTCGACATCGCAGCGGTCGGCGCCTTTCCCGAACCGGTCACGCTCGACCAGATCAAGGCCGATGCGAAGCTGGAGGACATGGTGCTCGTCAAGAACTCCCGCCTGTCCGTGCAACCGGTCACTGCCGCCGAATGGAAACGGATCTGCAAACTTGGCGGATATGACGGCTGATCCGATCCCCTATCGCGAGCCGGTATTCGTCGACGGCGGCGGCGGTACACGGATCGCGACATACGAATTCGGCAACCAGAACGGTCCGGCGGCTCTCCTTATTCACGGGTACAATCAGTGTCACCTGTGCTGGCACCGGCAAGTGAGCGGGCCGCTTGCGGAACGCTACCGCCTGATCGCATTCGATCTGCGCGGTCACGGGCGGTCCGACAAACCGCTCGAAGCCGACGCCTATAAGGACCAATCAATCTGGGCCGCGGACGTCGCCGCCGTAATCAAGGCGCTGGAGATCGACCGTCCGGTGCTCGTCGGCTGGTCCTACGGCGGCCATGTGATCAACGCCTACCTGGAAACAATGGGCACGGCAGCCCTTTCAGGCGTGGTCTATGTCGGCGCGATCACCGTTGCCGGCAACGAGAAGGCCGGACCGCTCTATCTCGATGAACAGCGCGCCGTCGCCGCCGCCATGCTCGACGACAACATTTATGCGGCTAACGACGCGACGCTCGCGTTCATCGGCCGTTGTTTCGAGGAACCGCCCGGCGAAGACGAGACGCGCCGGATCATCGCCTACAACATGCTGGTGCCCGTCGCCGTGCGCCAAGCCTTACGCAGCCGGACCATCGACGCCGATGCCGTGCTCGCGGCGATCGACGTGCCCACGCTCGTCATCCACGGCACGAAAGACCGGGTCGTGCTTGTCGAGTCCGGGCGCCGCATTGCAGCCCTGGTGCCGGGCAGCACCCTGACGCTCTACGAAGGCATCGGGCACAGCCCGTTTGCGGAAGCCCCGGAGCGTTTCGATGCCGATCTCGACGCGTTCCTGCAATCGCTGACCCGGTGACATCCGCCATGGCCGCGCCCGACGACCCCGGTCGGTTCATTCTTGACAACACCAGGCTTTTGCCGGTGCCGCTGGTGCCGGAAATCCGCCTGCATGTCGCAGACGAAGCGGTCCCGATCTGGCAAAAAACCGAGGAAGAGCTGGGCGAGATCGGCCTGCCGCCGCCGTTCTGGGCGTTTGCCTGGGCGGGCGGCCAGGCCTTGGCGCGCTATCTCCTGGATAATCGCGATCTGGTTGCGGGCAAACGGGTGATCGACTTTGCCAGCGGTTCCGGGCTGGTGGCGATCGCCGTGTGTCTTGCCGGCGCGAAAACCGTGCTTGCAACCGAGATCGATCCGTTCTGCCGGGCCGCGATCGGACTGAATGCACAGGCTAACGACGTCGCCATCGCGATCGAGATGCAGGACATTACCGGCCAGCCGGCGCGCGATGCCGATCTGATCGTGGCCGGCGACGTGTTCTACGAAAAGGACACGGCTGAACGTGTTACCGACTGGTTCGCGCGGCAGGCCGAAGCCGGTGTTCCGGTGCTCGTCGGCGATCCGGGACGCTCCTATCTGCCGAAAACCCGCCTCACGCACCTTCGGGAATACAACGTGCCGGTCACACGCGAACTGGAAGACGCCGATATCAAGGCCACGTCGGTCTGGCGGTTCGTGGCGCCGCATGCCAAACAAGAGGCCAGCGGGAATACAGAATAAACAGGGGGGAGGTCATGGACGCCATCGCACAGATTACCTGGATCACCGTTCTGGCCGCGGCGATTGCGGGTTATGTGGTCGGCGCCGTCTGGTACGGCGCGCTCGGCGATCGCTGGCTTGCCGCCATCGGCAAGACAAAAGCGGACATTTCCGACGAAAACGGCCGGCCCAAAACCTATGTGCCGTTCGTGCTTGCCTTTCTCGCCGACATCGTCATGGCCATCATCCTTTCCGGGATCATCTATCATGCGGGCGAGGTGACAATCCGGGCCGGTCTGATCAGCGCATTCCTTGTCTGGGCCGGCTTCGTGCTGACGACGCTCACCGTCAATACCGCCTTTTCGATGCGGTCCTGGTCGCTGATCTGGATCGACGGCGGCCATTGGCTGTTCGTGCTCCTGGTCATGGGCGGCGTGATCGGCGCGCTTGGTCTGTGAGTGGCCTTCGCCTTTGTTCTCAAGACTAAAGTTCGAGCCCTTCTCGCTTTACGTTCCGGCACCGCGTTCGCATAATGCACACGACGTCAGGGGCCGGTCCGCACCGGAACGGTACTGTATTTCTGACACGATCCTGTGGCCACGCTCAGGAGCAGACTTGAATCGGACGCGGCCCTCAGAAACCCGGCAGAGACCGGGGGTTTGCGCACCGCGCCCAAGATGAAGAAACCCGTCGGGAGGAAGCAATGACCGATAACCTCTACCCGGTCCCGGACGCGATCGCGCAGACCGCCCATGTCGACAACGACAAATATCTCGAGCTCTACCGACAGTCCGTCCAGGACCCGGAAACGTTCTGGGGTGAACAGGGCAAGCGCCTCGACTGGATGACGCCCTATACCAAGGTCAAGAACACCTCCTACGATCCGCACAACGTATCGATTAAATGGTACGAGGACGGGGTCCTGAACGTGTCGGCAAACTGCGTCGACCGGCATGCGGCAACACGCGGCGATCAGGTGGCCATCATCTGGGAAGGCGACGATCCGAGCGTCGATAAATCGATCACCTATGCCGAATTGAAGGACGAAGTCTGCAAGTGCGCGAACGCGCTGAAGGCCATGGGCGTGAAAAAAGGCGACCGGGTCACGATCTACCTGCCGATGATCCCGGAAGCCGCCTATTCGATGCTGGCCTGTGCCCGGATCGGCGCCGTACATTCGATCGTCTTCGGCGGATTTTCGCCGGATTCGTTGGCCGGACGCATCGTGGACTGCGCCTCGGAATATGTGATCACAGCGGATGAGGGCCTGCGCGGCGGCCGTTCGGTGCCGCTTAAGACCAATACCGACAAGGCGCTCGAACATGCGCCCGGCGTCAAGGGCGTGCTCGTTGTGAAACGCACCGGCGGCGACGTACCCATGACCACGGGACGGGACATCTGGTACCACGATGCCGTCGCGAATGCGTCGAGCGAGTGCGCGCCGGAGCCGATGAACGCCGAAGACCCGCTGTTCATCCTCTACACGTCCGGCTCGACCGGCCAGCCGAAAGGCGTGATGCACACGACCGGCGGCTATCTCGTCTATGCCTCCATGACGCACCAATACGTGTTCGATTACCAGCCCGGCGAGGTCTACTGGTGCACGGCCGATGTCGGCTGGGTGACCGGACATTCCTATATCGTCTACGGGCCGCTGGCGAACGGCGCGACCACGTTGATGTTCGAAGGCGTGCCGACCTATCCGAGCCCGTCGCGGTTCTGGGACGTGTGCGACAAGCACAACGTGTCGATCTTCTACACCGCACCGACGGCCATTCGCGCCCTGATGGGCGCTGGCGACGAAGCCGTCACCAAGACATCGCGCAAATCCCTGCGCATCCTCGGGTCGGTCGGCGAACCGATCAATCCGGAAGCCTGGAAATGGTATTACGAGGTCGTCGGCGATGAGCGCTGTCCGATCGTCGATACCTGGTGGCAGACGGAGACCGGCGGCATTCTCATTACGCCGCTGCCGGGCGCGACCGCGCTGAAACCGGGCTCGGCGACCCGACCGTTCTTCGGCGTGCAGCCCGCCGTGGTGGATGCGGAAGGCAACGTGCTGGAAGGCGCCACGGAGGGCAATCTCGTGCTCACCGATTCGTGGCCTGGCCAGATGCGGACCGTCTATGGCGACCACGAGCGCTTCGTGCAGACCTATTTCTCCGCCTACAAGGGCTATTATTTCACCGGCGACGGCTGCCGGCGCGACGAGGACGGCTATTACTGGATCACAGGCCGCGTGGACGACGTGATCAACGTGTCCGGACACCGCATGGGCACGGCCGAAGTCGAATCCGCGCTGGTCGCCCATCCCAAGGTGTCGGAGGCCGCCGTGGTCGGCTATCCGCACGACATAAAGGGCCAGGGCATCTATGCCTATGTCACGCTGATGGCCGGCGAAAACGCCGACGATGCGCTGAAGAAGGAACTCGTCACCTGGGTGCGCTCCGAAATCGGACCGATCGCGTCGCCCGACCTGATCCAGTTCGCGCCGGGCCTGCCGAAGACCCGGTCAGGCAAGATCATGCGCCGTATCCTGCGCAAGATCGCCGAGGATTCGTTTGAGAATCTCGGCGACACCTCGACCCTTGCAGAGCCGGCCGTCGTCGACGACCTGATCGAAAACCGGCAGAACCGGTCGGCCTGACCCGAACTCTCCCAACGGGGTTCGGCGATGCTGTTCTGGCGTCGCCGCGCTTCGTCCGCCGCCGGACTTTGGCGTTTTCCCTTGCGCTCCCTTCAGGGGGAAGTCCCGGCGGCCTCTGGCCCGGTCTCTGACCGGGCTTTTTTTGCGTTTTCCGTCACACACGGTAAGCCGGTGTCCAGACCGCCGGAACAGACCGCGATTCCGGCCGGTCCATCCATCCCACCCGCAAGGAGCGCCGCATGGGTCCCGTCATCCGCCTCGATGCCCTCACCCTCAAACCGCATGGCCACGGCGACGCCTTCCAGGCGGAAATGGCCAGCCTCGCCGCGCCCGCCGGCGCCACACATCTCGGCGCCCGGCTGATGCGGGTTTCGCCCGGAAAGAAAGCCTGGCCGTTCCACGCGCATCACGCCAACGACGAAATGTTCGTGGTGCTGTCGGGTTCAGGCACGTTGCGGTTCGGCGAATCCCGACACGCGTTTGCGGCCGGCGATGTCCTCATGTGCCCCGCCGGCGGAAAGGAAACCGCGCACCAGATCCTGAATACCGGCGAAGAAGACCTCACCTACATCGCGATCTCGTCGATGCGCGAGCCGGATGTGATGGAATATCCGGATTCCGGCAAATGGGGCGTGTTTGCAGGATCGCCGCCGGGTGCGAAGGCATCGGACCGGACGTTTGCGCATTTTGTTTCGGCGGATGCAGAGGTGGATTATTGGGAAGGGGAGAGCTGATGGCGGCCATATGCACGGTATCGGCGCAGACTTCGACAATCGGCATCGGCGTGCGGTTCCAAGCCCTGCCGATAGCGTTTGAACGTCGCAGGTTTATGTCGGCGGGTTGATCTTGCAAGCCGTGTGATACGTAATAACCCGTACTTTACGTTACTACCGCGCTCGGCATGACCCGCTCCCTCCGACACACCGAACCGGTCCACGTGGTCTGGTTCAAACGCGACCTGCGCATTGCCGATCATCGGGCACTGTCGCGTGCTGCGGATCAGGGAATTGTGCTGCCGATGTTTGTCGTCGAACCGGATTTCTGGCAACTGCCGGACAGTTCCGGTCGGCATTTCGCCTTCATGCGGGAATGCCTGGAGGAATTGCGGGCGGCGCTTGCCGAGCTGGGCCAGCCACTCGTCGTCCGGACCGGCAAGGTGACGGACGTTCTGTCAGACATCGCGTCCGAGACCGGCATCGCGGCTTTGTGGTCACACGAGGAAACCGGCAATTCCTGGACTTTTGCCCGCGACCAAGCCGTTGCCGAGTGGTGCCAGGCGCGCGGGATCGCCTGGCATCAGGAGCGCCAGACCGGAGTGATCCGGCGGCTCGGCAATCGCGACGGCTGGGCGGGCCGGTGGGACCGCTTCATGGCGGAAGACCGGACCGCGCCGCCGGCCGGCCTGAAACCGGTCGACGGTTTCGAACCGGGGCCGATTCCCTCGGCACGGGACCTCGGGCTTAACGACGATCCGTGCCCGGAGCGCCAGACCGGCGGACGCGCAGCCGGCGCGGACATTCTCGCGAGTTTTCTCACCGTGCGCGGCGAACCCTACCGCAAGGCCATGTCGTCGCCGGCCGCAGGCGCTGCGGCCTGTTCCCGGCTTTCGCCCTATCTGGCGTGGGGAGCGCTTTCCATGCGCGAGGTGACGCAGGCGACCTGGGACCGGCAACGCGCCCTGAAAGCCTTGCCGCGGGATCAGACCGGAAGCTGGCGCGGGGCGCTGGTATCGTTTTCCGGCCGGCTGCACTGGCATTGCCATTTCATGCAAAAGCTCGAAGACGAGCCGCGCCTGGAATTCTCCAACCTGCATCCGGCCTATGACGGGCTGCGCCCGGCCGATCCGGACGAGGTCCGCCTCGAGGCTTGGCGCAACGGCGAGACGGGCCTGCCCTTTGTGGATGCCTGCATGCGGTGTCTGGCTGCCACGGGCTGGATGAACTTCCGTATGCGGGCGATGCTGATGGCAGTTGCCAGCTATCACCTCTGGCTCGACTGGCGGGCACCGGGCGAACACCTGGCGCGGCTGTTTACGGATTATGAGCCGGGCATCCACTGGCCGCAGGTGCAGATGCAATCGGGCACGACCGGCATCAACACGGTGCGGATCTACAATCCGGTCAAACAGGGACACGACCAGGACCCCAACGGCACGTTCGTCCGACGCTGGGTGCCGGAACTCTCCGCCGTCCCGGACAAGCACATTCACGAACCGTGGACCTGGGAAGCGGCCGCGACGGTTCTCGATCGTACCTATCCGTTCCCGGTGGTCGATCACCTGAAGGCCGCTAAAGAAGCGCGGCAGGCGATCTGGGGCGTGCGTCGCGGAACAGACTTTCGCTCCGCGGCCACGGCTATCCAGAACAAACACGGCAGTCGCAAGAGCGGCATGCCGATGACGGGACGGAGGCGGAAGACAAAACCGGCAAAGGAGCAGCTTTCGCTGTCCCTGGACGCCCCGGGCGGAGAGTGAGGATGCGCAAAAAGTCCGATCTGCCGACGAAAGTCTGCCCCGTCTGCAGACGCCCCTTCACGTGGCGACGCAAATGGGCCAAGAGCTGGGAAAATGTGCGCTATTGCTCCGAACGCTGCCGCCGGTCCCGGTCGGATGCTTCGGCATGACCGCTCGCAAGCGCAAGGCGGATCGGCCCTCGCACGGCCCGAGGATCGACGGGAAACCCCTTCTGGGTGACGATGATCTTGCCGGCATCCGCAAGTGCGGCGGCGACCGCGCGGACTTCCGGCATCAGGGCACGCCACTCGGCCTCGCCCGCGCAACGCGCCCGCGCCGCCTCGGACGGACAGATCGTTGCGCCGGCACGGCGCGCCGCGCACAGCGCAAGAATGCATTCGGCGATGCGCGCTCGGTCCGGTGTCGTCTCCTCGATCATTGCAAAACCCTATCTCACCCTGCCAAGTCCGGAAAAGCATGAAACCCGACCCCGCGCCCCGCCTGCCGCTTTTCGACGATCCCGACCCGATGCATTGGCCGGCCACACGGACCGAAGCCGAGCATCGCCTGAAGGCATTCCTGCCACGGGCGGGACGGGCCTATGCCGCAACCCGCAATACCGATTTCGGTCCCGGCAAAAGGGACAATGTCTCGACCCTTTCGCCGTGGATCCGGCACCGGCTGATCCTGGAAGAAGACGTGCTGAAAGCGGTGCTTGACCGGCATGCGCCGTCGTCGGCGGAAAAATTCATCCAGGAAGTCTATTGGCGCGCCTATTTCAAAGGCTGGCTGGAACAGCGGCCGCAGCTCTGGCGGCGCTACCAGGCGGAGCGGGATGCGGCACTCCGTGATCTCGAAACCGATGCCGCATTGGCCGATGCGGTCGAGGCGGCGACTTCCGGGCGCACAGGCATCGACTGTTTCGACGCCTGGGCGCGGGAACTTACCGAGACAGGCTATCTGCACAATCACAGCCGGATGTGGTTTGCCAGCATCTGGATCTTCACGCTCGGCTTGCCCTGGACGCTCGGTGCGGATTTTTTCCTGCGACATCTGCTCGACGGCGACCCGGCTTCCAATACGCTCGGCTGGCGCTGGGTCGCCGGCCTGCACACACGCGGCAAGACCTATCTGGCGCGCGCCTCCAACATCGCCCGCCACACCGACGGCCGCTTCAATCCGTCCGGCCAGCTGGCGACGACTGCCCCGGCCCTGCACGACGACGGGCCCGGTCCGGTCATGGGGATGCCGACAGGAGCGGGCATGCCGCAAAGCGGAAAGCTCGGCCTCATCGTCACCGAGGAGGATTGTTCGCCGGAAAAACTCGACTGGCCCGTACCGCCGCAAGCGGCCATCGGACTGATCGCAACCGAGGCCCGGTCGCCGCGTCCGGTCGGCGCGCCGGCACTTGCGTTCGCCTCGGCGGCAATAAACGACGCACTGAAACGCAGTGCCACCGCGTTCGGAATTGAAACCGAAACCGCATCGTCGGATGATTGGGGCGCATTGCTGGTCAACTGGGCGGGCCGTAATCAGGTGAACACGCTCGTCACGCCCTATGCGCCGGTCGGACCCGTCGCGGACCGGCTGGCGGCCGCCGAACCGGCATTGAAAGAAGCCGGGATCCCGCTCGTTCGGGTCCTGCGTCCCTATGATGCCGCGGCATGGCCGCACGCGACCAAGGGTTTCTTTGCGTTGAAGGCGCGGATTCCGGAACTGCTCAAGCGCGTTTCCTGAGACCTGGCCGCGCTTCTTCGGTTTGAAGTGCCGGCGCGTCAGCCCAGAGACGGTCAAGCGTCGTTGCCGCGCTCTCGCGGTAGTCCGCCCGCTTGCCGGCATCCATGCGATCCCATGTCCGATACACCTGGCCGAGGCGGGGATTGCCGCGTAGCACTTCTTCGTTGCGCACAAGGAAGTCCCAATAAAGCGCATTGAACGGACAGGCGCCCTCGCCCGTCTTCTGCTTCACGTCGTAGGCGCAATTGCCGCAATAATCAGACATCTTGGATATGTAATTGCCGCTCGCCGCATAGGGTTTGGAGGCCAGCAAGCCGCCGTCAGCGAACTGGCTCATGCCGAGCGTGTTCGGCATTTCCACCCATTCATAGGCATCGGCGTAGACGGCCAGGTACCATTCGTGGACTTGGTGCGGGTCGACGCCGGCCAGCATGGCAAAGTTGCCGGTCACCATCAGCCGCTGGATATGGTGGGCGTAAGCCTCTTCCTTCGTTTGGGTGATTGCGGCCTTCAGACACGCCATATCGGTGTCGCCGGTCCAGTAGAAGTCAGGCAGGGGCCGGGTGGCGGACAAGGCATTTTCCGTGCCGTATTGCGGCATTTTCAGCCAATAGATTCCGCGCACATATTCGCGCCAGCCGATGATCTGGCGGATGAAACCTTCCGCGGCATTCAACGGTGCATGGCCGTCCCGATAGGCCGCCTCCACCCGCCGGCAGATCGCGAGCGGGTCCAGGAGCCCGGCGTTCAGATACATCGACAGGACCGAATGGTAGAGGAAGCGCTCACCCTGGAGCATGGCGTCCTGGTAATCGCCGAAGGACGGCAGGGCGACCTCGATGAAATGGTCGAGTGCGGTTTGTGCATCGGCAGCCGTAACGCCGAACCAGAAGGGTTCGAGATCGCCGAAATGGTCGTCGAACCGGTGCTTTACCAATTCGAGCACGGTCTGCGTCATCGTATTCGGCTCTACCCGGTGCGGCGAGGGCATGAAGAGGTCGGCTTTTGCCGGCTTACGGTTTTCCGCATCGAAGTTCCATTTGCCGCCTTCCGGCGCATCGCCGTCCATCAACAGACCGGTGCGTCGCCGCATGTCGCGGTAAAAGTACTCCATGCGCAATTGCTTGCGCCCCGTCGCCCAGTCCGCGAAGTCGCGGCGCGAGGCCAGAAAGCGATCGTCGTCCAGGATATCGACCGGAAGTCCGAAGCGGTCCGACCAGGATTCCATCTCGTGGCGCAGGCGCCATTCGCCGGGTTCGGTAACGACGATGCGGTCGGGCCTGTTGTCAGCAATGGCGCGTTCGACCTCGCCGGCCAGGGAACCGGCATTGTCCGGATCGTCGAGCGTGCGATAGGTAACCGTCCAGCCGTCCTTGCGCAACGCGGCCGCAAAATGGCGCATGGCGGCAAACAAGAAGGCGATTTTCTTCTTGTGGTGCCGGACATAGGTCGCCTCCTCGGCAACCTCCGCCATCAGGATCCGGTCCGTCGCGCGGTCACCGTCGCGCAAGGATGCCAGCGACGGCGAAAGCTGATCGCCCAGTACAAGAATGAGACGGTTCTGATCCATAGGAGCCCCGGCCAATTTGGTTCCGATGACTAGTGGTACGTACAAAAGACCAAAACAAATCACTCTGCGACGATCGGCGCTGCCCTTTATGTGTCAGGAGCGACCCGGTTCCCCGAGAGCGGGTCTTGGTGAAACCGCCCCGATTGTGCAAAGTCCGGGCATGCACCGTTTTGCCAACCTCCTGGAAAGTCTCGTGCTCGCACCCCAGCGCAATGCCAAGCTGCGCCTGATGCAAAGCTATTTCCGCGACGTGCCGGATCCGGACCGGGGTTATGCGCTTGCCGCGATCACGAGGGATCTGGAGTTTCACAGCGTCAAGCCAGCCATGTTGAGGGCTCTGGTCGAGGAGCGTATGGATCCGGTGCTGTTTGCCTATTCCTACGATTATGTGGGCGACATGGCGGAAACCATCTCGCTGGTCTGGCCGGACAAACATGGCGCCAATGCGATTCCCACCCTGTCAGATATCGTTACGGCGCTTAAGGGTGCGTCGCGCAGCGAGGGGCCGCGGCTCGTCGAACACTGGCTCGACGGGCTCGACGCGACCGGGCGCTGGGCACTGATCAAACTGGTGACCGGCGGGCTTCGGATCGGCGTCTCCGCGCGGCTTGCCAAACAGGCGCTGGCCGGTTTCGGCGACAAGCCGGTGGAGGACATCGAGGAACTCTGGCACGGCCTGGAACCGCCCTATGTCGAGCTTTTCGAATGGCTCGAAGGAAAGGCCGACCGCCCGGTCAGCAGCGCAAAGGCCTTGTTCCGGCCGGTCATGCTCGCGCACCCGGTCGATGAGGCGCAGGATTTTGCCAAGCTCGAACCGGAGGATTTTGCCGCCGAATGGAAATGGGACGGGATCCGGGTCCAGGCAACCTGCGAGGCCGGGGTGCCGCGGCTCTACAGCCGCACCGGCGACGACATTTCCGCCGCCTTCCCGGACGTGATAGAGGAACTGACCTTCGAGGGCAGTATCGACGGCGAATTGCTGGTCTACCGCCCGGATCCGGATACGGACACACGCTCGATTGCGCCGTTCGGCGACTTGCAGCAGCGCCTCAACCGCAAAACCGTCTCGCGCAAACACCTGTCGGTCTTTCCGGCCATGATCCGCGCCTACGATCTCCTGCAGGACGGTGCCACCGATACCCGTCCGCTGCCGTTTGCCGACCGGCGCAAGCGCCTGGAAGATTTTGTGGCCGGTCACGGCTCGCCGCGCATCGACCTGTCGCCGCTGGTGCCGTTCGAGGACTGGACGGGCCTCGACGGACTGCGCGCCAGTCCGCCGGAGGCCGTGGTCGAAGGCCTGATGCTGAAACGCTGGGATTCGATCTACCAGACCGGCCGGCCGAAAGGGCCGTGGTTCAAATGGAAACGCGATCCGTTCACCGTCGATGCCGTGCTGATGTATGCGCAACGCGGACACGGCAAACGCTCGAGCTTTTATTCCGACTTCACGTTCGGGGTCTGGAAACCCGATGCCGAAGAGACACCGGAACTGGTGCCGGTCGGCAAAGCCTATTTCGGCTTTACCGATGAGGAACTGAAATCCCTCGACAAGTTCGTGCGCGACAACACGACCGACCGGTTCGGACCAGTGCGCGCCGTGCGTGCCGAACCCGATCACGGCCTGGTCCTGGAAATCGCCTTTGAGGGCCTGAACCGGTCGACCCGGCACAAATCGGGCGTCGCCATGCGGTTTCCGAGGATTTCGCGGATCCGTACGGACAAAAAACCGCGCGACGCCGATACGCTCCCGACCCTGGCCGCGCTGCTGCCGGCCTGACCGGCGTCCGGACCAGCGGAAATCATGCCAGGGGTGGACAGGGCGGCCCGCAGCGCCTACTTGCGGGGCAGTCGATCGCAAAGCGGACACGGAACATGAACGGCGCCCTTTCCCGGTTTTTCGGTGGATCCCCGATCCACGTCCTCTTGCGGCTTGCCCTTTTGTCCTTCGTCGTCGGCGTGATCCTTGCCGCCCTGAACATCAGGCCGATGGAAATCATTTACTGGGTGGAATCGATCTTCTACCGGATCTACAATATGGGCTTCGACATCATCGTGCGCGGCGGCGAATATTTCGTGCTGGGCGCCATCATCGTCTTTCCGATCTGGCTGATCATGCGGCTGTTCTCGCTCGGCAAGCGTACCGGCGACTGAACATCGAAAGATCGATGCTTCAAACGAATTCGGCCGCCACGTGGTGCAGGCCGGCATGGCGCCTTGCGAGCGACTCGATGTCGGTCGAATAACCGCCTCCGATCACACAAACCACCGGCAAGCCCGCCTCGCGCACGGTTTCGATCACCCTATGGTCGCGGGCCCTGAGCCCGGCATCGGATAAGGCCAATCGCCCGAGACGATCCGCATGATGCGGGTCCACGCCGGCATTGTAAAAGACGATGTCCGGCCGGTGCCGTTCGATCAGACCCGGCAGATTGGCGGAGAGAACATCGAGATAGTCCGCGTCGCCGGTACCGTCCGGCAGCCCGATATCGAGATCGGACGGCACCTTGCGCACCGGATAGTTCTTTTCCGCATGCATGGAGAACGTGAAGACTTCGGGATCGTCCCGAAAGATGTCCGCCGTCCCATCGCCCTGGTGCACGTCGCAATCGACGATCAGGGCCCGTTCCATTTCCGCATCCGCCCTCAGAACACCGAGCGCGACGGCGACATCGTTGAACACGCAAAAGCCTGCACCGTGCTGCTTGCGGGCGTGGTGGCTGCCGCCGGCAGTGTTGCAGGCAATACCGTGCTCCAAAGCCAGCCGGGCCGTCAGCAACGTGCCGGCGACCGCGCAGCGCGCCCGCATGGCGACCGTCTCGTTCATCGGGAAGCCGATCTCGCGGGCGATCTTCGGCGGCACATTGCCGTCGAAGACCTGGTCGACATAGGTGCGGTCATGGGCGAGCGCGACCCAGGTCGCCGAGGCCGGCGCCGGTACATGAAAGCCGCCAGGCGCCACCAGACCGTCCTCCATCAGGATTTCGGCAAGGCGCCGGAACTTGCCGATCGGAAAGCGGTGATCGCGCGGCAGGTCGGCGTTGTAGTTCGGGTTGTGGACGATCGGCAGGGCCATGCCGGGCGCATATAGGGCAAGGCATCCGGCAATGCCAAGCCAAGACCGGCAACGCGGCGGCCCGGTCGCACAGTGTCAGCAGCGGCAGGCAATTCGGTTGCCAGCATCAGGCGAACCGCCTACTCCGATGGACCAGTTAGAGCGCCAACCCCGGACCGTATGACCGCCGCGATCGAATCTCGCCCCTTCGACGTCACAAACCGCACGGTTTTTGCCATCGCGGCGCCGATGACGGTCGCCTATATTTCGACGCCGCTGCTCGGCATCGTCGACACGGCTGTCATCGGGCAATTGGACGATCCCGCCCTGATCGGCGCCGTCGCCGTCGGCGCGATGCTGTTCAGCATCATCCATGCGATGTTCAACTTCCTGCGTGCGGGAACGACGGGCCTTGTCGCCCAGGCCACGGGCGCCGGTAACGAGACCGAGATTGGCGCCGCTTTCGCGCGCGCGATGCTGGTCGCGCTCGTCTCGGGTCTTGTGGTCATCGTTTTCAGCGAACCGTTGATCCATGGCGGTCTGGCCCTGATCGATCCGAGCGAGACCGTCGGCACGGCGACGGCGGATTACCTGGCAATCCGGGCGCTATCGACGCCCTTCAGCCTTGCGAATTACGTCATTCTCGGCTGGTTTCTCGGTCTCGGCCGCGCCGGCATGGGTCTGTTTCTGCAGGTTCTGCTGAACGGCCTGAACATCGTGCTCAGTGTTATTCTCGTGTTGGGACTGGAATGGGGTCTGGCCGGCGTTGCATGGGGAACGGTCGGCGCCGAGATCGCAGCAGCCGGCATCGGGCTCTTGCTGGTGGCGCGCGCGGCCGGCGGCCGGCCCTGGCCGGCCTGGTCGGTCGTGTTCGATGCGCGCCAGTTCAAGCGGCTCGCCGCGCTCAACGGCGACATCATGGTGCGCTCGTTGGCGCTGTTGTTCGCGTTCGCCTATTTCACGGCGCAAAGTGCCCAATTCGACGATGTCACGCTCGCGGCGAATGCGGTGCTGATGCACTTCTTTTCGATTGCCGGGAACTTCCTTGACGGCCTTGCCACCGCGGCCGAACAATTGGCCGGCCGCGCCGTCGGGGCTCGCTGGAAGCCGGCCTTTACGCGCACGGTGCGGCTGACCCTGGTCTTCGGCAGCCTTCTGGCGCTGACCCTGTCGGCGGTCTTCTGGATCTTCGGCCCGCTGATGATCGACTTCATGACGGTGTCCGAGGAGGTGCGCGAAACCGCCCGGATCTATCTGATCTGGGCCGTTCTGACACCGATCGCCGGCGTTGCGGCCTTCCAGATGGACGGGATCTTCATAGGCGCAACGTGGTCACGCGACATGCGCAACATGATGATCGTGTCGATCGCGTTCTACCTGGCCAGTTGGTGGCTGCTCCGGGATCCGCTCGGCATGCACGGGCTGTGGATCGCGCTCCTGATCTTTCTCGGTGCGCGCGGCCTCAGCCTTGCCGTCATCTGCCCTTATCGCATGCGACAAGTCTTCGGCTGAACGAGTTCAACCGGTGTCGACGCAGACTATCGGAGCAGAGAGTCAGATCGTGCGGTGGCGGGCGCGGGCGCCGCGCTCGATGGCGGCAACGGTCAGCTTGTCGAGGTCGAGCGTATCGCGCAGCATCTGCAGAAGACGCAATTCTTCCTGTTCGACGTGCAGGTCGGCGGCAGCCACTTCAACGGCCACCGCATAGGCGGTCTCGTAGAGTTTTGGCGGCAAAGCGTTCGCCACCATGTCCAGAACCGTTTCCAGACCGTCTTCCTGGCTGAGATAGCCGCCGCAGGATTCGGCAACGGAGATCAGGTTGTTCTCGTTGAAGTCACGAAACACCGGCAATGTCTGGACGATCTGGCCAATACGCATCAATTCGTCATCGGTCATCTGACGATCGGCTGCCGACATGGTCACCATGACAAACAAAAGGGCTTCGTGATGGGAAATCGGAGACGTCATTGCCGGAGCCATTCCTTGCTGGGGTCGAATCCGGCGAACCCTATGCGCTTCGCACCTGCAAGACAAGATCTGTTGCAAGCGCTTCTGCGAACGCCTAGTGTCCGCCCGCCCGCCGCTTTACGGGCACTTCCAGAACCGATGAAAAGACGACAAAGATGAGCGAAACCGCCGCCCCGATCGATCCGCATCCGGATACGCTTCCCGACCTTCTGGAGGCCGCCCGGACGTCGAAAGCCTGGCCGTTCGAGGAAGCCCGAAAACTCATCGACCGCCTGAAAAAGGAAGGCAATCCGGACCGGCCGGTCGTCTTTGAAACCGGCTACGGTCCGTCCGGCCTGCCGCATATCGGCACGTTCGGCGAAGTGGCGCGGACCTCCATGGTTCGCCACGCCTTCACGCTGTTGACCGAAGGGCGGATCGCGACAGAGCTGATCTGCTTTTCCGACGACATGGACGGCTTCCGCAAAGTTCCGACCAATGTGCCGAACCAGGAGATGCTTGCCGCCCATCTCGACAAGCCGCTGACCGAGGTTCCGGACCCGTTCTCCAACGAGTACGAAAGCTTCGCGCATCACAACAATGCGCGGCTGCGCCGGTTTCTCGACCAGTTCGGGTTCGAATACACGTTCATAAGCTCGACGGAGACCTACAAGTCCGGCCGGTTCGACGCGACGCTCCTGAAAATGCTCGCCGCCTACGATGCGGTGATGGACATCATGCTGCCGACGCTCGGCGAAGAACGGCGGCGGACCTATTCCCCGTTCCTGCCGATCTGTCCGCGCACCGGAAAGGTTCTGCAGGTCGCAATCACCGAGCGCCGGGTGGCCGACGGCACGATCGTCTACACCGATCCGGAAACCGGCCAAGCGGTCGAAGTGCCGGTAACCGGCGGTCACGTTAAATGCCAGTGGAAGGCCGACTGGGCCATGCGCTGGGCCGCGCTCGGCGTCGACTACGAAATGTCGGGCAAGGACCTGATCGAATCGGTGCGCCAGTCCGGGAAGATCTGCCGGGCGCTCGGTGCGACGCCGCCGGAAGGGTTCAACTACGAGCTCTTCCTCGACGAAAAGGGCGAGAAGATCTCCAAGTCGAAAGGCAACGGCCTGTCGATCGAGGATTGGCTGACCTATGCCTCGCCGGAGAGCCTGTCGCTGTTCATGTTCCAGAAGCCGAAAACAGCAAAGAAGCTGTATTTCGACGTGATCCCGAAGGCGGTTGACGAATACTACACGTTCCTCGGCAAGTTTGCGGATCAGCCGGCGGATCAGAAGCTCGGCAACCCGACCTGGCACATCCATTCCGGACAGCCGCCGGCAACGGAAAACCCTGTCGGTTTTGCCACGCTCCTGAACCTGGTGAGCGCCTCCAACGCGGAAGATCCGGCCGTCCTGTGGGGCTTTATCAGCCGCTATGCACAAGACGCGTCGCCGGAGAGCCATCCCGATCTCGACCGGCTGGTCGGCTATGCGATCCGGTACTTCGAGGACTTCGTACGACCGGGCAAGGTGTTCCGGACGGCAAGCCCGCTGGAACAGGAAGCACTTGACGATCTCGACCAGCGGCTTGCGGCCCTGCCGGCGGCCGAGCATACGGACGGCGAGGCGATCCAGGCGGTCGTCTACGAAGTCGGCAAGAGCCATGCCTTTGAGAACCTGCGCGACTGGTTCAAGGCGCTCTATCAGGTTTTGCTCGGCCAGGACCAGGGGCCGCGTTTCGGCTCGTTCATTGCGCTTTACGGCGTCGAGGAAACCCGCGCCCTGATTGCCAAGGCACGCGACGGCGCGCTGGCCAATACCTGACCGGACCGGAGCAACCGGATGCTGATCTACAAAATCTGTCCCGCCGCCTTGTGGCGGGAGGCCGAGGCGGCCGGCAGCTTCGCAGGCGCACCGGTCGACCTTGCCGATGGCTTCATTCATTTTTCCAGCGCCGATCAGGTTGCGGAAACGGCAGCGAAACATTTTGCCGGACAGATCGACCTTGTGCTTGTCGCCGTCGAGGCGGCACCGCTTGGCGACCGGCTGAAATGGGAGGAGTCGCGCGGCGGTGCGCTGTTTCCCCATCTCTATGCACCCTTGGACACCGGCGCCGCACTCTGGGTGAAGCCGTTGCCGCTCGGTCCGGACGGCGCACACCTTTTCCCGGACCTGGACGCGTGATCCGTCTGGCCGAACAGATCGGCCTGAAGGCGCTGTCGCGTCTCGATCCGGAATCGGCTCACCGCGCGACGATCACCGCTCTGAAGTCCGGCTTGCTGCCGCCGCAAAGCCCGCCGCGCTCGGATCGCCTTACGGTGCGCATCGGTCCGCTGACCTTTCCCAATCCGGTCGGCATCGCCGCCGGCTTCGACAAGGATGCAGAGGCCGTCGAACCGGTCTTTCGCCTCGGCTTCGGTTTCACCGAAATCGGTTCCGTCACGCCGCGGCCGCAACCGGGCAATCCGAAGCCTCGGGTTTTCCGCCTGCCCGAGGCAAATGCGGTCATCAACCGGTACGGCTTCAACAGCCAGGGCCATGTTCGGGTGCATGAGCGCCTGCTGCGCGCCCGCTCGAGCGGAATTGTGGGCATCAATGTCGGCGCGAACAAGGACAGTACCGACCGGGTGGCCGATTATGTCGCCGGCATTCGGCGGTTCGCCGATTGCGCGTCCTATTTCACCGTCAATATCTCTTCGCCGAACACACCGGGCCTGCGCGACCTGCAGGCGCGTGCCGCCTTGCAATCGCTTCTCGACGCCGTGCTTGCGGAACGCGAGCGGGCCCAAGCAGAAGTCGGACGGGAACTGCCGGTCTTCCTGAAGATCGCGCCGGATCTGACCGATGCCGATCTCGACGATGTGTGCGGTGTCGCCGGGAATTCGCAGCTTGACGGCCTGATCGTTTCCAACACCACGCTGTCGCGCGCCGGATTGCCAGCCGGGCCGCCGGCGGACGAGAGCGGCGGCCTGTCGGGCGCTCCCTTGTTCGAACGCGCGACGATCGTGCTCGCCAAGGTGCGCCGGCGCGTCGGTCCCGGCCTGCCGTTGATCGGTGTCGGCGGGATTACCGATGCCCGCAGGGCATGGGACAAGGTCGCCGCCGGCGCGACGCTGCTGCAGGTCTATACCGGGCTGGTGTATCAGGGCCCGTCGCTCCTGATCGACATCCTGAAAGGCCTGGACGCCGAACTGGCGGCGCGTGGCCTTGCCACCCTTGCCGATGCCGTGGGCATCGCCGAAGCCGACTGGGCCGACCGCGCGCTTCCGCCGACCTGACCGTTTTATCTGTCAGAGAGCCTCAGACCCGCCAGAATTGCGGCAGGAACAATACCAGGACGGTGAAGATCTCAAGACGACCGACAAGCATGCCGGCCGTCAGCAGCCACTTGGCCACGTCGTTCACGTCGGTGAAGGTTCCGGCCGGCCCGATGATCTCGCCGAGACCGGGACCGACATTGGAGATTGCGGTCGCGGCGCCTGACAAAGCCGTGACGCTGTCCAGTCCCGTCAGCGCCAGCGCCCCGGTCAGTGCCGCGAAGCTGGCGATGTAGAGAAACAGGAAACTGAAGACGGCCGCCGATACGCTGTCCGGCAATACCCGCCCGTTGAAGCGTTTCACAAAGATCCCGTTCGGATAGACGATGCGATTGAGATGCTGGGCCAGATCCTGGGCGACGACCTGGAAGCGGAATACCTTGATGCCGCACGAGGTCGAGCCGGCGCAACCGCCGATAAACATGATGACCAGGAACAGGGCCGCCGCGCTCGGTCCCCAGGCGTGATAATTGTCGCTCGCATAGCCGGTGCCGGTCATGATCGACACGACGTTGAATGCCGCGAGCAGCAGCGCGCTGCCCTCGCCGTCATGAACCGGCATGAGGACCAACAGCCAGACAATGGCGATGAAAGCCACCATGAGCACAAAAAAGCCGATCACCTGGGAATCGAAGATCAGCGCATCGGGACGCCCCTGCAACACCTTGACGTAAAGCAGGAACGGCAGGCTGCCGAGAATCATGAAGGTAATCGCCACCATTTCGATCGCATCGCTGTCGAAATGTCCGATCGATGCATCGCGGGTGGAAAACCCGCCGGTCGCCACCGTCGTCATCGCATGCACGATCGCGTCCATGGCATTCATGCCGGCGGCCAGATAGGCAAAAAAGCAGGCGCCGGTGAACACGATGAAGATCAGCGTCATGACGCTGGAGATCTGGGTGGCGCGGGGCAGGATCTTTTCGGGCGTGTCGAACGCTTCGGCCTTGAACAATTGCATGCCGCCGACCTGAAGCATCGGAAATACGGCGATCGCCATCACGATGATACCCAGACCGCCCAGCCATTGCTGCAGGCCGCGCCAGAACAGGATGCCGGGCGGTGCCGCGTCCAGTCCCGTGATCACGGTTGCCCCGGTGGTTGTCAGGCCGGACATGGATTCGAACAACGCGTCGGTAAAGGTCGGCAGGACACCCGACAAGTAGAGCGGCAGAGCGCCGAAGGCACAGAGCGATATCCAGGCAAAAACCGTCAGGACGAAGGCCTGGCGCAGAGACAAAACGGTCGGCGCACCGCGTGTCGCGAGCCACAGGCCGACACCCACCATCACGGTAATGAGCGAAGAGACCGCAAAAACCTGCCAATCCGGGTTGTCATAGGCCAGATCGACGATTGCCGGCAGCATCATGGCACAGCCGAGCGTGGCCAGGAGAACGCCGACGACAAGAAAAATAGGGCGAAAGCTGAACACGTACGGCTCGCAGCGGTATTGCGCTTCGGGCGTATACCAAGGGCACAGGGATCAGGCAAATAAGCCGACGGCGGATATCAATTCAGGATACGCGGCGTGTCGGGAAGGTCGAGGGAAAAAGCCGGGATCTCGACGTTGAAGTACTCGCCGGTCTCGGTTTCCATGTGATAGGCGCCGCGCATGATGCCGGATGAGGTCGGAAGCGGACAGCCGGATGTGTATTCAAAGGATTCGCCCGGTTCAAGCACCGGCTCTTCTCCGACGACGCCGGGGCCGGACACTTCCTGGACGCGGCCGAGACCGTCGGTGATATGCCAGTAGCGCGAGCGCAACTGGACCTTCTGTTCGCCGTAATTCGCAATCTCGACACGATAGGCCCAAAAAAAGCGCCCCTCGTCCGGCTCGGAATCTTCCGGAATAAAGCGCGGCTCGACGGATACCTGAATGTCCCGTGTGACCGATCTGTACACCGCCCATCCCCATTCTGTTACGCATGCGGCCCCGGGAGCCGTTGGAAAGGTCCCGTGCTGCCTGTCGGGCCCGGAAACCGGATCGGGCTTTGCCTCAGGTCGTTTCGCCGGACTCCGACCCGCTTTCGATCTGGGTAGGAACAGAACCCCAAACAAGGCCCCGGCGTTACTTTTTGATCCGGTCCGTTAACGAGCACACACCACCGTCTACCAGGCAGATCAAAACATCCCGCCGCACCTACCGTCCTGCCGTGGTGTCGTCAACTAAGGGTTATCCCGGGTTGTCGGCTCACCTTTCTGCACTTCACGGCGTCGCGTCTTGACTTTGAAGAGCGATCCAGGCGTCTTCAGGAGCAGTGAGAAACCCCGGAAATCAGCCATGTTCGACGCTCGCCTGCGCCCCTTTATCGATCCGCCGCTGACCCGCGCAGGCCGCGCGATCGCGGCACTCGGTCTCACCGCGAACGGGATCACCCTGATCGGGTTCGGGCTCGGCGTCTCAGCCGTTGCATTCATCGCCGTGGGGAGCACCCTGATCGGAGCCCTTTTCATCCTGCTCAATCGCCTCGCCGACGGACTGGACGGCGCCGTGTCGCGGGCTTCAAAACCGACGGAAAGCGGCGGTTTTCTCGATATCGTGCTCGATTTTTTCTTCTACGGTCTGGTGCCGGTGGGCTTCGCGCTTGCCGATCCGGAGCGCAACGGAGCGGCCGCCGCGTTCCTCATTGCCAGTTTTTATGCCAACGGCTCGGCGTTTCTCGCCTTTTCGACCTTCGCTGAGAAACTCGGTCTCAGCACCAGTCACCAGGGTCTCAAATCGCTGTATTACATGGCCGGCATTGCAGAAGGCTTCGAAACCATCGTCGTGTTCCTGCTGTTCTGCCTGTTTCCCGGCCGGTTTGCCGAACTCGCCATCCTGTTCGGGATCGTGTGCTTCGTATCGGCCGCAGCCCGCTGCGTGAACGGCTTCATCGTGATCCGCTCCCACGAAGCCCAGTTACGGGACAAGGTTGCGATCGGGGCGGGCCAATAGGTTTTCGAACCGTCCCGTCGATCAGGCAACGCTGACAATCGTCGGCGCGCGGCGGGCGCGATCGAGCGCCTCCGACAGATCGGCGACCAGATCGTCGGCATCTTCCAGTCCGGCCGAGAGCCGCAACAGGCCCTCCGTAATCCCGAGGGTCGCGCAATCGTCGTCGGACAGCCGCTGATGCGTGGTCGTCGCGGGATGGGTGATCAGGCTCTTGGCATCCCCGAGATTGTTGGAAATCCTGATGATCTGCAACGCGTTGGAAACATCGAACGCACCGCGCCGCCCGCCTTCCACTTCAAAGGCCACCATCGTCGAGCCCTTGTCCATCTGGCGTTTCGCGATGGCGTGCTGGGGATGGTCGGCCCGGCCGGGATAGAGCACCCGGCGTACGAAGGGATGATCGGCCAGCGCATCGGCAATGCGTGCCGCGTTCGCGGTCTGCTGGGCGACGCGCACAGGCAGGGTTTCAAGCGCCTTCAACAGGACCCAGGCATTGAACGGAGAAATCGACGGCCCGGTCTGGCGCATGAAATTGTGCAGGTTATCGTTGATCCATTCGGCATCGGACAGGACAACGCCTCCGAGACACCGGCCCTGACCGTCGATGTGCTTGGTGGCGGAGTACACAACCACATCGGCCCCGAGCGACAGCGGCGACTGCCAGAGCGGCGTTGCAAAGACATTGTCGACGACCAGCTTCGCGTCGCCAGCATGGGCGATTTCGGCAATCGCCTCGATATCGAGCACATCGAGTGTCGGATTGGTCGGCGATTCCAGGAACAGGGCCTTGGTTTCCGGCCGCATGGCCGCCTGCCAGGCTGACAGGTCCGTGCCGTCGACAAGGGTGGACGACACACCGAACCGCGGCAGCAATGTCTCGACCACATACCGGCACGAACCGAACAATGCGGCGGCCGCAACGACATGGTCGCCTGCCGAAACCTGGCACAGCAGGGATGCCGTCACCGCCGCCATACCGGTTGCTGTCGCGCGGGCCGCCTCGGCACCTTCCAGCGCGCACATGCGCTCCTCAAACATGGCGATGGTCGGATTGGAAAACCGCGAATAGATGAAGCCGTCGGCATCGCCCTTGAAACGGGCGGCGGCCTGTTCGGCGGTGTCGTAGGTGAAGCCTTGGGTCAGAAACAGCGCTTCCGACGTTTCGCCGAATTCGGAGCGCAAGGTGCCGCCATGCACCAATTGCGTGGCCTTGCGCCAGGCGGGATTCGAAGCGGCGGATGGATCACGGGTGCCCATTTGCGGACCTCTTGTCGGTTAGAGCATCGGACGATTAGGGTGAACCCGGTGCTCGAGACACAAAAATACCGGCCGGGCTGTGCCAGGCCGGTTTGTCTGATCCGCCCCGGCCTTTTAGCGAGTTGTTTAACGTGGCTGCAAGCCGGCCGGCTCAAATGACCACATCCCTCACCTACTCTCTTCCGGGCCGGGCGTCAATGACTTGCATGAGCCCGCAGATCTGCCGGTCGGTCACGGACGATCAGATCCCGGTGAACCGGTGTGTGGAAAATCGGTACGCCTTGCGCACGATGCCAAACTTGGCGGGACAAGCCGCGCCGGAGCCGATAGTGTCCGGCCAATTCCGACACGCGCCGCGCCAGAGGACCAAATTCAGGATGACACAGTCAGCATCCTCCATTTTCGACAGGGACGGGCAATCGTCGTTTCCGACCGACCAGACCGGCCGATCCTTCGACCTGGCCGGGCGAAGCGGGATCCTGCCCTGCCAGCGCATTGCCGCCATGGTGCACCGCCGGATGATCCAGGCCACCCGGCCGCTGGAAGAGAACCAGATCCAGCCGGCAAGCCTCGATTTACGGCTTGGCGCGAAAGCGTTCCGGGTGCGTGCGAGCTTTCTTCCCGGCGCCGGCAAGTCGGTGCGAGAACGGCTCGAAACCCTGACCTATGCCGAGATCGACCTGTCCGAGGGCGCGGTTCTGGAACGCAATTGCGTCTACATCATCGAGTTGTTCGAGCATCTGGCACTACCCGACAGCATTTCGGCGCTGGCAAACCCGAAGAGTTCCACCGGACGGCTCGACATCTTCACCCGCGTGATCGCCGACGGCGCCGACCGCTTCGACTTTGTGCCGGCTGCCTATGAGGGAAAGCTTTACGCCGAAGTCTGCCCACGCACCTTCTCGGTACTCGTGCGAGCCGGCTCCAGGCTGAGCCAGTTGCGCTTCCGGCGGCGTGCCGGCGCCCAGGACGAATTCGCCGATTTCCGACTGTCAGACCGCGACCTGCGTGACCGGCACGATGCGGCGCCGATCGTCGATACGAGCCTGACGGCGCGCAGCGGTCTTCTCTTGTCGGTGCATCTGGCCGGAGCCGACGAGGCGCAATGGGCCGGGTTCCGGGCCCAGACCTATACCGATGTCATCGATGTCGACCGGGTCGGCGCCTATCCGGTGCGCGACTTCTGGGAACCGCTGCCGGCCCGACCGGACCGTCGCCTCATCCTCGATCCGCATCAATTCTACATCCTCGCCTCGAAGGAACGCATGCGTGTGCCGAGCGATCTGGCTGCGGAAATGGTGCCGATCGATCCGGCGATGGGGGAATTCCGGGCGCATTATGCCGGTTTCTTCGATCCCGGTTTCGGCGACGGCGCAAGCGGCCCCACGGCTCGGGCCGTTCTGGAAGTCCGCAGTCACGAAGTGCCGTTTGTGCTGGAAGACGGGCAATTCGTCGGTCGGCTGGTCTTTGAGAAGATGACCGAGGAACCGGACGCACTCTACGGCGCGGCCGGGTCGACCAGCAATTACCAGGCCCAGGGTCTAAAACTCTCCAAACACTTCAAGGCCGTCTGATCGCATCGCTAGCCGGCCCGCGCCTCGGCCAGCTGTGCCTTCAAGTCCTTGACGTCCTGGCGCAGGGCTCTCACCTCGTTCAAGACGGCCTCGGTCTCCTCGTGGATCGCCTGACGGTCGGCGTCGGCGGTCTGTTCGTGTTCGCTCTGCATGGCGCTGACTATGATGCCGATGAACAGGTTTAGCACCGTAAAGGCGGTCGACAGGATGAACGGCACGAAGAACATCCAGGCCAGCGGATAGACCTCCATGACCGGGCGCACGATGCCCATCGACCAGCTCTCCAGCGTCATGATCTGGAAGAGCGTGTAGGCCGAAGCGCCGAGCGAACCGAACCATTCGGGGAATGTGGCCCCGTAGAGTTTCGTGGCCATGACCGAAAACACGTAAAAAATCAACGCCATGAGGAGGACGATCGACCCCATGCCGGGCAAGGCGGCGATCAGTCCGCCGACGACGCGTCTGAGCGATGGAACGAGGCTGATCAGGCGCAGCACACGCAGGATGCGCAGCGCGCGCAGCACCGACAGCGCGCCCTGGGAGGGCAGAAGGGCAAACCCGACCACGATGAAGTCGAAGATCCGCCAGGGATCGTGCCAAAATCTCAAGCGGTAGACGATCAGCTTGGCGGCGATTTCAAGCACGAAGACCGTCAGCAAGGCACGATCCACGAACATCAGAGCAGGTCCGGCCATTTCCATGGCGGTCTTGCTGGTTTCCATTCCCAACGTGATCGCGTTGATGATGATCAGACAGATGATGACCATCTCGGTGCGCGGCGCTTCGATAAATGCCTTGAGCTTCGACAACACAGTTTGCATGACCTTCGGTTTGCACAAGGATCTAAGGTTTACGGCGAACGATGTCAGGCATGCTGCAATGCAGCGCGCCGACAGGCCGTTCGACGCTGGATGTCATATTTTCCGGGCAAAAACCAGTGCGGCGTCGCTGACCGCAGCGCGCCGGGCCCATTCTGAGAAACCGCCGGCCAATCACACGATCAGTTGCCGACACCTCCGGTGGACTGCCGCAACAGCAGGCGCGGCACCAGAGGTTCGGGTATGCCGGGCGCGGCAGCGTCGTCGAGGCGCCCCAATATGCAGGCGGCGGTCTCCGCACCGATGCGCTCGGCATGGACGTCGATGGTCGTGATGGAGGGCACGCTGAGTTCGGAGACCTCATAGGCGCCGAAACCGGCCACCGCCAATCGATCCGGCACGGCAATGCCCATGCGCAGGCATTCGGTGAGCGCCCCGAAGGCCGACAGGTCGGAGACACACATGACCGCCTCCGTGTCCGGCCAGCGTTCGATCAGGTCCCTTAGGGCCTGGGCGCCCTCGCGCATGGATACCGGCGGCAGGCCGGCGGCAACCAGGCGCGTTGCATCAAGGCCGGCCTCGTTCAGTCCGTCGACGAAGCCGCGGCGCCGATCGAGGCCGCGGGTGTCGCGGGTCGTGTCGCCGCCGATGAAACCGAGGCGTGAACAACCGCGTTCGACAAAGTGCCGGACCATCATGCGGCCGGCGTCCGCATTGGAGAAGCCGACGACCTGATCGATTGGATCGGCAGGCAAATCCCAGGTCTCGATAATGGGAATGCCCGCCTTTTCGAGGAGATGCCGGCAGCGCGGCGTGTGTTTGCCGCCGGTCAGAACCATCGCCTCCGGGCGCCGGGTCAGGAATTGTTCGACGAGGCGCTCCTCCTCGTGCATGTCGTAATCGGTGTAGCCGAGCAGGATCTGCAAGCCCGTGCCACGCAGGTTTTCCACAAGGCCGCGCACCGTGTCGGCAAAATTGGCGTTGTTGATGGACGGGATGGTGACGGCAACGAAGCCGGTACGCCGGGAGGACAGGCCGGCTGCCATCGAGTCGAAGATGTAACCGAGCCGTTCGGCCGTCTCCAGGATAGTGCGGCGCGTTGGCTCGCTTACCGAGGCGTCGCGCTTGAATGCGCGCGACACGGTCATCGGCGACACGCCTGCCGCCTTGGCGACATCGGCCATGGTCGGCGGTTTTGCCGGCCTAGTCATGGACAGGACTCTCGCCTGGAAGCGACCGTAATGTGCCACCGGGCTGGAATTCGACCGGCAAAGCGACGTGACGCTCGGTCCGCACGCCGTGGATGCGGGCCAGAAGGTTACGGGCGCCTAGATGGCCCATTTGCTTGCGCGGCGAGACGATGGTGGCCAGCGGCCGGCGCAGCACGGTGTTGATGCCGAGGCCGTTGAAACCCATGATCCCGATGTCTTCCGGCGTGCGCAGATCCTGCGCCTCGCAGGCGGACAGGCCGCCAAACGCCATGTGATCGCTCAAAAAGAACAGCACATCCGGGACCGGTCGGGACTGCTCCAGAAGCGCCTGCGCGCCGAGCATGCCGGCTTCGAACGAGGCATGTTTGTCGATGCGCGATTCCGGGATATCGGTCACTCCGGCGGACGCGAACGCGTCACGAAAACCGGCGAAGCGTGCTTCAGCACGCAGATCCCGCCCCCGCGTGACACCGACAATGCCCGGGCGCCGATAGCCGCGCTCAAGAAGCTGACTGCCGGCAAGGCCGCCGGCGGCAAAGTGGTCGATACCGACGCAGATATCGATCGGATCGGGCGTATAGTCCCAGGTCTGAAGCGTGGGAATGCGCGCGCTTTTCAGACTGGCGCTTACCGCAGGACTGTGATGTACGCCGCCGAGGATGACACCGGCCGGGTGCCAGGCCAGCATGCGGTCGACCCAGGCTTCCTCGCGCCGCTCGCAATAACCGGTCGTGTCGATCACCGTCTCGAACCCGGCATTGTCGAGCGCGGAACGCATGCCTTCGAGGATGTCGGCGAACACATCGTCGAGAAAGGTCGGCAACGAAATGCCGATCAGATCGGAATGCGCCACTGCCAGCGAGCGCGCATTGCTGTTGGGCACATAGGACAGGCGTTTCGCGGCCTTCAGGATTTCCGCCCGTTTGCTCTCCGAGACGCCTTCGACGCCGCGCATGGCGCGCGACACCGTCATGATGCTCACACCCGTCGCGGCAGCGACATCCTCGATCTTGCCGGCCCGGCCGGATTTGCGCTGTTTTTGGGCTTTTTGAATCGGCATCGGGGAAACCCGGTTATCCCTTTGAACTCAGCGCCTTGCCCTGGCAAGAACGTTAGCGCTAACGTTATTTGCGCGCCGTCGGCGGTTCCTTTTGGCGCGATTATCCACTCAGATGGTATCGATAACAAGAACATCTCGGCGGGAGGAATTCTGTGCCGGAGATTGTCCTCGACAGGGTGGAAAAGAGTTTCGGTGCGGTACGTATCCTGCCGCCCCTCGACCTGACACTGAACGACGGCGAATTCACCGTTCTTGTCGGCCCCTCGGGCTGCGGCAAGTCGACGACACTGCGCATTCTCGCGGGGCTCGAGACGCTGTCGAACGGCGAGATCTTTTTCGATTCCAAACCAATCAGCCGGCTCGACCCGAAAGACCGCGACATCGCGATGGTGTTTCAGGACTACGCGCTCTACCCGCATATGAACATCGCGAAGAACATGTCGTTCGCGCTTCGACTGCAGCGACGGCCACGTGCCGAGATCGACGAGAAAGTGCAGCGGGTCGCGGACATGCTCAATATCGGCCACCTGCTTAACCGCAAACCGGCGGAATTGTCAGGCGGCCAGCGCCAGCGGGTCGCCATGGGCCGGGCGCTGGTGCGCGATGCGTCAACCTTCCTGTTCGACGAGCCGTTGTCCAACCTGGACGCCAAACTGCGCGCCAAGATGCGTACCGAACTCGCCGAAATGCGGCAGTCAATCGACAAGAACATGATCTACGTCACGCACGATCAGGTCGAAGCGATGACCCTCGGCGACCGCATCGTCGTGATGTCGGAAGGCATCGTGCAGCAACAGGGCACGCCGGCGGAACTGTTCCAGGCGCCGGTCAACCGGTTCGTCGCCGGGTTCGTCGGCAGTCCGACCATGAATTTCCTCGACGGCGAACTGGTCGAAACCGACGGACAGGTCTTCATCAACGGCGACGGCTACCGCCTGCCATTGTCAGAAAGTGCTTCGCAACGCATGGCCGGCGCACCGGCGCGTGCTGTGACGCTTGGGGTCCGCCCCTCGGCGTTTTTGACCGAAGCGAGCGACGGTGCGGCGATCGAACTGACCGTCATCGTCTCGGAATATCTCGGCGCCACGTCGGTCCTGGCCACTCGCTGCGGCTCGGCCGAGGTACTCGTCGAGATCGACAGCGCGCACGCTGCCGCCGCGGGCGAGCGCCGGACCTTCGGCGTGCGTCCGGACGACATCATGGTGTTCGATAAACAAAGCGGCGCCACACTCTAAGCCGCTCCAAAGCTACGTCTATCCACAGGGAGGAAAGCATGCATATAGGGATCAGACAGGCGGCCGGTGCGGCCGCGCTCCTCGGGTTGATGGCCCTGCCGGCCGCAGCCGACCCGTACGCGGACTTCAGGGGCACGACACTCGTCGTGAACTTCCCCGCGCACCCGCATTACAACGCCGTGCGCAAGGTGCTGCCGGAATTCACCAAGGAAACCGGCATTCAGGTCGAAGTCGACATGCTGCAATACCTGAAAATGCGGGAACGGCAGACGCTCGAACTGACCAAGGCGAATGGCGATTACGACCTGATCTCCTATGTGGTGTTCTCCAAGGCGGACTATGTGTTCGCCGACCAGTTGGAAAACCTCGCCCGGTTTTTCATGAACCCGAAGCTCGCCGATCCGACCTATGACGCCAAGGACCTGATCGACGGCTATGTGCAGAATATCGGCGTGGCCGGCGGCGAAAAGGGCTACCTGCCCGGTCCGACCGGCTCGCTTTTCGGCATCCCGTTCGGCTCCGAGACATCGGTACTCGGCTATCGCAAGGACATTTTCGAAAAGCACGGGCTTTCGGTTCCGAAAACCTATGACGAATTGCTGGACGTGGCCTGCAAGATCCCCGAACTGGAACCCGGTATGGGCGGCATGGCATCGCGTGCAGCCTCCGGCCACCATGCAAGCCACGCCTTCCTCCTGCATCTGGCACCGCTCGGTGGCCGGGTTTTCGATGACGCGTGGAACCCGATCATCAACAATGACGCCGGCTTGAAGGCGGCCAATGCGCTGAAGACGATCGTCGATTGCGGACCGGAAGGGTCGCAGACCTTCGGCGTGGCCGAAGCGGCCGCCTCCTTCATGCAGGGCAACGCGGCCATGTTCATGGATTCGATCGCGTTTGCAGCGCAATTCGAGGATCCGAGCAAATCCAAAGTCGTCGGCAAGGTCGGCTGGGCCCTGCATCCCGAAGGCGTGCGGCGCGGCAGCCAGACCGGCGGCTTCGGCATCGCCATCCCGAAAAACGCCCAGAACAAGGAAGCCGCCTTCCTTTTGATGCAATGGCTGACGTCCAAGAAAGGCGACAAGCTGGTCGCCATGGCCGGCGGCAATCCCTCCCGGTTCTCGACCTATGCGGATCCGGAAGTGAACGCCAAGTTCCCCTACGCGGCGACCTTCGGCGAGGCCTTGAAATATGCCGATCCCGACTGGCGTCCGATCATCCCCGTCTGGGGCAAGATCAATGCCGATATCGGCACCACGCTCTCCAAGGTGCTGACGGAAGGCCTCGACATCCAGGAAGCGCTTAACGGCGTGGCCGACCGCACCAAGGCGGTGATGGAAGAGGCCGGCTACTATACGTGGCAATAACCTCAAGGGGCTTTGACCCCTCGGGGCAGTAACCTCCCAGGGCGGCGGGGCCGTCGCTCGTCCTTCGATGGCCCCGCTTCTTTGACCACCGGCACCAGGCGCCGGCCGAAGTGCCGGTTGCCGCGGATGACACCCGATGCAGACCGTCAATGTCAGCCGACTGACTCCGTATCTGTTTCTCGCGCCCGCGATCCTGATCCTCGGCGTCGCGCTGATGTATCCGATCGGCTACATGATCTATGCGAGCTTCCTGGACTGGAATCCCAGCCAGCGGATCGGCGAGGCGGAATGGGTAGGCTTGCGCAATTACGCGACGCTTCTCCAGGATGACAGCTTCCGCGAAAGCTTGTCGGTGACGCTGATCTTCGCGGCCGTCGTCGTTTCAGTGGAGATGGTGCTCGGCGTCGGACTGGCATTGCTGCTCGACCGCAACATTCGCGGCCTGTCGGTGCTGAGGACGCTGTTTATCCTGCCGATGATGATCGCGCCGATCGTCGTCGGCCTGATGTGGCGCTACATGTATCACCCGACGGTCGGCACCTTTAACCGGACGCTGACATCCCTCGGACTGGAACCGGTGCCCTGGCTGTCCGACGGCTGGTGGGCGCTGACTTCGGTCATCATTGCCGATATCTGGCAGTGGACGCCGTTTATCTTCATCCTGTCGCTGGCGGCGCTGCAATCGCTGCCGCGCTCGGCGCTGGAAGCCGCGCGTATCGACGGAGCGACCGGCTGGCAGCAGATCTGGCACATCAAGCTGCCGCTGATGATGCCGGTCCTCATCGTGACCTGCCTTTTGCGCCTCATCGACGCGTTCAAGGTTCTGGAAGTGATCCTGGTCCTGACCAATGGCGGACCGGGCCTGTCGACGGAAATCCTGTCGCTGCGCATTGCCCGGACCGCGTCGGAGTTTCGTGAGCTCGGAACGGCGGCTGCCATGTCGAACTATCTGCTGATCCTGCTGCTCGTCCTGACGCTCGCCATGTTCGGCTACACCAAGTTCACCGAGGCCCGGGCGGCCCGGCTGCGCGCCGCAGCCGAAGGAGACACGCCATGAGCGCGCCGTCGGGACAACAGCAGAATCCGGCCTTTTTCGCTCTGATCGTGGCGCTCGTCCTGATGGCGGTCGGGCCGATCTTTTTGATGCTCGTGACGTCGCTCAGGCTGAATGTCGATATCATGTCGGACACGAGCAGCCTGATCTTCATGCCGACGCTGCGGAACTACGAGACGGCACTGTGCAACGTGCTCTGGTATGAACCGGCGCATGTCGAGTTCTGCGATCCGACTTTCGGGCGGGCACTCGGCAATTCGCTGATCATTTCCCTGATCTCGACCGTCCTGACCCTGGTCATCGGCTGCATGGCCGCCTATGCCATCGTGCGGTTCCGCTTCCTCGGGCGCGATACGCTGTCGCTCACGACGCTTTTGATGCGCATGGTGCCGCCGGCTGTGCTTCTGGTGCCCGTGTTCGGCATCTGGACCTTCCAATTCGCGCTCGACGGCACCCGTGCCGGCATCGTGCTGGTCTATGTGGCGATGAACCTGCCATTCGTGATCTGGATCCTGCAAAGCTTCATCGTGCAGGTGCCGATCCAATTGGAAGAAGCCGCGCGCATGGACGGTGCCGGGCCGTTTCAGGTTTTCTTTCTGATCGTGCTGCCGATTATCAAGCCGGGGCTGGCGGCGGCCTCGATCTTCACCTTCCGCATCGCCTGGAACGAATTCCTGCTCGCCAATGCGCTCGCCGACCGCAATTCACGCACCGTTCCGGTGACGATCGTCAATTCGCTGACGGAATACGACATCGACTGGGGTGTGATCATGGCGACGGGCATGCTGCTCGCGGTTCCGCCGATCATTTTCACGTTCGTGGCATCGCGTCAGATAATCACCGGCATGACCGCCGGCGCGGTCAAGGGCTAGCGCGGCCGTGGTGGATTGGTTGTTTGCGCCGATCGACGCCAGCCGCGCCCATACGGTCGACCTTGGTATTGCCTGGCATGCGCGCCTTATGGTGCTCGCCTGGGGCATCGCCCTGCCCTGCGGCGTGCTGGCGGCGCGATTCTTCAAGATCATGCCGGGCCAGGACTGGCCGGCCCACATCGACAACCGCGCCTGGTGGCATACGCATCTGACCCTGCAGTATGGCGGCGGCTTTCTGACCCTGATCGCGCTCGGCCTTATTCTGTTCGGGTCGGCGCGCTCGGGAAACGCGGGGCTGCATGGCCTGTTCGGCTGGTCCGTGATCGCGCTGGCGGCAACCCAGTTTCTCGGCGGCTGGCTGCGCGGCAGCAAGGGGGGCCCGACCGATCCGAACCCGGACGGATCGCTTGCCGGCGATCACTACGACATGAGCTTCCGGCGGCTTGTCTTCGAATACGTGCATAAAAGCGCCGGTTACGCCGCAATCCTTTTGGCCGCCTGCGCCATCGCGACCGGGCTCTGGCAGGCCAATGCGCCGCGCTGGATGCCGATCCTGATTGCGTCCTGGTGGGCGCTGCTCGTCGTTTTGTTCATTGTCTTTCAACGACGCGGCATGGCGGTCGATACCTACCAGGCGATCTGGGGTCCGGATCCCCGGCATCCGGGCAATCGGCGCACGCCGATCGGCTGGGGCATCCGGCGGCGGACCTGACGTTACAATGAGGCGGTGATGCCGCCGTCCACATAAAGCGTGTGGCCGTTCACGAAACTCGAGGCGGACGAGGCCAGGAACACACACGCGCCGACCAGTTCCTCGACCTGCCCCCAGCGCCCGGCGGGGGTGCGTTTTTCAAGCCATTCCGAAAAAGCCGGATCGGCGACAAGCGCGGCGTTGAGCGGCGTGTCGAAATAGCCGGGCGCAATCGCGTTGCATTGCAGGCCATGGCGGGCCCAGTCGGTCGCCATGCCCTTTGTGAGATTGCCGACGGCGCCCTTGGTCGCCGTGTAGGGCGCGATCGACGGCCGGGCCAGCATGGTCTGGACGGAAGCGATGTTGATGATCTTGCCGGCACCGCGGGCGATCATGTGGCGGGCAACGGCCTGGCCGACATTGAAGACGGTGGCGATGTTGGTCTGGAGCAATTTTTCGAAGGCCGCCGGCTCGAAGTCCTCAAGCGGTGCACGGTGCTGCATGCCGGCATTGTTGACGCAGATGTCGATCGGCTTGACGTCGGATTCGAAGCCATCGATCGCGGCGCGCACCGCGGCGTGGTCGGTCGCATCGAACGGCAGTTCGTGGACGGCTACGCCGCTCCCGGCCAAGGCGCGCGCAGCAGTGGCGAGCTTGTCCCGATCCCGGCCGTTCAGGACGATTTCCGCACCGGCTTTTGCCAATCCCTGCGCTAGCGCGAACCCGATGCCCTGGGACGACCCGGTGACAAGCGCAGTCTGTCCGCCAAGATCGAACATGGAAAGATCAGCCATTGCCGGAGCTCCTTTTTTCCGTCGATCGGATGCAATCGACAGTCCCGGCCGGTCTGTATATGTTATCGATAACATATACAAGCATCGGAGGACGTATCCCTATGCGTGCGATCGTCATCCACGAGGCCCGCGACCTCAGGATCGAAGAGCGGGAGGCCGCGCCACCGGGCCCCGGAGAAGTTCAGGTCCGGTTGGCTACAGGGGGGATCTGCGGATCCGACCTGCACTATTACAATCACGGCGGTTTCGGCCCCATCCGCCTGAAACAGCCGATGATCCTGGGGCATGAAGTTTCCGGCTTTGTCGCAGAAGTCGGCGACAGCGTTTCCGGTCTCGCGCCAGGCGACCTCGTCGCCGTCTCGCCGAGCCGGCCCTGCGGTTCCTGCCGATATTGCCTGGAAGGCCGGGCCAACCATTGCGAGGCGATGCGGTTCTACGGTTCGGCCATGCCGTTTCCGCATATCCAGGGCGCGTTCCGGGAAGTCCTTGTCGCCGACGCCGCACAATGCGTGAAGGCCGACGGCCTGACACCGGGCGAGGCCGCGATGGCCGAACCGCTTTCGGTCTGTCTGCATGCAACGCGCCGGGCCGGAGAGCTGCTCGGCAAGCGGGTCCTGATCACCGGTGCCGGGCCGATCGGAACCTTGTCGATCCTGGCAGCAAGGGCCGCCGGTGCGGCGGAGATCGTCGCAACCGATCTTTCCGATCCGGCCCTGGCCTATGCGGCAAAGGCCGGGGCGGACCGCACGATCAATATCGGCTCAGAACCGGACGCGCTCGCGGAGTATCAGGCCGGCAAGGGCACGTTCGACGTTCTATACGAGTGCTCCGGCGCCGCGCCGGCACTCGCCGGCGGGCTTGCGGCACTGCGGCCGCGCGGGATCTGTATCCAGCTCGGTCTCGGCGGCGACATGAGCATCCCGATGCAGATGCTGACGGCGAAGGAAATCGACCTGCGCGGCTCGTTCCGGTTCCACGAAGAGTTCGCCGTTGCCGTCGCGCTCATGCAGCGCGGCACGATCGATACGGCACCGCTGATCTCCCACTCAATGCCGCTCGACGATGCCGTCGAAGCCTTCGAGATCGCATCGGACCGCAGCCGCTCCATGAAAGCGCAGATCGTGTTTTCCGAAGCGGCCTGAACAAGAGCATTGTTCGACCAGATAGAACCATTTGATGGTCCAAATCAGGTCGTTCGGCTCGGCAAATCGCGCAGCGCGACATGGTATGTCGGGCAAGCGATTTAACGACGCCGACGGGCTGATTTGGTCCACCAAACAGGGATGTTTCCCTGTTTGGCACTCAAGTGCGCAAATCGGAAACATCCGATTTGCGGTAGGCCG
>JBCDLT010000061.1:0-41853 GCA_038745065.1 Pseudomonadota bacterium | reverse complement strand
GCCTCCGACGGGGCGGGCAGATCGCCCGGCGCCCTTTGGGCTTGCGAACCCTGTGGGTTCGAGAGTTCAGTCTTTTCTGTCTCACGGCCGCAGGCCTCCGACGGGGCGGGCTGACCGCCCGGCGCCCTTGGGCTTGCGAACCCTGCGGGTTCGAGAGTTCAGTTTTTTTGTCTCACGGCCGCAGGCTTCCGACGGGGCGGGCTGACCGCCCGGCGCCCTTGGGCTTGCGAACCCTGCGGGTTCGATTTCCGGGGTCGGCACAAAGAATTCCTTGCATTAAATTGTTTTTCTTCGGGTTTCTGGCCCGGAGGCGATCAGGACATTGCCTTGCTTTCGCAGACAGTTCGTGAGCCAAGGTGACGGCAATTTACCGGCTTTGTTGCGCCCGCTCTCTCCCGCAGACACCTCTTTCGACGTTTACCGGAACCCGTTGGCCGACCAGTTGTTTCGCGCTGTTACCCCGTGCGGCGCGACGAATTTTGACTTGACCGTAAGAAGGGCGGGTTCATAATGCGAAGAAATTTTTTATCGCGCGACAAAAATATTGGTGGCGCGAGGGGATGAGGGATGTTTTTGTCGTGTTCGATACATTCCCGATCGGGCGCCGCGGAATGGAGTGGTGAATGGCCGCGAAGAAAATTCGGAACATGGAGGAGTTTGCAAATCTGATCGGCATCTCCCGTCCGACCATTTCGAAGTACTTCAATGATCCGTCGAGCGTTCGAAAGACAACACGGGAAAGCATTGAGAAGGCGCTGGAGCGCTACGAATACCGCCCGAACATCTATGCCGTGAACCAGAACCGCCGGCTGACCAAGAACATCGGCATTGTCGTACCGTACCTGGCCGACCCGTTCTTTGCGGAGATCGCGCGGCGGATCGAACTTCGCTGCATTGCCGAAGGTCTGCGTCCGACATTGTTCAGCGCGCACGGAGACCAGGAACTGGAAAACGACATTCTCAACAATCTCAGATTGCTTAAACCGGCCGGTGTCTTGCTGGCGCCGCTCGGTCGCAGATCGGAAAGGGAGTCGATCGAACGGTTCTGCGCCGATGTACCGACGATCCTTTTCGACAGCAACATTGAGGGCGTCGGTGCGGCGTTTGTGGGTTCCGACAACTTCCAGTCCGTCCCCATGATGGTCGACTATCTGTGCCGCACCGGCGAGGCGCCTTTTTTCTTTGAAATGGCGCCGGTCAACCCAAACGCGAACAAACGGCGCAACGCCTATATCCAAGCCATGCAGCAATTGGGGCATGAGCCGATGGTTATCCGCGCTGAGGGCGAAGGCTGGGATTTTGAGAATATCGCCTACGAAGGGGCGAAGAAGCTTATACGGGCGGACAACCTGCCCAGCCGGACCGTGCTTTGCAGCAACGACCGCCTGGCGATCGGATTCCTCGCGGCAGCCGGCGAATGCGGCGTGCGGGTCGGGCACGGATCCGACTGCAGCTTGCAAGTGGCCGGTCACGACGACCACCCGCATTCGCGCTTTACCTACCCGTCGCTGACGACCATTGCTCAGGATTACGAATCCATTTCCAGCCGCAGCGTCGAAAAATTGTTCGAGTTGATCGAGCACGACGGCCATCTCGACGAGCGCAGCGAAGTCCTTTTCGATGGCAGGCTTGTCATGCGATCCTCGGCGTAGATCGTCCAAGAATTTCACGCGCGTAAATTTTTAATTGACTTGGCGTAGCATTTTAGGCATCGTCCATTAGCCATAACAGAACCCCTGGGAGGACATCGAATGGACTGGAAGGCACCCCTAAGCGTGGCCGGAGCCGCAGCCCTGCTCGCGACGACGGCTTTAGCGGAGACGACCGTCACCATCGCCACCGTCAACAATGGCGACATGATCCGGATGCAGGGCCTGACCGATGATTTCACGAGCAAGCATCCGGACATCAAGCTGGAATGGGTAACGTTGGAAGAGAACGTCCTGCGTCAGCGCGTGACCCAGGACATCGCCGCCAAAGGCGGAAGCTTTGACGTTCTGACCATCGGTACATACGAGGTTCCGATCTGGGGCAAGAACGGCTGGCTCGTGTCGCTGAACGATCTTCCTGCAGAGTGGGATGTCGACGACATTCTGCCCGCGATCCGGGGCGGCCTGACGGTCGACGGCGAACTCTATGCCGCTCCGTTCTACGGCGAATCCTCCATGGTCATGTATCGCGCCGACCTTATGGAGAAGGCCGGTCTCGAGATGCCCGAGGCACCGACCTGGGACTTCATCAAACAAGCCGCCGGCGCGATGACCGACAAGGAAAATGAGATCTACGGCATCTGCTTGCGCGGCAAGGCCGGCTGGGGCGAGAACATGGCGTTCCTGACGGCTATGTCCAATTCGTTCGGCGCGAAGTGGTTCGACGAGAATTGGAAACCGCAATTCGACAGCGAAGCATGGAAGACCACGCTTACTTTCTACATGGACCTGATGACCAATTACGGCCCTCCGGGTGCGTCGACCAACGGGTTCAACGAAAACCTTTCGCTGTTCCAGCAAGGTCGGTGCGGTATGTGGATCGACGCTACCGTGGCCGCGTCCTTCGTAACGAACCCGAACGATTCCACGGTCGCCGATACAGTCGGCTTCGCGCTTGCGCCGGATAACGGTCTCGGCAAGCGGGGTAATTGGCTTTGGGCGTGGTCGTTGGCCATCCCGGCCGGCACCGATGCCAGCGATGCGGCCAAAAAGTTTGTCGCCTGGGCGACAAGCAAGGAGTACACGGCCTTGGTCGCCTCCAAGGAAGGCTGGGCCAACGTCCCGCCGGGCACCCGGACATCGCTCTATGAAAATCCGGAATACGCCAAGGTACCGTTCGCCAAAATGACCCTTGGCTCGATCAACTCGGCCGATCCGAACCAGCCGACGATCGACCCGGTTCCCTATACCGGCGTGCAATTCGTCGCGATCCCCGAGTTTGCCGGCATCGCTACACAGGTCGGCCAGGAAATCTCCGCCGCCCTTGCCGGTCAGCAATCGGTCGAAGAAGCGCTCGAAAAGGCGCAGGCCCTGACCGTGGATGAAATGGAAGCCGCCGGCTACTAATCCCCTGTGACCGAGGGCGGAGACCAGCCGCCCTCGGCAATCTGGTACCTCTGACCAGAAGTCCTGATCCAATTGACGGGGAAGATGTGTCCTCTGGCCAGGCGCGTTGCGCAGCGCGATCACACCTATGATGTTTCGCTGTTGCCCTTTCATACTCAAATCGGAAACATGCGATTTGACGGGCATCGGGTAGACAACGCAACGCCGCCTAAAGGTCAAATAGTCCTGCCAAACACGGATGTTTCCGCGGTTGGCAACCCAGGTGGCGCAAGTCGGAAAGATGCGACTTGCGGGGCCGGTTTTCCCTGGGCTTCGGACGTCATTGCGATCATCTCATCGTGCTGCGGCACGCTATCGATGGCCACGCCTGGCCGAAGACCAGGCAAAGTCGGTCAATCGGGTCAGAATTTCTGATCAGAGGTACTAGACTAACCCTCCGTAGAGCCGTTCAGCGAACCAAACGTGGGAATGATTTCCCGCGAGGAGAGAAGTCATGGCTACGCAACACTCTCGATCCGCCGCCCGCATCATGATGGCGCCCGCTGTGATCCTGCTACTTGGCTGGATGCTGGTGCCCCTCCTGATGACCCTCTACTTTTCGTTCAAGAGATTTCTGCCGCTTCGCGGCGGTGACCTGGGCTGGGTCGGATTCGAAAATTATGTCCGTTTTGTCACGTCCAGTGCGTTCTGGCCCAGCGTGCAGACCACCCTGATCATTGTCGGCGGCGTCCTGTTTATCACCGTGATCTTCGGTGTTCTCCTGGCGCTCCTGCTAGACCAGCCGATGTGGGGGCAGGGCGTCGTCCGCATCCTTGTGATCGCCCCGTTTTTTGTGATGCCGACGGTTTCGGCTCTGGTCTGGAAGAACATGTTCATGGATCCCGTGAACGGGTTGTTCGCCCATCTCTGGAAGTTTTTCGGCGCGACACCGGTCGAGTGGCTCAGCGAAGCGTCGCTCACCTCGATCATCATGATCGTCTCGTGGCAATGGCTGCCGTTTGCGACGCTGATCCTGTTGACCGCCATCCAGTCGCTGGACAGCGAGCAGTTGGAAGCCGCCGAAATGGATGGGGCCCCATCGCTCTCCCGTTTCGGCTACATCGTCCTGCCGCATCTGGCGCGTGCCATCACCATCGTCTTACTGATCCAGACGATCTTCCTGCTGGCTATCTTCGCTGAAATCTTCGTTACGACCCAAGGCTCGTTCGGTACCCGCACGCTGACCTACCTCATCTTCCAGCGCGTGCTGGAAAGCCAAAACGTCGGACTGGGCTCCGCCGGCGGAATCTACGCCGTCATTCTCGCAAACATCGTCGCGATCTTCCTTATGCGGATCGTTGGCAAGAACCTCGACAAGTGAGGGAGCAGAACCATGGCACGCGCTGTCACGACGCAACGCAAAATCATCAACACTCTCGCCGCCTGGGCAATCGGGCTCCTGATCTTCTTCCCGATCCTGTGGACGATCCTGACCAGCTTCAAGACCGAGGCGACGGCGATCGCCGACCCGCCCGTCTTCCTGTTCTTCGACTGGACGCTTGAGAACTATTCCGTTGTCCAGGAACGTTCAGATTATATGAGGTTCCTCTGGAACTCGATCATCATCGCCGGTGGTTCCACCGTTCTTGGTGTCCTGATCGCGGTACCCGCCGCCTGGTCCATGGCATTCGTGCCGTCAAAACGGACGAAAGACATTCTGTTGTGGATGCTGTCGACCAAGATGCTTCCGGCGGTCGGGGTTCTGTATCCCATCTACCTGATTTTCATCCAAACAGGGATGTTGGACACACGCATCGGCCTGACCATCGTGCTGACGCTGATCAACCTGCCGATCATCGTCTGGATGCTCTACACCTACTTCAAGGAGATTCCGGGCGAGATTCTGGAAGCCGCCCGCATGGATGGCGCCAGTTTGCGTGAAGAAATCCTCTACGTGCTGACGCCCATGGCAGTGCCGGGGATTGCATCAACGGTGCTCCTCAACATCATCCTGGCCTGGAACGAGGCCTTCTGGACGCTCAATCTTACTGCTGCGAAGGCCGCGCCTTTGACGGCTTTCATCGCCAGCTATTCCAGTCCGGAAGGCTTGTTTTACGCGAAGCTTTCAGCGGCTTCGACCATGGCGATTGCGCCAATCCTGATCCTCGGCTGGTTCAGCCAAAAACAACTTGTCCGCGGCCTGACTTTCGGCGCCGTGAAATAGGAGGACATGAAGATGGGACAGATTACGCTTCAAGACGTTACCAAGAGCTTTGGCGAGACGCAGGTCATCCCGCCGTTGGACCTGACCATCGAGGACGGTGAATTCTGCGTCTTCGTCGGACCTTCAGGCTGCGGTAAGTCCACCTTGCTGCGCCTGATCGCCGGGCTGGAGGATATTACTTCGGGCACCATCAACATCGACGGTGCAGACGCCACCAACATTCCGCCGGCCAAACGCGGACTGGCGATGGTGTTTCAGTCCTATGCGCTCTATCCGCATATGAGCGTGCGCAAAAACATCGCGTTTCCGATGAAGATGGCTCGAATCGACAAAGCCGAGCAGGACCGCCGGATAGACGCCGCGGCGAAGGCGTTGAACCTGACCGACTACCTGGACCGGCGTCCCGGTCAGTTGTCCGGCGGCCAGCGCCAGCGCGTCGCGATCGGACGCGCCATCGTGCGTGAACCCGCGGCTTTCCTGTTCGACGAGCCCTTGTCGAACCTCGACGCGGCGTTGCGCGTCGGCATGCGCCTGGAAATCAGCGAGCTGCACGAAAGGCTCAAGACCACAATGATCTACGTCACCCACGATCAGGTCGAAGCCATGACCATGGCCGACAAAATCGTGGTGCTGCATGCCGGCGTCATCGAACAGGTCGGGAGCCCGCTCGAACTCTATCAGCGACCGCGAAACCTCTTCGTCGCAGGTTTTATCGGCTCGCCAAAGATGAACTTCATCGAAGGCCCCGAGGCGGCCAAACACGGCGCCCAAACCATCGGTGTCCGGCCAGAACATATCGCAGTCGCCGACGGTGACGGCGCCTGGCAGGGAACCGTGGGGGTCGCCGAACATCTCGGATCGGACACGTTCTTCCACATTCACGAGACGGGACTGGCAGAGACCATTACCGTGCGGGCGCCGGGCGAGGTCAGTTTCAAACATGGCGACCGGATCTCTCTGACGCCTCGGTCCGATCAGATTCACCGGTTCGACGCACAGGGCCTCAGGATCGAATGAAACGTCTCAGCGGCAAGACGGCACTGATTACGGGCGCCGCTCGCGGCATCGGGCGGGCCTTTGCCGAGGCCTATGTTCGCGAGGGGGCCCGCGTTGCCATAGCGGACATCGATGCCGGTCGCGCCCATGCCACGGCGGGCGAGATCGGCGATGCCGCCCTTCCGGTCGAAATGGACGTGACGTGCCAGGACAGCATCGATCGAGCCGTTGAAGAAACCGCGGGTGCCTTCGGTCAGATCGATATCCTGATCAACAATGCGGCCGTGTTCACGGCCGCTCCGATTGTCGAAATCGACCGAACAGACTACGCCCGCGTTTTCGATATCAACGTCTCGGGTACGTTGTTTACCTTGCAAGCGGTGGCCCGACATATGATCGAGCGGGGAATCAAGGGGCGGATCATCAACATGGCCAGTCAGGCGGGGCGGCGCGGGGAGCCTTTGGTCGCGGTTTATTGCGCGACCAAAGCCGCGGTGATCAGCCTGACCCAGTCGGCCGGGCTCAATCTGATCCAGCACGGCATCAACGTGAACGCCATCGCGCCCGGCGTGGTCGACGGCGAACACTGGGACGGTGTCGACGCGTTTTTTTGCGAAATACGAAGGCAAGGCGCCCGGCCAGAAAAAGCGCGAGGTCGGTGCGGGCGTGCCTCATGGCCGGATGGGTCGCGCCGAAGACCTGACGGGCATGGCGATTTTCCTGGCGAGTGACGAAGCCGACTACATTGTCGCGCAGACCTACAACGTGGATGGTGGGCAATGGATGAGTTGACCCGCTTGTCGAACGCAACGCTGAACCAGTTGCAGGGATCGGTGCGTGTGCCCCGCTACGATCGCGCTGTCCTGACGCCGGGCATCGTGCATATCGGCCTCGGCAATTTCCACCGCGCACATCAGGCGTGGTACGTGCACCGGCTGATGGATATGGGGCTGTGCCAGGATTGGGGGATCGTCGGCGCTGGCGTTCGACCTTATGACGCCCAGATGCGCCAAAAATTGTTGGCCCAGGATTGCCTGACCACGCTGATCGAACTCGATCAGGAAAGCACATCCGTCGAGGTCACCGGCGCGATGATCGACTACCTGCCGGTCGAAGACGGCCACCGGCCGTTGATCGCTCAAATGGCCGATCCGGCTACCCGCATCGTCTCGCTTACCGTTACCGAGGGCGGCTATTTCCGCGTCGGCGGCGCTTTCGATGCGGACCATCCGGAAATCCTGGAGGACCTTGCAAAACCCGACGCACCCGCGACCGCGTTCGGGGCGATTGTCGCCGCGCTCAAGCAGCGGCGGGAGAGGGGGCTCGGCCCCTTCACGGTGCAGAGCTGTGACAATCTTCAGAACAATGGCGACATCGTTCGCTGCACAATCGTCTCGCTGGCGCGGCTGGCCGACCCGGAGCTTGCCGACTGGATCGACGCGTCATGCAGCTTCCCGAATTCAATGGTCGATTGCATCGTGCCGGCCACCGGGTCGAAGGAAATCGCGCTGGTGCGCGACCTCGGCATCGGCGACATGGCACCGGTGACCCACGAACCGTTTCGCCACTGGGTGATCGAGGACGATTTCTGCGCCGGCCGACCCGAGTGGGAGCGCGTCGGCGCAACGATGACCGACGATGTGCACCGTTTCGAGGCGATGAAACTGCGCGTTCTTAACGGCGGTCATCAGATCGTCGCCAATGCGGGGGATCTGCTGGGGATCGAAACCATCGCCGAGGCCTCGACCCATCCACTGATCTCGGGATTCTTCCGCAAGGTTGAGACCGAGGAAATATTGCCGGACGTCCGACCGGTTCCCGGTTTCACGCCATTGACCTATTTCGATCTGGTCGAACGTCGCTTTGCGAATTCCAGGATTGTCGACACAACGAGACGCGTGGCCTTTGACGGTTCTTCGCGGCATCCGGGGTTTATCCTGCCTTCGGTCCGCGATCGTCTTGCAGCCGACGCTTCGGTCGAGGGGCTGGCTTTGGTTGAGGCGCTGTGGGCGCGCTATTGCCTGGGCGTGCGCGAGGACGGCTCGAAAATCGAGCCGAACGATCCGATTTGGAGTGAGTTGCAGCCACAGGCGGAGCTGGCAAAAGGCGACCCTGCCGCCTGGCTCGGCCTTGAATCCATCTACGACGACGCCCTCGTCGGAGATACCCGTTTCAGTGACGCCTTCACCCGTCATTTGACCCGCATCTATGAAGACGGTGTCGCTGGTGCCATTGACGCCTATCTTAGCGGTCGCGCCTGAACTGACTCCGACGCGCTGAACATGGCAAGTGTGAGAAGTGCAGGTCAGGTCTCCACATCGGGCCTTTCACGACACAGCCGCGTGTGAAGACCCGTAATGTCCGCCACCGCTGCCGCGACCTCGGCGATCGCAGCCTTTGCCTCGGCATCGGAGAGCCTGCCGTCGGGGTGGAATTGCTCAAGGTAAACCCTGAGCGTCGCGCCGACCGTGCCGGTGCCGGATAGCCTCAGCACGGCCCGCGCCTTGTCGCCAAAGAACAGCCTTATGCCCTGGCCCGTGGCCTGCGAGCCGTCGACCGGATCCGCGTATCCGAAATCATCGGCCGCCGTCAGGTTCAGGCCCGCGAAGTCTCGTCCGGGCAGATCCGGAAGGTTTGCCTTCAAATCGTCAATCAACGCCGCTGCCACACTCTTGTCGACGCCCTCGTAGTCGTGGCGTGAATAGACGTCGCGCCCATAGGTCATCCAGTGTTCATTGATGATCTCGGCAACCGACTGGCGCCGCGCGGCCAGGATGTTCAGCCATAAAAGCACCGCCCAAAGCCCGTCCTTCTCGCGCACATGGTTCGAGCCTGTACCGGCACTTTCCTCACCGCAGATCGTTGCCATTTCGGCATCGAGAAGCGTCCCGAAGAACTTCCAGCCCGTCGGTGTCTCGTAGCATGGGACGCCCAGTCTTTCTCCCACCCGGTCCGCGGCCCGCGACGTGGGCATCGAGCGGGCGATCCCGGCGATCCCGTCCGCGTATCCCGGTGCCAGATGCGCGTTAGCGGCAAGGACGGCAAGGCTGTCCGAGGGCGTCACATAACAGGCCCGCCCGACAATCATGTTCCTGTCGCCATCGCCATCCGAGGCGGCACCGAAATCCGGTGCGTCGGGCCCGTACATCGTTTCCATCAGCGCGTGAGCATGGACGGGATTCGGATCGGGATGGCCGCCGCCGAAATCCGGCAGCGCTTCGGCATTCAGAACCGTGCCGGTTGGCGCGCCGAGCTCGCCTTCAAGGATCGCCTTGGCATAGGGACCGGTGACGGCGTGCATGGCATCGAACCGCATCCGGAATCCGGAGGCGAACAAATCCCTGATCCCGTCAAAGTCGAACAGCGTGCGCATCAAGTCCGCATAGATCGACACGGGATCGATGACCTCGACCACCATGGCGCCGAGGTTTTGCTGTCCGATCGTCGACAGGTCCACATCCGCTGTCTCGACCGTGCGATAGACCTCGATCTCTGTCGTCCGTGCATGGATGGCCTGGGTTACCGCCTCTGGCGCCGGGCCGCCGGCGGGAACGTTGTATTTGACCCCGAAATCGCCGTTTTCGCCGCCCGGATTGTGGCTTGCGGAGAGAATGATGCCGCCGTCGGTGCGCAGATTCCGGATCACCGCCGACGCCGCCGGTGTCGACAAAATGCCGTCGCGCCCGACGACGATCCGTGCCGTGCCGTTGGCCGCCGCCATGCGCATGATCGTCTGGATCGCTCGTTTGTTGAAGTACCGCCCGTCGCCGCCGAGCGTCAGAGACTTGCCCTGTACGCCGCCGATTGCGTCGAAGATCGACTGAATGAAGTTTTCCAGATAGCCCGGTTGCATGAAGACGGATGTCTTTGCCCGTAGACCCGACGTGCCGGGCTTTTGTCCGTCAATGGGTGTGGTTGCAACCTGCAGGATGTCCATCGGGTCCGCTCTCCTTACAATGCGTCGATCATAGGTTACAATGCGTCGATCATAGGCTGGGTCACGAGGCAAACGCCATTTTCGGTGCGTCGGAAGCGTTTTGCATCGGCCTCCGGGTCGTCGCCGATCACCAGGTTCTCCGGAATGCGGACACCCCGGTCAATCACCACGTCCTTGAGAACCGCATGCCGGCCGACTTCGACATTCGGCAAGGCAACAACGCGGCTCAAACGACTATAGGAATTGCATTTCACACCGGTGAACATCAGCGACTGGTCGACCGATGCGCCGGAGACGATGCACCCGCCCGAGACCAGCGAACTGGTAGCCATTCCGCGCCTGTTCGCTTCATCGTGGATGAACTTCGCCGGCGGCGTAATCGGGGCGTGACTCCAGACGGGCCAATCCTGATCATAGAGGTCGAGTTCGGGCTCGAAATCCGTCAAGTCGATATTCGCTTGCCAGAAGGCATCGATCGTCCCGACATCCCGCCAGTACGCGTTGTGGTCGGACCCCATCCGGACGCAGCTATCCGAGAATTTGTGCGCGACTGCCTTGCCGGTCTTGACGATGTAGGGAATCAGGTCGCCGCCGAAATCATGGCGCGAGTTCGTATCGGCCGCGTCCCGGCGAAGCAGATCGTAGAGAAAACCTGCCTGAAACACGTAAATTCCCATCGAAGCCAACGCTACGTCCGGATTGCCGGGAATGGCCGGTGGATCGGCAGGCTTCTCCACAAAATCGATGATGTTCTGATGCTCGTCGATATGCATGACGCCGAAGCCGGTTGCCTCCATGCGCGGAACCTCGATGCACCCGACCGTCACATCGGCGCCCGAATCCACGTGCTGTTGCAGCATGATTTCATAGTCCTGCTTGTAGATGTGATCGCCGGCGAGGATCAGCACATATTCCGGACCGTAGCTCTGCATGATGTCGATGTTCTGGTAGACGGCGTCAGCGGTGCCTTCGTAGACATCGCGCCCCTCGACCCGCTGAGAAGCAGGCAGGATGTCCAGCCCCTCGCCACGATCGACGGAGAGGAAGTTCCATCCACGTTGAAGGTGGCGTATCAGGGAATGCGCCTTGTATTGCGTCGCAACGCTAATTCGCCGAATGCCGGAATTGATCGCGTTGGAGAGCGCAAAGTCGATGATGCGGCTCTTGCCGCCAAAGAAGACCGCCGGTTTGGCGCGTTTGTCGGTCAGCTCTTTCAAGCGACTGCCGCGCCCGCCGGCCAGCACGAATGCCATCGAGCGCCGCCCGATCAGGTGGGTCCGTTCCTGTGTCATGTCCGCTTCTCCCCTTAATTTTTTTTTCAGCCGGCGGTCGCGCCTGCCCATTCTAATCCGGCGTCATATCCAGCTCGAACATCAGCGTTGCGAGCGGTGGCACGCGGAGTTGGATGGAATGTGCCCGGCCGTGGCTTGAGATGTTTTTGCTTGTCAGTCCGCCCAGGTTGCCGCGACCCTCGCCGCCATAGATCTCGGCATCGGTGTTCAGGCGCTCGATCCAGCGCCCGGCCTCGGGCACGCCCATGCGCAGCGTGCGCTCTACGGGTGTGAAATTGCAGATCGCGACAATCGGAGGCGCGCCCGCGGCGTGGCGCTCCCAGGCATAGACCGAAATGTCCTCGGCATTGGCCTCGATCCAGGCGAAGCCCTCGGCCTTGCAATCGCCACGGTGCAGCGCCGGCGCGCCGCGGTACAGGGTGTTCAGGTCACGCACGAGCCGGCGCACGCCGGCATGGCGTGGATCGTCCAGCAGGTGCCAGGGCAATTCGGCCTGGTGCGACCATTCGGCCGGCTGGGCGAATTCCTGTCCCATGAACAAAAGCTTCTTGCCCGGGTGCGCCCACATGAAACCCAGATAGGCGCGGAGATTGGCGAACTGGTCGCTGCCATTGCCGGGCATCTTGGCGAGCAGCGAGCCCTTGCCGTGCACCACCTCGTCATGACTGATCGGCAGCACGAAGTTTTCCGTGAAGGCATAGTGCAGGCCGAACGTCATCTGGTGGTGGTGAAAACGCCTGTGGATCGGGTCTTTCGACACATAGCTCAGCGTGTCGTTCATCCAACCCATGTTCCACTTGTAGCCGAAGCCCAATCCGCCATGATTGTTTGGCCGGGTCACGCCGGGCCAGGCTGTGGATTCCTCGGCAATGGTGAGGATCGACGGATCGGCGCCATACACGACTTCGTTCATGCGTTTGAGGAAGGCGATAGCCTCCAGGTTCTCACGCCCGCCATGGACATTCGGGATCCATTGACCCTCGGCCCGCGAGTAGTCGCGGTAGAGCATCGACGCCACGGCATCCACCCGCAGCCCGTCCAGATGGTATTCCTTCAGCCAGTAAAGCGCATTGGCGACCAGGTAGTTCTGTACCTCGCGCCGACCGTAATTGTAGATCAGCGTGTTCCAATCCTGATGGAAGCCCTCCCGGGGATCCTCATGTTCATAAAGCGCGGTGCCGTCGAACCGGGCAAGTCCGTGCGCGTCGGCCGGAAAATGTCCCGGCACCCAGTCGAGGATCACGCCGATGCCCGCCTGGTGGCAGCGGTCCACGAAATGGCGAAACTCCTCCGCCGTGCCGTGCCGGATCGTCGGTGCGTACAGGCCGACCGGCTGATATCCCCAGGAACCGTCAAAGGGATATTCGCTGATGGGAAGCAGTTCGATGTGGGTGAACCCCATCTCGGACACATAATCCACCAGCTCGTCGGCCAATTCCCAATACGACAGCGGCCGGTTGCCTTCCGCTGCCCGCAAACGCCAGGATGCCAGATGAACCTCGTAGATTGAGATCGGCGCGTCGACCTGATGAGCCGTGGCACGGCTTTCCATCCAGTCTCCGTCCCGCCAATTGCGTTGGCCGAGTTTACGAACCAGGGAAGCTGTGGCGGGGGGATGCTCGGCACCGATACCCACCGGGTCTGCCTTCTGGGGAAGGACCGTGCCGTCCGCGGCACGGATTTCGTATTTGTATGCGACGCCGTCGGTCAATCCGGGCAGAAACAATTCCCAGACGCCGGTCGTGCCGCGGGGGCGCATCGGGTGACGCCGGCCGTCCCAGTGGTTGAACGGGCCGACCACCGAGACCCGCGAGGCGCCGGGCGCCCACACCGCGAACCCGACACCGTCGACGCCTTCATGGTGAAGGATACGAGCGCCCAGAACATGCCAAAGATCGAGATGCCCGCCTTCCGAAATCAGATGCTCGTCCAATTCTCCGATCAGGGGCCCGAAACGGTAGGGATCCTCTTCTTCCCAGACCGCGCCCCCGGCTCTGGCGCGCAGGGTATAGGCACCCGGCCTGTCCGCGCCTTCGACTTTGCCGGAGAAGACATGATCGGCGACTTGTTCAAGCACCGAGATAACCTTCCCGCCGGCAACCGCTTCGACGGTCTCGGCACCCGGCATGACGGTGCGGATAACACGGCCCCCCTTTATCGGGTGGGGTCCCAGCAACCGAAACGGATCGGCGCAGGCGCCCGTGGCCAATGCCTCGGCATCGTCCTTGGTCAGCCCGGCGGCCAGGATGTTCGGTTCCGATGCCACGATCTCACCATGCCGTTCCGGCGTTCCAGATGTCCGCGGCATAGCCCCGGATCGTTCGATCCGAGGAGAACCAGCCGCAGCGCGCAGTGTTGAGGACGGAACTTCGCGTCCATGCCTCCTTGTCTCGCCACGCAGCGTCGGCGCGGCGCTGGGCCGCCCAGTAGGTTTCGAAGTCCGCGCAAACCATGAACCAGTCGCCGCCCTTCAGCGCATCCAGGATCGGTGCAAAACGATCGGGATCACCGGGTGAGAACCGTCCCGTTGCGATCTGATCCAGCACTTCGGCCAGCCTGGGCGAGGACGCGATGTCGCTCGCAGGATCGTTGCCGGCGCGGCGCCGGGCCGCGACCTCCGCCGCTTCCAGTCCGAAGATGAAGATGTTGTCGTCTCCGACCCGCTCGCGAATTTCGATGTTCGCACCGTCCAGAGTCCCGATGGTCAAAGCGCCATTCAACGCCAGCTTCATGTTGCCGGTACCCGACGCCTCCATACCGGCAGTCGAAATCTGTTCGGAAATGTCCGCAGCGGGGATCATGCGTTCGGCCATGGAGACGTTGTAGTTCTCCGGGAAGACGATCTGCAGCAATTCACGACTCTGGCTGTCGGCATTGATGACCGTCGCCACGTCGTTGATCAGCTTGATGATCAGCTTGGCCATGGCATAACTGGGAGCCGCCTTGCCGCCGAAAATCTTGACCCGCGGCGTCCAACCCGCATTCGGGTCGGCCTTGATGGCGTTCCAGAGAGCGACGGTCTCCAGCAGGTTCAGGAGCTGGCGCTTGTATTCGTGGAAGCGTTTGATCTGGACGTCGAACATTGCCTCGGGATCAACGGTCAATCCACAGGTGTCGGCGATCCAGCTCGCCAACGCGGTCTTGTTGGCCAGCTTCGCCTCGGCGTATCGGGCGCGGAAAGACGGATCGTCGGCCATGGTCGCGAGCTGATCCAATGCGCCGAGGTCGCTGATCCAGTTCTCGCCGATGGTCCCGGAGATCAGGCGACGCAGCGCGGGATTGCAGCCGTACAGCCAGCGTCGCGGCGTCACTCCGTTGGTCTGATTCACGATCCGCTCCGGGTGCAGTGCATGCAATTCCTCGAAGACGGTTTCTTTCATCAGTTCGGTGTGCAGCGCCGACACGCCGTTCACCCGGCGCGCGGCAATGAAGGCCAATTCGCCCATCCTGACTTCACCGTCACCGGAGATTTTCAGCGCGTCGCTGCGCGGGCGCCCAGCGATCGCGCAATCGCGTGCATGGCGCTCGTCGATCCGACCGATGATGTGCAGATGGCGTGGCAGAACGCGGCCCATCAAGTCCTCCGGCCAACGTTCCAGCGCCTCGGGCAGGAGCGTGTGGTTCGTGTAATGCAGCGTGGATCGGGCGATATCGAAGGCCGTGTCGAATTCCAGACCACGCTCATCCATCAGCAGGCGAACCAATTCCGGACCGGCGATGGCCGGATGGGTGTCGTTCAACTGGATCGCTACCTTGGAGGGCAGGGCGGTCAGATCGCTGTGGTTCGCCTCGAACCGGCGAAGGATGTCGCGGATCGATGCGGCGGTGAAGAAGTACTCCTGCTTCAGGCGAAGCTCGCGCCCTTGCGGGGTCGAATCGTCCGGGTAGAGCACCCGGCTGATGGTCTCGGCCAGCACGCCTGGCGTCGCGGCCCCCAGGAAGTCGCCGCGGTTGAATGCGGCGAGCTCGTATTCGCGCGTCGGCCGAGCCGACCAGAGCCTGAGCGTGTTGACCCAGGCACCGCGCCATCCCGCGATCGGCGTGTCGTAGGCCGCGGCGATAACCGTCTCGGCGGGCGACCAATTGTCCGGCCCGGCCTCGCCGCCGAAACCGATGGGTACGGCGACCTCGGGACGCTCGAATTCCCATACGTGACGCTCGGCAAGCCAGTCCTCGGCTTCCTCGGCCTGCCAGCCGTCCTCGAAGCTCTGTCGGAACAGTCCGTGATTGTAGCGGATGCCGTAGCCGTGTGCCGCCAGACCGACCGAAGACATTGAATCCAGAAAACACGCCGCCAGCCGCCCCAGACCGCCATTGCCCAGCGCCGCATCCGGTTCGTCTCCAACCACCTCTTCATAGTCGACTTCGAGCATGGCCAAGGCATCGCGGGCGGCGCCTTCGAGGCCCAGATTACTGACCGCATCCTGAAGCAGCCGGCCGATCAGAAACTCCATGGACAGGTAATAGACCCGCTTGCGGTCCTCGGCGGCGATACGGCGCGTCGTATGAAACCATGGCAGCACGACCTGATCGCGAATCGCGTGGCTGAGCGCGAAGCGCCAGTCCGACAGGCGCGCGGCGTCGCGATCCTTGCCGATCGAGAATACCAGATGGTTCCAGACCCGGTCACGCAGGGCCTCGGCGGAGAGATCGACCGGTTCCGGCAGCGCCGGGAAATTCATGTCATTCATGCGTGGTGCTCTTCACTCATGGTTTGTTTGTTGCGGCAGACCGGGCCGGCGGGGTATTCCGATCCCAGTCGCGGTTGCGGATCCTGTCGGTCAGGGCGAGCCAGGACCCGCCGACGCAGACAGCATCGGTGGGCTTTCTCGCGCTTGACGATCCGCACCGGCAAGGCGGGCGACGGGCGACAGACTTCCGCATAATTCATTCGCCGGACCTCAGTTCCCGGATGCGGGCCGCCAACCCTGCGATTGATCCGTCCGCTTCGATCTGTTCCCCGTCACGCAGTACGGGGATCAGGGATCCGGCCAGAGCCTTGCCTAACTCGACCCCCCACTGATCATACGAGTTTACGCCCCATATGGCGCCCTGCACGAATATCTTGTGCTCATAGAGCGCGATCAGGCGGCCCAGTGCGAACGCATCCAATTCGCGGAAAAGAATGGTGGTCGACGGGCGATTGCCGGGAAATGTCCTGTGCGGCACCAACCGAGCGATCTCGTCGGCGGATCTTCCCGCCCCTGCCATCTCGGTCACGACCTCGTCGGCCGTCCGGCCAAACGCCAGCGCCTGTCCTTGTGCCAGACAATTGGCCAGCAAAAGCGCGTGGTGTTCGGCGTTGGCTGCACGCGGGTTTGCCGCGGCTATGAAATCCACCGGTACGATGTCGGTTCCCTGGTGCAGCAACTGAAAGAACGAGTGCTGGGCGTTTGTTCCTGGCTCTCCCCAGATCACCGGTCCGGTCTTTGTCGCCACTTCGACGCCCGCACGTGTCACCCGCTTGCCGTTCGATTCCATGTCGAGCTGCTGGACATAGGCCGGCAACCGCTCCAACCTTTGATCGTAAGGGATCAGAGCCACGCTCGGCCAGCCCATGGCGTTGCGCCTCCATATCCCGATCAACGCCAGGAGTATCGGCAGATTTCGCTCCAGGGGCGTCTGGCAGAAATGGCGGTCCATTGCCGCCGCGCCGTCCAGAAAAGAGCGAAAGCGCTCGGCGCCAATCCCTATTGCCACCGGCAAACCGATCGCCGACCAGATAGAGTAGCGTCCCCCGACCCAGTTCCAGAACCCGAAGACGCGCGTTTCAGGGATTCCGAATTCGGCACACGCTTCCAGATTGGTCGAGATCGCAGCCATTTGACTGTCAGCCTGGTCACCGAGCCAGGTGCGGGCAAGCCGGGCGTTGGCCATGGTCTCGAGCGTCGTAAAGGTCTTAGACGCAACGATCACCAACGTGCGTGACGGGTCCAACCCGACCAATGTGTCGGCCATGTGAGCGCCGTCGACATTCGAAACGAAGTGCAATCGGGGTCCGTCATTGTCCGGCCTCAGGGCGCGCGCCACCATGACCGGTCCCAGATCCGAGCCGCCGATCCCGACATTGACCACGTCCGTGATGTGGCCTTTTGCGCGCACCTGTTCCGCGTATGCGAGGAAGCGGTCAAGCGTGCTTGCAACGTCGTCGCCCGGGGGTGCGGTCGCACCGCCGCGCAGAGCCATATGCAGCACCGCCCGGCCTTCGGTCAGGTTGACCGGCTGACCCGCAAACATCGCATCGCGCTGATCTTCAATGCCTGCTGCCCGCGCCAGATCGATCAGGGCAGTCAACGCGCCGGAGTCAACACGCTCCTTCGAGAAGTCAACGAGCAGGTCGTCGATTTCGCAGGAGAATGCGGCGAACCGGTCGGCGTCGTTTTGGAACAGCTCGCGAAGGTGCGTCGCACGCAGCCGTTCGGCGGCCTCGTCCACTGCCTTCCATGCATGGCGCAAATCCATCTCAGACCACCACTGCCGCGCCCGCCTCGGCCGGGCCCACGGAGTGCCGGAAAGCTGCGAAAAGTTCCCGTCCGATGCCTTCGTGACTGGCCGCCAGGTCGGCCGCGGCTGGTGTCCGCTCGGCGAATTCGGACGCGTCGAGCAGGACATCCAGCGTACCAGACACGGCATCGAGGCGAACTACGTCCCCGTCGCGGAGCCGGGCGATCGGCCCGCCGCCTTCGGCTTCGGGGCTCAGGTGGATTGCGGCGGGCACCTTGCCGGAGGCGCCGGACATTCGCCCGTCGGTCACCAGAGCGACCTTGTGGCCGCGCTCAAGGGCGACTCCCAGAGGCGGCGTGAGTGAGTGCAATTCAGGCATCCCGTTGGCCTTTGGACCCTGAAACCTGACCACGACGACCATGTCGCGATCGATCTCGCCGGCCGTGAAGGCGGCCTTGACGGCGTCTTGATCGCTGAAAACGCGGCAAGGTGCCTCGACGACACGATGCTCGGGCTTGACCGCCGAGACCTTGATAACCGCTTTTCCAAGATTGCCCTTTAGGAGCTGCAGGCCGCCGGTTGGCTGAAACGGGTTGGTGCTGGGGCGTAGGATCTGTTCGTTCAGCGTTGTGCCCTGGCCGTCGGTCCAGACAATCCGGTCACCGTCCAATTTCGGCTCTGCCGTATAACTGGACAGACCCTGTCCCGCAACGGTCCGTACATCCTCGTGCAGCAGGCCGCCCGACAGAAGCTCGCCGATCATGTAGCCGAGCCCGCCCGCCGCATGGAAGTGGTTCACATCGGCCAATCCGTTCGGATAAACCCGCGCCATCAGCGGGGTGACCGACGAGATCTCGGCCATGTCCTCCAGATCGATCAGAACGCCGGCAGCCCGCGCCATGGCCACAAGGTGGATCACCAGATTGGTCGAGCCGCCGGTTGCGTTCAGCCCGACCATGCCGTTGACAAAGGCCTTTTCGTCAAGAACCTGACAGGCAGGGGTAAAGTCGTTGCCCGATGCAGTGATCGCCAGTGCGCGGCGCGTCGCCTCTGCGGTCAGCGCGTCGCGGAGAGGCGTGTTCGGGTTGACGAAACTGGCCCCTGGAAGATGCAGGCCCATGAACTCCATCAGCATCTGATTGGAGTTGGCGGTGCCGTAGAATGTACAGGTGCCCGGGCCGTGATAGGACGCCATCTCGGCGCGCATCAAGGCGTCACGCCCGATCTCGCCCCTCGCGAATTGCTGGCGCACGCGGGCCTTCTCGTCATTCGCCAGGCCGCTGATCATCGGCCCTGCCGGAGCGAAGATTGCGGGCAGGTGCCCGAAAGTGGCTGCCGCGATGACGAGGCCTGGGACGATCTTGTCGCAGACTCCAAGAAAAATAGCAGCGTCATAGCAATTGTGGCTGAGTGAGACGCCTGCGGCCAGCGCGATGACATCTCGCGAGAACAGACTGAGTTCCATGCCCGGTTGGCCTTGCGTGACCCCGTCGCACATCGCGGGCACACCACCTGCGACCTGGGCCGTGCCTCCTGCAGCCCGAGCCGTTGCCCGGATCAAGCCCGGGAACCGCTCGAAGGGCTGGTGGGCCGACAGCATGTCATTGTAAGCCGTGACAATGCCAAGGTTGGGGCATTTTTGCTCTACGATCCGACACTTGTCAGGCCCGCTGGCGGCGGTCACGTGGGCCATGTTCCCGCAGGTTAGATGCGCCCGTGCGGGGCCGACCTCGATGGCACGCTGGCAGCGGTCGAGATAGCGGTTCCGCGTGACACGTGATCGTGCGCGAATGCGGTCGGTGACAGCCTCGATTGTCGGGTGCATGTCCGTGTGCTTCCTCTGATTAAGCCGTTTTCCGGAAGGCAGTGCGACCGGAGACGGCAAGGGCAGGGGTATCAGGCGGTGCAGCGATAGCGATTGCGGGACGAACTGCGTCGATTCTGTCGGCAGCGTGGATCGGGATAGGCGGTTCGGTCGCTGCCGGCAACCGTGGCGACAGCGTCGCCCGGGTCACGCCCGGCAATGCCAAGAGGCTTTGCGCCAATTCTTCGCGCGAGGCACAAGACGGGATCGTCGAATTGTTCATGTCGCGATCTCCTGCCAGCGACGCCTGTCGCGATGGATCAACAGCATAGCGTCCTCCGGCCCGGACGAGCCGGCGTCGTACAGCGCAGGCGGTTGCGATCCGAATTCCGCGATCATCGGATCGATCCAGGCCCAGGCCGCCTCGACCTCGTCGCCGCGCATGAACAGGGTCTGATCGCCGCGGATCACATCCATCACCAACCGCTCATAGGCGTCGGGCATGCGCAGGCTACTACCCATTGTATCGGCAAAGCTCATATCCAGAATGGCCGGTGCCAGCCGCATGCCTCCGGGGCCGGGGTCCTTGATGGTCATTTGCAGAGTGATGCCTTCGTCCGGTTGCAACCTTATGACGAGCACGTTCGGGACGGGCCTGCCGCTAGCCGGCGCAAAGATTGAATACGGTGGCGCGCGAAACGAAATCGCAATTTCTGAAACCCGTGCGCGCAGGCGTTTGCCGGTACGCAGATAAAACGGCACACCCGACCAGCGCCAGTTGGCGACCTCCGCCTTGAGCGCTACGAAGGTTTCCGTGTTGCTGGCGTCGCACTCCACGTCGTCCAGGTAAGAAGCAGATCCGTTGGTTCTCGCGTATTGCCCGCGCACGATTGCCTCCGGATCGCTCAGCGGCGCCAGGGAACGCAGTACCTTGAGTTTTTCGTCGCGCACCGCGTCTGGCTCGAAACGCGCCGGCGGTTCCATGGCGATCAGGCACATCAGTTGCAACAGGTGATTCTGCACCATGTCCCGCATTGCACCGACATCGTCGTAGTACCGTCCCCGACCGCCAATTCCGACACTTTCGGCCACCGTGATCTGCACATGGTCGATGTGTTGTGCGTTCCATAGCGGCTCAAGCAAGGCGTTGCCGAAGCGCAGCGCCATCAAGTTCTGGACCGTCTCTTTGCCGAGGTAATGGTCGATCCGGTAGACATGCTGTTCATCGAAACAGGCGACCAGGTTGCGGTTCAAGTCCCGTGCCGAGTCGAGATCGTGGCCCAGAGGTTTTTCGACGACAATCCGCGCATCGCCGCCGGCAAGACCGGCGTCGCGAAGTCCCCTTGCAATCTCTCCGAAAAAACGCGGCGCCACCGACAGGTAGTACACCCGCGGGCGCCGGGAACCGATTGGCAGCGCCTCGGCCAGGCGGGACCAGCCTTCTTCCTTGCTTGCATCCATCCGAACATAGTCGATGATCGATAAAAGCCGATCGAGGGACTGCTTCTGCAAAGCCTGGGACCCGACAAACTCCTTCAACGCCTCGGCAGCGAGCTTCCGGTAGGCGTCGGTGTCGAGATCGCTGCGTGCGGTGGCGATTATCCGCGCCTCGGACGGCAATTGGCCGTCCTGCAAGCGGTGATAAAGGGCCGGCAGCAGTTTCCGACGCGCCAGATCGCCAGTGGCGCCGAAGACGACCAAGTCGAAAGGCTCAACAGGAACCACGCTCGCAACCATCAGGCAAACGCTCCGGTTGGCAAATCGGGCAATTCTGTGCGGTAAGGCAAATCCGCTCCCCGTCGCGAACAGGTTACAGAGGCGGCTCGCGTCGCGAACCCGATCAGGGTGCAGAGCCTTTCCGGGGCCATTCTGTCCAGCGTTTGTCTCGACCAGATTCCGAGTTCCGAAAGGCCGGCGATCATCGCAGCCTGAAACGTGTCGCCGGCGCCTACCGTGTCGACCAATTCGATCTGGTGGCCGGCGACCGAATAATGGGAGTTCGGGAGGAAAGCTTCAGCGCCGCTTTCTCCGCGGGTCACGACGACCAGCCCGGCACCCGCATCCAGCCAGCGGCCGGCGATTTCAGCGGCCGTGGCGCCCGGGAAGATAAGACCCAGATCTTCATCACTGACCTTGATCAGGTCAGCATGCGTTGCGAAACGGTCGATCCGGCCCCGCCAAAGGGCCGTGTCCGGTTCGACGGTCAGGCGGACATTCGGATCCAGCGTGATCAGGCGCCGACCCGCTTCTCGCTCGACCAGCGACAACAGGCTCGATCCTACCGGCTCGACGACCAGCGAATAGGAGCCTGCATGGATGCCCCAGACATCCGGCCCGAGGACAGGTAGGTCCTCGACCCGGAGGGTCCGGTCCGCGGCATCATGACCGTAGAAGGTATAGGCCGGCGTTCCGTCGGGACCGACATCAACCAGGCTCAACGTGCTCGGCTGGCTTGTCTCCACCAGGTATTTTGTCCCGACCTGTTCGTCGATCAGGGCTGCCGTCAGACGCTGACCCATCGGATCGCGCGACATGCCGGTCAGAAGCGCCACCTTCCGATCGAGGCGCGCCAGGCCGACGGCGACGTTGAAGGGTGATCCGCCAATCCTGGCATCCAAGGTGAGGCCATCGGCGCCGTCGGTCGCGAACAGATCCCACAAGGCCTCACCACACACGAGAAACATCACAGATTGCCTTTTGATGTCGTGGTGTCAGCGGACAATCGCAGTTCCGTCTCCGTACCAATCCCATACCGCAGCGGCGTCTTCATTCCGTATTCTCCGGTGTTGGTGGTCTGCAGGCGAGACAGGGTTCAGATCGATTGAGAAAGCTCCCGAAGGTCCGTGTCTCGTCGACCGGGTTTTCGTAACGGTTAATTAATTGCGATTGAATTAATTAATGACTTCCCACAAGTCAAGCTCGAAGGCTCGAAGGCTCAGAAACGCAGAGGAGGCAGTATGCGCGGCGGAGACAGCAACGGTATCCGCGCTTACAACGAGAAACTGGTTGTCAGTGCCATTCTCCAGGAGGGATCTCTTTCAAAGGCCGAACTCGCAAGGACGACGGGACTGAGCGCCAATGCGGCCATGGTGATCGCCAATCGACTGATCGAGCAGGGCCTGTTGGTGAAGTGCGATCCCGTTCGTGGCCAGATCGGCCAGCCGTCGACGCCGATCGCCGTGAATCCGAAGGGTGCTTTCGCCCTCGGCGTTAAAGTCGGCCGTCGCGCCATCAAGTCGCTGCTTATCAACCTCTCCGGGGAAACCGTCGCCTCGCGCGAGACGTCCTATGTGTATCCTGAGCCAGTTGCTACGTTGGCGACAGCCGTTACACAGTGTACCGGCCTGTTGTCCTGTCTCGATCCGTTCGAATCCGACCGGGTCATGGGTCTTGGGATCGCGATGCCCGGCGATCTCCACGCCTGGACCGAAGAGCTCGGCGTCGAACCGGGTGCGCTCGATGGATGGCGGGATGCCGATATTGCAGGCGAACTTGCGCAAGCGACGGGAATCGAAACGAGCCTTTTCAACGACGCCAGTGCCGCCTGTGCAGCCGAAATGATTGTAGGCAACGGTATCACCCACCAGAGCGCGCTTTACATTTACTTCGGCACATTCATCGGCGGCGGCATCGTCATCGGTGGACGGCTTTATCAGGGCGAACGCAGGAATGCGGGATCCATCGGATCGATGCCGGCCGGGAACGCTGTCGGTTCATCCCGACAAAGCCAGCTCATTCACTGCGCGTCCCTCATCCAATTGGAGACGTTGTTGAAAGGTGAGGGGATCGACCCTGCGGCCGTGGTTGACGGAAATGGCGGAGAAATGGCGGATGCCGTGTTCAGTCGCTGGATGGAAACTGCCGTACCTGCGGTGGCGCGGGCAATCTTATCGGCACTCAGCGTGATCGATTTCGAGGCCGTGGTCATTGATGGAAACATGAAAGCTGAGTGGTGCGGGGCGCTCAGATCGCGGATCGGAGCGGAGCTTGATACGTTGAACATGGCAGGACTCGCCCCTCCGGAGATCGTCTCAGGCTCGATAGGCCCGATGGCACCGGTGCTCGGCGCTGCGATGATGCCGCTGCGGGCTGGTTTTGCACCCGATCCCGAGCTGTTGGTTCGATGGCGTTGATGCGGCCGACGGAAGAAAGGTGGGTCGTTTCGGGTTTCATGTGTTCGGGATGAAACCCATTCAGCTGGTCGAACAATGCTCTAAACCGCGCCTCTTGCTTTCCGCGCCGTTGCCGCAAGCATCGACAGGCCCGCATCGCCGATGATTTTTGTGATCGTCGGCAGTTTTCGGCGCCAGTTCGGATACTCGATCGTGGTTCCAGGCAGATTGAGGCGAGCGCCGTCCGACAGGATAATTTCCAGCTGAAAAGTCACCAGGTCGGAACCCGCTTGCAGCAGACGCTTGTGCACTTCCGGCACCAATGTTTGCACGTCCGGATCCTCGTTCAATCCGATCAAAGCGCAAAGATGTTGCCGATCGCCGGCTCGTTCTGTGCGCGCCGTATCGAGGCTCTCCCCGGTCAGAACGCTCAAGGCCTCCATCTCGTCGAGATCATGTTCCTGCCACCATTCCCGCAAGGTCGCGAGATCGTGGCTGCCGATCGAGGCGACGGACATAGGGTCATAATCGGCGGGATCGACAAAGGCGCCTGAAGCGGTCCGCTGGAAATACAGAAGTCTGCACCCATAGATGCCGCTGTCGGCCATCTCGTTTCGAAAACCGGGAGGAACGTTGCCAAGGTCCTCACCGACAATGAGGCAGCGGTGGCGTTCTGCCTCGATTGCCAGGACGGCGAAAAGCGCTTCTTGCGGAAAGCGGATATAGGTGCCTTCGCCGGTTTCCTCGGCAATCCAGAAGTTACGACGGAACCCGAGGATATGATCGATGCGCAGCGCACCGGCGTGCCGCATCGAGGCACGCAGCGTTTCGGCAAAGGCGTGCAGACCGCCTGTCCGCATGGCGAGCGGATTGAGGGGGGCAAGCGCCCAGTTCTGGCCCTTTGGATTGAAGGCGTCAGGCGGCGCCCCGATCGAGACATTGCGTGCAAAATGGCCGGGTTCGGCCCAGGTCTCCGCGCCGTCCGCCCTTACGCCCACCGCGAGATCGAGCATGAGGCCGAGCGCCATGCCGCCGGAAAGTGCGGCAGCATGGGCATCGGCGAGTTGCGTCTCGGCTATCCACTGGACATAGGCGTGCTTCCGGGTTGCCCGGACCAGGGCATTGTCGCTGGGAATGGCGGATACATCATGCAGATTGTGAGGCCATGCGGTCCAGAACGGGCCGTGGATTTCAGCGAGCGCTTCGTAAAGCACAAATCGCTCGAGCGGTTCGCCGCGTGCGCGCCGCCAGGCTTCGAACGCCTGCCGGCGCGGATGCGCCTGCGCAAGGCCTTCGAACTGTTCAAAAAGCGCGTCGAGCAACGGAAGCCGGATCTCCGCGGAGGCACCGTAATCGACCAGGTCAGCGTCCGTCCGTCGCGACCGGGCGCGATCATACAGGGCACGCGCTTCAGCGGAGGAGGCGAATTCCGCGACACTTGCCGGGTCGACATGCGCGGTGTTGAAAAAACGTCTGTGCGACGGGGAATAGGGACTGTACGCGTCCGGGGCGCCGGGAAAGAGCGCATGCACCGGATTGATCAGAGTATAAGCCGCGCCCTGTTCGCCCAATCCCGAGGCAAGCTCCCCCAGGTCTTTATACGTGCCGACGCCGCAAGGGCCGGGGAGGCCGTAGACCGGCGCCGCAATGCCCCAATGACGGGCATTTCCCGTCAACTCCTTCGTGGATGGAGCGGCGGCAGGGGGAGACGGTATGGGTGTGGTCCAGGTTGCGTCCGAGGATACGACCGTCAGTTCATGCAACCCGATCGGAAGATCGGCGATCTGCAGAATCTCCTCCGCCCGGCCGTCTCTGCAGGAGCCGTCTTCGAGCGTCAGCCGCCACTCCACGCGCTCGGCGACCGGCAGGTCGACAGCACCGGAATGGGCCACGGGAATGTTCTTCAGCGGGCGGGCTTTTAACTCGGCAAGTGTGGCGGAGATTTCACGGTCGGTTCCGACCTCGACACCGGTCGCGCGAAGCAACGCGCGGATGGTCGTATCGGACACTTCGTGAGCATTGCCGAGTGTGTCCCGAAACTGTGTGGAGACGCCAAGTTCCGCCGCAAGCAGGTTTAAGGGAGAGGCGCCTGAACTCATGCGGGAGGAGCGTTGCGGACGAACAGGGCGATTGATTCAGCAGCGATGCTCGCTTGATCGTCCGTGTCCTTTCCGTGGCGGGGAAGACCGTCGTCTTCCCTGGTATCGAGGACGCAACGCCACCTCGGCCCATGAGGCATCTGAAACCTGGTCTCAGCGCCTCGGTTCACGATGACAAGTGCCTCTTCGTGGCGAACATCCTTCTCAACGGCGCCGGCGGTCCCGCGTAACAGCAACCCAAAAGACCCGAGGTCTTCATTCTCCCATTCAGGAGGCGCGCCGTCCGGCCCGAACCATGCGACATCCGGCAACCCGTCCTCCGGCCTGGTAGCGCCATGCAGGAAGCGGGTTTGACGAAGGACGGGGTATTGCTTTCGCAATGCCACGACATGCCGGACGAACCGGTGGAACGCTTCGCCCGTACCTGACCAGTCAATCCATCCGGTCGGATTGTCCTGGCAATAGGTGTTGTTGTTGCCCTTTTGACTGTTCGCCAATTCGTCACCGGCCAACAGCATCGGCACGCCTTGCGAAAGCAGGAGCGTTGCCATCAGATTTCGTCTGCGCCGGTCGCGCCGGTCGCGGATTGCAGGATCGTCGGTCCATCCTTCGTGACCGGCGTTCGAACTGAAATTGTGATCGTGCCCGTCCCGGTTCTCCTCGCCGTTGGCCTGATTGTGTTTGCGGGCATAGGTGACAAGATCTGCAAGCGTGAAGCCGTCATGCGCTGTCACGAAGTTAACGCTCGACCATGTCTGCCTGCCGGAATGGTCGAAGGTGTCGGCCGACCCGAGCAACCGCGTGGCCAGGTCCGGCGCGTATCCCGGATCGTTGCGCCAGAAGCGACGTACGCCGTCGCGGAACCGGTCGTTCCATTCTGCGAACGGCGCGGGGAACCCTCCCAGCCGATATCCGCCGGGCCCGATGTCCCATGGTTCGGCAATCAGCTTCGCCTTTGTCAATACCGGATCGGCCAGGAGCGCCGTGAACAGCGCGCCGTTCGGTTCGAACCCGGTCGGCGTGCGTCCAAGCACGGCCGCCAGATCGAAACGAAAGCCGTCAACATGCATTTCTTCGACCCAGTAGCGCAGCGAATCCAAGATCAGGCGGATTACCGCAGGTTTCCAGCAGGCGAGCGTGTTCCCGCACCCGGTGTCGTTGACGTAAAAACGCGGATGGTCCGGGTGGAGCGCGTAGTAGCTGGCATTGTCGAGCCCGCGAAACGAAAGGGTCGGACCAAGCTCGTTGCCTTCAGCCGTGTGGTTGTACACGACATCCAACAGCACCTCGATGCCGGCGGCGTGGAACCGGCGCACCATCCGGCGAAAGTCATCGGCTCCCCCCGATCCAAGGTACCGCGGATCGGGCGCAAAAAAAGCGGCGGTGTTATAGCCCCAATAATTTACCCGTCCCTTTGCGGTGAGAAACGCGTCGTCCAGGAAGGCATGGACAGGCAGGAGTTCGATAGCGGTGATGCCGAGGTCCGTCAGGTGCGCGATCACCGGGTCGGAGGCCAGCCCCGAGAACAGGCCGCGCTCTGCTTCCGGCACCTTGTCCATCAGCATGGTGAGGCCGCGCGGATGGGCCTCGTAGATCACCGTCTGCTCCCATGGCGTAGACGGGTGGCGATCTCCCTGCCAGTCGAAGCGGTTTTCGGTCACGATGCAGCGGGGCATGACGGATGCATTGTCGCGCCCATCGAAGGTCAGATCGTCACCGGTTTCCATGCGGTAACCGCACAACAGATCCGGGTCGCCGAACCAGCCCGAGAGGGCACGCGCATAGGGGTCAAGCAGCAGCTTGTTCGGATTGAACCGGTGGCCCTGGTCGGGATCGTAGGGCCCGTGCGCCCGAAAACCGTAGCGCCGAGCCGGCCGAAGGCCCGGAACATGCATATGCCAGATGTCACCGGTCCTGTGTGAGAAATCCAGGCGCTCGACCTCACGGCCGTCTTCGTCCGAAAACAGGCACAACTCGATCCGTTCCGCATGCGCCGAATAGACCGCAAAGTGGACGCCCGCAGCATCGGCGTGGGCGCCGAGACGGAGCGAATCGGACGCTTCGGGTATTGTCACTTCGATATTCATCTCAGGTCTGGCGATCTCGCACGTCATCATAGAGACGTCGGTAGAGCTGGGCCGACTGATCCCAGCCCACGGGTTGGTTCATTGCGTTCGACTGCATCTTTCGCCAGGTCTTGGCGTCGGCATGAAGGTGGAAGGCCCGCTCGACCGTGGCGGCCAACGCCTCTGCCGAACCGGGCTGAAATTGGAAGCCGGTGGCAACGCCCGCCAGAAGCGCAGCGGGATTTGCGTCGATCACCGTGTCGGCGAGGCCGCCCGTCCGGGCAACCAGGGGCAGTGCTCCGAAACGTAGCGCGTAGAGCTGGGTCAGCCCGCACGGTTCGAAACGCGACGGCACGACCACAACATCCGATCCCGCATAGATCCGATGGGCCAGCGCCTCGTCGTAACCGATCGTGACGGCAATCTGTCGGGGATGGCGCTTCGCCTCCTTGGCGAATGCCTTCTCCAAGGCGGCATCGCCACTTCCCAGCAGAACGACTTGCCCGCCCATCTGAAGAATTTGGGGAAGCGCCGCAATCAACAGGTCCAGTCCCTTTTGCTCGGTCAGCCTGCTGACGACACCGAAGAGCAGGCCGTTGCCGTCCTCGAGCTTCATCTCATTGACCAGACGCTCTCGATTGGCACGCCGGTCCTTGAGGCGTTTGCGGCTGAAGGACAGGATTTCCGGGTCGGTTTTGGGGTTCCAGACCTCCTCGTCAATTCCGTTGACGATACCGCGCATGTCCGGCCCGCGGGCGGCAATGACACCTTCCAGTCCCATGCCGAAGGCGGGGTGCGACAATTCCCGCGCATAGGTTTCGCTGACGGTAGAAATCGCATCCGCCCCGACGAGCCCGGCCTTCAGAAAGCTGAGATTCCCCCAAAACTCGAACCCCTCCGGAGTGAATTCTGACGCGGGTAAGCCCAGAGCAGACACCGCGGACGGCGGAAACACACCCTGGTACGCGATGTTGTGGATCGACAGAACTGTCGCCGGTCGGCCCGGTGCATCGCCGAGATAGGCGGGGACGAGGCCGGCCTGCCAGTCGTGACAATGCACGATGTCGGGTTGCCAACCGTCTTCGAGGGCGCCCCGAGCGATGCGTGCACCAACGAAGGCCAGGCCGGCAAAACGAATATCGTTGTCCGGCCAGTCGTTGCCGTCGGGACCGAGATAGATCGAGCCCTGCCGATCAAAAAGGTGCGGCGCATCGAGAATCAGGCAATCAAGGGCACCGTGCGTCCCGCCAATGACACGGGCCGGTGCCCCGAACAACGCGTCGATCTGTAGAAGCTCCTGTTTGGAATCGAGCCGTTCGGCCAGGCCCGGATAGGCCGGGAGCAGGACCCTGACGGAACAACCCGTTCCGGCCAGCGCCAGGGGCAGGGAACCGGCAACGTCCGCGAGCCCGCCTGTCTTCACCAATGGTGCGCATTCGGAGACAACAAAGAGGACGTCGAGCACGCCATCGGCTTTCGTTGGCGCGGACGACGAAGCTGTATCTGACTTTATCGATTGCACACATCAATCTCCAAACCGCAAGGCAGCAGCTTTGTCATGATGGGCCGATCGTTGCATAGAGTTTGCACCCCCTCATCAACAGGGATTTTTATACCGATTGCCACCGGCGTAGTAGCAAAAATCAAATCGTCGAGGAGGTAATCTTAAAGCGGTTTCGGGACCAAACCGCTCAAGGCGGGAGCATCACTGCATTCGAGCAGCGGGATCAACCCGCGGCTCCAAGACGGGGCCGGCCCCCTTAGCGTGCCCGAGAGCGGTCCGCGCCCGCCGGTATCCGACGTCGGGCTGTGAGATCCGGGCGCGTGCGCCGGGAGCCAGATATATGCCGGAAGGGTCCGTGCATCCCGGTTTGTCCGCGATGCACCAGACCAGGTTTCGGACGGCGCTACTTGACGGTGATGGTGATGACGTCGGTTACCATCTGGGGCCCGAACGGCACGTGGTTCATGTCGCCGAAGACCATTTGCAGGGTGTGCGTTCCGGCGGGCAGATCGAGGCTGGTTTCCGTCTGGCCGCCGCCGAAGTGGATGTGGTTGTCGTCGGCCGGGATGGCGTAGAGCCACTCGTCGTCGCCGTCCTCACCCTTGCCTATCGCAGCACGGTTCAGAAGAATGTGGTGATGGCCGGTTCCTTCGCGCTCGGTTCCGGCCGGAGCGACGCCCATTCCGTTCACGCCCATCTGGACGAGAACAGGCGATGAAACCGTCGCGCCGTCTTTCAGGTTGATGAAGTAGACATAGGCACCCTCTGTTGCCGGCCATGCCAGGTGATCGTCCGCGACCGCCGTTCCGGTAAGGCCGGCGAGGGCGATGGCTGCAATGAAAGCAGTTTTTTTCATGGTTGATTTCCTCCAAGATCGGATGAGCATACCTAGAAACACCTGATCGGAGCGAATTATTCGAAAGTTTTTTACTGCCAGGCCCGGTCAGGATGATGTGAGGGCCAGACTTCCGGCCCTCTATCCGAGGCTTTGGCGCTTTGCCCTGTCCTTGTCCGGGGACAGAAGCGGTGCGGACGACCTGGCCCAGGCGACCGCGATGCGGGCCCTGGAACACGCAGACCGGTTCGAAGCCGGGACGGCGCTCGACGTCTGGCTGTTCACGATCGCGCGGCGCATCTGGCTGAACGAGAGACGGGCGGAGCGGATCCGCAGTGCCGGCGGACTGGTATCCGTCGACGAGTTCGATCTGCCGGCGCCGGGCCCGGACGCCGAAACGAATATTTTTGCGCGACAAGTGTTTGATCAGGTGATGGCGTTGCCGGAAGCGCAGCGATCGACCGTGTTGTTGGTGTATGTCGAAGGGTATGCCTATCGGGAAGCGGCGGAGATATTGGGCATCCCGATCGGAACCGTGATGAGCCGGCTCGCCGCGGCGCGAGCAAAAATCCAGAAAGCGCCTGACATGCGAAAGGCCAGATCGCGATGAACGAGACCATCAGCAATGAGGATCTGACCGCCTATCTCGACGGTGAACTCGCAGAAGACCACCGCCGTCGCATCGAGGAAGCCGTCGCGGCAGACGCTGACCTGTCCGCCAGGCTGGAGGCGCTCGACGTGCCCATCGACGCGGCCAATCCCGTGTTCGACGCCTTGTTGGATACGGCCCCCGAATGTCCCTCCGTTCATCCTGCGCCCCGTTCCGTGCCGCGAATCTCACGGATGCTTGCGGCGGTTCTCGTTGTGCTCGGCGTGGGAATTGGCGTACTCGCGTCGCCCTTGTTGAACCGGGACACGCAGACCGACTGGAAAATGGCGGTTGCCAATTACCAATTGCTCTATGTGCCGGAAACCCTCGCCGGCGGCCCGCCTGACCCGGAGCGCGCAGCCGCGCACCTGGCCAGGCTGTCCGATGACCTGGGGCGCGATCTCTCGGGCGCTTTTTCGGTGGCGGAGCTGGACTTTCGTCGGGCTCAGATGCTTGGGCTTGAGGCTGAGCCTCTGATTCAGATCGCGTATCTGAGCGAAGACAACGTGCCTTTCGCGATTTGCATCACACCGGTCGACGATCCGTCTTATGCGCCAACGGCGGAAAAACTGGCCGGGTTGGCGGCAGCCCACTGGGTCGATGACGGTTTCGGATTTCTGGTGATCGGCGGTGACGATCTGGGACTGGTTCGCCGTGTCGCCGCCAACCTGAAGGGTCGACTGTGATGCGACGCGCGGACCCGTGGATCGATTGAGGGCCAGGATCACAAAGAAATCCCGTTTCAAATTCGCAAGGACCGATAAGGCGGCACCCAACCCGGTCACGCCAGCGCATCATTGCTTACGTGCCGCCAAGTGTGGCAGGCACTCGTCGGTTCGGGTTGGAAAGTCTAAAGCGATCACGGTAAGGCCATGGCCACTGCAAGACTGACATATTTTCGCGGGCGCGGACGGGCGGAAACGACGCGCTGGATGCTGGCTGCCGCCGGCGTGGATTTCATCAACATCGCCGTCGACACGCCGGAAGAGCTCGCCGCCTTGCGGGCCTCCGGCAAACTGCCCTTTGATCAGATGCCGCTTCTGGAACTGGACGGCCGCAATCTCAGCCAGTCATCGGCCATGATCCGCTATCTGGCGCGCCGTGCCGGGCTTTACGGCTTGGATGACGTCGAGGCCATGTGGTGCGACATGATTGTCGGTGTGGTGGCCGATTTTGCAGAAACCGGTTTGCAGGCTGCGTTCAAACCGGCTTCGGCCGTCGACGATCTGACAGCGCGCTTTGCCAAATTCGGCCCCCGGTTCGAGGCGCGTATTGCCGACCAGGGCTCGGGCTATTCAGCCGCTGCGCAGATGACGTTTGCCGATGTGGTCCTGGCCGAGGCGCTGAGCACTTATCTGGAATGGTTGCCGGACATTCTGGCCGCGACACCCTTGCTTTCCGCCCTCTATCAATCGGTCACCACACAGCCCGGGATTGCCGCCTATCTGGCATCGGATCTGCGCTATCCGAAAGCCGGGGACACCTATGTGATCGCCGCAGCCCGGGTGCTGCAGCGCGCCTTGCCGTCGCATTTGCCCGATGCCGACCGTTTCGTCGTCTAAAAAGGCCTACAAAGGGGTGCCGTTCCGGCTTTTGTGAGCCGTCCAGACGCCAACGGGTTGCCGTCGGCCCCGCACGGTGAACGTATCTTCCTGCTGCAAATCGGGCAGCACGTCCTGAGGATCGACGCCCAGCGAGCGGACGGCTTCGACAAGGTCGTTGCTCACGACAATCGACGCGCCGGCTTGTCGGGACAGCTGTTCCAGCCGGCTCGCGACGTTCACCGTGTCGCCCAACACCGCATATTCGAGGCGCTTGGCGTCGCCGATGTTTCCGACAACGACGTCGCCGTAATGGATACCGATGCCGATCCGGATAATCTCCCGGCCGGAGCCACCCCGATCTTCGTTCCAGCGTTCAAGATCAGCGATCATGTCCGCGGCGCAGGCAAGCGCCCGGACAGGGTCGTCATCTTTCGGGTGGGGCGTACCGAAATGCACCAGGATTGCGTCGCCGATATATTTGTCCACGGTGCCATCGTGGGCAAACGCCGCTCTTGCCAGGCGGCCATGAAAATCGCGCAGGAGGCCTATGAGTTCGTCGGGTTCGAGCTTCTCGGAGATTGCCGTAAAGCCGACCATGTCCGCAAAGAGTACGGCGACCGGCTGCACGGACGGGCGATCCTCGAATGGATTCCGGGTGGCCAGTTCCCGCGCAATGTTCGGCGAAAAGTATCGCGAGAGTGCCGTGCGTTGCGATTCCGCAGCGACCTGACGATGAACCAGACGGCGCGAACGCCAAACGGTCAGTGCCAAGATCACAGTAATCATTGCCAGAAATACGATCTGCGTCGACAAACGCGTGAGCGCGACCGCATTCGGATGAAGATAGAGGTCGAGGGCCTCGTCGATGCTGAGATCAAGCCCTTGTACGTCCTGCGATGAGAACACCACGGAATCGGGCAGGCCGGCGACCCACAGATATACCGCACTCCAGGCAACAATCACCGCAATACCGGTGGAGACGACGAGGGATGGTCGGTAGCTGAGGGCCATGCCGACGAGGAAAATGCCAAGAAACAGAAAACTCGGCAGGCGAAGGTTGAGTTGCGGCGACCAGTCGGAGATGTCGAACGGCGTCGGAACGATCAGAATGTAGCTCAGGATGGCCGCGTCCAACGCCAGAAAGCCGGCAACAATCGGCGTTGCGTCAATGCCGTAACGCGTGATCGCGTAAGGAATTGCACCCAGAAGTGCAAACGCCGCGATGGCTCCGAGATAGATGATCGACCGTTCGACTGGTACGGTCAGGAGCGCCCAGAGGGCCAGCAATCCGAGGATGATGAGCCGCCCCCATAACATGTAGGCAAGGCCGCTTCGCTCTTCCCTGGCGATGCCCTCATGCAGATCGCCTGTCGCATCGGGGTGTTTTTTGAGCCATCGCCGCAACATGCTGTGAGATCCGGAATGTTCTGGGGTTCGAGGAGGGTTTCTCAAGGCTCGTCGCGCGGTCTCCATGGCGAGAGGTCCATGGAGCGCTCCGGAAATTCACGCGGGCAAATCCCGCCCCGCGCCGCCGCTTTCCTTGGTGCGATGATCCAGGCTTGCAAAAGGACCGGGGAGGGTTTGGCCAAATGGGACAAAGGCCGGTCTGCGAAACTCAGTCGTTGGCAACGAGCCGGTATTTTCCTTTCGCCCGGACATAAAGGATGCATTCCGCACCCACGGCGCAGCGGACGCCGTGATCAACGTCGCCGGTGGAGCCGAAATAGCTTCCGGGTTCGAGCGTCTTTGTCGGAGACAGGGACTCTGCGTCATGCGTAAGTCGGCCCCGGATGACGACCGCTTTCAATTCGACGCCATTGCTCTTCAGGTCGCCGGAAAAACCCTCGGGGAGCTTTGCAAAGGTCCCGTTGAGCACGCCGTCTTCCGGCGTTCCCCATAAAAAGGCCAGTTCCAGACCCTTCGAACCGGGGTCATCGCCGTGATCGATCCATGTCAGATCCGACGAACCGATCCAGACAATGTTGCCTGGATCCAGGTTGACCGGCTGCTCGCCTCGGTCGAACGCATTGCGTGTCGGTTCGACGAGGTAGGGCCCGGAGAGGATTTCCAGAAATGCCGTCCCTCCGCCGGGTCCGACAGCGGTGATGTGCGGTGCGCCGGCCGGTTGGGTCCAGAAGGAGCCCGGCTTCATCCACATCAGTTCCGCGCTCGGGTCATCGTTGTGGACCACACCGTCAATGACCACCGCTCTGTAGGTGATGTTGTGGATATGCGGCGGTGAGGCAAAACCATCCGCAAATGTGATGAGGGCTCCGGAGGGAACGTCTTCCCGGATGTCTCCCCAAAGAACGCCGGCCTTCGGGCTCGCATCGCCTCGTGCAGGGTTCAACGGGATAAACTCGACGTCTTCACGCGAGACAACCTCAACACTCGGTTCCGCGATCGCTGCACCATTCGTGATAGCGAGTCCGACGAATAAAATGGCTTTCGTCAAACGGTTCATGGCGCCGTCCCTCCTTACAACCTGGATCTTGCGCATCTGCAGATATTGTCGATATAGGGGAGGGTATTTGCAGAATAATCTGCCCAAAACAAAAATGACTATCCGTAAATTCGGGATAATCTCGATGGATTTCAAATCGCTTGAACTGTTCGTTCGCATCGCCGCGCTGGGAGCAATAGGCAAGGCGGGAAGGGAGCTCGGCCTCTCGAGAACCGCCGCTACACAACGCATTCAAGAGCTTGAGTCCGCGGTCGGCGCGCAGCTTTTCCATCGGACAACCCGGAAGGTCTCCTTGTCCGTCGATGGAGAAATTTTTCTCGCCCATGCGAAACGCATTCTGGACGACGTAGACGCGGCATTTTCCGATCTGCAGACCGATCCGACATCAGTGAGGGGGGAACTGCGCGTAAGCAGTTCCGCATCGTTTGGAAGAAAGTATCTCGCGTCCTATACCGCCGAGTTCCTTGGGCTTTATCCAAATCTCTCGGTCAATCTGCATCTCAGCGACACGCCATTTGACATTGTTGAAAACGGTTTCGACATGGCCATCCGTCTCGGCGAGATGAAATCATCAACCCTGAAAATGCGTCGGATCGGACAAAGCCCCCGTATCGTCGTCGCGGCTCCTCGTTACATCGAACGACACGGGGCGCCACGGGTGCTGGAAGACCTGAGCGATCATACATGCATCATACGTTCGGAGATGCGCACCTGGGCTTTCCGAGATCCGAACGGGGTGGTCAAAGACGCGAAGGTTACGGGCAGTTACAATACGAATCTCGCCGAGGCCGTAACAGAAGCAACGCTCGAGGGCATCGGCATTGCGAGAAAGTGCCGATGGGAGGTCTCGGAACATCTGGAGTCCGGAGACCTCGTTGAAATCCTCGCTGACTGCACCGTACTTCCTGAGTGGAGCATCTACGCGGTCCGGTCCGCGTCTCGCACACCGTCCGCCCGCGTTCGCCTGTTCACTGACTTCCTCGTTGAAAAGTTTCGCGGTGTCCCGGCAATTCAAAGCGGTGAGCGTTAGATCGCTTAGCAGCGACCCGGTTCATCCGCCTTTGGATGACGACACGTTTCGGTGCTTGGCGCTTGGATGAGAGTGGATTGGCCGCGGGCAAACAGTCACGGCCCGAGGCGGCATCCGATCTGGGCGTTTGTGTTTCCCGCCTAACCGTCCCCTGTTCCCGGATCGGGACGATGAGGGGGGCGTGATCACACCGGCTCGCGTGCGCTATCGCTTGTCGGCGCGGTTTCCTCGGTCGGTGCGCCCCTGCGATCGCTGACGGACGCGACGAGATATCCCGCCACCGTTTCCAGAAGCGATGCCGCGACACCGGCATCGTTTTCGATGATCATGTGCAGTTCGTCCTTGCGGATGCGCAGCGCGACGCAGGCCGTCCTTGCAAACATCTCGATCGTTCGGTCCGACTTGAGGATCACCGAAAGGTCTCCGACCATGCGACCGGGCTGGACGGTGGCCACGGGCGACTCGCCCGGTTTCGCATTCGGCCAGAGCAGTTCTGCTTCTCCCGTCACCAGAATGTAAGCCCCGTCCGTCGGCTCGCCGTTTCGGAAGAAGTATTGCCCTTCGTCGACGTGGATCCAATCGGAGGCGAAGGCGAGGAGTCTGACCTGATCCTGCGTCAACCGGCCCAGGACGTCATTGCCGCGGATGACCTGGATCTTTTTCGCCAGATCCTTCGTCGCGCCGCCATCCTCGACATCGGTCGTTGCGTGCTCCTGGCCCAGGATGCGGCCCTGCTCGATCTTCAGAACGAGGTCGTACGACGCCGAGTGCGCGATCTCGGGCTCCAGGAAAAAGATCGTTGTTTCCGGCAAAAGCGCCCTCAGGTTTTCGCGCATGTGCTGGCGTTGAGCCTGATCGTGGTTCGCAAGTGCACGGTCAAGGATCAGAATATCGGGCCGTTTCACAACGGCGCGGACCAGGCCGATGCGCTCGCGTGCGACCGGCGGCAATGCCGAACCGCCGATGCCGGTCTCGACATCGGCGATCGTGATGGCGACATCGGCCTTGAGGCCGTCCTCGATTAGCGTTTCCGCCACGATTGCGCCGACGCGCTCGGCGTCCGGTCCCTCGACCTTGCCGAACACCGCGTTTTCAAGAAGCGTCAGGCCCGGCACGTATGTTGTGCGATCAATGGGCGTAAAGTACGCGCCGGCCTGTTCGCGAAGCTCGGCGCCGCGCGCATTGCGGATGTCGAGTATGCGGCGTTGGAAGCTGTCGTCGATTGCGCCGGGGACTGTATCCGCCGCGATCTTGAAGGGCAGCGCCATCAGAAGCGCTTCGGCCTTCGCGATGCTTTCTTCCGGCAGCATCCCGTCTCGCCAGGCCGAAAGCGTGTCGAAATGCGCCGGTTCCAAACCGGTCTTTCGAAACAGCGGATGCTCTGCGCCCACGCCGCCAAAGACGCCGATCAAGGTGTCGAGCAGGTCCTCTGCTATGGAGCGCACGGTTTCACGCAGACCAAGGTCGTCGAGTATGCGGCTCATCTGCTTGTCGCCGGCAATCTCGTCCAGGGAGCCTGGACGGTTCGGAATCGCAAAGATCAGGTTCTCTCCGACTGCAAGGCCCGGATGATAGGTTTCCGTGCCGAAGGTTGTGACCGCGGATCCCAAGCCGGCGGCTTCGAGGCGTTCGGCAATCCGGTCGCGCAGAGCGACGACACGGTCCGCGAGTTCGGGGTGGCTCTGTGCAGCGATCTGAGAAAACAGCGCGCGGTTCACAAGGAACGTGTCGGTACCGATCGCTTCGATGATGCGCAGCCACCACAACCGGAGCTCATGGCTGTCTTCGACACCGGCGATGTTGGGGTCCATCCAGTCAACCTCGAAGGGATCCGGCTGTGCCCCAACCGCCGCCGCGGCCGCGGCGTCGCGCCGGACCTCTTCGGACCAACCCTCCGGGCGCAGCGGTGCGGCCAGCAACGGCGCGACGATGTTGCGCCCGATCGTGCCATTGAACAGGTAAGGGACCTCCGGCACCGCACCGATGCGCCGCGCGATGGCCTCTTGCGGCAGGCTTGCAAGGTCACGGCCGTCGATTGTAATGCGCCCGCTTTGGGCCGCGACGCCGCGCGATAGGGCGTCGACGAATGCCGCGCGTTCGGTTGCGTTCGCCGTCTCGACGCCCACCATTGCCCCGGCCGGAACTTCGAGCGAAAGATCGACGAGCGTCGGCATGCCGGTCGTTTCGCCGACGCTGAAATTCTCAAAACGAATGGGCGCTTTCAAAGAGATATCAGCGGCCGAACCCGGCTCGAAAAGAGCCTCCTGGAACATTTTCGGCGGGTCGAAACGCTCGATGACCGTGCGGTAGCGCAGGCTCATGTCCGCGTATTGGTTGTAAAACGCCAAAAGGTCTTTCCAGGGCGCCGACAGGTCTTTGAAGGCCGCAAGCGCTGCGACCAGGGCGCCGAGGGTCAAATCGCCCTGGATGACCAGGTAGCCGCCGATCGAGAAGAAGAAGAATGGCGTCAGCTGATTGATGAAATTGTTCAGGAATTTCATAAAAAACTTGAGCCGGTAGATTTTGTAGCGAATTGCAAAAATCCGGCCGAGCCGATGCGAAAACCGCGCCATCGTGTACCGAAAGAGGTTGTTTGCGCGCAGATCACGCATTCCGGCGACACTGTCGCCCATCTGCTCCGCGAGCTGGCGCACCTCGAGCACACGCGCCTTGTTCAAAACGTTGATACGACGCTGGATGAGCGGGATCAGGTAGGCCTGCAAGGGGATCAAGGCGATTGCGGCGATTGCCAGCCAGACATTCTGCATGAACAGGAAAAGCATGATCGTCAGCATCTGGCCGGCCTGAAACAGCGGCTGGGCGACAAAATCGCCCATGATGCCGGCCAGAGGTTCGGCTTCGGCATTGACCATGGAGATGAGCTCGCCCTGGCTCGTGCGCCGGAAATGAGCGAGGGGAAACCGGTGGATCCGCTCGATCAGCTGATAGCGGAAGCGGCGGAGAAGCCGTTCGGCCAGCACACCCTTCATCAGGTTGAGCTGCATTTTGAGCAGGCCGCCGACGATTACCGAAATCAGAAAGATCGCACACCAAAGCGCGAGGTATTCAAGTTGGCCGAAGGCACCCAAAACCGTTTCGATCGGGAACGCTTCGCTGCCAATGGCCTCGTTGATGATGCGCTTCGGCGCCTCCAGCGTGACATACAGCACCGGCAGCGTTGTTAAGGTGATCGCAAGGAGGACAAGCTGTTCGCGCTTGCTGTGGGTCCATGTGTAGGCAAGGAGTGTCGGCAACATGATCGGGCTCCACTTCTCCGGCCGCGATGGCCCGTAAAACCATCACCGTTGGTATAAATAGTCTACCGCCAAGCCGGGCGGCACGGATTGAAAGGCGTGGCTTGCGCACACCTTCACCGAGATTGCCGCCCACACAATCACCTGGGTCGGCGTGTTGCTGAGATGGCGATAGGCCCAGGTCTGAACCTAACGGCTGACAGACTGACGAGGCGGGACTTACCGAACTCTTTCGATCCAAGCCACGAATCCCAATAACAACATAACGTTGCGGGAACCAAGGCCCTAGTTCAACACCGAGACCGCCTTCAGCCGCTCCTTCGCAAAGTCGATGAAGCTTCGGACCTTGGCTGCGGCCCGGCGGCCCTCGATATGGACCAGGTGGATGGGAAGCGGCTCCGGTTCGTGGTCTTCCAGTATGGTCTGCAGTGCGCCGGTCTCCAGGTCGGGACCGATTTGGTACGACAGCACACGACACAGTCCCCAGCCCTGACGGGCTAGCGCGATGCCTGCAGCGACGCTGCTGACCGACAGGCGCGGGTTGATCCGGACAATGTCTTGCATTTTCAGACCGAAGCGCCAATCGACCGACGGGCTCACGGGGGTGATGGCGACAAGGCGATGGTATTGCAGGTCCGAGGGGTCCTGCGGCAGCCCGTGCTTTTCGAAATAGCCCGGCGCGCCGCAGATGACCCGGCGCACGCTGCCGACCCGAACCGCCGCGAGCCCGGAGGAGGGGAGCGGGCCGATGCGCACGGCGATATCGAAGCCTTCTTCGACCATGTTGACGACCCGGTCGACCATCAACACGTCCGCCGAGACGTCCGGATAGGTGTCGAGAAAGTCGGCAAGGACAGGCGTGACGTAGATGCGCCCGAATTCATTGGAGCAGGTGATGCGGAGCATGCCGACCGGATTGGTGGCGGCCCCGGCGGCGGCATCGTCGGCGGCGTTCAGGAGCGCGAGGATATTGCGCGCATCCTCCAGATAAGCCTGGCCGACATCGGTCAGGCGCACCCGCCGCGTGGTGCGGGTAAAGAGCCGAGCGCCAAGCCGTTCCTCCAAGGCGTTGATACCCCGCGTGGCCGAGGGGGCGCTCAGACCCTTTTGGCGGGCTCCGGCGGCGAAGCTCTCGGCTTCAGCGACCGCCACGAACACTTCGAGAGCCTGAATGCGATCCACGTGACATCTCCTTCCCAATTATTGTCACTATGCAAAATAATATCTTTCAAAGACAGGTCATTCTTTTATTTCGTGGAAGGGGATATCTGCAAGGGCACAGGCCGGATGCCTGAAACGCACAAGGGAGAACCAAACAATGTCCCGTATTCCTACCCCCGCTATCATCGCCGACGCCCCGACCGCCTCGCAGCCGCTCTTGCAAGGCGTCGAAAAGACGCTCGGCTCGGTTCCGAACCTCTTTCGGATCGTGTCCAACAGCCCGGCGGCGCTCGAAGGCTATCTCGGCCTGAACGGCGCGCTCGGCAAAGGCGCGTTGAACGCGGCGACCCGCGAACGCATTGCGCTGGCGATCGCCAACACCAATGGCTGCGATTACTGCAACAGCGCCCACACCTTTCTGGCCAAGACGCTGGCAAAACTGGACGACGCGGAAATCGCAGCGAACCGGGCCGGCAGCTCGACAGATGCCAAGGCACATGCCGCCGTCGCGTTCGCGGTGAAGGTCGCCACATCACGGGGCCGCGTGTCCGACACCGATGTGTCGGCCGTGAAGGCCGCCGGTTACTCGGACGGCGAAGTGGTGGAAATCGTCGCGCATGTCGCCCTCAACGTTCTGACCAACTACGTCAACGAGGCCTTGGGCACCGAGATCGATTTCCCCGTCTTCAACGCGGCCCGTGCCGCGTAGGACCGAGACCCGCGGCGCCTGCGCTGCGGTTACCGCACCCCTTACACAGAGGACCAGGCCATGACGACAGAAGCGCCGCGCCATCCCTTGCCGCCCTTCACACGCGAAAGCGCCATCGAAAAAGTGCGCCTTGCCGAAGACGGTTGGAACAGCCGCAACCCGGCCAAGGTCGCGCTTGCCTACACGCCCGACAGCACGTGGCGCAATCGCGCCGAGTTTCCCAAAGGCCGCACGCAAATCGAAGAATTTTTAAGCCGCAAATGGGCAAAGGAACTCGACTACCGGCTCATCAAGGAACTCTGGGCCCATGACGGCAACCGTATTGCCGTGCGCTACGCCTACGAATATCGTGATGACAGCGGCACCTGGTTCCGGGCTTACGGCAACGAAAACTGGGAATTCGATGAGAACGGCTTCATGGCCTTTCGTCACGCCAGCATCAACGAACATCCGATTAGTGAAGATGATCGCAAGTTCCGGTGGCCGCTTGGCCGGCGGCCCGACGACCACCCCGGTCTCAGCGATTTCGGGTTCTGATCCATCCTACGAACCGGTCGAGCGGCCGCAACTACCCGATCGGGTGCCCATCCGGCGGACAGAACAGACTTTTGTGGTTCAAGGATCCAGGCCAACGGCCCGGTTGATTTTCCTGCCCGCATTCACGGCCCGGTAGATCGGGTGGGCCGCCCGATCG
>JBCDLT010000060.1:0-42084 GCA_038745065.1 Pseudomonadota bacterium | reverse complement strand
CTGAGCGGTAGGAGAGGCCGGACCCGATGTTGACGATGGCCCCCCGCCCATGGGGCTTCATATGGGAAAGAGCAGCACGGGTGCCGTTCACCTGACCCATAAAGGTCGTGTCCATGACCTGCCGAAATTCCGTGTCATCCATTTCCTCAAATGGCCCAAACACGGTGAGCATGGCGCTGTTGACCCAAACATCAATGGTGCCGAACCGGTCAGCGGCCTTTTTCGCCGCCCGTTCCACGGCACGATGGTCGCTCACGTCACAAGATAGTCCAAGTGTATCCACGCCTTCATTGCGCAGTTCGGTGGCGGCCAGTTCCACCCGCTTTTTGTTCCGTGCCAGCAAAACAACATTATAGCCCGCGAGTGCGAGCTTGTGGCCCACTGCCTTGCCAATGCCGGCCGAGCCACCGGCCACAACCGCCGTCTTTCTTTGAGTGCGTTGCATAATTCTCATCCTTTCCTTTGCCCGCCGCGACGTTCTTTCGCGGCTGCATTGGAAAGGAAACGAGATGCGCACCCCGCCGTTCCGTACGGTGATGTGACGATTATGTGCGCGCTATGGCTCGGCGGAAAAGCGCGATCTTACCCGTTACTCGCCATCCATGCCTTGCGCCGTTCTTTGAAGGCAGTATGGGATTCGTCGCTACCATCGTGGAAGGAGCCGAACCATTTGTCCCACGGCACTTCCAGATTGCCGTAATTGCAGTCGAAATAGCGATGGTGCATCTGGTGGTGGAACGTGCCGAGCGCCAAGCGGTTGCGGTCCTTCACGACCAGACCCTCGAAGCCGGTATGGGAGGTCGCCGCGGTCAGCGCCTGATGCTGCATGTGGAACAGGATGTGGATCGGGTGCGCGGCGACGACGAAGTGGATAAGCACGGAGGAAAAGAAGATCAGGTGCTCGACCGGGTGCATGGACAGGCCCGACCACGGTCCGACATTGGAATTCCTGTGGTGCAGGGCGTGGGCGATGCGGTAAAGCGGCGGCCAGTGCAGCCAGCGGTGCACCCAATAGAAGTGAAACGAGATCCAGACCGGGGTCAGGAAAAACAGAAGCACGAACCAGACCGGGTGATCGGTGGCGCTGAGGACCGGCGCCCAGCCGTTCGCCATCGCCCAGATCATGAGCACTTCATAGGCCGTCCAGAACGCGACGCCGCTGCCGAGTGACCAGAAAATGTTGTCCCATACCTGATTGTTGAACGTGAAGGTGCGCGCGGCTGCGGCGAGCGCGCGGCCATCGTATTTCAGTCGGTCGCCCTGACGGCGCCAGGTGTAGAAGAACAGGTGCAGACCGCCGGCAACGAGGGTCAGGAGCACCAGATTGCGGATATACATTTCCGCGATCCAGCCGAACGACAGTGTCCGGGCCTCGTCCAAAGACGGCTGGAACCAGGTCCAGGAAATGTAGGCGACCCCGATAAGGATCGCGTTTTCCGCCAGATTGAACCAACGGTCGGCGACCCATTTCAGCATGCGCATCGGTCGCGGCGGCCAGGAAAAAAACGGCGAGACCTGGATCGGCGCCGGCGGACGGTGATGCCATTGACGGGCGAATGAACTCGACGGCGTTTGCCTGGCAATGCCGGGTGATTCCTGCTCGCTCATTGTCGTGACCTGCGGTCCTGTCATCCAACGGAATTCAACAGAGGATTTCACATCCCATAACATTTTAAAAACAGAAGTATTCGACTATAAACCTCGTATATTTCGATGTTAGGATCGCACCACACCGGGCCCGCCATGCGCGTTTCGATGAAGGCGCTTACTTATTTTCTCGTCGCCGCGGAACACGGATCGATCGCGCGGGCAGCCGAGGCACAAAACGTCGTGCCCTCGGCGATATCAAATGCCATCGACCAGGTCGAACAGGCCTTCGACATGACGCTCGTGCAACGCTTTCCCGCCAAGGGCATCGTGCCGAATGCCGCCGGACTTGCGCTGATCCGGCGGATCCGAAACGCCGTCGACGAGTATGAAAGCCTGTTCGCCGAAGGCGTGGCCCTGCGCGGCGGTCTTTCTGGCATGCTGACCGTTGGCTATTATGCGCCGGTCGCGCCGGCCTTCATGCCGGCAATTGTCCGGCCGCTGGTGCAGGCCAACCCGGATCTGCGTCTGAGTTTTGTCGCGTGCGACAATGAACGGGCCCAGGAGGGTCTGCTCGGCGGCGCCTTCGATGTGATCGTCTTTGTCGCCGACGACGTGCGTGCCGGCATCGTCTATGAAACCCTCATCGACGCGCCGCCCTACCTGCTGGCGCCGGCGGACCACGCCCTTGCCAGGCAGGCCGCTGTTTCGCTCGATGCCCTCGCCGATACGCCGCTGGTCCTGCTCGACCTGCCATTTACCAGCGCCTATTATCGCGGGCTCCTCGACCGGGCCGGCATCGAGGCGACATTCGTTGCCGCAGCTTCAACGACGGAAATGGTCCGCAGCCTGGTCGGCGCCGGCCTCGGCTGCGCGCTCCTGAACATGCGCCCCAAGACCGCGACGACCTATGCCGGTGACCGTGTCGTCGCGATCCCTGTCGACCCGCAACCCGCCCCGCTGCGGCTCGTTGTCGGGCGCGGCGACGGCAAGCCGAGACGGCTTGTCGAGATCTTCATGGAAGCGTGCCGCGATTACTGTTCCTCCGCGGCCGGTGCGGAAACGATCGTGCTCACGGAATGATGTCACCGACGTAGAGGCCGACCGGCACCGGTTCGGGACCAGGCGTCCGGACCGGACGTGGGCCCGATTCAGCGCTCGCCGCGGCGCACGGCGGACGGGTTAAGGCCGAAATGGCTGCGATAACAGTGGGCGAAATAGGAATTCGAGGTAAAGCCCGTCGCCACCGCGATTTCCACGATCGGCTGGTTGGTGTGCAGGATCAGTTCGCGGGCGCGTTCCAGCCGGAGGCGCGTATAATACTTGGCCGGCGAACACCCCACATAGCGCAGGAACAGACGTTCCACCTGGCGCACGCTCAGATCGACCAGGCGAGCGATCTCGCTGGTCTGCAGGGGTTCTTCCAGGTTGGCGTTCATCAGTTCGATCCCCAGCCGCAATTTCGGCGGCAGGGCCGTCAGCCGGGTGACGGCGCCGCCGCGCTGGGCTTCCGGCTCGTTGCGGATCCGGTCGAGCTGAAACTGGTTGGCTACCGTGTCGGCCAATTCACGCCCGTGATCCTCCCGGATGATGCGCAGCATCAGGTCCATCGACGCAATGCCGCCGGAACAGGTCATGCGGTCGCGATCGATTTCGTATAGCCGACCGGTACATTGAATGTCGGGAAACGCATCCTCGAAGGCCGGCTGGTTTTCCCAGTGCACCGTACAGCGGTATCCGTCCAGCAGACCGGCGCGGGCCAGCGAAAAGGTGCCGCTAGAAATCGCACCGAGCGGCGTGCCGCTCTGGGAAATCTTGCGGAGCGCAATCATCAGTTTCTTGGTCGGCTGCGGATCGATCACCAGGCCGCCCAACACGTAGAATGCGTTCAGGCGCTCCAGGTCGTTCAACGACCGGTCGACCGCGACGCTGATGCCGTTCGAGGCGTTTACCGGTTCGCCGTCCATCGAATAGAGAATCCATTCATAGGATTTCCAGCCGACGCGCCGATTGAGCGCGCGCATCGGTTCGATGAAGGCGGCAAAACTGAACAAGGCAAATTGATCGAGCAGGCACAACCCGATGCGCTTGGTCGGTTCGAGTGCGTGACCGTTGACGTCCTGAGCCATGGCGCGACACAGACCCTGGGGATGCAGCCGCTCTCCGCGCTTTAGGAGCTACCGGAGTGCCGATCCAACATCTTGAAATTTATTACTTTTATTCCCTGTCCGATTCTCGCTCGGACCGGTCAACCCAAACCATGGCGTCAAGACACGCAAAATGCAAAGAAAACCTTGTGGACCGCACGCAAGGCGGCCGAGCCGTTCGCCGATGTGCTCCTTCAGGCGACGGTCAGGAACGCCTTTTCGCCGGCCGGGTCGAGCAAGCGGTCGGTCAGCATGGCCGCGTCATCGAGACCGTCGACCGCCAGCGCGGCTTCGCGGATCGCCTCGATGGCGCCAGGGGCCAGCGTGGCACCGGCCAGCGCGCGGTACTTTGCGTCGACCGCGGCGTCCGACAACGGCGTTTCAGGGTCGCCGTCCGCAGAGACAAGGTCGCATGAGCGCGTGCTGCCGTCTTTCATCACCAGCGTCATGGCTGCAAGGCGTTCGGCCGGAAAGGCCGCGTTCGCGGCATCGGATTCGCTCATCACAATCCGGTCGACGAGCGCCAGGATGGCCGGGTCGTTCAGGTTGCCGGAAACGACCTCCGGCAACAAATCGCCAGTGGCCATGGCGGCCGCGACGGGATAGGGCAGCGAATATTGCGCCTCTTCCGTGGTCTGCGGCCTGCGCACGGCCAGCCGGACCGCTTCGTGGAAGGTGCGTACTTCGATCCGATCGATGTCGGACGGGTCCACGCCCTCGCGCAACATCAGTGCCGCCTTGACGGCCGGCTGCGCCCAGCGGCAAACGCCATAGGGTTTCAGGTATTGCTCTCGCATGTACCACCGGGTGCCGAGATCCGACCAGAACGGGGCGGCTGCGTCGTCGGAAATCGTCACCGCCGGCGCGCCGGTGAAGCCGCCCTCCGCCAGCAGGCCCGCCATGGCACCGACCTGGGCGCCGTAGGTCGCGCCGTCCTTCACCATGGTCGGATGGTCGATGCACCGCATCATCTGGCTGCGCGGTCCATAATACTCCGCTGCGCCGAGCGCATGCCAGGTCGCGGTCCGCGACAGGCCGAGGCCGCGCGCGAACACGCCGGCTGCCGCCAGCGCGGTCCAGGCCCCGGACGTATGATAATCGTGAACGGTTGCGTGCAACGCCTTGCCGGCCCGGCAGGCCAGTTCATAGCCGAGCACGAACCGCACCAGAAACTCCGCGCCGCTCGACGGGGCAAGCTCGTCGCCGAGCGCCAGAAGCGACGGCAGAATGACCGAGCCGGCGTGACCCTTGGTTTCCTTTTGTCCGTCATGGGCATCGAAGGCATCGATCGTCGCCGCATTGGCCATTGCCGCGCCGGCCACGGACACCCGTCGACCATCGAACATCATTCGGGCACCAACCCGGCCCGCACCCTCGTAACGGGCCACGCAATCGCGGACGATGCGGGAATTGTCGGTCAGGCGACCGGCCGCTGCCACGCCGATCAGATCGAGCAGCGAACGGCGTGCATGCGCCACGACATCTTCCGGCAGCGCCGCCGGATCGATGTCGTGGATAAAATCCAGAACGGGGGCGACGGCGCCGGTCATGTCATTGCTCCACTCAGAATTGAGGATCGGCGGCGCCGGCCGCGCGGCAGGCGGCGGTCAGGGTGTTGGCCATGAGCATGGCGATGGTCATCGGACCGATGCCGCCCGGCACCGGCGTGATTGCCGCGGCGCGACCGACCGCCTCGTCGAAGCAGACATCGCCGACAAGCCGTGTCTTGCCCGGCCCTTTTTCCGGCGCATCGATGCGATTGATGCCGACATCGATGACGACGGCCCCCGGGCCGATCCAGTCGCCACGCACCATTTCCGGGCGGCCGACCGCCGCCACGATGATGTCCATCGATCGGCTCAGGGCCGGCAGGTCGCGGGTCCGGCTGTGAGCCACGGTAACAGTGCAGCTTTCCGACAAGAGCAATTGCGCCATCGGTTTGCCGACGATGTTCGAGCGTCCGATGACCAGGGCATTGCGGCCCGACAGATCGGCGCCGAAACGGCGCTTCAAAAGCAGATGGCAGCCGGCCGGCGTGCACGGCACCAGCGCCTCTTCAAGGGCGCCGGTCGACAACAGGCCGACATTGATCGGGTGAAAACCGTCGACGTCCTTGCGCGGATCGATGGCGCGCAGCACCCGGGTTTCATCGATATGGTCCGGCAGCGGCAATTGCACGAGGATGCCGTGGATCGTCGGATCGGCGTTGAGCCGGCCGACAAGGTCGAGCAGATCGGCTTCGGACATGTCCGCCGGCATCGTGTGCTGCTCGGACTTGAACCCGCAGGCTTCCGCCTTGACGCTCTTGTTGCGCACATAGACCTGGCTGGCGGGATCGGCACCGACCAGCACCACCGCCAGGCCCGGCGTAACGTTCGACGCGGCAACAAGCGCTTCGGTTTGCGTGCGCACCGAGGCCACGATGTCCTCGCCGACAGCCTTACCGTCGATAATCTCAGCGCTCGCGTCGTCTTTCATTGCGGGATCGCCCGTCATGTCGTCTCCTTTTTGTTGCAGAGCGGCCCCGGCAAGGCCTCCTGTCCGCCTTTGCCTGCTATCATAGGCCACACGTGCCGTTACCGCGTTCCGGTCCCGACGGAAATGGTGCCGCATGCGTCATGGTCGCGCCGGCCCGGCGTGTCGCATGGGATGAAAAAGATCAGTCCACCATGAGCTCTTGGGTCGCCAACACGGTGCGGTTGTCGCCGTTCCAATAGCGGATCTGATAGGTTCCGGAACGTTCCGGCGCTTTCAATCTCACCGTCCGATTGTCGTAATCACCGTTGACGAGCCGACGTGCGACCACGACGCGCCCCTTGCCGGCTCCGTGGTCGGGGTCAAAGATCTCGATCGCATCCCGCCGGGCTCCCGGCCCGTCCCATGTCACGCTGAATTCCTGTTCCGCGCCGACGCTTTGCGGCCCTTCGACCGTCACGTCCATCGCAACCACCTCGATCGGACGCGTCGCAAGCACGGTCCGGTTGATGCCGTTCCAGTAGCGCAATTGATAGGTTCCCGGCTTTGCGACAACGCCCAGCCTGACCGTGCGCGCATCCATGTCGCCATTGGTCAGGCGGACCGATTTTAGGACCTTGCCGCGGCCGGCCTGTGCATTGGGATCGAAGAGTTCGATGGCATCGCGCTGCGCGCCGGGACCGATCCAGGCAACCTCGACCAGATGCGCAATGCGCACACTTTCCGGTGCTTCGATCGACACCTCGGCATCCTCGATCACGATCGGCCGGGTCGCCAGTACTTTCCGGTTTTCGCCGTTCCAGTACCGGAGCTCATAGGATCCAGGCCGGGCCGGGGCAATGAGCGTCAGGGTCTGATTGTCGAGATCGCCGTTCGACAGGCGTTTTTCGACCACCGCCCGGCCCTGACCTTGCTTGGCCTGCGGATCGACAACCTGCACGCTGTCGCGCCGGCCCCCGGGCCCGATCCAGTCCACCTTAATCGGTGCGCTGATCGACACCGCATCCGGGGCCTGCAGAGAGACTTCAGCCTCGAGCACCTCGATCTCGCGAGTCGCTAGCACAACCCGGTTGTCGCCGTTCCAATAGTGCAGCCGATAGAACCCGGGTTCTGCTGGGGCGACCATTTCGACCGTTCGCCCATCCATGTCGCCGTTCGCCAGCCGGACCGCGCGCAACGCCTTGCCCGCGCCCTGGTCGGCCGCAGGGTCGATGATCTCCACGGCGTCGCGCGTTCCGCCGGGGCCGACCCAGGACACTTCAAAGCGACGCCCGATCTCGACGGTTGCCGGTGCATCCAGAGAGACTTCGGCTTCGACCACCTCGATCGGCCGGTTTGCGATCACCGCCCGGCCGACGCCATAATAATAATGCAGTTCGTAGGACCCGGGCCGCGCCGGTGCCACCAGCGTCAGTCGTTTGTTGTCATAGTCGCCGCCATACAGCCGGCGCCCCTGCAGCCGTCTGCCGTCGCCGTTGTTGCCGGTCGGATCAAAAAAATAGATATCGTCGTACTGCTCGCCGGGGCCGTCCCAGGACACCGCAATGCGGCGGCCGATCTCAACCGAATCCGGAGCCATGATCGCAGCGCTCGGCAGAGGCGCCGGTTCGGTGCCCTCCGGCTCGGGTGCGGGCGGCGGCGGCGCGGCGGCGGCCTGTTCGACACTGTCGGCCAGTGCCTCGCCGAGGCTCGCCGCGTCGTCCGCCTTCATGTAGAGGCCGCCGGTTTCCTCGGCAATGCAGGCGACCTGCTTGCCTTCCTTGGAAGACAGTCCGAAACCGACCACGTGAACGGTGAAGTCGATGCCCGTGCGCTCCAGGTCCCGGGCAAGCGCACACGGGTCGGCACGGCAGGTTTCAATGCCATCGGTGATCAGGATGACCGTTGCCTTGTCTTCCTCGTATTTCAGCGTCTCGGCAGCCTGCTTTACGGCATCGGACAGGGGTGTCTTGCCCCGCGGCGAGATATCCCGCGCGGCCTGGGCGATCGGTCCGGCGGTATCGGCACCCATCGGCACCAGCATCTCGATGTCGGAGCAGTCGCCCCTACGGCGATGTCCGTAGCTCATTAGACCGAGCGAAAGGGTATCGGGCGTCGTTCCCAGAACACCCGACAAGACATCGCGGGCGATCGTGATTTTCGGCGTGCCTTCGATCTGGCCCCACATGGACCCCGAGCCGTCGAGCACGATGATCGCCTTGTCCTCGGCACCCGCCGGAGATACCGACAGGCCGACTGCGAAGGCGCATGCCAGTCCCGCGGCGCATGATGATCGCACGCGGTCTCCCGCCCTGTGCGTCGCAGCGGATTGCCCTTTGCGATTTCGCATCACCGTTGTCCACTCCGTTTTGTCGCATCGGCCATGACCGGCCGTTTCATGGCTTACCTGAAAAGTCTCCGGGATCCGCCGCATTCTCATTGCAAGAGCGCCAACCGCGCTTCCGCAAGGCCCCGGCGCTCCATATCGCGGGCGACACGCAACGCCAGATCTTCCCGCCAGGGCGGCGCGATGACCTGGACGCCGAGCGGCAGACGCGCACCGTCGAGCCAGACGGGCACAGCGACGACCGGCAGTCCGATGAAGGAAATCGGCTGTGTATAGATGCCGATCTGGACGCGGACCAGCACTTCCTCGCCGTCCAGGTTGAAGGTCGTTGCGCCGAGTTCAGGCGCATAACACGGCGAGACCGGCGCCAGGATCACATCGACGTCCTCGAACAGGGCCAGGACCTTCTTGCGGAACCACGTCCGAAACCGCTGGGCCTGGAGATACCAATCCGCGGGCACCATGGCGCCCGAAATCAACCGGTCACGGATATCCGGATCAAAGTCCGCCGGCCGGGAACGCAGCCGATCAAGATGCAGATTGCCGCCTTCGGCCGTGGTGATGACAAAAGCGGCAGCCCGGGCCCGCGCGGCTTCCGGCATCTCTACCTCGCGCGTTATGCCGAGTTCGGACGCAACGACGTCCATGGTCTTTACGGCCTCGGGAAAGGCGCGTTCGCGAAAGTAGCCCCCGGCGATTGCGACCCTTAGGCCCTCCATGCCCTTCTCGATGTCCGGCATGGTGACGAGCGAGTCCCGATCGACGCAGGCCGGATCGAGCGGATCGTATCCCTGCAGACAATCGAAGATCAGCGCCAGATCGCGGGCCGACCGCGCAAGCGGTCCGACATGATCGAGGCTCGGTACGAACAGGAACGACCGCGCGCGGCTGAGGCGGCCGAAGGTCGGCTTCAGACCGAACAACCCGCAAAAGCCCGCCGGCACGCGGATCGATCCGTTCGTATCGGACCCGTAGCCAAACGGGATCATTCCGGCAGCGATCGCCGCGGCCGTGCCGCTCGAGGATCCGCCGGTCATGCGGTCGAGGTCGTGGGGATTTTTCACCGCACCGTAATGGGCGTTCTCGCCGGTGAACCCGTAGGCGTATTCCACCATGTGCAGGGCACCGGTCAGCAGGCCGCCCGCCTCGGCAGTCCGGGCGATCAACGTCGCGTCCGCAGTCTTCGGCGGATCGTCCCGATTGATCCTGGAGCCGGCCAGTGTCGGCAGACCTGTAACGTCGTAGAGGTTCTTCACGCCGTAGGGGACACCGGCAAGCGGCGGCAGGATCGCGCCCGATTTTCTCAGTGCGTCGATCGCGTCCGCTTCGCGCAGCGCGCGGTCGGCTGTCACATCGCTGTACGCATTGACCCGCTTGTTCCCCGCCTCGATCGCGTCCAGCGACAGAGTGGCCATGTCGCGGGCGCTGACTTCGCCGCGGCGGACCGAAGCGGCGATCTCCTCCACGGTACCAAGGAGCGGATCGAGATGCATGGCGGCCGTTCCCGGTCAGGCTTTGAAGGTGGGCGCTATTTCGACGGCATCGTCGAGCCGGAAGTCATTGACCAGGGCCGCCGCTTCCGCAGTGGTGGCCATGTACCGGACGACGCTGTCGCGCCATTCCGGTCTTATCTCCAGACCGAGCACCGCTTCCATGTGGTCGACATGCGCACGCGGGTCGAAGGTCGGCTTTTGTCCCATCGCAACCCCTCGGGTCTGGTCTCCTGGCCAAGCGGGCCCTGCGCATTGGATTCGTTACGCGGGGACGGCGGCTTCGCTTCGAGTGTTTAGCAGAAAATGCCGCCCTTCCGGAAGATCGCGAAACCGGATTTCGTGCGACGTGCGGATCCTGATGCCGGAAGCGGAACCGCCAATAACGGAACAGGCCGTCAACATAAGGATCACGGATGTATTTCAAGAACCATCAAGTGCACGTAGAGTGTGTCGGCGTTAACCCCCTCGATGACCGATGCTGCGAACGGCACGAACGTCTGTTTCTGTGAATGCCGGCGGCCCGTAACGCGCTCTGGTCATCCGCAAAATACGACGCGCGCTGATCTTGGCGCAGGTCCGGGATCGCACCGCCGTTGTCCGTAGAAACGTTCAAACGATTGTCAGGTTATTGATGCAGGCAGTCGTGGGATCTCGCAACGCTAAGCTGATTTCGCATAGCCGCCATTATAGGCGTCGCTCTTTCGGCGGACCTGCGAATGCTCGACAATCCTGTCGCGCGCGATACCGCGAAATTCCTCAATTGATGCATAGCGCTTACGCTGCAGGTAATCGCTCAGATCGTCTTTCAATTCTTGAATGAGCTGAACGCCCACTCCGCCACTGCCTTTTTCTTCCATCGCGGCCGTGCACACCTGCAAGGTGCCAGCACCGTGCACGATGAAGTTAAACGCCTCGCGAAAACCCCGGATCCCTCCAATGCCCGAAATAGCCTTATCCGGAAAAGCACGCGATATATCTGACACACGCTGCAGAGCTTGATGCAGAATAGCCAGGCCGCCGAGCCCGCCAGAGGTAACCAGGCCGTCTACCTCGACCTCAAACTTCATCGTTTCCGGATCCATCAAGGGCAGTGACGGGAACGTATTGCAAAGTGAAATTGACGCTGCGCCCGCCGCGTAAGCGGCTGCAGCGCCGTCGACGAGCGCTGAGCTCGACGGCGTAAGTTTGACCCAAATCGGAACGCTGACCGCGCCGGTTACAGCCTTTAGAATAGACCTGATGATGTCTTCGTCGTTTGCGATGTGTGCCCCCATGTCCTTACGGTCCATGTGAGGACAGGACAGGTTCAGCTCGATCGCGTCGCATCCGACATTCACGCAAGCAATTGCAAGCTTGCGCCAATTGTCCATTTCTTCTTCGCTGCCGGCACCAGCCATGATCGATGCGATCAGCATGCGATCGGGATATGTGGTCTTGATTTCTTCCAAATCAGGAAGCCACAATTCCAGTGGCTGATCGGAGATCAACTCCCAATTCCATGATGAGTGAGAAACGGTGTCCGGCCGTTTAGAGCGCGAAACGTAAGGTTTCGCCTCGCTCGAACGTTGAAAGATTGTTTTGGGCCCGGCTACGTTTTCCACGGGGTGCAAGCCGATTGTCTTGGTAACGACACCGCCCCAGCCGGCCTCGAAGGCCTTCAGGATTTTGCGCTTGCTTTCCGTCGGCGGCGCGGAGGCCAGAACGAACGGATTGACGAACTCAAGACCTGTAAAGTTTGTGGAAAGCTTGTTTCGCATAGCTGATCCCTAACTCATCGATCATCAGGAACTGCATTTTTGACCAAAAAGTCAATATTTTTCGGCTTCCGCTAAGAACACTTTTTGAGACCGCGGGACATGTGAAGCGTGTTGATCGCGGGATGAGCGGCAGCCCTTTTGACCACGCAATCGAAAGCGGGCATTGCCACTTTCTGGAGGAACAGCAGGATTGTTCGCAATACCGACATTCGGCCGTCAATTCCCCAACGAACGGAATCGGATCGCAGTGAATCCTGCTGATTGCCTTACAATAAAAGGACGCCTCACCCAGCGATTCACCGGTTTGCCAGTTTGATTCAAAAACGGCAAAAAAACTGAGTCACCTGAATCGGTTGGGTCCGGCCCTTCGCACTTCACGTTGCGTGCAAACCGTTTAGAGCGGTTCATCCATCCGAAGCGTTGCCGCCATAGCGGCTCGCACACCCTTTTGCAGAACGCCGCTAAGCGTTTCCGTCAGGGCTGCGACGAAACTGCGATCCTGCGGCAAATCCGATCCGAATACCTCCGGGACGGCGAGAAACCCGTTGGTGATTGCGACGGGATCGGCCCCTGCGGATTCATGGATCCGGGCAAATCTGACGGCGAGCGGGTCGCGCACGTCAATGGGTTTGCCGGTTTCGTCCCGCCCGCTTGTATACCGGATCCAGGCCGCGACCGCGAGACAGGCGACCGGGTACGACGCCTTTTGTGCCAGCCGGTCGCGGATCGTCCCGAGGAGCCGCTGGGGCAGTTTCTGGGATCCGTCCATGGCGATCTGCCAGGTGCGATGGTGCAGCGCCGGATTTGCGAAACGGTCCAATAACGCGTCCTTGTAGGCGTCCAGATCGATTTCGGGCAGAGCGGGCAACGTCGGCGTGGTTTCCTTGTCCATCAACCGCCGGACGAGTGCAGTCAGCGTTTTGTCGGCCATCGCATCGGAGACCGTCTCGTGGCCGGCAAGGTAGCCGAGATAGGCGATCGTGGAATGGCTGCCGTTCAACAGGCGCAGTTTCATCAGTTCGTAGGGTTCCACCTCCTGAACGAATTGCGCGCCGTATCGATCCCAATGCGGCCGACCCGCCGGAAAATTGTCCTCGATCACCCATTGGCAAAACGGTTCGGCCATGACGGGCCAGACATCGACCAAGCCGAGACCGGCAGCGACAGCCGACCGGTCGTCATCGGTCGTGGACGGCACGATCCGGTCGACCATTGTCGACGGGCATGCCAGTTCGGCCTCGACATAGGCCGCCAGGTCGGGATCCCTCTCGGCTGCGTACTGGTGCAGGATTCGCTTGGCGGTGCGGCCATTGGACGGGAGATTGTCGCAAGACAGCACCGTGAAGGCGGACAGGCCATCGGCGCGACGACGGCGGATCGCTTCGACCAGGAAGCCTGGCACCGAACGCGGGCTCTCGGGGTTTTCGAGATCATGCGCGATGTCAGCATGGGCGATTGAGAGATCGCCGGACGCGGGATCGTGGCAATAGCCTTTTTCGGTCACCGTCAGCGTGACGATGCGCGTCGCGGGAGCCGTCAGCAATGACAGCACCCGAGCCGGATCTTCCGGGGCCACGACGAGCTCCCTGAGGCTGCCGATGACGCGAAAGGTGTCGCCCGCGCCGGACCGGGTGCACAAGGTGTAGAGCCTGCCCTGGGGCTCAAGGGCGTCGCGCATAGCCGGGCTGCGCAGGCTCACGCCGGCGATCCCCCACTCCATCGCGCCGTCGTTCAGCACGTCATCGCAATAGACCGCCTGATGCGCCCGATGAAAGGCGCCCACGCCCAGGTGCACGATGCCGCTCGACACGGCGGAATGATCATAGGCCGGGATCGCAGTGCCGGGTGGCAGCGCGCCCAGCGTACCTTCTGACAGTCGGGTCATGGCATGTTTCCGGAGCGCCTTCCGGCCAAAATCAGCCGCGCGTCGACCGTCCCCGATCGAATCGCACACCGCACTGCCAGAGGTCGCAGCGCGATTGAGGTGCAGGAAAGGCGGATCTGACTTTGCATAGTTTTTTCAAGCAGGTGAGGACTTTTCTTACAGACTGGATTCACGCAACGAAGTTTTTGGTTCAAAGGCGATAAGCCTGTTTTGCAAGGCCATAGGCCAGGTCGTGTGCCAATTCGACGGCCTCGTCTTCGTCGAGCCGGCCGGATACGACCAGATCGGCGAGGAAGCCGCAGTCGACGCGCCGTGCCATGTCGTGGCGCGCGGGAATGGAGGGAAAGGCACGGGTGTCGTCGTTGAAGCCGACGGTGTTGTAGAAGCCGGCCGTCTCCGTCACCAGTTCGCGGTACCGGCGCATGCCGTAGGGCGAATCGTAAAACCACCAGGCCGGGCCAAGCCGCAGGCACGGATAATGTCCGGCCAGCGGCGCCAGTTCGCGCGCATAGGCGGTTTCGTCCAGCGTGAACAGGATGAGCGTCAGACCGGCTTCGTTGCCGAACCGGTCGAGCAGCGGCTTCAGGGCCGAGACGTAGTCGGTCGCGGCCGGAATGTCGGCGCCCTTGTCGCGCCCGAAGCGATCGAAGACAAAACGATTGTGATTGCGCCAGGAGCCGGGATGGATCTGCATCACCAATCCGTCGTCGAGGCTCATTGCGGCCATTTCGGTCAGGACCTGGCCGCGAAACAGCTCAGCGTCGCGAGCGTCATGATCGCCGCGCAGGACCCGATCGAAAAGGGCAGCCGCATCGGATCGCGACAGGTCCGCTGTCCCGGCGGTGGCATGACCGTGATCGCTGGAGGTCGCGCCGCGTTCCTTGAAATAGGCGCGGCGCGTGCGATGCGCCTGCAGATAACCGTCCCATGTGCCGGCATCGCAGCCGGTCAGCGCGCCCAGCCGCGCAACGTTGTCGACAAAGCCCTCGAAGTCCGGATCGGCGACGGGATCCGGGCGATAGGCGGTCACGACCCGCCCGGACCAACCGGACCGGGCAATCGCGTCGTGGTGAGCCAGATCGTCCAAGGGCGATTCCGTTGTCGCGATGACTTCGATGTTGAACCGCTCGAACAGGGCGCGCGGTCGGAATTCCGGGCGCTGCAGGCACTCCGCGATGGCATCGTATGTGGTGTCGGCATTCGAAGCCGACAGGCGCTCCGTCAGGCCGAAGAGGTCGGTGAAAGCGTGATCCAGCCACATGCGCGTCGGCGTGCCGCGAAACAGGTGATAATTGGACGCGAACAGGCGCCAGATTTTTCGTGAATCCGTCTCGACCGGAGCGCCATCGCGCCGCGCCACGCCAAGCGCCTCAAGCGGGATACCCTGGCTGTAGAGCATGCGAAACACGTAATGGTCGGGAATGACGAACAGCGTCGCCGGATCCGGAAAACCGTCATTGTCGGCATACCAGCGTGGATCGGTGTGACCATGCGGGCTGACGATCGGCAGGAACCGGACGGTTTCGTAAAGCCGTCGGGCCACCGTTCGGCTGCCCGGATCGGTCGGAAACAGGCGGTCTGCATCGATCATGCGATTGCCTCCGGCGACCGAAGCGGTTCGCTCTGATGAGCGGCGCCGGACAGGACCTTTTTGACGTTTTCCAGGTGCGCCCGCATGGCGGCCTCGGCACTGCGCGGATCGCCGTCGGCGATCGCGGCGAGGACGGCCTCGTGCTGTTCATGGGTTTCGGCTTCGATTTTCGAGACCAGGCCTGTCATCTGGCCGAGCCGCTCGAAGATCGGCGTGAACATGTTGGACCACAATTCGTCGACCGTTGCGGCAATCACGCCGTTACCGGTAGCCTGGGCGATCAGGACATGGAAATCCCGATCGCACTGGCGACGCTCGTCCGAAGTGGCGGCTACCGCCATCGCGTCGACAAGCGCCCGCAGCCTCTTCACCTGTACAGGTGCGATGGACCGGGACGCACAAGCCGCCACTTGCGGTTCGATCATCAGGCGCGCCTCGATCAGTTCGAGCGGTCCGGGCCCGGCATCCGCCAGCGCCCTGACAACGGAATAATTCGTCGGACCGGACGACACCACATAGGTCCCGGCGCCGGTGCGCACATCCACGAAACCGGCCAGTTCGAGCGCAATCATTGCCTCGCGGACCGTCGGGCGGCTGACACCGAGCTTGACCGACAGGTCGCGTTCGGGCGGCAAGCGGTCGCCGACCGCCAATTCGCCCTTGCGAATGATGGCCACAATCTGTTCGGCGACCCGCTGATAGAGCCGCTGACTCTCGATGTGTCTGAAGGGCATGCCGGAACCGTTGACTGAAGGAAACCTGAGGACGGGAAAAACCGTTTCGACAAGGCTAGAGTTCGATCGCGGAGGGATCAAGGTGTAAAATGGCCTGACCAATTTTCTGGACCAACTGGTATAATTCCTGTCTTGCGCAATTTCTCGCCAGCGCCCAGATTTGGCCACACATTAAACTACGGGCGTCACACAATCCGGTGTGGTTGTCATGACCTGGATAGCGGACCGACCGAAGGGGAGCGTTGCCTGCGTCCGTCTTGCCGCAGTGCGGGGCCACTCCCCTGTCTGTTTGTCTGCCTCCGAAATACGATTCACGGGGGATTCACACACAATCGGTTTTTCTTCAATTGTAGCGTTCCTCGTGTAATTCACAGGTAGCCGAGGGCCAGCCTTCTGTTACCTTGAACGAAGTTCATGGCGCAGAGCCGGCAAAAGAACCGGTCTGATAAACGGCTTTCAGGGAGTGGTGACCCGGGGAGCCAACTGCGGGAAACCGCAGCCGCATAGCGGGGATGAGGAGTCAAAATCAAATCCGAATGACAGTTGGAGTTGCATCCATGTATGACTTCAAAGACCATATTCAGGACGCTCTCGGTCACGAACCCGATTGCTGGCAGACCTACATTCCGAGCGAGAACATGCCCTTGCAGGAATGGTACGCGACAGTCGTGTTTCTGGGCGAGTTGATCGGCGACGAATTCGAAAACCCGTTCTTCGAATTCTCCGACTCAGAGGTGACGGACTATGCAGACCGTCCGCTCTGCGACCTTTCCCTTCTGATCGACTTCAAATTGCGCGGGCCAGCGCCTGTCATTGCACTCGGATGGGATACGCGGCCGAGCTGAAAGGCCGATCCGTAACGTGATTGCGGGACCGGACGGATTGCCGGTCCCGCGCTTCAATGCAACCGATTTCCAAGGCGGCGGCCCTGACACACCGCCGCATCCCCGGCCAGCAACCTCGTTGTTACTCCAGCGCGTCGCTTTCAAGCGTCCGACGCACCGCCTTCAGCCAGCCCCGATACTTCCGTTCCCGCAGCGTTTCATCCATTTTCGGCTCGAAACGGGTTTCCAGAGCCCAGGTGCGTGCAAAGCCCTCCTGCCCCGGCCAAATGCCCGCCTTCGACCCCGCAAGCCAGGCCGCGCCCAGCGCCGTTGTTTCCAGAATCGTGGGTCGATCAATCGGTGCGGCGAGAATGTCAGCCAGGCATTGCATCGTCCAATCGCTGGCGACCACACCGCCGTCCACACGCAAGACTGTCTGGCCGTCGCCGGATTGCCAGTCCCGGCGTTTGGCCTCGAGCAGATCGCGGGTCTGGTAACAAACCGATTCCAGCGCGGCACGCGCAAATTCTCGCGGCCCGCTCGCCCGCGTCAGACCGTATATCGCCCCGCGCGCCTCGGCATCCCACCATGGCGCGCCGAGGCCGGTAAAGGCGGGAACCATATAGACATCCTGGTTCGGGTCGGCCTCGCCGGCCAGCGAACCGGACTGGTCGGCCCGTTCGATAATGCCAAGACCGTCACGCAACCATTGCACCGCAGCGCCGGCGATGAAGATAGACCCTTCGAGCGCATAGGTCGGTCGGCCGTCCAGCTGATAGGCGATGGTCGTCAACAGACGATTCCGGGAGACAACCCGGTCGTCGCCGGTGTTCAACAACGCAAAACAGCCCGTGCCGTAGGTCGCCTTCATCATGCCGGGTTCGAAACAGGCCTGACCGAGCGTTGCAGCCTGCTGGTCGCCGGCCACGCCGAGGATCGGTATGGCGGCGCCGAACACTGACGCATCGGAAACCCCGAATTCCGCGTTGCTGTCCAACACCTCCGGCAGCATCGACAGGGGAACGCCCAGATGCCCGCAAAGCTCCGGATCCCAGCCCCCCTTGGCGATGTCGTACATCAGCGTCCGCGACGCATTCGTCGCGTCGGTCACGTGGACGCCGCCGCCAGTCAGTTTCCAGATCAGCCAGGTATCGACCGTGCCGAACACAAGGCGCCCCGCTTCTGCCCGCGACCTCGCGTCGGCCACGTTGTCGAGGATCCATGCCACCTTGGTGCCGGAAAAATAGGGGTCCAGCAGCAATCCCGTGCGTTCGGTGAAGAGCGGTTCCAGACCCCTGACCTTGAGGTCGCCGCACAAGTCGCTCGTGCGCCGGTCCTGCCAGACGATGGCGTTGTAGACCGGGTCGCCGGTTTCACGGTCCCAGACCAATGTGGTCTCGCGCTGGTTGGTGATGCCGATCGCGGTAATCTCGCTTGCGCCGATACCCGCCTTTTCCATCGCCGCCCGACAGGTCTGGACCGTGGTCTGCCACAGATCCTCAGGCGCATGCTCGACCTGACCGGATGCCGGAAAGTGCTGGGTAAACTCCTCTTGCGCAACCGCTACAACGGATTGCTCCTCATCGAACAGGATCGCCCGTGACGACGTCGTCCCCTGATCGATCGCGAGTATCAGACCCATGGCACCGTTCCTCCCCTGTCTTCCGGCCTTGCGGCACTACACCGGTTGCGCTGCCGGTCAGGCGTCCCGGTTTCACAGAATCCGCCCTCGATTGCCCGAACGCAACGTCTGCCGACACGCGCGATCGCTCAACGCTCTGGCGGTCGAATTCAGGCGAGCCGAAGCTTGCACAAGGTCCTGGCGTCGTCTATGAAAAAGTCATGAGAATTCAGTGGCAAGGCAACCAGGGCTGGTGGTGCGCGTCGTAAAGCGCGGCCCGTCCTTCGTATTCCTTGTCCGACGAACAGGCCGCCGATCCGGGATCGGGCGGCCTTTTGTTTCGGTGCTCCCCTATCCGGCGGCGACGTGAGGAGAGACCATGGCTTCCCAAAGTATCAACTATCTGACACATGGCGGCATTGCGGTGACCCGCACGGCACGCCCCTCATCCTATGAAGCGGGCACGTCCGCCTGGATCGCCGGGCTCGATTCCCGGCGCGGCGCGGTTTTTTCGTCCAATTACGAGTATCCGGGCCGGTATTCGCGCTGGGACACGGCCATCATCGACCCGCCGCTCGGCCTGACAGCCCGCGGCTCGTCCGTGTGGATCGAAGCCTTCAACGCGCGTGGGCGGGTTCTCCTGCCGGCCCTTGCCGGCGCGCTGGGCGCGCTCCGCGAAGTCGCTAACCTGCGGGTGCATGAAGCACGGATCGATATCGATATCGCCGGGTCGACCGAGCGGTTTGCCGAGGAAGATCGCAGCCGGCAGCCGTCGGTATTCTCGGTCGTCAGGGCGATTGTCGACCTGTTCCGCTTCGAAGAGGACGAGACGCTCGGGCTCTACGGCGCCTTCGGATACGACCTCGCGTTTCAGTTCGATGCGATCGAGCAGAAATTGCTGCGCCCGCACGACCAGCGTGACCTGGTGCTCTATCTGCCCGACGAAGTGCTCGTGGTCGACCATTACGCCCGCCGTGCAACGGTTTTCGGTTACGATTTTGTGGTCGACGGCAACAGCACTGCCGGCCTTGAACGCGACCCGGATCCGCTGGCCTTCGAACCAGCCGACCAGGTTCCCGGCCGGGGCGACCATGCGCCGGGCGAATATGCCGAGGTCGTCAAACAGGCGTTTCCCTATTTCGAACGCGGCGACCTGTTCGAGGTGGTGCCGGGCCAGATGTTTACCGAACGCTGCCGGTCGATGCCGTCGGCGATCAGTTTGCGGCTGAAAGCCATCAATCCGTCGCCCTATTCCTTCTTCATCAATCTGGGAAACCGGGAATATCTGATCGGCGCGTCGCCGGAAATGTTCGTCCGGGTGACCGGCGGGCGCCGGGTCGAGACCTGCCCGATTTCCGGTACGATCCGACGCGGCCGAAACGCCATCGAGGACGAAGCGCAAATCCGGGCCCTCCTGAATTCGGAGAAGGACGAAGCCGAACTCACCATGTGTTCCGACGTCGACCGCAACGACAAGAGCCGAATCTGCGACCCCGGTTCCGTGCGGGTGATCGGGCGACGTCAGATCGAGATGTATTCCCGCTTGATCCACACGGTCGATCACATCGAAGGACGGTTGCGGGACGGTATGGACGCGCTCGACGCCTTTCTTTCGCATGCATGGGCGGTGACGGTGACCGGGGCGCCGAAACGCTGGGCCATGCAGTTCATCGAGGACAACGAAAAGAGCCCGCGCGCCTGGTATGGCGGCGCCATCGGCATGGTGCATTTTAACGGCGACCTGAATACCGGACTGACGCTTCGCACCATTCGCGTGAAGGACGGCATCGCCGAGATCAGGGCGGGTGCAACGCTGTTGTATGATTCCGATCCGCAGGACGAAGAACGCGAAACAGAGTTGAAGGCGTCCGCCATGCTCGCGGCGGTACGCGAGGCGGGTACCAATGCCGGGCCGGACACGGACCGACCGGAAGCCCGCCCGGGCGACGGCTCCCACATTCTGCTGATCGATCACGAAGACAGCTTCGTACACACGCTCGCCAATTACTTCCGGCAGACCGGCGCCCGGGTGACGACCCTGCGCGTACCGATCGCAGCGGCCGACCTGGACGCCGTCAGCCCGGACTTCGCAGTGCTGTCGCCAGGGCCCGGTTCGCCGAAGGATTTCGACTGCGCGCGCACGATCGCGCTCTTGCGCGAGCGCAATCTGCCGGTCTTCGGCGTCTGCCTCGGCCTGCAGGCACTTGCAGAAGCTTTCGGCGGCCGGTTGTCGCAGCTTCCGGTACCGATGCACGGCAAACCGTCGATCATCCGCTTCGAGGCGGACAGCGCCCTGTTTCAGGGGATCGATGCACCGCTGGCGGTCGGGCGCTACCATTCCCTGCAGGCAGTCGCCGACAGTCTCGATCCGGATTTCCGCATCACCGCGCAAACTGAAGACGGCGTCATCATGGCCATCGAACACACAGGGGAACCGATTGCCGCCGTTCAGTTTCATCCGGAATCGATCATGACGCTCGGCGGCGATGCCGGCCTGAAACTGATTGCCAATGTGGTGGAAAAAATGTCAAAACGGCGCCCGGAAACGCGCCGGGAGGCGGCCGAACCGGCCGCCTGAACCCGCCGCCAAAAGGCGCCGAATGAGGAGAGCCCGATGAGCTTAGCCCCGAAGGAAACGCAGGCCGCACAGCCGGCCGGCTTCGACTGGTCCGATCCCTTCCTCCTGAACGATCAGTTGAGCGAAGACGAGCGCATGATCGCTGAATCCGCACGGCAATACGCCCAGGAAAAGCTGCAGCCGCGGGTGCTCGATGCGTACCGGAACGAAACCGGCGACCGGGCGATCTTCAACGAAATGGGCGAGATGGGCCTGCTCGGTGTGACGGTGCCGGAGGAATATGGCGGCGTCGGCGCGAACTACGTGTCCTACGGCCTGGTCGCGCGCGAAGTCGAACGGGTCGATTCCGGTTATCGCTCGATGATGAGCGTGCAATCCTCGCTGGTGATGTATCCGATCTATGCCTATGGCGACGAAACCCAGCGTAAGAAATACCTGCCGAAACTGGCGTCCGGCGAATGGGTCGGCTGTTTCGGGCTGACCGAACCGGATGCCGGTTCCGATCCCGCCGGCATGAAAACCCGCGCCGAAAAGGTGTCCGACGGCTACCGGCTTACCGGCTCCAAGATGTGGATCTCCAATTCGCCGATGGCCGACGTCTTCGTCGTGTGGGCGAAGTCTGAAGCCCATGACAACAAGATCCGCGGTTTTGTGCTGGAAAAGGGCATGGCCGGCCTGTCGGCGCCGAAGATCGAAGGCAAATTGTCGCTCAGGGCATCGGTTACCGGCGAGATCGTCATGGACGGAGTGATCGTGCCCGAGGACAATCTCCTTCCCAATGTCTCCGGCCTGAAGGGACCGTTCGGGTGTCTCAACCGGGCGCGTTACGGGATTTCATGGGGTGCGATGGGCGCGGCTGAATTCTGCTGGCACGCGGCCCGCCAGTACACGCTCGATCGCAAGCAATTCGACCGACCGCTGGCAGCCACGCAATTGGTGCAGAAGAAACTCGCCGACATGCAGACCGAAATCTCGCTTGGCCTGCAAGGGTCGCTGCGCGTCGGGCGCCTGTTCGACGAGGGCCGCATGGCGCCGGAGATGATTTCGATCGTCAAACGCAACAATTGCGGCAAGGCGCTCGACATCGCCCGGCTCGCCCGGGACATGCACGGCGGCAACGGCATCGCCGACGAGTTTCACGTCATGCGGCACATGGTGAATCTGGAAACGGTGAACACCTACGAAGGCACGCACGACATCCACGCCCTGATCCTCGGCCGGGCGCAAACCGGATTGCAGGCCTTTTTCTGATCGGCCGGACAACGCACGAAGACGGAACCGGAACCGACCATGCCCGGGGGAATTGTCATTGTCGGCGCCGGCCATGCCGGCGGTATCCTTGCCGACGCCCTCAGGGCGCAGGGCCATGACGGCCCGATCTGCCTGATCGGCGACGAGGACGCCCTGCCCTATCAGCGTCCGCCGCTGTCGAAGGGGTATCTTCTCGGCGAGGTCAGCACGGAGCAATTGCATCTGCGACCGGCCGACTTCTACGCCGCCAAGGAGATCGAGCTTGTCCGTGGCGTGCGCGTGACGGCGATCGATCGGGCAGACAAACAGGTGCGCCTGTCGACCGGCACGGCCCGGGCCTACGAGTCCCTGGTACTGGCGACCGGCGCGCGGCCGCGCCTGCTTGATGTTCCCGGCGCGAACCTTGGCGGCATCCATGCCCTGCGCACGCTCGCCGATGTCGACGCCATCCGGGCCGAAATGGAAAGCGCGTCGTCCTGCGCCGTGATCGGCGGCGGCTTTATCGGCCTGGAAATCGCAGCCGTCTTTTCCAAGATCGGCAAGTCGGTCACCGTTATCGAAGCCGCCGACCGGCTGATGGGGCGCGCGGTCTCGCCGGCCGTGTCGGACTTTTTCCTTCGGCTGCACCGGGCGCATGACAGCATCGTTCACCTCTCAAGCGGCGTGACGGGCTTTACCGGCGACGGCGCCCGGCTTACGGGCATCGAAACGCCGCAAGGCACCGTGCCGGCAGAACTCGCCATTGTCGGCATCGGCGTCGTGCCGAACGATGCGCTTGCCCGGGAAGCGGACCTGCCGGTGGACCGGGGCATTGTCGTCGACCGGGCCGGACGTACCGCGGATCCGGCAGTCTTTGCGATCGGCGATTGCTGCCATGCCGACCACGCGCTTTATCCCGACCGGGTCCGGCTTGAATCGGTGCAGAACGCCGTCGACCAGGCAAAACTCGTCGCCAATGCCGTCATGGGCAAACCGGCCGATTACGATGTCGTGCCCTGGTTCTGGTCCGACCAGTTCGACAGGAAGCTGCAGATCGCCGGCCTTGCGCAGCCCGGCCAGACGCATCAGGTCTACGAAGACGAAGCGGCGGGAACGCTTGCAGTCTATCATTTCGACGGCGCGCGGCTGGCTGCCGCGGAAACCGTGAACCGCGCCCGCGACCATATGAGCGCCCGCCGGCTGATCGCAGCCGACACACCGCCAGATGCGGCCGCGGTCGAAGCGGCCGGCGGCGATCTGATGGCAGTCATGAAAAAAAGTTAGCGCGGCGCCATGCGGATCGCACCGTCGAGCCGGATCGTGGTGCCGTTGAGCATATCGTTTTCGCAGATATGGGCCGCCAGATCGGCAAATTCCTCCGGACGGCCAAGCCGGGATGGGAACGGCACCTGCTGCCCGAGCGAATCCCGCACGTGGTCGGGCAGACCCATCAACATCGGCGTTTCGAAGATGCCCGGAGCGATCGTCATGACACGGATGCCGAGGTTGGACAGATCACGCGCCACCGGCAGTGTCATACCGGCTACGCCGGCTTTCGACGCCGCGTAGGCGACCTGCCCGATCTGACCATCGAACGCGGCAACCGACGCGGTGGAGATCACCACACCGCGCTCGCCGTCCGCGGATACCGGGTCGAGATTCGCCATGCCGGTTGCCGACTGCGCGATGCAGCGGAACGAGCCGATCAGATTGACCCGGATCACGCTTTCAAACATGTCGAGAGGATGCGGCGCGCCGCGCGAAACGGTCTTTGCGACCGGCGCGATGCCGGCGCAATTGACCAGGATGCGCTCGCCGCCATGGGCGGCGCGGGCGGTCTCGAACCCGGCGGCGACGCTTTCGTCCGAGGTGACATCGACCGACGCGAACACGCCGCCGATTTCGGCGGCAACCGCCTCGCCGCTTTCCGCGTTCATGTCGAACAGCGTCACGCGGACACCGCTGGCCGCAAGGCGCCGGGCTGTTGCCGCACCCAGGCCGGAGGCACCGCCGGTGACGACGGCACTGATCGAAGAGTCAAGTTTCATGGATGTTTCCTCACGATGAAGCTAACGGCCCGGATCCGGGCTTGTTGTGCGTCGGACAGCAGAACGCTTCAGCCGATTTCGAGTACCATGCCCTGGCGGGCGACCAGCGCGCCGCTGTGGCAGCGCTCGACCTCCTGCTTGATCCGGTCGAGATCCTCGTCAGTGCGATACGGCTCATGGTGGAACAGCACCGGCGTCGTTACATTGGCAAGGCCCGCAATGCGCACGCATTCGGTCCAGGTCGAGTGTCCCCAGCCGACGACGTGTTCGTATTCTTCGGGCGTGTAGGTGGCGTCATAGACCATCACGTCGGCGTCCCGGACGAAGTCCATCACCGCCGCGTCGATCTCCGGATTGCCGTGTTCGTGGTCGGTGATGATGCACAAGGTCCGGCCGTCGGAGCGAAACCGGTACCCGGTGGCACCGTCAGGATGGTTCAGCGCGATCGTGTCCACTTCCACACCGCCGGCGACCCGAAGCGTGTCACCCGCAGTGAACGCCCGGAAGGTGCACGCCTTCAGGACGTCGATGGCGACAGGGAAGACCGGCGGCGACATCACCCGTTCAAGGACACGGCGCAGCGTATGGCCATCGCCGCCAAGATGGCCGGCATGGCAGGTAATCTTCATGCCTGCGGCAAAGGCGGGCGCAAAAAACGGCAAGCCGATAATGTGATCGAGATGGGTATGGGTAAACAGCACATCGGCATGGCCGTCGCCACGATCGAGCATGTGGTTGCCGAGGCCCCGTGCGCCGGATCCGCAATCGACAATGATCAGGCGATCGTCGATCCGAACCTCCAGACAGGTCGTTTCGCCGCCATAGACCAGGGTTTCCGGCCCCGGTGTCGGAATGGAACCGCGCACGCCCCAGAATGTAATGCTGAAAGGAGCCTTATCCGGCATGGAACAGCCTGTCTGTGCCAAAGAAACCGGGTTTCTGCCCGCCGCCATGGCCGGGGCTTACGGCACAGCACGCGCCAGCGCAGGCGCGGCCCCCGTTGCGGCGGTGCGGGTCGAAAACAGCGTCCTTCGATCTTGTACTTACGGTCTGCATTCGGAAGTTCGCCTCGCCCGACAGGGCACGGAAAGATCTATGGCAGGCGGGACCGGACTTCGGCAAGGTCGCGCGTCGTTTTTTCGAGTCGCTGCGCCAGAACACGCATGACCTCAAGACCCATCTCAGGAAATTCCTGCAGCATTTTCAAGAAACTGTCCTTCGATATGGTCAATACATTCAGTTCGGTCTTGGCGACGATTGTGGCGGTTCTGGGTACATCGCATAATATCGCGATCTCTCCTACGAAATCGTTCTGCTTGACCTCCGCAACCGGACGTTCGCCCTGCGGTGTGCGCACCACCACATCGGCCGTGCCGCCCATAATGACATAGGCGGAATCCCCCGCCTCACCCTGAACGCAGACATTCTCACCCGGATGGTAACTCATGCGCTCACTGATGAAGGCGAGAAGACGAAGCTTGGCCGGTTCTATTCCCTTGAAAATCGGAACTTTCCTGAGAGCGTCGACTTCACTGTCCAGGCTCATGTTTTCTCTCCCCACACGGCGACCCGGGTCTTACTCGACACCCGAGGTCTCCGCTACTTTGTGATAGGGCCCGGTCGTCAGAACGCGCCCCTCCTGCATGTAGATGATGTGTTCGAACTCGCTCACAAGGTTGAGGCGTGGCGCGCCGTAAACCAATGTCATGTCTTCGAATTCCCGCGTCAGGAAGTCCAGGATCACCTTGTCGTCATCACCGCCATACGTTGCCACATCGTCCAGAATCAGGACGGCCGGCTGCTTCATCAGGGCCCGTACGATACCGACCTTCTGGCGCTGGCCGGCGGAAAGGCGGGATCCGGCAATGCCGACATCGTAGCTGAGGCCGGCAAGCGAGATCGGCGCCCGCAGGTTCTGTTCGGCAACGATATCGCCGACCAATTGGTCGATCTTGGCACGTGCGTCGCGGCGGTCGAGACGGACCTTGCCAAAAATCAGGTTATCGCCGATCGATTGCGCAGCGATATAGGCGTCGCGTTCAAACGGGACGAAACTGGTGTCTTCCTTCTCGGCCAGCATTTCCTTGAAGATCTGTCGCGAGGCCACGATTTTCCCGATATGCGCATCCGTCAGGACGCCGAGACGATGCCGGGCCGGGATCAACTGGAAGGCGACGCTTATCAGTTCCGAGACGGCAGAAGCCGACAACGTGCCCACACCCGAACTTTTGACTTCGGCAATGCGGCGTTCGTAGATCGGAATCTCCTCCGGCCGGATGAAACTGTATTCGGACAACAGCGCATTGTCGGAACTCACATTGGCGAACAGGTCGACCATGGTCTCCGCAATCGCCAGACCGATTTCGACCAGGTCGTCTTTCAGTCCGGTGCGTTCGAGGAACGCCAGCACAAGCTTGTCCGTCGACAGGGCTTCCATGTCCATCGTGCCGTCGGACGGCAAGGCAAACAGGACGTTTTCGGCCAGCGTTGCGCTGTGGTTCAAGGTATCCGGGTTCCAGAGAACGATGGCGTTCTGCAGGGTCGGATCGGCAGCGACCCGCTCTGCAACCGTCCAGCGCGCCTGCAGGATCTGCGTCGCGAGTTCGGGCTGTTCGCCGGGATCGATATTGGCCTGCATGCCCATGCGGTACAGATCCGGTCCGAAACCGACCTTGTAGAGATACAGCACCGCCTTGACGTCGAGCTCCTCCTGGGTTTCGACGCCGGATTGGCTCGGATCGTCCCATTCGGCGTCGAAATCGTAGAGCGAGTTCGCCGTCTGCTTGGCCTCCTTGAGCGCCTTTTCCCATTCAGGATCGGGCTTTTCCCGGGGCAGCGGTTTGTGCCGCAGGCCGTATAACAGATTGCTGCGAATGGTCCCCGTGAAGATATGCAGGTTGGACGACAGATAGGCCAGTTTACGACCGAGCACGGATTCCGGCAGGTCTTCGATGCTGGCCTCTCCCAGGTAGGCACGCCCGGTCTGCGGGCTCAAGAGGCCGGCCATGACCTGTAGCGCTTCGGTCCGCCCGCTGGAATCGCCGCCGACAAGCGCCACACCGGACCCGGATGCAACCTCGAAAGAAACGCCCTGGAGATCCTGGCCGGAACCGGCATCGCCGAGCGATACATTCTCCAACCGGATGTTTCCGTCGATCACCGTGTCGGCCGGTGGATCAGAGGTGAAGCGGTTTACAGCATACAGGTCGGGCGGATCGAAGTTCTCCACCACGGTCTTGTATTTAACCTGGACGTCCGCCGCCTCCTGGTAATAGGCCAGCAATTCTTTCCACGGCGCGGCAAGATCCTTATAAGCCACCAGCGCCGCGACCAGGCTGCCGATGACCATCTCCCCCTGGATCACCAGATACCCGCCGAAGGCATAGAAAAAGAACGGCGTGAGCTGGTTGATGATGTTGTTGGTGAACTTGATCAGGTATTTCCAGATGAAGATCTCGAAGCGAATCTTGAAGTTTTCATAGAGCCGCGCCGAGACCTCCGAAAGGTGCCAGGCCGAGGTATCGTTGGCATGGATTTCCGACACCCCGGAAATGCTTTCCCCGACCCGGTCCGACAGGCGCCGGATGTTCTTGATACGCTTGCGCGTCATGCGGACGACCCGGGCCTGCATTTTCGGGATCAACCACATTTGAAGCGGATAAAGCGAAATCGCCGCGACCCCAAGAACAGGGGATTGCAACGCAATGAAGAAAAAATAGACGATCAGGTTTCCGGCCTGAAACGCCGGCGTCGCAAAGGCTTCGCCGATAAACCCGCCAAGCGCTTCCACCTCGGCCGTGATCATGGGAATGATTTCGCCGGAACTCATCTTACGGAATTGCGGCAGGCGGAACCGGATTAACCTGAAATACAGGTCGTACCGCAACCGGCGCAACATCCTTTCGCCGACCAACCCCTTGTATACATTGATAAAAAATTTAAATGCATTATGCACTATCACAGTGCCGAGAAATAAAAAACACAATAGAAATAGATATTCGACTTGAGAAAACTCAAAATTGACTATCTCTCTAGGGAAATTATCGCCCTCAATAGCATCATTGATAATCTGCTTTGGTAGTTCGAGCGTAAGGAAGAGAATTGGAAAAGAAAGCACCGTCACAAACAAGACAAAAGCTTGTTGCGGCAATGAATGCTTCCAAATATATTTGAAGATTCCACTTTCCATCGCGCCGCTACATTGTCGTCACGGATAAAGTAAGCGAAACCTCCGTATTGTATTTCGAGTTATCCAAGCTGCGAGTCACGATAGAAGGCACCATCCGGTCGGAGGGTGGCGGGCTTTGCGCCTTTGGTCAATGCTTTCTTTCCGACGGTATTTGATTGGACGGGGCTGTCGGGAACCGGCTATTCTGGGATTTCATTGCGGGCCTGCCGCGCATCAATGGGGGATTGGAGCCTAAGCGCTCGACGATATCGGGAACCGGTGCCTGGTGCCTGGACACAGGGATATCAGCGCCGGAAACGCGGTCGCGTATCGTTACGATGCCAGCCGGAACACCGCTCCGGTGCAGGCAATGCAATGAATGCGGACAAATCGCGCGAACCCTTGCGCCGAGTGCCGGAACCGCCTACCTCAACGCTGTTCGAACAGGAACGCCCTTCAGCTTTGCCCGTGATTCTCCCTCAGGCGGGGAAACCGGAACCGGGGATCCGTCTCAGGAATGCGTTCGCAATCACCTAAAATTCTCATCTACAGCCACGACACGTTCGGTCTCGGACACCTGCGCCGCTGCCGGGCGATCGCGCATTCGCTCGTCGGTCACAATTCCGACCTGTCCGTGCTGATCCTGTCCGGATCGCCGATCATCGGCAGCTTCGATTTCAGGACCCATGTGGACTTCATCCGGATCCCGGGCGTAATCAAACTCAGAAACGGCGAATACACATCGCTGAGCCTGAGCATCGATATCGAAAAGACACTGGAGATCCGGTCGTCGATCATCGAACACACCGCTTCGATCTTCGAACCGGACATCTTTCTGGTCGACAAGGAACCGCTCGGTCTTCGCGCCGAGGTGCGCCCGACGCTGGAAATGCTGAAAGGCACGGATACGCGCGTGATCCTCGGCCTGCGCGACGTCATGGACGATGCGGCCGTGCTGGAAGACGAATGGACCCGAAAGGGAGTCTTTCCGGCCCTTGACGAGCTTTATGACGAGATCTGGGTCTATGGGCTGCCGAACGTCTACGATCCGTTGACCGGATTGGGCCTTGCCCCGCACGTGACGCAGAAGGTGCGGTTTACGGGCTATCTGCGCCGGCATTTGTCCAAATCCCAACCGGATGTGGAACCGCTGCCGTTCGGGACCGACCCCTTCATTCTGGTCACGCCGGGCGGCGGCGGCGACGGCGTCGAGGTCGTCGACTGGGTGTTGCGGGCCTACGAATCCTACGAGGAACCGCTGTTTCCGGCGCTGATCGTGCTCGGCCCCTTCATGGATGCGGAACACCAGCAGCAATTCACTGCGCGGGCCGAACAATTGCGCAACGTCAAGGTCATGCGGTTCACGCCGCATATCGAGCGCTTCATGACACACGCCATGGCGATCGTCGGCATGGGCGGCTACAACACGTTCTGCGAGATCCTGTCCTTCGACAAACCGACCCTCCTGGTTCCGCGTGTCGTACCGCGCCGGGAACAGTCGATCCGGGCCGGCCGGGCGGAAGAGAGCGGCCTGTTGCGAGTCCTGCCGATCGAGCACCTGTCGAATGTCGACATGATGACGGAAGCCCTTGTCGCACTGCCGAAACAGGATCCGCCGTCTGCGGCCGGCCATACGGGCCTGCTCGGCGGCCTCGACGTCATCAATGCGCGTGTCGATGAAATCCTGAATAAGCAGGGCAGTGAAAGCGGTCCGGCGCTGGCCGTCGTCGGCGAATAGGCCGGGAAAGGATGCCTCGTTCTGCTGGCCGGCTGGCCGTGGTGGTAAAGGGATACCCCCGACTTTCGGAAACCTTTATCGCCCAGGAAATCCTCGGATTACAGAACCGCGGCATCGAACAGCTGATCGTCTCGCTGCGCCATCCCTATGACGACGCGATCCATGACATGCACCGGGCGATCCGCGCCGAGGTGCTCTACCTTCCGGAATATCTGAAAGACGATCCGACGCGGGTGCGGCGGGCACGCGCCGCCGCACGTGCCCTGCCCGGCCATGACCGGGCTCGGGCCATCTTCGAAAGTGACCTGGCCCGCGACGGATCGGCGAACCGGCTCCGCCGCTGGGGCCAGGCCTGCGTGCTGGCGAGCGAATTGCCGGAGGATGTGGGCTGGCTGCACAGCCATTACCTGCATACACCGGCTTCGGTGACCCGCTATGCGGCCGCCCTCCTTGAACGCCCATGGTCGTTTTCCGCCCATGCCAAGGACATCTGGACCACGCCGGAATGGGAGCTGCGCGAAAAACTCCGGGATGCCGCCTGGGGCGTTAGCTGCACGCGGCTCAACACCGATCACCTGAACGGTCTGGCGGACGGGCGCGACCCCGTTTCGCTGGTCTATCACGGCCTTGATCTCGCTACGCTCGACCGGCCGGAAAAACATGCGCCGCCCCGCGCGAGGCCGAAGCCGTTCCGCATCGTCACGGTCGGCCGCGCCGTGGAGAAAAAAGGTTTCGATGACCTGTTGCGCGCGCTCAGCCTGTTGCCGGACGATATCGACTGGCACCTCGATCATATCGGCAAGGGCGAATTGCTGGGCGAGCTTAAAGCCATGGCAGACGGTCTCGGACTGTCGGATCGCGTAAACTGGAAAGGGTCGCTCCCGCGGTCCGCCGTCTTTGAGGCCTATCGGGCGTCCGACCTGTTCGTGCTGTCAGCTAAGATCGCCCGTAGCGGCGACCGGGACGGCCTGCCCAATGTTCTGATGGAAGCGCAATTGTCCGGTCTTGCCTGCATCGCCACGCGGGTCTCCGCCATCCCGGAACTCATCGATCACAAAAGCACCGGCTGGCTCGTCGAGCCCGGGGATCCGGGAGGCCTGGCGGCCGCGATTACGCAGCTCGCGCGGGACGACGACCTGCGGATGCGCCTCGCCGAGGCGGGGACCGCGCGGGTGCGATCGGAGTTTTCCTGCGATGCGGGCATTGACAGGCTGGCAGGCTGGTTCCGGCCGCTTATTGCATCATGACACTGCGGGTTGCTTTTTATGCACCGATGAAACCGCTCGACCATCCGGTGCCCTCCGGGGACCGGCAACTCGGCCGGCTGATCCGCCGGGCGCTGATCGAAGCCGGTCACGACGTAGCAATCGGCGCCACGACAAGAACCTGGTCGCGCCATGGCGGGCCGGAACAGGAGGCGTTGCGCGCCGAAGCCGAGGCGGAAGCCGAGACAATCATCGCAGAATGGCGCGACGCCCCAGCGCCGCCGGCCGACCTGTGGTTCACCTACCACCTCTACCACAAGGCACCGGACTGGATCGGACCGCGTGTCGCGGATGCTTTCAGTCTGCCCTATGTCGTGGCGGAAGCAAGCCGTGCCCTGAAACGGGCACACGGGCCCTGGGCACTCGGCTTCGCATCCGCCGACGCGGCGCTCAAGCGCGCCGCTGCCGTGATCGCCTTGCATCAGGAAGATGCTGCCGGGTTGTCGGCCGTGGTTCCCGCCAAGCGAATCCGGCTCGTGCCTCCCTTTATCGATACGACCGCCTTTCGGGTGCGGGCCATGACTTTAAACCCGCCGAAACCGGTCCGACTGCTTACGATCGCCATGATGCGGGCCGGAGACAAGGAACGCTCCTATCGGGTTCTGGCCGACGCCCTCAACCGGCTCGCAGCCTATCCCTGGACCCTGACCATTGCCGGCGACGGCGAAGCGGCCGAGCGCCTGCGCCCGCTGTTTCCGCCGGATCGCACGACCTGGCTCGGACGGGTCGATCCGGACCGGGTGCCCGATCTCTGCAGCAAAAGCGATGTGTTCGTCTGGCCCGCGGTCAACGAGGCCTTCGGCCTGGTGTTTCTTGAGGCGCAGGCGGCCGGACTGGCCGTCGTCGGCGGCCGCAGCGGCGGTGTGCCGGACCTGGTCGAACACGGCAAGACCGGATATCTCGCGCCGGAAGGCGACGATTCCGGCTTTGCGGACGCGCTGCGCACGCTGTTCGATCACCCGGAGCGGATTCCCGTCTTCGGCCGCGCCGGACAATCCGCAGTGCGCGACAAACACGGATTGAATACCGGCGGGTTGTCCCTGTCCGCAATCCTTGAGGCCGTGGTGAGCGATGGAACCCTGTCCGGTTCCGGACAAGCGGCGACGTGAAGGTCCGTCATGCGCGATCGCACCTGCCTGATCTATGTGCAGCATCTGCTTGGAACCGGTCACGCGGTGCGCGCGGCGGCTCTGGCCCGTGAAATGGCGCGCCGCGGGTTGGCGGTCACCCTGGTCACCGGAAATAGCCTGCCCGCCACGCTGGACGTTTCCGGTTTCGATGTCCGGGAATTGCCGCCGGCCCGGGCGGCCGACGCCCGGTTCGCCGGGCTTGTTGACCCGGCAGGCCAGGCGCTCGATGAGATCTGGCAAACGGACCGCACCGAACGTCTGCTTGACCTTTATGAGGTCATCCGGCCCGACATTCTCGTTACCGAGACCTTTCCGCTTGGCCGCCGCAAATTCGCCTTTGAACTGCTGCCATTGCTGGACAAGGCCGGCACGTCGGATCCCGCCCCGCTGATAGCCTGTTCTGTCCGTGATATCCTCGTGCGCAAGACAGATCCGCGCAAGGAGGCCTGGATGGCGGATATCGCCCGGGCCCATTACGACCTCGTGCTCGTGCATGCCGATCCGGCGCTTGTCAGGCTTGAAGACAGCTTTGCCTATGCCGACCGGATTGCCGATCTCGTCCGGTATACGGGATATGTTCACGAGGCAACCGGCGCCGCGCACCCTGGCCCGAATGACGGCACGGATAAGGTGATCGTCTCGGCCGGCGGCGGTGCGGTCGGGCTCGACCTCCTGCAGACGGCGCTAGCGGCGCGGGCGCATTCGAGGCGGGCCGGCGATCTGACATGGCGGCTGCTGATCGGCAACGCCCATACGCCGGCTGCTTTCGATAGTCTGCGGCGCGCGGCCGACGACGGGTTCGTTGTGGAACGCGTGCGCCCGGACTTTCGGGCACTGTTATCCCAGGCACGGCTTTCAATCAGCCAGGCCGGCTACAATACGGCGCTCGACGTGGTCGAAGCCGGTTGCGCCGCGGTTTTTGTGCCGTTCGAGGACGAAGGCGAAACAGAACAGCGGCTGCGCGCCGATCTGTTGCATCGGCGCGGGCTGGGCCAGGTCGTACCCCAGGCCGAGGTGACCGCGGCCCGCCTCGCAGAGGCTGTCGATGCCGCGCTTGTGCATCCGCGCCCGGACCTGCAGATCCGGATGAACGGTGCGGCTGTCGCCGCGGATATCCTGTGCGAGATGCACGAAACGAAACGGATTAAAGGATAGAATGCCGAGTTCAGAACGTGCGGACTTAGAACACGCCCTCACCGGCACCCTCGAACGCGTCCGGCAGGCCGGAAAGATCCTGGACTTCTGGTGGCGCGACGACGACGCCGTCAGCCAGACCGCCGCTCTCGACAGGCTGCTCGGTCAAGCCGATCGCTTCGGCGTGCCGCTCGTGCTTGCCGTCATTCCCGAACCGGCGGAACCGGGTTTGTTTTCCCGCATTGCCGATACGGGCGGCGTTACGGTCAGTCAGCATGGCTTTGCCCACCGAAACCACGAGCCGCCTTCTGAGAAGAAGACCGAACTCGGGGCCGCGCGCGCGGCAGATCTCGTGCTGGATGAGCTGGCCCGAGGCCGGGATATCCTGACGGAGCGGGCCGGATCCCTCTTCGCGCCGATTCTCACACCGCCCTGGAACCGGATCGCCCCCGACATCGCGGAGCGGCGCATTGAAATCGGGCTGACGGGCCTGTCGACCTATGGCCCGACGGGCGCCGATCCGCACCAGGTCAATACCCATGTCGATATGATCGACTGGCATGGCGGGCGCGGCTTCATCGGGTGGGATCGGGTAACAGCGATGCTGCAAAAGGAGATCGACCGTCGGCTTGCCGGTCGTAACGAACCGATCGGCCTCCTTACCCATCATCTGGTGCATGACGAGGAGACCTGGGCGTTTTTGGACGCCTTTCTTTCCCTGACGAGCGACCATCCGGCCGCACGCTGGCAAGACCCGCCGACCCTGTTCGGGCTGACCGCTGAAACACTACCGGATTGACCGACGTGCGGCGGCATCAGCCGTGATGGGCCGCGACCGTCTTCAGGCTGGAAAAACCATAAAGCGCCTCGAAACCCTTTTCGCGCCCGTGGCCGGACCGGCCCACGCCGCCGAAGGGCAGTTCAACCCCGCCGCCGGCGCCGTAATTGTTGATGAAGACCTGACCGGCACGCAGCTTGCGGGCGAGCCGCATCTGACGGCCGCCATCCGTGCTCCAGACACTGGCGACGAGGCCGTATTGCGTTCCATTGGCGATTGCGACGGCTTCGTCCTCGTCGCGGAACGGAACGATCACCTGGACCGGACCGAAGACTTCATCCTGCGCGAGTACGTGATCGGCCGGCACCTCCGCGTAGAGCCGCGGAAGGACATAATGCCCGCCAGCAGGCGCATTGGACGTAAGATTGCCCTCGCCGGCCAGAGTGAGATCCGTGGCCTGACCGACAAATCCGGATACGATCGTGTGCTGGCGCGCCGAGATCAGCGGGCCGATATCGAGGTCCTGCATGGCCGGTCCGACCTGAAGTTCACGGTAGCGCGCGGCCATGCGATCGGTCACGGCGTCCCGAACGCTTTCATGCACGAGAATGCGGGACGAAGCCGAGCAGGTCTGGCCGGCATTCTGGATGCCGGCATTGACCAGGAACGGCAGGGCGCGATCCAGATCGGCATCCTCGAATACGACCTGGGGCGACTTGCCGCCCAATTCCAGCGTCACCGGTACGACGTTTTTTGCGGCAGCCGCCTGCACCAGCGATCCGACGCCGACCGATCCGGTAAACGACACGTGGTGAATGCCAGGGTGACCAGCAAGTGCGGCACCCGCCTCCTCTCCGAGGCCGGGGACGACATTGAGTGCCCCCTTCGGCAAGCCGGCCTCTTCGGCGATCGCGGCAAAGGCGAGCGCGGTCAGACAGGCTTCCTCCGCCGGTTTCAGGACACAGGCATTGCCCATGGCAAGGGCAGCGCCGACCGACCGGCCAATGATCTGCATCGGGTAGTTCCACGGCACGATATGACCCGTGACGCCGTGCGGCTCGCGCAGCGTGTAGACCGTGTACCCGTCGAGATAGGGGATGGTCTCGCCGTGCACCTTGTCGGCCGCGCCGCCGTAGAATTCCAGGTAGCGGGCAAGCGCCACCGCATCGGCCCGTGCCTGTTTCAACGGCTTGCCGACATCGGCGGATTCCAGGCGGGCAAGCGCGTCCACCCGATCCAGCACCAGCCGCCCCATGGCGGCCAGAACGCGGCCGCGCTCCGCGGCCGTCATACGACCCCATGGTCCCGTCAACGCGGCATGGGCCGCGGCAACGGCCCGGTCGATGTCCTCGGCGGACCCGCGGGCGATTTCGCCGACTTCGGACCCGGTGGACGGATCCTCCAGCGGCAGCACGTCACCTGTTGCGGATTCCGTCCACGCGCCGTCAATGAACACGGATTGCGAGGGGAACCAGAGATCGGGATGGGCTGTCATGAGATTTTCCTTTGGGCAAGCGCGCTGTCGATGTCCGGTGAGGACGCAATCAATTGTCTGGTATAGGCGTGTTGCGGGTTGCGGAACACTGTCTCTGTGGCGCCCTCCTCGACGATGCGGCCCGCGCGCATGATAAGGACCCGGTCGGTCACCGCCCGAACGACCGACAGGTCATGGGAAATGAACAGGTAGGACAGGTTCAGCCGGCGCGACAGATCCGCCAGAAGGTCGAGGATCTGGGCGCGGATCGAGACATCGAGCGCGGATACCGCCTCGTCCAGCAGGATCAGATCCGGCTCGATGATCAGGGCCCGGGCAATGGCGATGCGCTGGCGCTGGCCGCCGGAGAACTCATGAATGTACCGGTCGGCATCGGCAGCCGACAGGCCGACGCGATCGAGCGCCGCGCCCACCCTTCGACGACGCTCACCGGCCGATAGAGGTTCATCCAGCAGATGGAACGGCTCCGCCACGAGACGCTCGACGCGATGCCGGGGATTGAAGCTGCCGTAGGGGTCCTGGAAGACCACCTGCATTCGGCGGCGGTCAGCCCGTGCCATCCGCCGATCCGCATCGACAACGTTTCCCGCGACGCGGATCTCGCCGCCCTGGATCGGATCGAGCCCCAGGATGGCGCGGGTCAGGGTGGACTTGCCGCAGCCGCTCTCGCCGACCAGACCGACGTTCTCGCCGCGCCGGACCGAAAAACTGACACCGTCTACGGCCCGGAAATGGCCGGGAGGCGCCAGGAAGGTCGGCCGCGGCGTGCGGTAGGTGCGCACCACATCACGGACTTCGAGGAGCGGCACTTCCCGGGTGCGGTCGGGACCGCGCGGCGGATGATGGCCGGAGGCCTCGATAAGTGCCCTTGTATAGGCATGGGCGGGTGCTTCGAAGATCTCATCCGCCGGGCCCGCTTCGACGATGTCGCCGCGCCGCATGATCGCCAGTCGGTCGGCCATGCCCGCGACCACGCCGAGATCGTGACTGATCATGAGGAGACCCATTCCGTCCGCGTCGACCAGACCGCGCAACAGGTCGAGTATTTGCGCCTGTGTCGTGACGTCGAGCGCGGTCGTCGGTTCGTCCGCAATCAGCACGGCCGGCTGCAAGGCGATGGCCATGGCGATGACGACGCGTTGGCGCTGGCCGCCGCTCAGTTCGTGGGGATAGCGGTCGAGCGGGAACCGGTCGGCCGGCAGGCCGACACGGTCAAGCGTGCGGCGGGCCACCTGCAACGCTTCGCGTCGCGTGCCGCGGCCGTGCACCTCAACGGTCTCGGCCACCTGGTCGCCAATCGTGCGCACCGGATTGAGCGCCGTCATCGGCTCCTGGAAGACCATGCCGATTTGTGCCCCGCGCACACCGCAAAGGGCCGCCTCGTCAAGGCGCGTCAGATCGTGGCCCTTGAGGCGGATCGATCCGTTCAACTCAGAACCGCCCGGCAGCAGGTGCATCACCGAATAGGCGGTCATCGACTTGCCCGATCCGCTCTCACCGATCACACCGAGCACATTGCCGGCTTGCAGATCGAAACTGATGCCGTTGAGGATCGGGCTTCCGTTGATGGACAGGGTCAGATCTTCGACGCTCAACAGGGTCATGTGCGTCCCCGCCGCAATTTCGGATCGAGGGCATCACGCAGCCCGTCCCCGGTCAGGTTGAGACCAAGGACCGTGAGCACGATGGCAAAGCCCGGAAACAGCGCGACATGCGGGGCGAGCCCGATAAGGGTCTGGCTTTCGGCCAGCATCCGGCCCCAGCTCGGAACCGGCGGCTGGGCGCCGAGCCCGACATAGGACAGAGCGGCCTCGGCCAGAATTCCCAGGCTGAACTGGATGGTGGCCTGGACGATCAGGAGATTGGCGATGTTGGGCAGAATGTGTTCCACCGAAATCCGCGCCGGTCCCTTTCCGGCAACCCGGGCGGCGAGAAGAAAGTCGCGTGTCCACAGCGACAGCGCCGCGCCGCGGGCGAGACGGGCAAAAACCGGAATGTTGAATATACCGATCGCGATGATCGCGTTGACGGCACCCGGACCGAACACAGCGGTGATCAGGATCGCGATCACCAGCGAGGGGAAGGCGAAGATGAGATCGTTGGTGCGCATGATGACGTCGTCGAGGAAGCCGCCGCGCAGCGCTGCAGCCGCCAGGCCGAGCGGGACGCCAAGCGCCACACCGATGCCGACGGCGATCAGCCCGACCGCGATCGATGTGCGTGCGCCGACCATGACCATGGAGAGCACATCCCGACCGAACTGATCGGTGCCGAACCAATGGCTCGGCGACGGCGGCCGCAAGCGGTCCGCAATGGCAAGTACCGTGACGTCGTAAGGGGTCCATACGAGCGAGATGAGCCCGCCCACCAGAAACACGGCGGACAAGAGGACACCGACGACAAAGCTTCGTGTCCCAAGCAGGGCGACGAAACGCGACGGCGCCCGGGGAAGGTCGGCCTCGCTCATGTCCGCCGCCTCAGGCGCGGATCGACCCAGGCATAGGCCAGGTCGACCAGAAACGTGACGACGATCACCGCAAACACAAGCAGCATGACCACGCTTTCGACGACGATCAGATCGCGCTGCGTGATTGCCTGGAAGATCAGACGACCAAGGCCGGGCAGGAAGAAGACGTTTTCGATGATGACGGCACCGGCGATCAGAAACGAGAATTGCAGGCCGACGATCGTCAGAACCGGGATCATGGCATTCGGCAGGGCATGGCGCCACAAGGCCTGGCGGCGCGACAGACCCTTGGCGCGGGCCGTGCGCATGAAATCCTCCTGCAGGCTGTCGAGCAGCGAAGATCGAACGATGCGGGCCAGAATGGAGGCCTGCGGCAGAGCAAGCGCGATTGCGGGAAGCGTCAGCGATTTAAGCGCGGCAAACGGGCCGGCCTCCCAGCCGGCAAATCCGCCGGCGGAAAACCAGCGCAGCGAGACGGCAAAGACCAGGACCAGCAGCATGGCGAACCAGAAGTTCGGTACCGAAATGCCCAATTGCGTCACGCCCATAACACCGAGATCGGCGGCAGATCCCTGACGGCTCGCCGCCAGCACACCGGCAAACAGGGCAATGGTCGTCGACAGGATCAATGCATAGATGGTCAGAGGCAGGGAAACCCAGAGCCGTTCGGCCACCAGTTCCGATACCGGCGTGCGATAGGTGTAGCTGATGCCGAAATCGCCGCGCAGCATGCCCGCGACCCAGTCGAGGTAGCGCGCCGGGGCCGAGCCGGTCAGACCGAGTTCTTCGCGCAGAGCAGCCACCGTATCCTCGGCCGCATTCATTCCGAGCATGTAGGACGCCGGATCGCCGGGCACGATTTGAAGGACGCCGAAGATGACGAGGCTCGCCACCAGCAGGCTGACCGCGAGGGTCACCAGCCGGCCGATCGCATAGCGCAGCATCAGACCGGCCGCGCGGTCGGCGTCCCCGCGTTTCCAACGCTCTTTCGCCCGGATGCCATCGGGCCGCGCGGGCCTGACCTGACACTCACTCCCAGTGGACCGCGGTCATGTCGTTGGCCTGGGTCGGCAGGTTCTGCCACAACCCCTTGAGGCGTTTGTTGCGCACCGAGGTGCGGGCAAGCTGGAAGAGATAGCCGTTCACATAATCATCGGCGATCTGCTGCTGCATGGCGCGCAGGACGTCCTGGCGGGCTGCCGGTTCGGTGGCGGCATTCAGTTTTGCGTTCAGGTCCTTGAACGCGTCGGAACGGTACTGAAAATAATAATCGTCGCGCGCGTAAATGCCGATGTCCAAGGGTTCGGTATGGCTGACGATGGTCAGATCGAAATCCTTGCCGCGGAAGACCTGTTCAAGCCATTGCGCCCATTCCAGGTTGGCGATTTCGGTGTTGATACCGACCTCACGCAATTGCGCGGCAATGATTTCGCCGCCGCGCCGGGCATAGGAGGGCGGCGGCAGTTTCAGCGACAGGGTCAGGCCCTCGGCATGACCGGCCTCGGCGAGCAACTTGCGGGCAAGGTCGGGATCGTGCGCGGACTGGCCCGTCAGATCGATATAGGCGGGGTGATGCGGAGCGAAATGGGTGCCGATCGGCGTGCCGTAGCCGAACATGGCGCCGTCAATGATCGCCTGGCGGTCGATCGCATGGGCAATCGCCTTGCGCACGCGAATATCGGAAAGTGCCGGTCGCTGGTTGTTGATCGACAGGATGGTTTCGCCCTCGGTCGAGCCGACAACGACCTCGAACCGGGCATCGGCGCGAAACTGATCGAGAATTTCCGGTGCCGGAAAAACCGGAAACGCATCGACGTCCTCAGCCATCACGGCGGAAAAGGCGGCCGTGGGGTCGGAAATGAACTTGAACGTCACGGCATCGAGCTTTGCCGGTTCGCCCCAATAATCCGGGTTCTTCACCAGTTCGATGCTGTCGGCCTTGGTCCACCGCGAAAACCGGAACGGTCCCGTCCCGACCGGCTTGGTGGCGTTGGTGGCGACGCTCTCCGGCGCCACGATGATCGCGTCTCCCCAGGCCAGGTTGAACAACAGGGCGCCGGTCGGCTGGCTCAGCGTCAGACGAACGGTGCGCTCGTCCACGGCGTCGACGGACTCGATCGCGGCATAAAGCGCCTTTTGCGCGTTCTTGCTGTCATCCGCCCCGATCCGGTCGAGCGAAAACTTGACGTCCTCGGCCGTCAATGCCGTGCCGTCGTGGAAGGTCACGCCGTCGTGCAGGGTGAACGTGTAGGTGAGCCCGTCGTCGGAGATGTCCCAGCTTTCGGCCAGCGCCGGCCGGATCGACCCGTCTTCGGCGAACCGCACAAGCCCCTCGAACACGTTCGCATAGACGACCTCGTCGATGGCCGCGGCGGCACCGGCCGTCGGATCGAGCATGGGCGGTTCGAGTTGCATGCCGATCGTCACATCAGCGGCATCAGCGATCGCCGGAGCTAAGAGGCCACCGGCAAGGGCCGCGGCAGCGATCGACAGGGCCAGGGTCTTCATGCGCTTCCTCCGATTTTTGCAAGCCATGGGCGGCAGCCGGCAGCGCGGCGCCGGTAGCCCGCGTGAGCGGATCATCCACCATATAGCGGGGATTGCAAGTCTGCCGCGCGGCCGCCTGCATGGACAGCCGGCTCCTACAAACGCGCCGTCCGACGGGGATCAGAACCGGCTATTTGTAGGGATCGGCCGCATCGCGCAATCCGTCGCCGAGGAAGTTGAAGGCGAGCACGACAATGATGACCGGGATGACCGGCGCCATCAGCCAAGGATAGATCGTGACGATCGTGATGTCCTGCGCCTCGTTCATCATCACACCCCAGGAAACGGCCGGTCGTCGAAGACCCAGATTGAGGAAGGACAATGCCGTTTCGCCGAGGATCATCGAAGGTATCGACAAGGATGCGCTGGCGATGATGTGGCTCATGAAGCCGGGCAGCAGGTGTTTGGAGATGATGCGGCCGGGTTTTGCGCCCATCATGGCCGCGGCGCGGGCATATTCCTCTTCCCTCAGCGATAAGAGCTTGGATCGGACGGCCCGCGCCAGTCCGGGCCAGTCCAGTAATCCCAGGATGACGGTTATCCCGAGATAGATCCAAACCGGGTTCCAGGTCACCGGCAAGGCGGCTGACAACGCCATCCAAAGGGGCAATTCGGGAAGCGACTTCAGGATCTCGATCACACGCTGGATCAGGGCGTCGACAAGCCCGCCGAAATAGCCGGCAATGCCGCCGAGCACGATGCCGAGCACCATGCTGATCGCCACGCCGACCAGGCCGACCGTAAGCGAAATCCGGGCGCCGTAGATCAGCCCGGACAGCACGTCCCGGCCGAGGCGGTCGGTGCCAAGCAGGAACAGCGTGCCGGCCTCGGCCGGGCAGACGAGATGGAAGCTGCCGTCGACCAGTCCCCAGAATTTATAGGACGGGCCGAAGCAGAAGAACCGGATCGGATAGACCTTTGTCCTGTCCTCGCTGAATTCGCGCCGAAACTTTTCCAGATTGAGGGTCGAGGTGTAGCCGTAGACGAACGGGCCGACGAACGAGCCTTCATGGAACAGGCGGACCACCTGGGGCGGCGCATAAAGGTGCTGGGCGGAGCGCTGGTT
>JBCDLT010000059.1:0-42112 GCA_038745065.1 Pseudomonadota bacterium | reverse complement strand
GCAAAGTGTGCGGATATCGGACGACGCCGACGATCGTCACCGCGTGCTGATCAGCCGTCAGCGTTTTACACCCGAATTGCTAAGCCCTTGATTTCTAACAGTCGCGAATTGCACCGTTTTACAGCTAAAGCATTGAAATTAAACAATAAGAATTAGCCTCTTAATCAGCGGGTCCAGGGTTCGAGTCCCTGCTCACCCACCATTTTCCCAAGGGTCCATTCCGGACACATGATTTACATTTCATTCCGGAGACATTGTTAACACTTTCTCCGGGGCGAAGGGGTTTTGAGCGGGTTCGACCCGCCCCTGATCAGCATCAAAAAATCCGAGATCGTAGTCGAGGAATGAGACGAGCCGAATGCCGTCGTCGACCTCGCGGATGCCGCTGACCTGGACGGCAAAGTCCGTGCTCAGGTTTTTCTTCCGACTGCCAATGCAGTCCGCTCTAATTGAGCAACCGACCGTGCGTCGCGGACGGGGGTTTTGGACCTGCCGAAATTGCGGCCAGCGCGGCCATTGCGAGCCATTCTACTTTTGCAGCCGGCAGTTCGCCGGTTGCATCACGGCGCCATGCAACGTCGTCCGGCCAGTCGCAAAGCGAACCGGACGCAAGCCCGCCAAGATGCATGGCGAGGTCGGGAAAGCGCGCCTGCACCCTTTCCGCGAAGGACGCGGCTCGTGCCGCATCGCCAGCCAGCCCGACGCGCGGACCGGCGATGATGATCGATGTGGGAGCCAATTGCGCCAGGGCGGCAAAGGTCCTTTCAGCGTTTGGCTCCATCACCATCTGAACGGCAACCTCGGCTGCCTCAAGCAGATCCCTCTTTACGATCGCGCCAAGGACCTCGTGGCTACCGGGTGGGACCACGACAGCGACGCAGGAACGGGCGCCCCGGGACGCGGGTGTACGACCGGCCCGTTGCCAGAGGCGGGTCAACTGCGCCAGCCCGAACGCGATTTCGGCCGAGGTCCAGACATCGTCCTGCCACCCGCGCGCAAATGCCGTGCAGACCTCGTCGACAAGCTTTGCCCGGACGCGCAGGTTCATCTGCACCGAGGAAGGGAGATCGGGAAGTTGCCCGGGCCCGCACCGCACCAGGTTTTCGGCGAACCCGGCAATGTCGAAGGCATCGTCTTTGCAGGTCTGTTGCCGGTAGCTTTCGGCGACGTGGTCAAAGGCAAGCATCGCGCGATCGGCATCACAGGGCGTGGAGGTCGTTGAGGGGACGGTGCCCGGTTCGAAGAGCTGAACGGCGAGCTGCATGGGCCATCTCGGAAAGCGCCGCGTGGGCATCCAGCCGGCGCTCAGCACCGTGAGGTCGTTGTGCCGGGAGTCGGCCGAAATCCGCGACATCAGCTCACAGACGTCGTCCGCCGGGCCCTCGAGCCATTGCAGGAAAATGCCGTTCCCCGAATACAGAACGCCCGAAACATCGTGCTTACGATTGCGTTCCGCCGCATCGGCGGCCAGTGCGACGGCAGCCGGACGCGCCATCTCGGTTTTCGCACGGCTCGCATAGGCGAGGCGAAAGATGCGCGGCCCGTCCTGTTCAGGTATCGTAACGTGTTCCATCTCTGCCGACCCCTATCGGGGCTGGATGCGGCAGGTCCACGGACAGGCTGCGCCAAAGGATAGACGGTGGCCACGTCCGCTGTCCCCCCGGTGCACCCCGCCCGGTCCAACGTGTCTGATGGCAGGTCTCCTGGCTCGCGGGTCGCCGCTTTTCCGGACCTTCCCAGGCACTCCGCCCAGTGGATTCTGCCGGTGTCGCTGGCCGCTCACAGTTGCGGGGGCAGCCGCGGATTTGCCCCTGAGGCGCACCGCGTTCCCTTTTCAGGCAGGCCCCGCTCCGCAGGCCCTGCACGCCATCAAAACCAGTGTGAACAGAATTGGATTTCTGTAAAGTAAGGGACAACACCGATGTTTACGGACTCCTCCTGGTGCAGGATTCTTAGTGATCTGATCGTCAATGATGCGGTCTGCGCCGGCAGCCGGCATCGCGCCTGAAGTCAGGCCGCCGACGCAACGTAGGTGGCACGCTGAGAGGGTAACTCTATCGGCCGATGCCCAGCGTGAACTCGCCATCGAAGTCGGTGCGCCACCAAACATCGGGCGCCACGGTCTGGGACATTGATGAGCTCACGCATCTCGCGACCGAACGTTTTCTGTGCCCTTTTGCTTCAGCGGCGCCTTTGCCGGCCGTCGTCGGTACCATCGGACGTGCCGTGCGATAGCCGTTAGAAAGAGCTTGATACCCTGATCACGCCTTAAATTTTTCAGAGACTTAGCGCCATCGAGCTGAAACGCATCGAGTATCGGCGGGCAGGTCCATCAAGGTCGGTTTGCCATTTGTCCGCGGGGTGGCGCTTTACGTCCTGAAGGGTCAAATCGCCGAACTTAAACTGCGGATGTCGTTGGTCAAAAAATTGGATAATCGCCTAACCGAATGCGGATTGGTTGGCAGAAATCTGTGCAGATTAGTTGATTAAGCTTCTTGCTCAATATGAAGTTCTGACAGTTAAGAATTATTATTCGAATATTGCAACCAGTAATCCATGTTACTTCGTAACCATCCCAAAATTATGTTAGATGACTGTCTAAAAGTCTCCTTTGTTATGATTTTATATTTATCAAATCTACAAATTTAGAAATGAAGTTAAGAATATCGGAGGATCTTTTGATTACAATTTGAGCGGAAATCAAATGGTCACTGAAAGTCTCCGGCCCAATGGAATTCAAGTTGTTCCACCCGTTCAAAGTGCGCTCACCAATACCAAACCTGACATCTCTGATCTGCCTTGGCCGCAGGTTCGAAAAGGCGCAGTCCGGGAATGTTGCCATCACCTTTACCGCGGGGGCTGCCGGGATCATCGGGATCGCCGGCGCCGCGCTGGATTTTGCTGCCGCGACGGCGCTGGAGGCGAGACTGCAAGCGGTCGCAGACGCGGCGGCGGTTGCATCGGCTCGTGAACTTTATCTTTCAAATTCGAAACGCCGCATCATCAAAGCGGTAGCGGTCAATTTCGTCGATGTGTCGCTTGGCGATGACATAGACGGCGTGTCGAAGAAGGTCGATGTCAGTCCCGATTTTTCGGACGTAACGGTGAGCCTTGAAAAGTCCTACGATCCCAAGATCCTGTCGGTTGTATACAAGGATCAGATCGACATTGCCGTTTCGTCTACCGCGACGATCATGCCCGGCGGCCGGATCTGCGCCATCGCGCTTGAGCCGTCCAAGGGCTATGCCATCGAGGTCGATTGGTCGGCGCGGTTTACGGCCGATCAATGTGCCGTATTTTCCAATTCGACAAGTCGTATAGGCATTCGCTCCAGATACAACGCCAAGCTCAAATCGGAATTGACCTGCTCGGCCGGTGGTTATTTCGGGCTCTCCAGGAACTTCGATCCGGTTCCTGAAACCGATTGTCCGCCGATCGAAGATCCTTTGGCAAACCGGAAACCGCCGGCGCCAGAAGCCTGCCGGGAAACCGGGCTCACGATCTCGGCCGGACAGCGGACCCTGAAACCGGGAACCTATTGCGGTGGGGTTACGATTACGGGCACCGCCGACGTGAAGCTCACAGACGGGATCTATGTCTTCAAAGACGGCCCGCTGACCGTGAACGGGACTGCGACCCTGGAAGGTGCGTATGTGGGGTTTTACTTTACCGGAGCCGATTCCACGCTGTTTTTCGATTCCGATACCACGATCAGTCTTACCGCCCCGAAACAGGGCGCGATGGCCGGTATCTTGATGTTTGAGGATCGGGCAAGCCCACCGGAGCGCCTGTTCAATATTCGCAGCGACAACGCGCGGGAATTGCTGGGCACGATATATCTGCCGCGGGCCAAGCTTTTGGTCGACGGGAACCAACCTGTCGCAGACCGGTCCGCCTACACGGCGATCATCGTCCGTATCCTCGAACTGAAAGCCGGCCCGCACCTTGTGCTGAACTCCGACTACACCAGCACGGATGTGCCGGTTCCTCCGGGCATAGGACCGGTTGGCGGGAACATTCGTCTGATCGAATAAAGTCTCGGGGATCGCGTCGGTTTGATGCCGCCCTTTCTCGGATTGCCTGCGTCGCGGTTTTGACCATGCCTTTGGCTTTGATGAGGAGGATGTCCTTGCAGCCCAGCGATCTTCCGGTCCCGACGTTGATTGCCGCTGCCTCTCAGCCATAATCCCTGAGATCTTCCGGCGCATGCAGCAGCGTGCCTTCATATTTCGGAAGGTCATCGTTCATCTGAAGCCAGGGAAGTTTGCTTTCGTAGTTGACGTGGAAGGTCGGTTGGAAGTCCGCCGGATTATCCAGCGAAGCGGCGTAAAGGTGCATGCCGCCCGGGTAGTGGTCGGCTTCAAAGCCCATCGGAGACCCGCATGTCGCACAAAAATGCCTTCTCACGCCCTTGGAACTTTCAAGCGTCTTTGGCGCGTCTCCCAGCCAGCGGAAATTTCTGATCGGAACGCCGAGCCATGCGACAACCGGCGCGGCACAATTGCGGCGGCAATCGTCGCAATGGCAATAGCAGGCCCATGTGACCTCGCCTTCATACGCCCATGCGGTCTTTCCGCAGAGGCAACGACCCCGCGTCGTCATTTTGCCCTCCAGCCATCGTCGCGGCGCCGTCACCGCATGCCGTCGATCTCGGGCCGATTTGCGCGCGCACTGTCTGTTCACCCGATCCACACAGCCCTAAACGGCAATCGAGAGGAGCGGCGTTCTGAAAGCGACACGGTTCAGACGCCCGCTTTTCGACGGCGTCGATCCGATCCGGTCGGTCACGGATCCTAAATCGTTTCGACGTGCGGCTACCGTTCCGCCGTCGCGAGCCGGACGGCCAAGGCCGCAAAGACACATCCGGCGACCCGGTTCAAATAGACCTGGGCACGATGGGACCGCTTCAGCCATTTCCCGAGGAAGCCGGAGGACCAGGCGATCAATCCGAATACCGCCGCTGTCGTCAGGATGAAAAAGGCACCGAGGAAGAGGAGCTGGAGCGTCAGGTTGCCCCGCGCAGGCTCCGCGAATTGCGGCAGGAAGGCCAGGAAGAAGATCGCAACCTTGGGGTTCGTAAGGTTCATAATTACGCCACGGCCATAGAGCCGCCGGAGACTGATTCCGTCGGTTACTGCCAGCGGCATGGATGTGTTGCCGGCCCGAAAGGCGCGAAGGGCGAGGGTGAGGAGGTATGCCGCGCCAATGATCTTCAAAAGCGTGAACGCCACGGCCGACGTCGCAAATACCGCCGCAATTCCAATGGCCACGGCGGCTGTGTGCGCCATCAGCCCGGTACAGAGACCGATGGTCACACAAAGGCCGGCAAGGCGTCCGTGCAGCGCCGACTGGGTCAGCACAAAAATGTTGTCCGGTCCAGGGGTGAGGGCCAGAACCACGGAAGCGGCGACAAAGACGGTGAGCGTTTCAGCGCTGACGGGCAGGACGCTCATCGTCTGTTGTCATCCAAGAGGAGCAGCGACGCGTTGGGCCCGGTCAAGGTCGCCAGAACGGTTTTGCTGCCTCGACGGCTGCCGCCTCCCGGCTGATGCCGATATCTTCCAGCGCTTCCGGCGTCAGACGGGCCAGGTGCCGGCGTTGCGTCGCCCGTTCGCTCCATTGCCGAATGATCTTCAAGGTTCGGGCGATCCGTGTGGCGCCAGCAGGATGACCGATCGGGCCGGGGTGAAGCCTTTCGCGGTGAAGCAGCGTTTGGGTCATCGCGTTCATTGTTTCGTCTCCGCACATTCATTGTGTCCTTGGTGCGGAATGTTGGCTAATTGCATTTAGTTTTCAAACGGATTTATCTAGCGCCTAGACTTAGAAAAATTTGGTCAAACGGAGCCGTATCACCATGCGATTGCCGCCGCTCAACGCGATCCGCGCCTTCGAGGTCGCTGCCCGACAGGGTGGATTTGTGAAGGCCGCGCATGAACTCAACGTCACGCCGGCCGCCGTCAGCCACCAGGTCAAGTCGCTGGAGGCTCATCTCGGGGTGCCGCTCTTCAACCGTTTGCCTCGGGGCCTGGAACTGACCAGTGCGGGGCAGGAGCTCTTGCCGGATATCTCGCGCGGGCTTGCGCATTTTGCCCGGGCGGTCGGTGCGCTCAGCGGAGGCGAACTGGCCGGTCGGCTCACGGTCAGTGCGGCGCCATCGTTTGGCACCCTCTGGCTGGTTCCGCGACTTGACGGCTTCCTTCGTGCCTATCCGGACATTCAGCTCCGTCTTTTGGTCGCCGATATCCCGCCGGATCTGAACCTGGGCCAGGTGGACATCCGGATTCCCTACGGCACCGGAAGTTATCCGGGGTTCAAATCCCGTCTTCTGATGCGCGACACGATCTTTCCCGTTTGCGCGCCCTCCTTGTTAAACCACGTTCCGCTGAGGCGGTTTTCGGATCTGCGCGACCACACGCTGCTGCATGATATCGAAATCGATGCCGACGAACCGACGATGACCTGGGTCCGCTGGCTGCGCGATGCTGGGCTGGACGCCGGTGTGGCGGCCCGGCATGTCGAGTTCAGCAATTCGATCCTCCTGACCGAAGCAGCCGTCCAGGGCCAGGGCGTGGCGTTGGGGCGCAGATCGCTGGTCCGAAGCCACCTTGCAACGGGACGCCTCGTGCGGCCCCTCAAGACCGCTCGGCCGGGGGACTACGCCTATTACCATGTCACGACGGAAGCGGGCGCTCAGAGGCCGCGCGTCAAGGTCTTTCTCGACTGGCTTGAGCGGCAGGTCGAAGACGACACGATCGACTAGACTTTGCGTCCCATGCGCTCATGGGCTCGTCTGTCCGGGATTTTCGGTGCCGCGTGCCTGTGGTCGCGTTCGCGATCACCCCTCCACCAGATCGTAGCCTTCGCCAAGGAATTGCAACAGGCATATGCCATGACCGAACGGGTCGCGCAGTGGTGCGAGCTTTCCCCATTGATAGACATTGATGTCGCCTTTGAGGGTTGCGCCCGCATCCAGGGCCTTGGCCAAGGCGACGTCCATGTCCTCCACGAGCACGTCGAGGTGAACGGGTGTCCAATGGCTCGCGTAGTCCCTGGCGATCGCGGTCCCGTTTACGGCGACCGAGCCCTGTTCCTGCTCGATCAGATAGAGCTTCGTGCCCGCGGCATTCAGTTCGACAACCCCGCCGTCGAACAACAGGCGGGAGAAGCCGAATCCAAGACCGTCCTCATAGAATTGCCTGGCGGCCCACAGATCCGGGACGTCGATGTTAACAATGACTGACACCATTTGCGGTCGTGCCCTGTTTAATAATCTCGATGGCGGCGTAGACCGGGTTCTACACGGTACAAACCGCCGCGTCTTTTAATCCGCCCAATTCATCGGTTCTGCGTCGGTTTCAGTTGCTGCCCTCTTCAGGAAGGGCGGACGGCGAGCCCTGCCTGTTCAAGGGATCGGGTTGGTAGAAATCGATAAATTGGTACCTATATAACTTATTACCAATCTACTTGTTTTGAGAATTCGTCTAAAGCTCGAGGAACCCGCCGTGCCCGCACTTGTAAAAGAAGTTACCGGTCGAAAAATCCCGTGGCCGCCCGAAAACTTTGCCTTCGTGCAACCTGTTGTCAGTTCGGAGAAAAAATACAGTTGGTGGTCGATCGCCAAACTGGTCGGCCGCGACAATCCGTGGGATCTGATTATCTACAACTTTCAGACGGAACACCCCCGGGAGGTCAATTATTACATGAGGGAGCTTCTCGGTTGCAAAGATGTGCAAGAAGGCAATTACACTTTCGAAGGCGCGGATCCCGGACTCCTTTACGTGCCGCAGCCCTCCTGGGTGCCGCCGGCGCGGTTCAAAAAAGGCTCACATCGACGCAAGTATTCGAGCTCCATCTCCAGAATGATCACGTCGACCCTGCGCCGCGCCGCCCCGTTTTGTCCGGAGGTGAGGCTAAACGGGATTTCGGTATCGGGCACCGACCTTACGACAGTGGCCAATCATATAGAAGCGGGCCACATCGAGTGCTTGATCGCTCCGGAAGTCATGCTCGATGGCGCGGTCGGCCAATACAACACGGAAGACGATGAGTTCATGCTTGCGCGCGAACCGCACGGCTCACGCCAGGATGTGACGACGATCGCCCATGAAGCCATTCACGCCGGTCTGGACTCAAGAGGAAGTGCAGTTCCGAAAATGGCGGCGTCGGTTGGTGAATTGCTGGCCTTCGTAGCGGACGGCGTCATCGGCGCGCGGATGTTTCCGGGCGAGGTCGACCGGATTCTGAAGGGTGAGTATCTTGCGACGCCGGATTACGACATCGTTCTCGCCGGCTGGGCTCTGGCACAGGACGAAAGCACAAGGAGTGTAGTGAACCTGAACGAACTCCAAGGCATCAGAGGGAACCCCGTCAGACATCCGCACAGAGATTTATCGTTCAACATCTACAATACGGTCTACCAATACGCTCGAGCGCATTACTTCAGGGGCTGGACCGATATCGTCAAGAACAACGGCATATTGAAAGCGAAGGAAGAAAAACGGTCGGGGGCTTAGAGCGGTTCCCGGTTGTATCTAACCCGGAACCGCTCTCGTGTTGCTTCTTCGAGGCTTCGCAAAGCATCGCCTTCTGGCAATTCGCCTTTGCACCTGGCGGGCGGCGGTCGTCGCCCGTCTTGCCGCTGGTTTCGCCGTGCATACATCTAAGGGCGTAGGATGAGGATGACACAACAACGTGGCCCTTATTAAATGTCTGAACTTAAAGACAAAAACGACAATCCGTTTGGAAGCTTCACGCTGAGCAACATAAAGTACTTCGGCGCCAAATTTCTCGATTTGGTTTGCACTGTCGAGTTTTTAATCGTGTGTGCCGGCGCTCTGGGTTGCGCTCTCGCTGCGTACGCTGCCTGGCAGGCCGGATAGATGGCTCGGATGGGTGCGCCGAACCTTGAAATGGTTCATGCGCTATCGACAGGCTCTTCCGGGATCAGCTTGAGCAATTGATTAATCGCGTAGATGTCGAGCACGCCGGGCGCCGTAGGTGGCTTGAACCGGTGTCCAGAAATAAAGCGAGCGCCTGAAGCCTGGCAATGCCAGTGCGAGCAGCTCGTTAAGCTGGGCGATGTCATCCTGTCTCACCGAACCGGTGCAAATCGGACGCTTCCGATTTGCAATGTCCCGGTCCCGGTCCCGGCCCCGTGGCCGTCTGCCGAAACGCCGCTTTGCGACACCGTTTGCGAGCACGATGCCTCGTCTTACAGCTCGCCGTTCGATTGAGGGATCGGCGCAAAGTGTTCCGACAAGGCTTCGCGCAGCCAGGCAAAAACCGCGCGGAAAGCAGGGTCGGGCGCCACATGGCGCGGGACGAGGGCGCGGTATCGGCGCACCAGTTCCGGCTCCGGGCCCGACCGGCGTTCCAGCCTGTCGTCGCTTTTGCCGAGTATTTCGGGGATCAATCCCTTGCCGATGCCGGTGGCGATGGCCGCGCGGACGATATCCGCGTCGCTCGCCGCGAGCGCAATCTCCGGATCCGCGTGGTGTTCCTGAAGCCATTGCCGGGTCTTGAGCGCGACCCGGACATAATCGTTCGTGATCCATTCATCCGCGTCCGGCCGCCCGAGCGGCCCATAGACGGAATAGGGCACGATGCAGAGCGGAAACTCGATCTCCTGGCGGCGCGCCTGGACGTCGAAGCGCAGTGAAAACCCGATATCGTCGTAGTCCGCGTGGGTTTCCACGACGTCCCCGATCAACAGCAATTGTATGCCCGGATGGTCCCGGCGCAGGCGGGGCAGGGCGGGGCAGAACACATGGGTGATGATCCAGGGGGCGGTATTGATCCGCACCACGCCTTCGGGCGTTTCGTTGGGCGGAAAGATGCTTTCCGAAAACGTCTGAAACTCGGCTTCCATACGTTCGGCGACGTCGAGCAGACGCACGCAATATTCCGTCGGTCTGACGCCATTTGCCTGGCGCTCGAACAGCGCCGTATTGAGAGCCTCCTCCAGCGCCTGTACCCGACGTCCCACCGTCGTGTGGGAGACTTTCATCAGACGCGCCGCGTTCTTGAACGAATTCGACCGTGATACCGCGAGCACGTATTTCAGATCATTCCAGTCCAAGAAATTCCACCCTGTTTCTCATTGAACGCGTTTCTTATTTCAGAATTTTCAGCCCGGTTTTCCTCGCAATATTGACGAGGTGCATTTTTGTGCATCGCGTTTGCACTATTGCGTTCTGTTCACCTTGGAAAGCCAAAGATAATTTCGAAGGAGGTATCGCCGAAAGCGAATTTGTCCAGAGGCAAGGGCACTTATCGCGGCGAAATGTTGTTTTTTATTGAATAGGCGATCGCCAATGCGTGTTTGGCCGCCTCGGGGGACGTTTGATGGGTGAAAGTACTTCGGTCTTTCGCATCTTCGCCGAAGCACATGCCTCTGGTGGGATTTCAAGGGCCGTCAACGGCGCATCGCGTTCAGGATCGCCCACCGCAGTTTCCCTTATCAGTGATGTCTCCAACAGGCTGTCGGCCTCTGTCCCGCCGAGGAGTGTCCGGACGTGACAAGCCAGTTCGGAACGCCGTCGCCTCCCCGGATTGCTATGCGGAGTCAGGCACTGACCGGCTTCCTCGCTCCACTTACATTCTTTCTGCCAAGACAATCAAAGCCAATCTCGCTCGAAACCAAAGTGTATTGAAAGTATAATCCATGGGACAGATCACTAGTTTTCGTCAAATTACACAGGATACTACCGGTGGCCGAGATATCGCTGTCCGTCTCAACAACGCCGAAAGCGAGATTTCGGGCGGATATCTCGATCAGTTGCTCGGAAATACGAGCGACGGTATTGCGTTTCTGAACAACGTTTTTAACGGAAGCCTCTTTAGCGAGTTTACGCCGTCCAACCTGAAGAGCCAGATCAAGGCGGTTTCCAATCAATTGCAGGCAAACAACGTGGCTTTGGCCGGCGCTGTGGATCAGCCGGGACATGCGCCTGCTCTGGCCAAGGTCAATTCGGCGATCAGCAAGGCACAAGAGGCGGCCGAGCTGGCGGATATCTTCACGGTCACCGGCGAGCCGAGGAGCGTGGTCGGCGGTCTGGCGGATTTCCTGACAAAATGGAGAGAAGCCGGGCGCCTGATGGATGCCGCGGCCGGCGAACTCGGCGATTCCAATCCGGCGGGTCTGGGTCTGAAGGCGCTTGGATCGATGCTCGATCTGATCACCAGCGTCGTTTCGGACGAAGCGCTTGAAGCGCTCAATGCGCTCGACAAGATTTTGCTGAGGGATCCTCCTAAAGGCGAATTCGCTGGAATCGATGCCAGCGATCCGGAGGGTCGGGCGTGCCTGGAAGAGATGCGCGACGCGCTTGCGGAGCAATTGCGGCAGGTGCCAAACATCCAGCAACCCGATGCCGGCTGGGACCTAACAAGCCCGACAGACGACATTAGCCCGCCAAACCCCGTAAGCCGGGTCTTGAGTTGGCTCTTCGATCCGCTGGTGGTGGATCTGGACGGCGACGGTGTCGAGCTGACGGCGCGCGGCGCACCGCCCGTCACTTTCGATTTCGGCGAAGGCGGGACACGCTACCAGACGAGTTGGGTCAGTCCCGACGACGGCATCGTGGTGCGGGATGTCAACGGCAACGGGTTGGTCGACGACGCCTCGGAGTTCTTTGGAAACGCGACGGTCGATGCCTTTACCGACATTGCCGGGTTCGATGACAACGGCGACGGCGTGATCAATTTCGAGGACAGCGTTTGGGCCGAAATGGCTGTCTGGCGCGACCTCAACCAGGACGGACGAACGCAGGACGGCGAACTGATTTCCATGGCCGATGCCGGTATGGCGCGGATCAACCTCGATCGCGCCGAGACCGATTTCGAGGTCGCCGGCGCAACCGTCGCGGCGACCGGAAGCTGGACCGGCGTTGACGGTCTCGAGCGAGATGCCTGGGCCGTTTTCCTCAACGTGACCACCGGCGCCTCTGATGTGCCGCTGCCCGATGGGGTCGAAGTCACCGATGCCATCCGCGCGCTGCCCTATCTGGCAGGCGGCGGCAAGGTTCCCGATCTCTGGAAAGCGATGGCGCTCGATCCGAACCTTGAGGCTATGGTGCGCGACTATAGCGATGGCGCATCGACCATGTCGGGTGTCGAACTCTGGGAAGGCATGGCGGCGATCGTCGTGCGCTGGCTGGCCGGCGGCGGGTCCGGCGATTTCGACTGGAAAGAGGACATTCTCTCGCTCGACAACCCGCGAGAGGCCCTGGAACCTCTTCTGGAGGAGTTTTTCGACACCGACATCGTTCTGGCCGAACCTGCAAGCATCCGCGACATCGGCATTAGCTTCACTGAAGACGTCTGGACCGAGTTCAATTTCCGAAACTTTGTCGATGCAACGCTCGTACGGTTCGTCAGCCAGATCCCTGCCTATGCCCGGGCTCAGGCGGAAACGCCGGAGGAAATTGCGGCGACGGACTTCAATCCTTTCCGGCCTGTCGAAGACGGCGTTTTGTACGATCCCGACACAGACTCCGTGCAGTCAGGCTTTTATTCGTTTCTCAACGCGGTGATCAATTCGCTGCCCAACGACCGTTCAGATGCGCTTGAAGTCATCGACCGGCTGGCCCCGACCCTGCGGGCGCAGCGTGCCGAGCAATATCAGGAAACCCGGCCCGCGTGGTTTCCGCATGTGGAATTCAGCGCCTATCGAAACGATTTGCGCCAGTGGCTGAATGAAGCCGAGCAAAGCGGGCGGCTGGATCCGTGGGTGTCGGACTTTCTGTTCTACCGCGTGCTTGCCGAGTATTGGGGCGAGGGCGGCGACGGCGATGATGTACTCGATCCGATGCGGACGAAATATGGGGACGCAACAGGGCGCGATTACACCTATTTCGATGGCGGCCTCGGCGATGATACCCTGATCTCGGCGCCCTATAGCGGACCGATCATCCCCTATCTGCCGCTCGGCGGGCGCAATATCGAGGTCACCGGTTCTCAGAACCGGACCCTGATCGTCTACCGCGAGGGCGACGGGGACGACATTGTCGACATGAATGCGGCAACCGGGCAGCACATGGTCTTTCTGCCCGATATCGCATCGACCGATGCGGTGTTTCGCGTCTCTCCGGAAGGCGGCGGCGACTTCTTGCTGACCTTTGCAAACGGCGGGTCGATCACCTTTAAGGGCCTTGGAAACGTCACGAATGGCGGCCTGGAAATCCGGTACGCCGACAATGTCGTGCAGGATGAGGACGACGTCCGCCTTCAATACACGGACTTTGCCGACATCGTGGTTGGCGATCCGGGCGACAACGTCGTCACGGGCGGGCCGGGCGACGACCTCTTACGCGGAGACAGCGGCGACGATCTCTACATCTATCGACGCGGCGACGGGCATGACGCGATCGAGGAGGTCTACGAGACCGTGCTCGACACCTCGTCGGGCCAGATTCTGAGAGCCTCGAATCAATTGTGGCTTCAGGATTTCGAGAAAAGCGAGGTCAGATTTTCGCGCGAATCGGAAAACCAGAACAGCGCGGAATTCCGCAACATGCTGATCACGTTCGACGGCGCGCCGGACGACAGCATTATCATCGTCAACCAGTTCCGGGTCAGCTCATTCGGTGCGACGCCACAGCCGCGTCTCGACCTGATCCGGTTCGCCGACGGCTCCACCATCGATTTCGCCGAGGCTTCGGAGTTTCTCTTTGCTTCGCTGGTCGGCGACGGCGACGACGTCGCCGAAGGGTCCAACACCAACGATGTCCTGGTGTTCTCCGCCGGCAACGACACGCTTTCCGGCAATGGCGGCGATGACGTCTACATTCGCAATGCCGGGACGCCCGGGGACGACGTCATCGATGAGGACGGCGGCACCGGCGATGTCGAGACCCTCGTACTGTTCGGGCTGACGCCAGCGGACGTCATCCTGACCCGTGAAGGCAACGATGTGCTTCTCACCCTGCCGCTCGGCTCGGTGCGCATCGTCAGCCAGCTCGGGACGGGCGGCCAGCACCGCGTCGAGGAAGTGCGATTCGTGCCCGTCACGGCCGATATCGATAACCCGAGCGCCGTCTGGACGGCCGTCGACATCGCCGCAGCGCTTAATCCGGCGGATGCGATCGACACGTTGCTTGAAGGCACATCGGATCCTGAAACGCTGAACGGCAACGGCACCGACCAGATCCTGGACGGCAAGGAAGGCAACGACATTCTGCAGGGCCGGTTCGGGTCGGACATCTACCTCTGGCGTCCGGGCGACGGTAATGACGAGATCCGCGAGAACGGAGAACTGGATTCGCGCTCCGTCGATCGCATCCAATTGCTCGGCCTCAATCCGGACGATGTGCTGCTCGCCCGCATTCCGGGCAACGAACTCACCATCACACAGGTCGCCACCGGCGAAGTCCTGACGGTGATCAACCATTTCTCCGGTCCGAAATCGGCGATTGAATTCCTGGTGTTCGAAGACGGCACGGTCTGGGGGCCGGACGACATTCAGGCGGCTGCATGGTGGCGCGGCACGGCAGGCAATGACGACATCACCGCCAGCGGTCTCGGCGAAACCATCGAGGGCGGCGCCGGTGACGACATGCTGGAGGGGCGCCAAGGCGGCGATCTCTACCGTGTCGGTGTGGGCAGCGGATCGGACACGATCATCGACCGTACCTACGGCGGTACGGACGCCAACACGCTCGACTTTTCCGGCGTCGGGCCGGCCGAACTCGAGATCACGCGTGACGGCGCGTCCGGTTCCGGTCTCGATGCGCTGGTGCGTTTCGGGCCGAACGATGTGGTGCGCCTCGTCGGGCAGTTCGATCCGGATCCGGAGCAGCGGCCGATCCAGTTCTTTTCGTTCAACGGCGCTTCGGTCCAACCGACCGACGCGTTCTTCGATACCGAACTTGTCGTGGGCACGCCCGGCAACGACATCGTGCGCGGCACGCAGGGCGCCGACATTGTGGATGCGCTTGCCGGAAACGACGACATCCAGGCGTCCGGCGGCGACGACATTTATCTGTGGGGCGCCGGGCGCGGCAACGACACCTTGCGCGAAAACGGCGACGGCGCGCCCTCGAACGGCGTGCGGCTCATCGGTCTGAACCGGGAGGATATCGCTCTCGGACGGCAGCCGGACTCGGAAGATCTGGAAATCACGATCCTTTCGACCGGCGAGGTCATGACCGTCATAGACCAGTTCGGGCCGTTCGGCAGTTCGTCCGCCGGGACGCGGTTTTTCGGGATCGAGCGGATCGAATTCGCCGACGGGACAGAGATGAACCGCGAGGAGATCCTGATCGCGGCTCCCCTCGCGGTCGACGCCGCGTCGGGCACGGTTTCCGGCCGGCGCGGCGAAGATGCCTATATCTGGGGCCCGGGTCGCGGCGAAGGCTTCATCGACGATGACGGTCTGCGCAAGGAGGGCGACATTCTGGTCCTCGACGGCCTCCTGCCGGACGACATCGTCTTCCGCCGGGGAGCAGCCGACGACGCGCTCGACCGGTATGCGCTCAAGATAGAAATCCTGTCGACGGGCGAGGTCCTGACGCTGCTCCTGCAATTGCGGGGCGACGATCTGTCGGCGACCTCGTTCGGCGATCCGATTCCGACCATCGTCTTTGCCGACGGTACGCGGCTCGACACCGCCTCGCTGTCCTTCGACCTGCCTTTTCTCGGAACCGCGGCCGCGGAAGAGATCTACGGCGACGAAGTCGCCAACCAGATCCAGGGCGCGGGCGGCAATGACACGCTGCGCGGTCAGGAGGGCGGCGACCGGTATATCTGGACGCCCGGGGACGGCGACGATGTCATCCGGGAGTTAACAACCGAGCTCGTGCCTGGCGATGGAGGCGAAGAGGAGGAAGGCGGCGGTACGGAAATCGAGGTGCCGCTCGAATCCGACGGAGACAGTTTGCGGCTCGTCGGGGTCGTTGCCACGCAGGTCACCTTTGAACGCGATCCCGCCACACCCTTCGATCTTCTGGTCAGGATCGGCGCTGAAACAATCAGGGTCGAACGGCATTTTGAATCGCCGCTTGCCGGACTCGAAAGCGTCGAAACCGACGATGCCGTCATCCCCGCGTGGCAGATCAATGAACTGGTTGGACCGAACAATGTCGCAGGCGGTATCGGTCCGGACGAACTGGTCGGCACCTGGGCAGCGGATCTGTTCCTGCCGGGCGCCGGCGACGACATGATCAGGACGCTCGGCGGGCCGGACCGCATCGTCCTTGCCGCCGATGGCGGGCGCGACAGCATTGAAGGTTTTGTCGGCGGACCGTTCGGAACGCGGATCGAATTACCGGCTTCGGCGTTTGAGGATTTCGAAAGCCTGCTGGCGGCGGCGTTTCAGGACGGAGAGGATGTCGTCATCCCGCTTGACGGCGGGCCATCGTCTTCGCCCATGCAAACGCTGGCGTCACCGGCACATGCCCTGGTTTTGAAGAACACACAGCTTTCCGACCTGGAACCGGAGAATTTCGGGTTCGACCGACCGCCGATATTGGGTACCGACGAGAGCGAGACGGTTGTCGGTACGCCGCTTGACGACGACATCCAGGCCGGCGCGGGCGACGACACGATCCGCCCCTTCGGCGGCGATGACGATGTCGATGCTGGTGCGGGCGACGATCACATCGTGCTTACCTCGGGTATCCATACGATTGACGGCGGAGAGGACGAGGATGTCGTCGAAGTCTCCGGAAATCGGGCCGACTACGAGATTGTCGAAACGGCAGACGGGTATCGGCTGGCGCCGATCGCTCCGGCAACCGGGCCGCTCGCAGACCTTTCCGGGGTTGAAAAAATTCTTTTCGACGATGGTCTTTTCGACCTGATTCCCGCGAACCGGCCGCCCGTTGCCGAGGATGATCTCTTCGAAATCAGCGAAGACAGTCCGACCGCGTTGGACTTCCTCGCCAACGACACCGATCCTGACGCAGACCCGCTTGTCGCCGAGATTGTTGCCGGACCGGCGAGCGGAACGCTGACCTTCCAGGATGGAGTTTGGACTTATACGCCGGGTCCTGACGTCTTCGGGCCCGATAGCTTCACCTATGCGGCTGTCGATGCCGAAGGCGCCCGCTCGGAAGAAGCCGTGGTGTCGATTGCGGTGCTTCCGCTAAACGACGCGCCGGTTTTTGAGGCGTCCGGTCCGTTTGTGATCGAAGAAAACGGCGTCGGGGCCGGGATTGTTGAGGCGAGCGATGTCGACGGCACCGATCTGATCTTTTCGATTGCCGGCGGCGATGACGGATCGCTGTTCGAGATCGACGCGGAAACGGGCGCACTGAGCTTCAAGGCCGCACCGGATTTCGAGCAACCCGAAGATGTCGATGGCGACAACATCTACAGCGTGGATGTCCGCGTCTCCGATGGCGATTTGAGTGCCGTGACGACGATCGGCGTGACCGTGACCGATGTCGACGAAGCGCCCGTTCCGATCGCGCTCGACGGCACGTCGGGCCGCGACAACCTGGTCGGGACCGATGCCGCGGAAGCGATCCGCAGCTTCGGCGGCAGTTATGACCGGATGTTCGGCGGCGACGGGGCCGATCAGTTCATCTTCGGCAGCGAAACGTCGAACGGTCGCCGCGAGCGCGACCTGATCCAGGATTACGAGGTCGGCAAAGACAGCATCGTGCTGGAGGAGGGCGCTGCGATCGCCTCCATCCGAGCGACGTCGAGCCAGGTGATCATCTTCCTGGAGGGCGATCGAGACGTGATCTATGTGCGCGGCGACGGCGTCACCGCGGACAACCTGACCGTCACCATACAGGACCATTTTGACATCGCGTGAGTATGCGTGTGCGTAAAGAAAGGGTTTGACCATGAAACTTCAGATGACGGCGTCTATGTTCTTCGCCGGTCTGGTCTTCGCTCCGGTCTCGGCTTTTGCCGTAACGCTGGGTCTGCAGACCGGAGCGCCGACCCTGTCGGCCGGCGCGGCGGTAATCGACTACATCGAGTTCGCGCCGGATGGCGACCTGTCGACCGTCGCCGCCGAAGTCGACGACACAAGCGGCGTCTCGCCCGATGGCTTTACGACCATCGATTTCGGTGTCGGCTTCTCGCTTGCCGACCCGACGGATAGCGCCGACCCGGCATTTGCCGGATTTCTCGATGTGATCGATGATGCCGGTCAGTTCCTTGCCGGCGACCTCCTTGCGATCGGCTTTACCGAAGATGTCATTGAACTGCAGTTCGACAACCTGTCCGGCACGGGCGCCGGCGCGTTCGGCACGTCGGTCCTGGTGCTCGTCACCTTTGACGACCCGCTCGGCGCCAACCCGTTCGGGGATCTGTTCGACGGCGATGCGCTCGGTGCATCGATCAGCATTGCAAGGGTGCAACCGGTAACGCCGATCCCGCTGCCGGCTGCCTTGCCACTCCTGGGGGCCGGACTGGGCGTGCTGGTGATCCTGCGACTGCGGCGCACCGCCTCCTCCCGTTTTTTGTCGGCGTGACAGGATTTTTTGGCCGCCGACGCTGGATCGCCCGGTCAAGCCGGGCGAAGACGGAGAGGGGTGTGCGTGAAGACGAGGAAAGGTGCGCGCAGACGGCGAAGGGTTTGCGCGTAGACGGCGAAGGGTTCGCGGGCAGACGGCGAAGAGTGAGCAGGCGAGCCGATCTGGCACGCGACGATCCTTGAAAAAGACACGCCAACCGCCCTCCAATCCGTGATCGGACGGCTCGACCGGCGGATCCGGCTCATAGAACGTACCGCGTGCCGATGCTGGGTCGCCCGGTCAAGCCGGGCGAAGACGGAGAGGGGTTAAAGCGAAGACGGAGAGGGCTTAAGGCGAAGAGGGAGAAAGGTGAGGGCGCAGACGGAGAGGGGTGAGCGCGAAGACAAAAATGAGTGGGCAGGTAAGCTTATCCGGCACGTGCCGATCCTTGAAAAGAACGCGCCCTGCGCCCCCAATTCGTTATCCACCGGCTCAAACCGAAAACTCACGCTGCCCGCGTGGGTCGGCGGTTTCCGTGCGGTGCGGCGTCGTCCCGCTCGAAACCAGAACCGCGGCCCGCGCGGCAGCGTCCCTGTAGGGCATCAGGACGAGGTCCGCGCCGGCGTGTTCCAGGGCGTCGACCATCTCGTCGCTATGGGCGGCAACGGCGATATCGCCCCGGAAATCGAGTTCCTTCAACGCATGGATGAGTGTCCGCCGCGGATCGTCATGGGTGATGCCCGTGTCGTGTTCCGGGACGGCGGATATCGCCCAGGCGGTGCCGCCGAGCGGCAGGTGGGCGAGGAATTCAGGGTCGGTGGCGTCGCCGAAGACGACGTCGAAACCGAGCCGGCGGGCATGGCGCACCGCTACCGGGTTGAAATCGACTCCGAGCACGGTGCGGCCGGCATTGCGCAATTCCTGGGCGATGCCAAGGCCATAACGACCGAGGCCGAAGACGACAAATTCGCAGGCCTGCTTGCCGCCCGAACCGGCATCTTCCAGCCGTCCGGCTGAGCGTCTTTCGAACAGCCCAAGCACCGGTTCAAGCCGGGCATAAAGCGTGTGAGAATAGGTGATCATGTAGGTTGAGGCGGCAATCGTGATCAGGCCGACCAGGGTAACAAGGCCGAGCGCCTCGTCCGGGACATGACCGATCGAGACGCCCATTGCCATGAAAATCAGGGAGAATTCGCTGATCTGAGCTACGGTCAGGCCGGCCAGAAATCCGGTGCGCTTGCGATAGCCCATGGCGCCCATGATCGCGAGCACGATCAGCGGATTGCCGACCAAAACGAAGAGCGAGAACAGGAGCGCTGCGCCGACACTGGCGCCAAGCACCGACAAATCGAGCGAGGCGCCAAGCGCGATGAAAAAAAACAGGAGCAGGAAGTCGCGCAAGGAAGCAAGGCGCGCGGCGATCGCCTCGCGATAGGGCGTAGATGCCAGCGAAATCCCGGCGAGCAGGCCGCCGAGTTCCTTGCCGAACCCCATGTAATGACCAAGTGCGGCCAGCAGGGCCGCCCAGCCGATGGCGAACGACACCAGGAGTTCCGGGGCGCGGGCAAGCCGGCCGACGAGCGGATTGGCCAGAAACCGCACGAACAGGCCGACGGCGACCAGCATGGCCGCGCCATAGCCGAAAACCCAAAGCACATCGGTCATCGCCGCATCGCCTGCAGCGCCGACGCCGATCGCTGACAGCACGATCATGGCCAGCACGACAACGACGTCCTGCACGATCAGGAAGCCGAGCGCGATGCGCCCATGCAGGGAATCGATCTCGCGCTTGTCCGTCAGAAGCTTGACGATGATGATCGTGGAGGAAAAGGTCAGCGCGACCGCGACGTAGAGGCTGGTCACCGGTCCGAGCCCCAGCGCCAGGCCGATCAGAAATCCGAAGACGGTGGTGAAGATCACCTGACCGAGCCCGGTCATCAACGCGACCGGCCCGAGCGTGCGCACCAGTTTCAGATCGAGTTTCAGCCCGACCAGGAAAAGAAGGACGGCAATCCCCAATTCGGCCAGCAGGTCGATGTGCTCATCGGACTTGGCAATGTCGAGGACCGACGGGCCGGCCAGGATGCCGACGGCGATAAAACTGACGATCAGCGGCTGGCGCAGCAACAAGCCGACGAAGCCGACGCCCGCGGCGAGCACGAGCAGCGCGGCGATCTCATAAAAAATGTAACCGTCAATTGCTTCTGCCATGAATGGTCCGTCCGGCTTGCAGGCAGCGTCACGGTCTGGATGACCGGGCGCGAACGAATGCACGTCTTCCAAAACGCAGAACGCCGACAATCGCACGCTGGTTTCCGGTCTGGTCGCAATGCGAGCAGATCATTGGGCCGCCATCGGCGGGCGGTGCGCGGCTCGTTGCCGGAGGTTCGCGGAATTGCGGTGGCGATCTCTTGAACGCCTGACGATTGTGTATCTAGCGTAAATGGTGGCAGGAAACAGTGTCCGATTTGAGAGGATTTGCCACACCGGTCGCAGCCTTACGGCAGGGGACGCGGTGCCTGCCTGGACATTTCAGGCTGCCGTATTGTGAACCGCGGGATCTATGAGAATCTCGACTTCTTCTTTCCACAAGGAAGCAGATCGTCACGATCATCGGGAACACTTCGGATTGCCGGCCGTCCCATCCTGTCTCCTGGTTCCACTGTCCCGGCTTGATCGATTGAGAATACCTGATAAAAAATGTCACATTTATCGAACGATAGATGCCACCGGCGAACGATCGAAGTGAAGGCTCCGATAAAAGATGACAACGCCTGAGATTGTCCCACAAAAGTTTCAGCCGACGGCACTTGGCGAATCCGGTGAATTCAGTCTGCCGGACGCATACCGTGCAAGCACGTTTCGAACGACACGGGTCAGTCGGCGGCTGAGCGTGACCCAAAGCCATTGCGTCAACGATCATGCCCGCACAACATTCATCCGGCACACGCAATCGTGTGCCATGCTGGTTCTCGGACTGGGGGGCAGCGTTGAGTTTTCTTTGCCGGAAAGAGACGAGATCGCGACCGTGCGGGAGAACCAGGTCTGGTTTTTTGCGCCGGGCCGCCAGCCTCTCATCCGGCGTCACAGGAGCGGTGAAGCCGCGGCCATGTTTGTTGTCAGGATGGTTCTCGACGACGGACGGCAAGATGGTGACAGTCTTGTAGATCGGATTTCCGGATTGCAGTCCAAGTTGCAGCAGCTCGACGGGGAGCCCCACCTTTCCGAAAGCATGAGGTCGTTTCTGCTCCGGCCGACAGATAATCCTTGCGATCTGATGATCAAGGAAGGGCGGTGCCTGGAATTGTTCGGAAATGTGTTTCGGCAAGTCACCGGAGCGCTCGATCCCTTGAACGCCCAGGAAAGCGCAATCTTTCACAAATGCCTGAATCTCCTGCTTGAATCTCCGGGAGACCCGCCGTCGCTCCGTCAACTCGCCTCGATCTGCGATACCAACCATGTCAAGTTGAACCGATTGTTCGCCCGCAAGACCGGGATGACGGTTTTCGCATTTTACCGCCGCCTCCGCCTGCGCCGTGCCGCCAGTGAATTGCAGGAAAGCACCCGGTCGATAACCGAGATCGCTCACGCGTTCGGTTTCAGCAGTTCGAGCCACTTCACCACCGCTTTTGCCGCTGAATTCGGAGAAACGCCCCGCCAATATCGTGCGGCCTATCGCGGTCGCGCGAGAGCGTTCGAATCGTGAAAGAAATCGTTCCGGCTTTGAAAGTGGCGGCCGGCACCGGCTGTTAGAACACTCCCGAACAAGGGGGTATTCAATGGCTGTCATCCAATATGCCGAAACAGGTCTGCTGCGGCGCCGCGATCGCTTTTCGGTTTTGGCGTGTGCCTTAATGTCGGTGCCGATTGCGACCGGCTCCCTGGCCCAGGACGCCGGAATTGGGGATCCCGATACCGTTGTGCTGGACACGATCATCATATCGAACCGCAATTGGCGCGAGGATGTCCAAAGAATTCCCGGCGGTATCACCGTGATTTCAGAAGAGGACATCGAAAAGGCTTCAAGCCGCGATCTCTCGATTGTCGAGCGCAACAGTCCAAACACGGTGTTTCAATCCTCGAACAGCGACACGCGGCTGGTGGTGCGCGGAATCGTCAACTTTCCGAATGCTCTCTCCGATCCGCTCGGTATCAGCATCAACGATGTGTCTCTGCCATTGGGTTCGATACAGACCCCGTACCTCGTCAATGCGGAAAGCCTGTTCTTGTTCAAGGGGGCACAGGGAGCGCATTTCGGCCGGAATTCCGAAGCCGGCTTGCTGCGGATCGAGAGTGCCGAACCGGGAGCCCGCGACCGCACCTGGTTCGAGGCCGGTTTTGATCTGTTCGATGCGCGCGACCCGGAGCCCGCCTATGCGGGGCTGATCGGCTTTTCCCAGCGCCTGTCCAACGTCTTTGCCGTCACCAGTGCCTTGGAGGTCGCCGTGACGGACGGCTACATATCCAATCCGATCGCCCGCCTAGAAAACGGCGGCGAATTGGAACGCGTCAGCTGGCAAGGGGGCGTCAAGGCGAGTGTCTCCGAAAACACCGACATCAGGTTCGACAGCGTGTATCAAAAGACGGACGGCGGCAAAGAGCAGTTCCGGTTTTTGACCGGGCCCTTTTCTACGTCCCGCTTCGTCAGCAATTACAACGACCGCTCGGACGAGCGCCGGACCAGCGCGATCCAATCGTTGCGCCTGTTCCACCGGTTCGATGGTTTCGATCTGACAGCGATCTCGGGCTTTACCAACTTTCAGAGAGACTTCGTTCTCGACTTCGACACCAGCGCGCTGCCGCTGGGAACGACGGTTTTCGATTTGGAAGACAATGCCCTGTCCCAGGAACTTCGCCTCAATTCGCGGCTTGACGACGGATATGCAAAGGGCTCCCTGAATTGGTCCACCGGTGTCTACGTGGCTTATCAGGACACGGATGTCGACTTCGACCTGCGGGGATTGGGGGTTGCCCGCGTCACCGACATCGAGCTCTTCAATGCCGCACTATTCGGTTTCGCCGAATACGCCGTGACCGACCGCCTGCGCTTCGGAGCGGGCGGTCGTCTGGATTACCTGACCACGACCGGCGAACAGACATTTTCAACGGCCATGTTTTCTTCGACCTATGGCCAGGATCTGGACTTTCTCACGTTTTTGCCGAAGGCAACGGCCTCGTTCGATCTGACCGATCAGGCCACCGCATATGCAACGCTATCGCGGGGATATCTGCCTGGCGGTTACAATTATAATTTTGCCAACAGCGAGGCGACCTTCACGTTCGGAGAGGAGCGAAGCTGGACAGGTGAGGTCGGCATAAGGGGTGCGGCTTTCGGTGGCCGGTTTCGCTACGATGCCGGTGCATTCTACACCGATGTCCGCGACAAGCAGATCACCGAAACCGTTCCGGGCGGCATTCAACGCATCTCGAATGCCGCGCGGGTGGCGATTTACGGTGCGGAGGCGACGGCAGAGGTCGACATCGTCCAGAATTGGTCCGTGCGTGCGGGTATCGGCCTGCAACATGCCGAGGCGGTAGATTTCCAGACGGCGGCCGGATTTCCCGTTCCGGTTCCGGTCGACTTTTCCGGCAACGACCTGCCACTTGCGCCGAACCTCACCTATCGGTTCGGACTCGATTACACGCATCCCTCAGGCTTCTTTGCGGCAGCGTCGGTTCAGGGATCCGGGCGCTATTACTTCGATGCAGCCAACACCCTGGAACAACCGGACTTTGCCAAACTGGATGCCAGCTTGGGTTTCCGGAGCGACAACCTCTCCATCGAACTGACCGGAAAGAACCTGTTCGACGAAGCGACATTCACGCAATCGGTCGCGACGCCAAGAGGACAATTGGTCGAGGATGCGCCACCCCGGAGCTTCGGGATCCGGCTGAAGGCAAAACTGTAGCGGAACCGGATATGGAGACGCCCAACCCGCCTCAGGTCTGCCGGTCCGTTGCGACGCTCTTCGAGTGGATGCAGGGCCCGATACGGTTTGCCTTGCTGACCTGGGGTCTTGAAGTGGACGTGTTTACGCGCTGCGCCGAGCCCCGGAAATGCCAGGCACTTGCGAGAGAATTGAACCTTGATGCGGGTCAACTCGGATATCTCTTGAACGCGATGACGTCGATCGGGTTGCTGACACGATCGGGCGGCAAGTATGTGACCGCCCCGGCGTTTCAGCCGTTTCTCGACCGGAACTCGCAGACAAGTCTCGTGCCGACCTTGCAAAGTCTTGCAAGCCTTCGCCATGACGGGCTTGAACGATTACACGATTACGCGGTCAGGGCGCCAGAACGTCCGGATGCGCCGTCATTGTTCGGCGCCGTGTATTGGGAACGGGCCACGGCGTCTTTGAAAGCCTTTCATCGGGCATGTGCTGTCGACACCATGCTGGACACGTTGGAAAGTACGCCCGGCTGGCGAGAGGCGACGACACTATTAGATCTGGGCGCGGGTTCGGAAATTCTTGCACGCAGGATCGTGGAACGGGCGCCGGAAAAACGCGTCGTCGTTTTCGATCTGGAACCGGTTGCTCGCATACTCTCCGGATGTTGTGCGGGCGAGAGCCGGATTGAAGTGGTTGCCGGCGATTACAACGACTTCCTGCCGGATGGGCCGTTCGACATTGTCTGGGCATCGATGAGTCTGTACTTCATCAGAGGCGGTCTGGACCGCTTCTTTGAAAGACTGATCGCTACCGTGCGGCCGGGCGGCTGTTTCGTCAGCTTCCACGAAGGCCTTAGTCAGGAGCGGACACAGCCGGAATGGCATGTCATCGGTCGTCTTGTTCCGACGCTCAAGGGCAAAGATGTCAGCTTCGATCACGGGGAAATCCGCTCTGCTGCGGTTCGGGCAGGCTTTGATTGCGCGATCAGCCGGCCAGTGGCAACCGAGTTCGGGCCGTTCGATCTCAATGTCCTGAGGCGGCCGGCACAGTGAAAGGGAGGGGCGGTAAGCACAATCCATGCGCTTGAAACGATATGTGTCGTCTCTGATGTTGTGCTTGCTGGTCGCGATGGCCTCGATCGGTGCGGGTCAACCTGCGACGGGCGAGACCGTGCGCCTGTCAGGCCCGCCTATCTGGGACAGCGCGGTCCTGCTGCACCTGGTGGAGCGGCAACCGCTCAAAGACAAGGGCGTTGTCTTCAGTTTCGCGCCCTGGAAAAACCCCAACCAATTGCGTTCAGCACTGCTGAAGCGGAACGTCGATCTGGCGATCGTTCCGAGCGTATCCGCATCCCTGTTTGTCAATCGCGGGATCGCGCTCACACTGTTTTTCACGCATAGCTTGCGAGGCAATCTTGCGCTTGTGGGAAGGGGCGAACCGCCGGGCTCCCTGGCCGATCTGCCGAAAGGTGCCATAGCCGTTCCATTCAAGGGCGACCTCCCCGATCTCCTGCTGCAGCGCCTTGGAATGGTGAGGGAACAGGCAAGGTATGTTTCCGGCCCCGTCGAGGCAATGAATCTGCTGCTTGCCGGTCAGGTGACATACGCGTTTCTCGCTGAACCGTTCGCAACGCTCGTACGAACGCACGACCCGGCCCTTTCGGACCGCCTTGCGGTCTGCGACCGATGGGAAAGTGCGACCGGACGTTCGGGCTGCCCGGTCCTCACCGTCGTGGCATCGCCTGTCGGCGCGATCGATCCATCGAAAGCGGCGCTGATCGTCGATGCCTACGAAGGGGCCTTTGAGGCCGTGCTTCAAAACCCGGAAAAGGCCGCCAGGCTGGTTTCAGAGGCATTTCCCGGTCTGCCGGAGGTCGTGCTGCGTCGGGCATTCGAAAACCTGTCCGGCGATCTTGATTCCGCGTCGATGGCGGAGGCCAGACTAAGGCGTTTCTTGGACGCGATTGTTGCTCTGGAGCCGGAAGCGATCGGCGGAAAGGTTCCGGACATTCGTTTTTTTGCTGCGCCCGGAGCGTCGGATTGACGAACACGCTCTTAAGAACACGGCTCTGGACCGCAGCGGGTTTCCTTTGCCTCGTCCTTGCATGGTGGCTGGCGTCCCTTATTGCCCATCCCACGATCGTTGCATCGCCGGTTTCCACAATGCAGGCCCTGGTCACTTTCCTTTCGGATCCGGCTTTTTTTGGGACGGTGATCTACCCCAGCATCGGCCATATCCTGGCGGGTCTGTGTCTGGCTGCGGTGTTGGGCCTGGGTTTCGGAATTCTGGCGGGGCAATACATCGTGGTGCGCTCGTTCCTTGCGCCCTTGCGCATTGTCCTGACCAGCATGCCCGCGGCGATCGGAGTTGTGCTGCTCATCTTGTGGATGGGTCTCGGATCGCAGATGATCATCGCGGTAGTGGGCGTATTTGTGGCCCCCGTCTATTACCTTGCCTTGTGCGAAGGGTTCGATTCGATCGACCGAGATCTCTCAGAGATGACCCGTTTTTACCGGGTCCATCCGGCACTTCGGCTGCGACATCTCATATTGCCGTCCCTGGCTCCGTCGCTTTTGCCGGCGCATCGGCTGGCCATCGCAAATTCGACCCGTTTGACAATCCTTGCAGAGATTTTATCGGCTTCATCGGGATTGGGCGAAGCGATCGATCGGTCCAGGACATATCTTCAGACCGACCGCCTGTTTGCGCTGATGATCATCGTGCTCGGGCTTGTCCTGTGCATCGAAGGCTTGAGCGGTTTCATCGCCAACCGATTTATGCGCCGTGCGGAGAGGCGTTGATTTGACACGCTTTCTCGAACTTTCAGACGTCCAGACGGCTGCGGGGCACGCGCCGTTCTCGCTCGCCATGGATTGCGGTGACAACGTGGAATTGCGGGGAGCCAGCGGTCGGGGCAAGACATCCCTGTTGAGGGTGATTGCCGGACTTGACCGGCCCGTCGGCGGCCGCATCGAACGAGGTTACACATTGTGCGGTTTCGCGTTTCAGGAACCAAGGCTCTTGCCGCATCTTACGGTTCGGGAAAACCTCATGATTCTGCCCCAATCGAAAGCGCCGGAATTTTCCGACAAGCTGCACCAGATGCTTTGCGATCTCGGGATCTTTGAGGTGCAGTCCCGGGAAACGGCGCTTCTGTCGGGAGGGGAAAGGCAACGCGTGAACATCGCCCGTGCCGTCCTGGCCGAACCCGACTGCCTGGTGTTGGATGAAGCAGCAAGCAATCTCGATCAGGATGCATTCCAGAAAGTGGCCGATTGCATCCTCGGGCAGTATCGCGGTCGGAGAATGGCGATCATACAGGTCAGTCATGTGCCGGACCGCCTGTTTGGGTCGGCCAGGCCGGTTCCGGTTGCCTGAGCAACATCGATACGGGATGCCGCCGGCGAACAGGCTTTGCCTTCTTTGCCGGCGAATTCGAAAACGCCCAGGCACTTCGTGCGATGTTCAAGGCGCGATTGAAGCTGGGCAAACATTGCCAGTTGAGTGTCGCCTATTGGCGGAAAGGCGTGCCGGGCTACGGGAGTTGAGGATCGGCCGACCCGTTTCAATCGCGCCGGTCAATCGTCGAACCGCACTAAGATTTCAACTCGTCATGCAGCAAGCTCTGCGGGAAATTCTGATACGACACCGGCCGCAGCCAGCGCACGATTGCAAGCGTTCCGACCGAGGTCGCGCGGACGTCGGTGCTGGCGGGGTAGGGGCCGCCGTGCATCATGGCGGAGCAGACCTCTACGCCGGTCGGGAAACCGTTGCAGAGCAGGCGGCCGGCTTTCTCCTCCAGGATCGGCAACAGGCTCTGTGCGAGTGCGGTGTCGGCCTCGTCCATCTGAAGCGTCGCGGTCAATTGGCCGTCCAGGCCTTCGGCGACCGCGTGCAGCATCGTATCGTCGTCGCATTCGACCAGAATGCCGGCGGCGCCGAACACTTCGTGGTGCAGGTCTGGAGTCGCCAGCCACGTCTTCGCGTCCGTGCGGAAGGCCGCTGGAAATGCGTTGCGGCCGTTTGCCCGCCGTAGTCGTGTCACCGGCGTTGCCTGGTTACTGAATTCCTCGATGCCGCGTTCATAGGCCGTGTGGATCCCGTCCGTCAGCATCTTCTGGTCGTCGGTCGCCTCCAGCGCCTCGATGGCGGCGGCCTGGAGCGTGTCGAAGCCGGTGCCTTTGATGCCGAAAAGGACACCCGGATTGGTGCAGAACTGACCGGCACCCAGCACCAGCGAGGCGGCCCAGCCGGCACCGATTTCGGCGGCGCGGGCATCGAGCGCCGCCGGCAGGCAAAACACGGGATTGATCGAACCGAGCTCGCCGTAGAACGGGATCGGGTGAGCCCGGCCGTGGCATTGGTCGTAGAGTGCGCGCCCGGCCTTGAGCGAACCGGTGAAGCCGACCGCGCAGATTTCCGGATGGTTGACGAGACCGAGGCCGACTTCCGGTCCCATGCCCTGGACCAGCTGGAAGGTGGCAGAAGGCAGGCCTTCCTTTTCAACGGCTGTGGCGATCGCCTGGGCCACCAGTTCGGCCGTGCCGGCATGGGCGCCGTGGCCCTTGACGATGACCGGGCATCCGGCGGCGAGCGCGGAAGCGGTGTCGCCGCCGGCGGTGGAAAAGGCGAGCGGGAAGTTCGACGCGCCGAAGACGGCGACCGGGCCGATCGGGCGATGGGTCAGACGAAGGTCCGGCCGCGGCAGCGGTGTGCGGTCCGGCAGCGCCGGGTCGATGCGCACATCGAGATAGGCCTCGCTTTCGATCAGGTCGGCGAACATGCGCAATTGCCCGGTCGTGCGGCCGCGTTCGCCGACAAGCCGGGCCTCCGGCAGGCCGCTTTCCTTCATCGCCGTCTCGGTGATGGCGTCGCCGAGAGCATCGATTTCCTCGGCAATGCGGTTGAGGAACGCCGCGCGTTTTGTGCGTTCGGTCCCGGCATAGGTTCGGAAGGCCCGGCGCGCGGCCCGGCCGGCGGCATCGATCTGGTCGAGCCTCGCCTGCGCGAACGCCATTCCGTCAAGATCGGGAGAGGCGACCGTGTTCGAAGAGCCGAGCCACGCACCGTCGATCAGGTTCTTGCCGTGCAGCATGCCACGTCCTTTCGTCCGGTCTCTGCCGGAGTGATGATTGTCTGTCAAAAAAACCGCTCAGGCAGCCTGACGGTCCGCGCGGTGGGTCAGGGCCATTCGGACCAGAAGATCGAAGGCCTGGCGCGTCGCGCTGACATTGGCCCGGTTTTTACCGGCAATGTCAAAGGCTGTTCCATGGGCAGGGGTTGCGACAGGGATCGGCAGGCCGCCGGCAATGGTCACGCCGCGTTCGAAACCCATCAGCTTGATCGCGATCTGGCCCTGGTCGTGGTACATGGTGACGACGGCATCGACCTCGCCGCGCTGCGCCTTCAGGAATACCGTGTCGGACGGCCAGGGGCCGCTCACATTCATCTGACGCTCCTGACACAGACGCACCGCCGGCTCGATGATGTCGATCTCCTCACGGCCGAATTTGCCGTTGTCGCCGGCATGCGGGTTGAGGGCAGCAACGGCAATCGTCGGTCTCTGCTTGCCGGCGCGCCTGAGCGTCTCGGCGGCGAGCCCGACCGCATCGAGGATGCGGTCGCCGGTGATGTTGGCGGCGACGTCTTTCAGTCCGATATGGCTGGTCACGCGCGTCGTCATCAGATCGTCGAGCACGTTGATTTCGCTGTGATAGCCGTCAAAGCCGATATGACGGGCCATGTATTTGTGTTCATCCTCGGCATTGAGCCCGGCCGCTGTCATGGCGGCCTTGTTGAAGGGCGCGAACAGGATGCCGTCGAGATGGCCTTGCATGGCCAGGTCGAGGGCCTTGTCGAGACAGCGCAGCGATGCCGTGCCGCCGGCTTCCGTCACCTCTGCAATGCACACGTCTTCCGGATCGATCGTCTGCAGGTCCAGATGGGATAGGCCCGTCTGATCGGGAATGTCTGCTTCGGCGAGCGAGTCCAGCGTAACGTCAAGTCCCGCCTGTTCGGCGCCGCGCTCGAACAGGTGACGGTCGCCGATGAGCACCAGATCGGCGGCTTCGCGGACGCCGTCCTCGTGCAGCAATTTGGCGATCAGTTCGGGGCCGATGCCGCTCGGGTCACCGGCGACGAGGCCAAGACGCGGTTTCACGAAGCCGTCTCCCTGTTGCGTTCTTCGCGCTCCTTGAGCGCCATCTTGATGTTCGCCACGGCGGTTCTGAGATGCAGTTTCAGAACCCGGGCCGATTCCGGGGCGTCCCGTTTGAGGAGCGCGTCGACGATCATGGCGTGCTCGGCGCGGGTGCTCTCGCGGCTTACTTTGCGTTGCGACGACAGAAACCGGGCGCGCCACAGGCGGGCATTGTACGTGGCATGGGTTTCGGCAAGCGGGGCGTTGCCGCTCGCCGCCACGATCGCGGTGTGAAACGCCATGTCGCGCTTGAACGAGGTGACCGGGTCTTCCTTGCCGGAATAGGCGAGCATTTCCTCGTTCAGTCGGGCGATCCGGTCGAGTTCGGCATCGCTGGCCTTGGCGCAAGCGAGTTCGCCGGATAGGGCCTCGAGCGCGCCCTGGACCTGCAATGTGTCGGTGATTTCGTCGAGGGTCGGGTCGGCGACGCGTGGACGCCGGGAGGCGGAGAATTCGACCAGGCCTTCATTGGCCAGAATACGGATCGCCTCGCGCAGCGGCGTGCGGCTGATGCCGAGCGCATCGGATAGGTCGCGCTCGGGAAGGGCGGTGCCGGGCGGCAGCTTTTCCAGAAGGATCATCTCGCGCACGGCGTTCGCCGCCTCGTCGGCAAGGCTGGCCGGGCGGGCAAGCGATACGCCGGATGAGACAAGACGCTTCAGATCGAGCCCGTCCGTCATTCAGCGCCCCCAGTTCAGGACGAGCGGATCGAGCGGACGGATGAGGTCCAGGTATTCGGCGCGCGCCTCGGGATGCAGCGGCGGGATCGGGTGACGGCAGAAGTCTGACCGGATCACGCCGCCTTCGAGCATTGCCGCCTTCGTCGCGCGGAAGCCGCATTGCCGGTTTTCGTGATTGATCGCGGGCAGGACAGTGGCATAGGCGGCCGCCGCCGTGTCGCGGTCACCGGCAAGATGAGCCGTGATCACGGGTTTGATGCGGTCCGGGATCGCCGCCGACGTCATCGACCCTGTCGCGCCGGCGTCGAGGTCGGCAAGCAGCGTGATGCCTTCCTCGCCGTCGAACGGGCCCTCGATCGCCGACCCGCCCTCCGCGATCAAAGCGCGCAGCTTGGCGGCAGCGCCCGCACATTCGATCTTGAACAGTTTCACCATTTCGATCTCGCGCGCCATGCGCACGAGAAGCGGTACGGAAAGATCGACGCCCGAAAGCGGTGCGTCCTGAATCATGATCGGGATGCCGACCTCGCCCACCCGGGCGACCTGTTCGAAGGTCTGGTCCGGCGTGCCGCGCATGAGGGCACCGTGATAGGGCGGCATCATCATCACCATGTCGGCACCGACATCCTTGGCAAACCGGGCGCGCTCCACCGCGATCCGCGTCGCGAAATGGCTGATCGTGACAATAACCGGCACGCGGCAGGCGACATGCTCCAGGCAAAGCTGGGTCAGGCTCTCACGCTCGTCGTCGGAGATCAGGAATTGTTCGGAATAGTTGGCGAGCACACAGATCCCGTCATTGCCCTGATCGATCATCAGGTCGAGAACGCGCTTCATGCCTTCTGTGTCGACGCTGCCGTCCGGGTGGAACGGGGTCGGTGCGACCGGCCAGATGCCTGAATAGGGGCGGGTCATTCCATGATCTCGAAATGTTGGAGGTGGTTGTCGGACAGGCTGATGCCGAGGCCCGGCGTGTCGTCGTCGAGCTGCAGGTATCCATCGACGGCTTCCGGATCGCCCTCGAAGATATAGTAGAAGAGCTCATTGCCCACCTCGACATCGAAGACGGGAAAATACTCGCTGATCGGGCAGTTCGCGTTGGCCATTGTCAGGTGGTAATTGTGCGCCTGGCCGGCATGCGGGATGACCGGGATCTGGCAGGCTTCGGCAATGGCGTTGATCTTCTGGGCCGCAGTGATGCCGCCGACGCGGTTGGTATCGTATTGCAGGACGCTGACGGCCTTTCGCTCCAGCAATTGGTGGCAGCCCATGATCGAGAACTCGTGCTCGCCGCCGGAAATCGGCACGCTGTTCATGGCGTTCAGTTCGGCATAGCCGTTGATGTCGTCGGCGATCACCGGTTCTTCGAGCCAGCGCGGTTCGTATTTTTCGAGCTTGGGCAGCATGCGTTTGGCATAGTCGAGCGTCCAGCCCATGTAACATTCCAGCATCAGGTCGCGGTCATAACCGATCACCTCGCGCAAGGCCTCGACCCTTTTCAGGTTTTCGCGCATGCCCGGCATGCCGTCCTTCGGCCCGAAGCCGAACCTCGACTTGAAGGCTAGGTAGCCGTTTTGCATGGCGGTCTCGGCCTCGGCCTGCATGGCAGGGATCGTGTCGGCGTAGAGCTTGGAATAATAGACCGGGATCTTTTCCTTGGTGCGCCCGCCGAGCAGCTTGAAAACCGGTTTGCCGACCAGTTTTCCCATTAGGTCCCAGATCGCGATGTCGATCGCCGACATGGCCGTCATGCCGATGCCCTTGCGGCCCCAGGCATGGGTGCGGCGGTACATCTTCTCCCAGATATAGGCATAATCGAAGGGGTCTTCGCCGATCAACAAAGGGGCGTAGTGATCGTCGATCGCTTTCTTCACGACGGTCGGGGCCAGCGCGGCATTGCCGAGGCCGATCGTGCCATCCTCGGTCTCGACCTCGCAGGTCAACCATTGGTGGAAGCGGAAGCTCGCCATGGCGTCGCCGCGCTCGTAGAGCGCGTCGGAAGCGTTGGTGCAGAAGTTGCCCTGCGGCGGAACGGTCGGCCCGGTCCAGTTCCACACACGTGTTCTGATCGATCGGATACGGGACATGCCGGTCATTCTCCGGTGGATTTCAGCGGGGCGCGTTGCTTGAAGATCAAGCCCCACAGGGTCGGGCCGAACAGGGCGAGCGCCGTCAGCACAAGGAAGAACAGGGTGAGGGGACGGGTGGCCATCAGCCACCATTGCTCGTCGAGCATCACCATCGACTGGCCGAGCCGCTCTTCCAGCATGCCGCCGAGGATCAGGCCAATCGCTAGCGGCACGACGGAGAAGCCGAACAGGCGCATGAAATAGCCGATCACGCCGGCGGCGAGCGCCACCCAGACATCGAACATCGACTGGTCAAGGGCATAGGCGCCGACGATAGAGAAGATGAAAACGCAGGGCCACAGAATCTGTACCGGGACGAGCGTCACGCGGGCGAACACTTTCGCGCCGTAAAGACCGATCGCCAGGAACAGCAGATTGACGACCATCATCGACCAGAAGATCGCAAAGGCGAAATCCGCCTGGTCGGTGAACATGGTCGGACCGGGACGCAGGCCATGCACCATCAGGCCGGCCAGGATGACGGCGGCCGTCGGGCTGCCGGGAATGCCGAGTGCCAGGGTCGGAACCATGGCGCCGCCGGTCGCTGAATTGTTGGCCGCTTCGGAACCGGTAATGCCCTCAATCGCGCCCTTGCCGAATTCTTCGGGCGTTTTCGACCAGCGCTTGGCCTCGTTGTAGCCGATCATGGAGGCAACGGTCGCGCCTTCGGCCGGCAAGGTGCCGATGAACGTGCCGATGCCGGAGGACCTGAGAATCGTCTTCCAGACCCGGCGGTAATCCTCGCGACTCGGCAGACGGATCGCTTTCATCGTCACCTGCTCGCGACGCAGATGCAGGTTGGTGGCCTGGGCCAGCATTTCGGAAATGCCGAAGACGCCGATCATGACGGGCACGAAGCTGATGCCGTCTGACAGTTCCGGCATGCCGAACGTGAAACGTTCTACGGAGGTCAGCAGGTCGATGCCGATCGTTGCCAGCAGCACGCCGAAGGCGCCGGCGATCAGGTTCTTGATCGGCGAGCCGTCGCCGATTGTCGCGAGCATGGACAGGCCGAACAGCGTCAGCGCGAAGTATTCCGGCGGCGCAAAGTTGTAGGCCGCACGCGACAGGAGCGGGGCGGCGACCATCAGGCAGACGACGCTGAAAACGCCGCCAAAGGTGGAGGCGACGACCGCCAGTCCGAGCGCGCGGCCCGCCTCGCCGCGCTGGGCCATTGGATAGCCGTCGAGGCAGGTCGTTGCGCTCGCCGACGTGCCCGGCGTGTTGATGAGGATGGCGGTGATCGCGCCGGCAAAGGTCGCGGAACAATAGATCGCCGTCAGGATCGCGATCGCCTGGACGGGTTCCATCGTGAGCGTGAAAGGCAAGAGCAGCGCGGCACCGGTCGTGGCGTTGAGGCCGGGAAGGGCGCCGATCAACACGCCGCCGAGCGTTGCCGCCAGCAGCAGCATGATCAAGGTCGGATCCGACAGGGCGGCGAGGCCGGCAAGGAACGGTTCCATGGCGCCTATCCGTACCAGAGGCTTGTCAGGAGACCGCGCGGGAAACGGATCTCAAAAACGATGTCAAACAGGAAAAACACGGCGAGCGGCATGCCGATACCGACAAGGGCAAGGAGCGGCGGTCGGCGTTCGCCCCAGAGGAAGGCAAGGGCAGCTGCAAACAGGCCAAGGGCGAGAAACAGGTCGATGGTGGCGGCGGCCACAAACAGAGCGATCAGGGCGAGCGTGCCCCATGTGGTCCGTCCGACGGCCTCGGCCGCCTTCACCGGTTCGCGCCATGCCATCAGCAGCGACAGAAAGATGATCAGGCCGGCGACGAGCTGCGGGAAATCCGAGGGCTGGATGCCGCGCTTGAGGATCGGCGGCATGCGCTCGAATGTCGTCGTGACGGCGATGGTGACCGCACAGAAGGCGATGATGCCGAGCGGCACAAGCCATTTCTGCAGGCGCTCTATGGTCTGCCGATTATCCATGTTCTGATGTCCGTGTCCTGGACGGCGCCGGTCTCGGCCGGCGCCGTTGCAAAGGGGACCGGTCCTACTCGATGAAACCGAGTTCCTTAAGGGCGGACTGCATGTCCGTTACCATGGTCGAGAGCTGTTCGCCCCAGACCTTGGAATCCGCCACTGAGGTTGAATCCAGGCCGACCGAGGTCAGGAAGCCCTGGTAGACAGTGTGGTTCATGGATTTCAGGAGGGCTTCTTCGATCTTCTTGGCGACATCGTCCGGCGTGTCCTTGTGCACGACAAACCCGCGCACGGTGGAGAAGCTGACGGGAATGCCCATTTCCTTGGCCGTCGTGACATCCGGCAGACCGGCCATGCGCTGGTCGGCAAGCACCACGATCGGGCAGATGTCGCCGGCTTCGATCTGGCTGCCGGCCTCGGCAAGGTTCAGTACCGCGGCATCGACTGCACCTGCGACCAATTGGGTGGCGAGTTCGCCGCCGCCGTCGAACGGCAGGATCTTCGGTGTCTTCATGCCGCCCTTGACGGTGAACATGAAGGCCGAGACATCATCGATGTTGCCGACATGGGTGGTGCCATAGGTGATGCCTGATTCCTTTTGCTTGGCGACGAAGTCTGCGGCATCGGCATAGACGCCGCAGCGGACCATCAGGATCTGCGGATCGTCGGTGCCGCGCGCGATCGGTCGGATGTCGTCGAGCGACATCTTGGTCTTGCCCTTGGCAAGCGTCGCGGCGTGGCCGATGGTGAAGGTCAGGATGCCGTAACCGTCGGCCGGCATCGTCAGGTAATGGTCCATGGCGACCGCGCCGCCGCCGCCCTTCTTGTTTACCACGACCATGTCCGCCTTCAGCTCTCGCCGGGCGCGCAGCAGCATCATGCGCGTGGTCACGTCGGTGCCGCCGCCGGCCCCGGCATGAGTCACCACTTCGATGGTCTTAGAGGGATAGTCGTCGGCGAGCGCGAGGCCGGCCGAAGCCGCCATGGCAAAAGCCGCCACGCCTGCGGCAGCGCCCGTGTTCCGGAGTAAAACGGAAAATCTCATCTCATCCTCCCAGGTGTTGTCCGTCCGCAGCTTCCTCCCGGAATGCCGCGAACGGTATTTGGTATACCAAAATACCTGATCGATGTGTACGCGCCTGCCATGCCTCGTGTCAAGGACCGAAGCGGTTTGGCAGACATCGCCAAGAAATCGCTGATCGTCTTTGAGGTTCTGGGAGGATTTTGTCAGCCGACGGTGCGAAAGAAATGCCGGAACGCTTTTAGGAAACGCCGACCATGCTTCCGGGACCAATCCGGCCGCCGTTCCGTCGTCCGACGGGCACAGTCGTTTGCGCCGCTGGATTACCCGCATGAAGCGGGTAATGGCGGTGGAGGGGGCGAGGCGGGGCGCCAATTGGCCACGCATCACGATGCTCCTCGGGATTACTCGGTCCCCCAATCCGTCATCCGACGGCGTGTTGTTCTGTCCGGCGGATCCAGGATCCCGGGCACAGACGTTTGCGCCACTGAATTACCCGCATGAAGCGGGTAATGACGGTGGGTGGGCGTAGGCCGGCGCGCCTGCTAGACACGGTGGGGGTGCGGTTGGCGCGCCTGCTAGCCACGGACCGGGGCCAGGTGGCTTCGGAGAAAAAGGGTCGAGGCTACGCCTTACCGTTTCCGCCCGCGACCGCTCGTGGTTCCGCCTGTTCCCAAGCGGTGTCCGTTTGCGTTGTTGCGCGGGTTTTCATGCAGAGATCCCGGATTCCGCAGGTCGGACACGGCGGGAGCCGGTCCTGGTAGCCGTGGTGCCGGTGGCAGGCTTCACGCAGATCGCGGGGAGGTCTTAACAGGTAGGGGCTGACCAAGATGCGCATCCTTAAGTCGATTTGTTGTCATCTCTTCTGCCTCGCATCCAACGCCGCCGAATCATTGGTATCACGTATTTGTGAGATCTGAAAACGACCGCAACTAGTACTTTTACTTGCATAGCCGGCTTGTTCGATGGATCGGTGTCTTTTCGCAGTTGCTGATCAAGCCTGTAAAAATTCATTAAAACAGTCTGTTACGTGAACGAGTGTCGAGCTATCACCGGGATTTCGGTAGCTCGGATTTTTTAGTCGCTCGTCCCGATTCACCGCTGTTCGCGTGTCGGTTGAGTCGTTGGGCCTGAGAATTCAGGGGTCTTGCATCCGGATTTCCAGGTTCCGAGTTCTGCAATCAAAAGTAGTGGATATTTCAGAACGGCTACACCACCGTCGCAGTTTGTCGCGTCGGGCCGCAAACCCGCCCCACGCCGATGCGGTGCCCTAGTTCAGGGCAAAGCCGGGATACCCGTCCCGCGCAATCTGATCGCAGCGTTCATGGTATCTGTTGGCGCCGCCGATATAGGAAAGCAGGCGGCGCTGCTTGCCCTCCACGTTCGAGCCCATGTACCAGGAATGGGTTTTTGTGACGAGCGTGGCGTTGGCGGTTTCGTCGTGGTGCCGGACCCACTCCTCCTCGGCCTCGCGGGTCGGTTCCATCGTTTCGATGCCGTTCTTTTGCATATGCACGATGCAGTCGGTGATCCAGTCGACCTGTTGCTGCAGACACGTGGTCATGTTGCAGAACGCGGCCGACGGTGCGAGCGGGGCTGCCGTCATGAACAGGTTCGGATAGCCGTGAACCTGGATGCCGAGCATGGATCGAATGTCCTTGGACCACTCGTCCTTGAGGGCACGCCCGTCCCGGCCGCGAATGCCCATGCGGGTCAACGATCCGGTGCCGGCGTCGAACCCGGTCGCCAGGATCAGCATGTCAAGCTCGTAGACCGTGCCGTCGGCAGTGCGCACGCCGGATTCCGTGAGGCCGTCAATGGCATTGTCGCTGACATCGACGAGCTCGACATTGTCCCTGTTGAATGCCTCCAGATACTGGCTTTCCAGCGGGACACGGTGGGTGCCGAAGCCATAGGTCGTCGGCAACAGTTTTTCGGCGACGGCAGGATCGTCGATGCGCGCCCGCATCTTTTCCCGGACGAAATCGGACACTTCCTTGTTGACCGCTTCGACGAAGAACATTTCGGGAAAGGTCGTGAGCCAGAAGCTGAGCGAGCCGTCGGCCCAGATCCTTTCCATATGCTCGCGCCGCTCCAGCGGCGTCAGATCGTCATATCCTTTGTCGCCGAAATCGTAGTCGAAGCCGGCAAAGGTCTCCCGGATGCGGGTCTTCAACGTGTCGAACTCGCCCCGGTAGCGTTTCCGATCCCCGTCGTCGAGCGGCGGATTGCGCATGGGGATGATGTATTGCGGCGTGCGCTGGAACACGGTCAGGTGCCGGGCAAGCGGCGCGATCGTCTGGATGACCTGGATGCCGGTGGCGCCGGTGCCGATCACGCCGACGCGCTTGCCTTCAAACGTGACCTCTTCCTTCGGCCATCGGGCCGTGTAGTGGACTTCTCCCTTGAAACTGTCCTGCCCGGCGAACCTGGTGAGCAGGGGGGAGGACAGCATGCCGGCGCAGGACACGAAGTACTTTGCTCGGAAGGTGCGCGCGGTGTCCGTGCCGATCAGCCATTTCCTCGTCGCTTCGTCATAGACCGCGGAGGTCACGCGCGTTTCGAAAATGATGTCCTTGCGCAGGTCGCAGCGGTCGGTCACGTAATGCAGGTAGCGCTCGGCCTCGGGCTGTGCCGGAAACCGCTCGCTCCAATCCCAGTCTTCGCACAATTCGCGGGAAAACCAGTACTGGTAGATGTAGGACTGGGAATCCACGCGGGCACCCGGATAGCGGTTCCAGTACCAGGTGCCGCCGACATCGGAGGCGGCGTCCACTGACTTGACGGTCAGGCCTTCCTTGCGGAGCCGGTAGAGCTGGTAAAGACCGGCAATCCCCGCGCCGATGACCAGGGCATCGAGTTCCTCGACCGCGGCACCATTGCCATTCGTGTGCGCGCTTTCATTGGTGGCGACCATTCGCTGTTTTCCTCCCGTTTGCTGGTTGTCGGCCGGTCCCGGCCAGAAGTGTCCGGACGGCCTCGCCGTCCCCGCTCTTTCGGCGTTTTTTTGCACTCACAAGAAAAAGCTAGGCCGGTCCGGCAAGCCGCGTCTTGTACAGACCGTGCAAAAGCTTGAACGAAACGGGCAGGCGGTACCGCGCCTTGTTACACCTGTTGCCGGAACTGCGCCGGCGTCACACCGAGTCTCGCCCGGAACATCCGGGTCATGTGCGCCTGGTCGGAAAACCCGCAGCTTGCGGCAACCTGTTTGACGGCCAGTCGTCCCCGGCGCAGCAAGTCCTGTGCCCGGGCCAGACGCCGGTCGATCACGAAGGCATAGGCCGGTCGTCCGTAGGCGCGCCGAAACCGGCGGCTGAAAGTCCACACGCCGAGACCGAGTTCGCCGGCCAGGTCCTCAAGACCGATCCGTTCGTGCAGTCGGGCGTCGACAAACTCCTTCAGTCGGCGGATCTGGTACGCGGTGAGACCGCCGGACGGGTCGTTCTCCGGCTGTGCGACGATCGCGTAATGCCGCAGCAGATGAACGGCAAGCTGAACGCCGAGCGCCTCGACATAGAGCGGTCCTCCGACATTGTTATGCTCGGCCTCGCGGGCGATCTCCCGGGAAATGCCGGTTACGACCGGATCATTCTGGCGCAGCACATCGTGCAGCCGGATATCGCCGACCTCGCGACCCAGCATGTCGATCGCGACGCGGGACATCAGATCCATGGACACGTAGACGTGGGAAACCTCTACGTCTTCGGTCCAGTGCCAGTGCGATCGCGCCGAACGGGTCAGGAGCGAAAAATTGCCCGGGCGGCATTCCGCCCGCGTCCAGCGCCCGTCGAACTTGCGATCCATCGGCGTGCGGCCGCGGCAATAGTCGACAACCATGAAAGTGTCCATCGGCGGAATGTCGACGTCCATGCCGCGATAGCGATAGGAACGCTGGGCAATGCCGTTCCAGCCGAGTGTATCGCTCCGGCTCAGGATCTCGCCCGGGACCCATGTCGGCAGGTCGCGCGGCGAGATCAGGTCCGGCATTCGTTCCGGGCTTTTGGAGGCTGGTGCTTGTGGCTGCATGGCGTGCTCTGCAAGCCGACGGACGCCGCTCCCGGATTTACCGCCGTGCGAACCGGTTCGGCGGGATGCGGCTTTGCCTTGTCGTTGCGGACTATTCTCCGGCCGCCTGCAGGCGCTGGGAGATCCAGTTATAGACCGCCGTTTCGAAGTCCATGTAACCGGCAAAGGAAACCGGATCGGCAAACGGCAGGATCTGGGTCGCCCAATAGCCGCCAATGCCGTTCGAGCGGTCGATCCAGTAGAAACAATTGGCCAGCCCCGCCCAGCCGATGGCGCCGGCCGGCCGGCCGGTGGGTGCCTGTTCGTCATTCACCATGAAGGTGTAGGACCAGGACTTCGGCAGACCGGGGAAGAACTCGGCGTCGTGCGACAGGGTGGGGTTGACGCTGTGCAGCATCGTCACTTTCTGGTGCGACTGAAGCCCGTTCGAGACGGCCATCTCGACGGTTTCCGGCTTCAGAACCCGGCCGTTCGGCCCGGCCCCGTCGTTCAGCCACATGCGGATGAACTTCATGTATTCGGGAATGCTCGCATAAAGCCCGTGCCCGGCCATGTCGACTTCCGGGTTGTCGGGCAGGGCAAAGCCGTCCATCGGGGTGAGGGCATTGTTCTCGCCGCGGGCATGGATCGTGGCCGTGCGTGCTTTCATGTCGTCGGTACGCGTGAACGCGATGTCGACCATGCCGAGCGGATCGAACACCCGTTCCTTCAAAACGGCGCCGAGGCGCTTGCCGCGAATGCCTTCAACGACCTGGCCGGCCCAGTCGATGTTCGACCCGTATTCCCATTTGTCGCCCGGATCGAAGAGCAGCGGCGTGCGGATCGCGGCTTTCGTGCCGGTGACGACGCTCGGCTGGTCGTGTTCGTCGGCCATACGCTTGTAAGCCTCACTGAAGAAATCGTAGCCGAGACCCGCCGTGTGCAGCATCAGCTGGCGTGTTGTAATGGCGGATTTCGGGGCACGAAGCTGTGGCGCTCCGGAATCATCGAACCCGTCGAGAACCTGTAACTCACCGATTTCCGGTGCGTAGTCGCGGGCCGGTGCGTCGAGGTCCAGAAGGCCGTCTTCCACGCATTGCAGCACGGCGGTGCCACCGACCGCCTTGGTCGTCGAAAAGATCGCAAAGACGGTGTCTTCCGTCATCGGCGTGCCGTCGCCCGTATGGCGGACGCCGGCGGCTCCGGAAAAAATGTCCGCGTCCCGGTCCGTCACCATGGCAACAACGCCGGGCACGCGGTCGGTTCCGGTTGTGACAGTGTCGAGTACGGCGCCGCAAATTGACGACAGGTCGGCCATTGTTTCCTCCTGGTTTTCGATTTGCCGACAAGAATGACAAGCGGCAAAGGCCATTTCTGTTCGCAATCGGCAGAACCTGTTCGAAACCGGAAGCAATCAGCGCCGTCGCGCGCGTTTCAGGGTCCAGGAAGGCGGCTCGCCGAACCGCCGTCGATAGGCGGCGGCCAGCGCTCCGAAATTCACGTATCCCCAGTCCGCGGCCACCGAGGCAACCGTTGCGCCCTGCGGGGCGGCAGCAAGGTCGGCGCGCACGCCGTCCAACCGCCGATCGCGGAGAAAGGCGCGCGGCGTGATGCCACGAAACCGGCGAAATCCCTCCGACAGGGTGCGTACCGAAACGCCGAGATCGGCAGCCACAGCGCCGATCGTCGGCGCGATGCGAGCCTTGGCCTCCATCATTTCCTCCGCGGCGCGCACATAGTGCGGTGCCGCCGTCCGGGCGCCGGTTTCCAGCGACACGCCGGCGCCGTCCGCCCAGGCGCGCAGCAGATCCAGGCAAATCGTCTCTTCCAGGTGGGCAGCGAACCGGCCG
>JBCDLT010000058.1:0-42499 GCA_038745065.1 Pseudomonadota bacterium | reverse complement strand
GATTGACACGGCCCGCAAGCCCTTTTAAGGAACCGGTTCGCTGTCCGCAGCCATGCCCAGGTGGCGGAATTGGTAGACGCGCTGGCTTCAGGTGCCAGTGATCGCAAGGTCGTGGAGGTTCGAGTCCTCTCCTGGGCACCAGTTCCCAAGACATCAATTGTTTTTTCTGCTGCACCGCGTTGGCGGCGCATACCGCTTGGGGACGTTTAGGGGTTTTGTGCCCGGCCACCGCAATTGGACGATTGGGTTACAGTATCGGAGAGAGGCTGGGGCCGAAGGGCTGGCCAAGCTCTATGGAAACGCTGGGCATCAGCGAAATTCAGCTTTCACCCGAATACCTATGAATTGACCTGATTCTCAGCATAAAAAACCAGATTTCCAGGGCAGATTGCCGGCGTCAAACCTGCCTATTTTGGCAACTCTCATCAGCCGCTCGCTGCGTAGGTGAGTCCGCTTCAGTCAGGGGAACAGCAGGGTCAACCGGCTGGGCTTCTGGCGAGTGTCGGCTGCGAACAGTGTTGGACGTTTCCTCTCGCCCCTCCAGGCGAACACCGACTGCCGGGTCAGTACCGGATGGCTTCACCGGTCAGGTGTGAGTGAGGATGACAAAAGGGGAGTATGACGTGCTGAGACCAATAGTGTCTTTTCTTTCGAATTTGCCGGGCAGAAACTCGAACTGCCTTAATCTGGCTGTTTCGATTGTTCTGGTTTTTTCCCTGTATGCCGGGTCCGCAAACGCTGCTGTCGTAAGTGTCGGCGGAACGCAATATGAGCTCGACTGGATCAGCGGCAGCTTCGATTTCAGGCAATCCATCCTCGAGGCGCAGCCCTTCTTCGGCAATGACTCACTGGCTTTCGAACTCGCCGATGCCTGCAAGGAATGCCTCGGAGTCTCTTCAATCGGCGGCTTAAGCGGTCCCTACTTCGTGTCGTCGACGACCGCCAGCGTGGTGCGGGGCAGTACTTATCTGTTTGGGACCTTTCCCGCCACGGTCTCGGGATCCCTCGCCGCGCGCGACGTCCCCGCGACTTTCGCCATCGCTACGGTCATTACCGCTCCTGTGCCGCTGCCCGCTGCAGGGTGGATGCTCTTAGGCGGTCTCGGCGCCCTTGCTGCGGTGGCGCGCCGCCGGCGCCGCAGCGAGCCTTAACGGCCTTAATTTCTGGTCCGACGTGATTGTAAGAAGAGCAATTGCGACGAGGCCGCTCGACGACATCAAGATCAGGTGGTTTGGCAGTATCGGATACCAAATACTGCCAGACACGACCGTCGCCAGTGTCCGCTTTAGGGCCGTTGGCGGAATTGGTATTGCAGCGACAGTCTGCTCAATTCCTTTTCTATGACCAATTCAGCGCAAGGCCCGCCTTGCCCGCATCGTCGTTCCCGGACTTCCCAATCCGTGACGCGACGCGACTGATCCCGGATCAAGTCCGGGACCGGGAGCGCATCTATTTCGAAGACGACGATGACGCGCCTTATCTCGACTTGCCCGCCGAGAGCAAAAACCAGGGCCAGGGGCAAGATCTGGACCAATTGCCTCTTGCCCGACCATCTCCACCTGATCGTCGTGTCCTCCTACGAGAACGGCCTCAGACGCACTGTCTCCGACCTACATCGCCGTTACACCGGAAATGTCAATTCGCGGCTTGCACGACGGGCCATATGGGCCAGGGTCGCCATGTGTCCGTGGTGATGGACGAACAGCACCTGTTTCACGCCTCACACTACGTCAGCCTCAAGCCCGGCAAACGAGGGCAGACGCGGCAAAAGTAGAAGGGAGACTTTGTAGACTGCAACAGATACGACGACGCATTGACTGACGAACGCCAGCAGCATCCCGGATCTATGCCATGAACGCTTTTTGAATCACCCTCGCAGGCCGATGCGCCCGGATTTTTCGTTACCTTCATTCCGGTGCCACTGTTATTCCTTTCCATTCAAATTCGGTGATGACCTTTGCTTGTTGCCCGCCATGAAACCACCAATGCGACAAACAGGATGACCCAAATGAACAACCACAGAAAGTTCTACATCAACGGCGAATGGGTCGATCCGATCGACGCCACTTCGTTTGACGTCATTCATCCGGGCAATGAGGAAAAGATCGCGACGATCGCACTCGGTTCGAAAGCCGACGTGGACAAGGCCGTCGGGGCCGCCAAGACCGCTTTCGAGACGTGGCAGTTCAGTACGGTAGACGACCGTGTTGCCCTGCTGGAGCGCATGATCGAAATCTACAATTCGCGCGCAGAGGAATTCGTGAAAGTGATGCCCCATGAGATGGGCACCACGATATCGTTTTCTCGCGAGGTTCAGATGCCGGTCGGCACCGGCCATATGGAAGCCGCGATCGAAGCGTTGAAGGCGCACCGGTTCGAAAGACCTTCCCTTAGGGGCGGTTCGACATTGATCGACGAACCGGTCGGTATCGTCGGAATGATCACGCCCTGGAACTGGCCGGTAAACCAGATCATCATCAAGGTCGCCCCGGCACTCGCCGCCGGTTGCACGATGGTTCTGAAGCCGAGCGAATACTCGCCGCTTTCCGCGGTCATGCTGGCGGAGGTGATCGACGCGGCAGGCTGTCCTCCTGGCGTTTTCAACATGATCAACGGCGACGGCCCGGGTGTCGGAGAGGCAATTTCCGCCCACCCGGACATCGACATGGTTTCGTTTACCGGTTCGACACGCGCCGGCACGGCCGTGACCAAGTCCGCGGCCGACACGATCAAGCGGGTCAGCCTCGAGCTTGGCGGCAAATCGCCCAATCTGCTTTTTGCCGATGCCAACCTCAAGGAAGCGGCGAAAATCTCCGTCGACAGCTGCTTTATCAACAACGGCCAGTCCTGCGACGCCGCCTCGCGGCTCCTCGTCGAACGCAGCGCCTACGACGAGGTGGTGGCGCTGGTCACCGCCGAAGTGGAGGCGACAAAGATCGATGATCCGATGAAAGAAGGCGACCATATCGGTCCCGTGGTCAACAAGCGGCAATACGAGCATGTCCAGCGGCTCATTCAGGCGGGAATTGACGACGGGGCACGTTTGGCCGCGGGCGGTCTCGGCCTGCCGCAGGGTTTCAACAAGGGGTATTACGTCCGTCCGACGCTTTTTGCCGATGTCGATAACGATATGACCATTGCGCGCCAGGAAGTGTTCGGCCCGGTTCTGGCCATCTTGCCTTTTGAATCGGAAGAAGAGGCAATCGCGATTGCAAACGATACGCCCTATGGCCTGGCCGCCTATGTTCAGTCGACAGACAAGACCCGCATCGACAGAGTGAGCCGCCGGCTGAGAGCCGGTGTCGTCAATGTCAATGGCCATGCCGGAGACTACGATGTGCCGTTCGGCGGCTACAAGCAGTCCGGCAACGGCCGTGAAGCCGGGCCGATGGGCTTTCACGAATATCTCGAGACCAAGGCGGTTACCGCGTGAGAATGACAAGGCATTCAACGGAGTTCAAAATGGCTTTGCCGATCGGACATCACTTGAAATCGATGATGCGGTAGCGGCGTTTTTTCTGTCATTGGCAGTCTGATGGATAGTCTTGAGAGGTATCGCAGCGTTCAGGAGCGCACATACCAGGAGGCGCTTGCCGAACTGAAGGCCGGACGCAAGCGATCCCATTGGATGTGGTTCATCTTTCCGCAGATTGACGGCTTGGGCGTTTCCGAAACGTCAAAGCGCTATGCCATCTCCGACATCGAAGAGGCGCAAAGATTCCTGGCCGATCCTGTGCTGGGGCCCCGGCTTCAGGAATGCGTGCGCGCAGCGCTTGGTCATCCGAACCTTTCCGCCCGGGAGCTGCTGGGATCTCCGGATGACATGAAGTTCCGATCGTGCCTCACGCTCTTTGAGATTGCAGACCCGGAAGAGCTCCTCTTCAAGGAGGCGCTGGTGACCTTTTTTGCGGGCGTGCGAGACGCCAGAACGATTGCGCTCGTCGGGCTCTGACGGGCGATAGTATCGTCAAGCCTCAGGGGCATCCGCCCCACTACAGTAACGTTGGTCCGAAACAGTGTTCAGCCCAAGGAGGGATCATGATTTCCCGCCGCTACATCCGCGACATGGCGCTATACAACAAGTGGCAGAATGAAACGCTTTATGGCTTGTGCGCAGACCTGACGGCGGACGAGCGATCCCGCGATCGCAAGATGTTCTTCACATCGATCCACGGCACGCTCAACCATATCCTGCTGGTCGATCAGGTCATTCTGGACTTCATCAATTCCGGCGTCCGCCCAAAATGGCAACCGGATCATATCCTGCACGAGGACTTCGACGATCTGACCGTCGCGCGCCAGGCGTTCGATCAACGCCTTCTCGATCTCGCCGACACAGTCGAAGCGGATTGGCTGGCCGGCACCGTGGCCTTCCCAAGCCCAAGGCAAGGCGAGACTGCCAACATTCCACGCGCCTATTTCCTGATGCAGATGTTCAATCACCAGACGCACCACCGCAGCCAGATCACCTCCGAACTGCACAAGGAGGAAATCGATTACGGCATCACGGACATGCCGTTTAATCCGTACATGGAGTACTGACGTCTGGCGATCTGTCTAACCCGCCGCCGTCAGCTCAATTCCGAGGCTGACGCGCCGGGTTATCGGGGTCACTCGATCTGACTCACCCGTCCATCCAGTGTCGGCACCGCAGAGCCTGTTTCGAAGGCGCGCATCACCTGTGCAGCCATCAATTCTGCGGCGTTCTCCTCGATGATACTCGGCTTGCCGGCAAACATGGCATACCCGTCGCCTCCGTCGCCCATGAAGTCATTCGTCGCCAGGCGATAGGTCGCGGCTTCGTCGAGCGGCGCACCGGCAACCATGACGCTCGCAACCCGCGCGCCTGCGGGCTTTTTTGGATCGAATGAGAAAGTCATCCCGGAGACGTGCGGAAAGCGCCCTTCTCCATCCTCGATCCCCGAGACGCCATGCTCCAGTGCGGCCAGAATGTCGGCCCCGGAGACTTCCAAAACGACGGTCTTGTTGCCAAACGGCAGCTCGGTCAGCACATCGCGGCGCGTCAGCATCGTGCCCGGTTCGTAGGTCGTATCGCCACGGATGCCGCCGCCGTTCGTGATGGCCACATCGGCCGCGGTTTCGACCCGCATCGCGTCCACCGTCAGATTGCCGAACGCACTTTCTGTCGCGCGCACGGTCGTGCGGCGCGTGTCCAGCATAACCGGCGTCTTTCCGATCTCGATGTCGAGTTCGGAGGACAGGAAAGACTCGTATTTCGCGACTTCGGCGGCAATCGTCGGCTCCGGCTCGACGCTGAGCGTGTTGATGACCTGGAAAGCAGGGGCCCACTCGACCTGAGGCCCGCGGCGGCCTTCCACGGTTTCGATGTCCAGCGTCACGACCGTGACGAGACTGGCCTGGCTGCCGCTTTCGACCATGGCGATGTTGCCGTCGTATTCGATGACGAGATCATGGTCGTCGCCGGAGAGCAGCACGTCGACGTCGGCCGCATTAAAGAGTTGTCTGTCCTCTTTGCGATCCGTATGCGCCAACGCAATGACGACATCGGCTCCCGCCTCACGCAGGGCCGCGGCGGTCGACGCCGCCACGTCGACGGGATCGGCAAAGGTAACGTCGCCCGGTGTCGACTTCACGGCCGTACTCGCCGTTGTCAGGCCGAAAATCCCCACCTTGTGATCACCAACGTCAACCATCATGCTTTCGGTAACGCCATCAAGCAGAGTGCCATCGGGCTCCAGGGCATTGTTTGATAAAACGGCAAAGTCGGCTTCGGCAATCCGTGTACGCGTCACGTCGGGTCCGAAGTCGAATTCGTGATTGCCGAGCGCCATGGCATCGAGCCCGACCATGTTCAGAAGCGCAATCATGTGCGCGCCCTCGTCGAAGTTTGAGAGCAGGGACGGCGATATGCTGTCGCCGGCACTGGTCGCGAGCACGGTGCCGCCTTGCGCACGGACCTCGGCAATCACGGTTGCAAGCCGCGCAACTCCGCCGGAATCGCCATAACCTTCCATGCGGTCGAGGTCATTGACGTGCACGATGGTTAGCCTGTCCTCAGCGAGTGCGGCGCCCGCGACCAGAATGGCGGCGGCAACAATAGCAACGAAACGCATGGGGGGGTTCTCCTGTTGGACCTTTATGAACGCTAGCGCAGGCCGGATGGGTTGAAAAGCATTCGCTAGGGATCTTTGCCGGGAAAGGGCGGCCAGGCCCATCCGGGATCGTTTCCCGATCTGCAAACGACAGCTGGAGCGGCATCAATCAACAAGAGTTGCTCGTCTCAGCAAGGTCTGGAAGCGTTCCGTTCTTGTCGACGCCGGAAGCCATTCGCTAAAGTCATCCGCTGTCGGTCAGCTGCGTTCAACAAGGAGTTCAGATTTGCTGCAAAGAGCGAGCAGACAATCCGCTTCGGTCGGTGATCAGGCTTGGTGGAGACGCCTTTGAGCAGGGATATCGATACCTCAAAGGAGGAAAGCCAGGCCGACGCCGCGGCGCGCCGCGCAGGCGGTGAGTTCGTTCGCGGGATAAGCGCGTTTCGTCACGTGATCGGCGTCGCTCCCGACTTCCCGGCCGAACCCGACCGCTATCACCTGTTTGTTGCACTCAACTGTCCCTGGTGCCACCGCGTGAGCCTGGCGCGGGGCGTGCTTGGACTGACCACGCGGCTATCCATGGATATCGCCTTCCCGAACCGGACCGACGACGATGATCCTGCGGGTCCGAATTTCTGGCAGTTCGCGCCGGATCGGCCGTCGCCCCTGACCGGGGCGCCGCTTGCCGAATGCACGCCTGAGACCGGCACCGGTTCCGGGTTCAGGCTCGCCAAGGAGATCTATGCAGCCGAGGGGTCGGACGAGCGCTCTCTTCCGATCCTTTATGACAAAAAGACAAAGCGGATCGTTTCCAACGAAAGCGCTGAAATCGTGCGGATGATGGGTGCAAATGCCCGGACGCTTGGCAGTGAATTTCCTGCCGAAAATATCCCCGACCTGTATCCGGACGGTGAAATGCACGCCGATCTGAGGCGCGAAATCGATACGCTGAATGACGTCATCTACGTCAACATCAACAACGGGTCCTACAAGGCCGGCTTTTCGAGCAACCAGCAGGTCTACGAGACCGCCTTTCAGAACTACTTCGACACGCTTGCCACGCTCAAAGAGAGACTGGCCTCAGATGCGCGCCCGTTTCTGACCGGTGACCGGTTCACCGAGGCGGACCTGCGGCTGTTCCCGACTCTCTACAGGCACGACCCGATCTATTATGTCCGCATGAAACTGAACGGCGCCCGAATTCTCGACTATCCGCATGTGTGGCGCTGGTTATGCCGTGTCTACGCGATGGAAGGCGTGGCCGAAAGCTGCTCCCTGCTCCACTGCAGACAGGGCTATTTCGGACGAACATGGAACCGCACGATCCCGGCCGGGCCGCTGCACCCGATGCGCTATCCGCAAGCTTACGAGCACCCTGAGCTTGCCGCATAGCAACCGGCATCGCATCTCTCGCAAATGCGGCGTCAGATCGGCGCTCGACCGCGTCAGTAACTTCGGCAAGTTCCTCCGTGCTTCGGTCGATTGGTACGAGGCGTGTCGCGAGAAAGAGCGGCACCTGGCCCGCTCTTGCTGAACCTGATCGAACGAAGATCGGTTTACTCAAGGACGCAATTAAAGTAGACAATTTTTGTCAACTTTTAGTCTGTGGGAAACGATCCGGCGACCTTGTGCGCAGGCCCGCAGACATTCGGCTCTTTCGTTTGGCGCGCCTTGGGCACGACGCTGACGGCGAACAGTCTGACTGAACCTTGGGATCCGACCGGCACAATCCACCATGTCCGACAACGCACAAAACCGATTGGTGAGTAAAAAGTACGGCGATCTCGGTCTTACGCTTGCCCAGATTCATTCCCGCGAAGGCGAGTCGTGGTCTTCCGTGCTGGCGCCGGGGCTCTGGTGCGGGATCGTCTCGCAGGGCAGTCTCGATATAGACTGCAAACTGTATGACGGAGGCATTCCGCACAAGACCGCCCTCAATTTCTATATCCGCGATCCGCTTGAAGTGAACCACATACCGCATCGGGATTGCCGATTGGACGCGGTTTTCGTGCATCTTCCGCTGGACCTGATTGAACCGGCCCTCGGTCCCGACTGGACGCGTTCCGTTGCGCCCGGCGCCGACAGCATCCGTCTCCGCCATGAAAGTCGGATCTTGAACGCGCTCTCGCTTCAGATGCTGACGGCACCGATATCCGGAGGCGCATCCGAGTTCTATGTAGCCGGGAAGGCCTTCGAGTTCTTTTCGCTGAGTCTGACAGACCAGTCTCCCGGTTCCGTCGTCTCCAACCTGCACCGCCATGCGGAACTGCGTGCGGGGGAGTTGGACCGCGTCCATCTTGCGCGGGAGATCCTGCTGTCTTCACTCGAAGATCCGCTCACGATACCGGATCTGGCGAAACGCGTCGGATTCAGCGTCAACCGACTACGCGGCACGTTTCAGACGGTGTTCGGAGAAACGATTTCGGTTCATTTACGGAACGCGCGGCTGGACGCGGCGAAGGCGCTGATTGAGACAAGCGGGTGCTCGGTCGCTGAAGCAGCGTGCAAATACGGTTTCGGCATCGCGCATTTCTCGACGGTGTTTCGCAACCGGTTCGGCTTCTCGCCGAGTTTCCTGCGACGCGGCAAACGAACGTGACGGCACGAAGCGCCCCTGCAGCTGGACCGTGTTTGCCTTACACAACGCACTTCGGTTCTCGGTCAGGGGCCGCAATCCTTCTGCGATCTGAACCACCAAGCGCGTCTGTGCCGAAACGGCAACAATTCCTGGCGAACACGTTTCGAAAGTGCAGATTCAAGTTTTTCAAAAGTAATAGGTCAGCAATCAAAAGCCGTTTCGTTGCTCTGGCGCGCCGGGCGTTTATAGAGTTCGGCTCATGCGTGAGCCGGAGGAAAAGATGTTCTGCGTATTCAGCAAATTCTCGCAACACATCGCATGTGCGAGTGTTGTATTGATAAGTATAAGTACGATTTCATCGCTATCTGGTCATGCGCAGACGATCGAATTGCCGGGAATTCTTGTTGATGCTGAGGCAATACCTGATGATTTGCAGGGACGTCCCGCCAGCACGACGACAATATCGGGTGACGAAGCGGAACGGCGTGGCGTGCGGACGGCGCGCGATCTGGGCCGGCTGCTCCCCAATGTAACCGGCTTCGATGGCGGCGGGAATCGCATGACGAACTTCACGGTGCGTGGCGTGCGTGAATTCGGCTATCAATCCACGCCCGATGTGGTGCCCAGACTGTCTTACTATGTCGATGACATTCCGGCATTGACCACGTTGGCCCGCGTTTCCGCGTTCCGAAATCTGGACAGTATTACGCTGCTTCGGGGTCCCCAGGCTTCCGGTTACGGGTTCAGTCGCCCGGGCGGCGTCATTGACATTCGGACCGCCCGGCCATCCGACCGCTTCACAGCGTGGGGAGCGGCCGGTTTTGGCAACTTCAACCAGCGCGAGTTCGCTCTGGGCTTCTCCACGCCCCTGATTGTCGACGGATTGAGCTTGACGGGTGATTTCATCTTTGAAGAACGCGAGGGATTTTACGACAACACGGCGCTCGGCACGCCCTATGGCAACAAGCAATCGCATGGTGGTCGGCTCAAAGGCCAATACGCGTTCGGTTCGACGTCGATCGAGGTGATCCTGCAGCACGAGCGTTTCGATGACGAAAGCGATCCGTTCGTCCCGTTCCTGAATCTCGGCACGGTGCCATTTGAAGTCGCTTACAATGATCCGGGGTTTGAACGCATTGGCCAGGATCTGCAGGCACTCAAGATCGAGAACGCGTTCGAAAACTTCGACGTGCTGTCCGTAACCTCGCATCGTCGTTCGACATGGAACTTTCGTAGCGACGGTGACCTTACGGCCGCGCCCCTTGATCCGATGAATCCATTCGCCCGATTGATAGGCGTCACTGATGAAGAACTGCGCACGATAACGCAGGAGTTTCGCTTCAAGTCGAATGATGAAGATGCCCGTTTGAAATGGTCCGCCGGTGCTTTTTATGCCCACACCGACATGGATTTTGTGGCGGGCTTTACCGCGTTCCCCAACACGCAGCTCGGCTGTTGTCCGCTGCGTTTTGCGGAAACCACAAACAATGACGTCGCAGTACACGGCGAACTGAACTACGAGATCGCGCCTGGTATACGCGTGCTTCCGGGCATCAGGTACGAGTGGGCCAAGCGCGAGGGCAGCAACCGTCACCCGGTTCCGAACATTCAGTCGATGTCCGACACCTTCTCCGCCATTTTGCCTTCGATTGCTGTCGCTTTCGAACCGACGGCAGAGTCATCGATATACGCCCGGTATATCCGCGGCTTCAGTCCTGGGGGTTTTGTCGCCGATCGTGCGATTACCAATATCGACGAGATCCGGTTTGATCGCGAGACGTCGGACAACTTTGAGCTTGGCTTCAAGGCCACGCTGGTGCCTGGCACCTTCGCTCTGAACGGCAGTCTGTTCTATTCCTCGTTCGACAATTATCAGGTCCACAATCAGCTGAGCATAACCGAGTTCGGCGTGAACAATGCCCAGGAGGTCACGAGCTATGGCGGCGAACTCGAAGCCGAATTTCGGTTCGCCGATGGGTGGCGGGCCCACGCCGGACTAGGGGCGACGCGCGCCAAATACGATCGTTTTGTCAACGGGTTCGGTAACTTCAGCGGCAACAAGGTTCCGTTCGTTCCGCTGTTCACCGCCAATTACGGTCTTGCATACGAAGCGCCCTGGGGAGGTTATTTTTCGGCCGACGCTCGAACCGTTGGCGAATACTTTCTCAACGACCGGAATTCAACGCGTCAGGACCCCTTCACGCTGGTGGATGCGACGCTCGGGTTCAGGACCGAGAACTTCGATATTGCGGTCTACGGGAAAAACATCTTCGACAAGCAGTACGTCGTTAACGTCTACGACTTCCAAAGTACCGGCAGTGGTTTTGGCAACCTTGGAGATCCGGCGACCTACGGCGTGCGGGCGAAGGTGAAATTCTAGATGATGAGGCCTGCCTTCAACCGTTCCGTAACGCATCGCCGCGCCTCGGAACCGACCGAAAATCGTCACCGTCGGTATCGCCTTCCCGGTCGGGAATACGACCGTGTCTCGCGCTAAAGCGGTCCCCGATGGAGCAAGAGAACCGTTCGTCATGATCAAAGATGCCCACGACAAGGTGATACACAAACCTCGCGCCAGCGCGCTTAATCTTCACGCGATGTTCGATGGCATGCGGCCCGTTGCCGTGACCCCGGCGTTAAGCAATGAGGAGGCCATGGACTGTGTGAAGTTTCTTGGCAAGTGCGGCGAACACATGGTCGGCATCGTGTGTTTCGACGGCGAAACGGCGTGGGAGCGGCACACCGCCGATGACGAACTCCTCTTTGTCGTCGATGGCGCGGTAGAGCTCACATGTCTCCTGGACGGCAAGTCGGAGCGTATGACGGCTCAAACGGGCGATCTCATCAGGGTTCCCGCCGGGATCTGGCACGCGCAAAAAACTACGGGTCCGGTCCGGATCATTTTTTTCACGGTCGCTGAAGGGTCCGAACGTCAGGTTTCAAAGCCGTAACGGATTGGATTTGCATGGCCCTCGGCACAAGACGGTTTCCGTATGGGGTCCATTTGAAAATGAAACGCTGGAAGGCGAGAACTATGAACGATGCCCGTCGACATCCGGTTCGTATAGACGGTCTAAGCCTCCCTCCGGAGGTTTGGATGCAAGGCATTGTTTGCGTCTTGCTGGCGGCGCTCGCTGTGATGTGCGTCCCAGGGTCGGCGGTTGCCGATCCTTACCCGGTCACGATTGTCGACGATCGCAATGTGGCGGTCACCATCGAAGCGAGGCCGCAACGCATTTCCTCGCTCGGCGCCTTCGCTGCCGACATGGCCGCGTCCCTCGGTGCCGAACCGATGGGTACGACAACCTATAACGGCGTGCGGGCGCTCTATCTCGGAGATGCGCTCGACGGTGCTGTCGATCTCGGTTCGATGCTGCAGCCGAACCTGGAACTGATGACCGAGAACAGAACCGATCTGATCATCGGCATGCGCCGGTATACCGAAGCCCACGCCGACGATTTCGGGCGATTGGCCCCCTATCTGGCCTATGAGCTCTTGACCTACGAGGATTCGAAGCGGGCGATCGCATCCGCTGCCGCCGCGATGGGTCATGAAGAAAAAGGAGCCCGATTCAACACCGAGTTCGAAGAATTGGTGGTCGACCATGCCGCGAAGGCGCCCGGCGGAGTTTCGGCAGTATTCATATGGCTTTGGCAGGACGCGCTCTTTGCCTATTACGATCACCCGATGCCGGCATCCTTCCTCGGTGCGTTGAAAGTTCGCAACGTCATGGGCCCGAGCCCGAACCCGTTGCTCCACGAGAATGCCGGGCGGCCGATCAGCTACGAGGAATTGTTGGCGCTCGACCCCGACGTGCTGATGATCTACCGCGCCGAGGGCAATTCCTATCCCGATAATCCGGCTCTGAGGCGTCTCAATGCCGTCCGCAATAATCGCGCCTTTCACGTTGGCTACCAATACTCTCAGCCACACGGGCCGATCGCGCGGGAGCTGGTGTTCCGGGAGATGTCACACCTGTTTTATCCCGAAATCTTTGCAAAACCGGACCTGGGGGAGGGGATTGCCGCTGAACCGATTTCGTTCGAACAATAGCCGAGACTGCCGGCTGCCGGAATGAAAGCGTTCCGTCCCGGCACTCCACATTGGCCCGGCGGGCGCATCGGCGGCACCGTTCTGTTCGGCATCGGCATCTGTGCCGGCTGCAGCCTTTTCCTCTTGTCATTCGGCAGTATGTTTGCCTCTTTCGGGCGGCTGCCGTCTGCGCTTTTCGGCAATGCCGAGACCTCCGATGCTGCATTTGTCGTTCAGCAGCTCAGACTGCCGCGCGTGCTGATGGGGCTTTTGGTGGGCGCCGCGCTCGGGACCGCAGGCGCCATGATGCAGGCCATCACGCGCAACCCGCTGGGCGATCCCAGCCTGACGGGTGTCACCGGTGGCGCCGCGGCGGCGGTTGTGTTCGCGTTTGTGCTTGTCGGTGCACCCGTCGGAACGCTGCTGATCTGGGGCACGTTTGGCGGCATGGCCGGAGCCACCGTCACCTTCGCGCTGGCGCGACAGACCAATTACAGCCCCGTCCACCTTACGCTTGCGGGTATGGCAGTGTCGCTGTTCTGCTTTGCTCTCATTCAATCCTTCATGCTTGCCAACAGTCAGTCGCTCAACAGCACCTATTTCTGGCTGATCGGCAACCTGGCCAACCGTACGTGGCGCGATGTTTCGCTGGTCTGGCCCTTGGTTGCCGGCGGTCTCGTCGCCGGCATCGTCTTTGCCAACCATCTCAACATTCTGATGTTTGACGAAGACAACGCCCGGGCCCGCGGGCTGGCAGTGGCGCGCTGGCGGCTCTTCTTCGGCATGGTCAGCGTCATTCTGACCGCGGGATGTGTCGCCACGTGCGGGCCGATCAGCTTCGTTGGCCTGGTCGCGCCGCACATTGCCAGGCAGGCACTCGGCACCCATCGCGCAGCCGCGGATCATCGTATCCTGTTACCGGTCGCGGCTTTACTGGGGGCGGCTATCATGAGTCTGACGGACACGATCGCCGTTTCCAGGCTGCTTGGCTCGGAAGTGCCGACAGGGCTGCTCTCAATCGTTGTCGGCGGCGTGGCTTTTCTTGTCCTTTTCAAGCGGAAGTCGCTGTGAGCGCCAGAGACGACGCAGATGCTCAGATCGGCGATCAGCTCCGTTTCGCCGTAACGACAGCAGTTTTGATAAGCTGCGCGATAGCCCTCATCGTGCTGTCGCAGGGTTTTGGGGCAGCCAGCGCCTCGTTCGCGGATCTGTGGGTCGTTTTGACAAGGGATGAGGCGCTGACGCCGGCCCAGCAGGTTATCGCCGATATTCGTCTCCCCCGCGCCCTGCTCGGCGCCGTCGTCGGTGTGCATTTCGCCATTGCCGGTCTGATCATGCAGTCGCTCCTGCGCAATCCGCTGGCCGATCCCGGCGTGCTCGGCGTTTCCTCGGGCGCGAGTCTTGCGGTCGTCATCAGCATCCTGGTGGCCAACACACTTTGGGCCGATCCGGAAAGGTTCGAACTGGTGTACTTCCCGTCCGCCTCCATTCCGTTCATTGCGCTCGTCGGCGGTCTTTGCTCGGCTGCGCTCGTTTTGTGGATGAGCTGGGATCGTGGACTCAATCCGCAGAGGATGGCGCTTGCCGGCGTCGTCACCGGCACCATCATCAACGCGCTGATCCTGGTCGTCATCGTCGGCTTCGGCGCCGGCCGTGCTGAAATGGCGATCCTCTGGCTGGCTGGAACGCTTTTTGGCCGCGGCTATGAAAATCTGCAGGCGATGCTTGGCTGGACCATGGCCGCGCTGTTCATCCTGCCCGCTCTGGCCCGACCGCTCTCGCTCTTGCGCTTCGGAGAGGATTTTGCCCGAACCATGGGCCTGCCGGTCGGCATCTGGCGCGTTGTGGCCGCCCTGGTCGCCATCGGCCTGACGGCCAGCGCGGTGTCGGCGGCCGGTCCGATCGGCTTTGTTGGCCTGGTCGTGCCGCACATTGCCCGCCTGCTCATCGGCGGCAACATGGCTCACCTGATCGTCGTCAGCGCCTTGGTCGGGCTCATTCTTACGGTCGGCACGGACCTTGTGGGCCGGGCGCTCTTCGTGCCGCTCGAAATACCGGTGGGCATCATCACCAGCCTCATCGGTGTGCCGGTCTTTCTGGTCATTCTGCAACGCAATCTTTGGAGGCTGTCATGAGCCTGCACGCGACGAATCTGACCCTCGGCTATAGCGGCAGGCCGGTCGTCCGTGACCTGTCTTTCTCGTTTGACCTGCGGCAGAGCATTGCGATCATCGGACCCAACGGATGCGGAAAATCGACATTGCTGCGCGGGTTGCTCGGCCTTTTGCCCCCCCTGAGCGGCAGCATTGAATTGGACGGCAAGGCGATCGGGAAATGGAACGCGAGGGCGCTGGCGCGTCGGATCGCGTTTCTGCCGCAAAGCCCGGTCGCTCCCGAAGGATTGACCGTGCGCCAGATCGTCGAACACGGTCGGTTTGCGCACCAGTCATTATGGGCGCCGCAAACCAAAGAAGATCGCCGGATCGTCGGAGAAGCTCTTGCCCGGACGGGACTTTCCCACCTTGCCGATCGTCAGTTCTCCACCCTGTCGGGCGGAGAGCGTCAGCGCGGCTGGATTGCGCTCGCTCTGGCACAGCGGGCCGACGCGGTGTTTTTCGACGAACCGACGACCTTCCTTGACCTCGGCCATCAGCTCGACATCATGGACTTGTTGCGCAGGCTCAATCTCGATCATGACATCGGTATCCTTATGGTGCTGCATGACGTCAACCACGCTGCCTGCTATGCCGACCGCGTCGTCGCGCTTCACTCCGGCCGCCTGATCGCGGACGGAAACGGACCTGAGGTGATCACTGCCGGGTTAATGGCGGACCTCTTCGGCGTTCGGACTGAAATCCAGATGCTGGAAGCAGGCGGACGCCGCTATCCGCACTGCATCCCGCTCGGACCCGAAAATCACGCAGGAAACTCGGCAGAACGGCCACAATGACGCAACCTCAATTTGCTTTGTTCCCACAGTATGCCGCCAACGGGATCAGCCTGTTTCAGGTGACCGCTGACCAACCGCCATATGTTGTGCAAAGATGAGGTCGCCGAGAGCACACCGGTTCGAGATTGCCTTAGACACAGACCCTATGAGTCCAAGCACGGCACGAGACCATTGTCGTTGTTGAATGCCGCGAAGTACATCGGCGATAGAATTGCCGGAATGGTATCCGTCTTCGGCACCTCGCTTTTCCATCCCCTACGCCTGTCTTTCCTTGAAGGCGCCCGCAAAAGACCCCGGCAGCTCGAACTCCACTAACACCCGAGCCCGTCCCTCCACCGACATTTTCCGCGCCATCTTGTCGACGATGCGCTGCAGTTTCTCCGGTTCTTGCCTGGTGGCAAAGTCGGCGAAGTACCACTTCAAAAACACAAAGCAGATGACGTCCTCCAGCGCCTGCACCTCCGGATTCCGCTTGATGCCCTCCTTGCGCAGCATCTGGCCGGCGGCGGCGATGGCGTCGGGATCGAAACCGGCTTCGGCCATGATCGCACCAACCCGTTCGGCGTGATGGCGGGCAAGGTCGCGGCGCCAGGTCAAGTAGCCGGCACGGCCTTGCGGATAATCCGTCCGCTTCAGGATCCAGCGTTCGATATGCTGACCGCGCGCCGCGGCCCTCAGTGCATCGGAGGCGTCCGGAAACAGGCGCTCGAGTTCGCTCGACATTCGTTGGCCGTAAAGCAGCGCCGCCGGCGCGCCTTCCGATGTATCAGGATCGGCTTCATTGGCGGCGTCGATTGCGGCCATGACCCGACCGAGCGCACTCACTGGCCGTTGCTCCAGGCTTCGGCCGGATCTTCTTCGGCATAGGTGCGCAGGCGCGCCAGATCGGTGATCGAGGCATGGTTGCGGGCAATGCTGACGCCGACCGGCCGCAGTTTGGCAAAGGCCCGGCTGAGGCTTGCCGGCTCCATACCGAGGTGGCCGGCAATCAGCGCCTTGTCATAGGGCAAGGTCACCATGCAGCTCCCTTTGTCCGTCGATGCGAGACTGAGCAGGAATTCCGCGACCCGCTGCGCACCCGTCTGCGCTTTCATCTGTTCGACCTGGCCCACCAGGGCATGCAGATGCTGGAATGTGGCGGCCAGCACGGAAATGCAGATTTCCGGCTGCTCTTTCATCATGGCAACCAGTGTCGCGGCCGAAATCTGCAGGAGCGTGCAATCGGTGACGGCCTCGCCGGAAACCGGGTAGTCTTCGTTGCGAAAGGCGACGGCCTCGCCGAAGCTGTGGCCGCGCGCGAAGACGTTGACGATCGCTTCCTTACCGTTCGGCGATATCCGGTAGAGTTTCACCCATCCGTCCAGCACGATGTGGATGACGGTCGCCGTTTCGCCCTGCAGGAACAGTACTTCGCCCTGGTCGCAGGTCTTGATCACCGCGCCGGCCAGCAGCCGGTCGGCGACCGGTTCTGGCAGGTTTTTCAGCAACAGCGACGTCAGGGCCACATCTTTCGCGGCTTCGGTCAGCATCGATGAGTCCACTCCCGCGTAATGCGTTCGGTTGGCGAGGCCGACCTCGGCGCCTGTCAGGTCGTTGACCGTTTTGTCGCACAGGTGTGTTCGGTCTCCAAGACGGCAGCGGCATTCAGCAAAGCCGCGCGTCGGGTGTGTTGACAAAAGACAAGAAACTGCACCTGTGCACCGTTAGCCTGACACGCGGCGCCCGGCGAGATCCGCCGGGCGCCGCGGCCGGTATAAGTAGCAGCGTGGATCGCTGACCGAACGCCCGTGAAAGGCAAAAGAAAGATGCACTACCAGACCTACTTTCGCGATCGTCTGAACCGTCTGCGGGATGACGGCAATTACCGGGTTTTCACCGACCTGGCACGCCATTGCGGCCAGTTTCCCTCCGCCACGCGGCATGTCGACGCAACGACAAGCGATGTCGTCGTGTGGTGTTCGAACGACTATCTCGGCATGGGCCAGCATCCGGCCGTGCTCGCCGCCATGCACGAAGCGCTGGACCGGTGCGGTGCGGGCGCCGGCGGAACCCGCAACATATCCGGCACCACGCACGACCACGTCCTCTTAGAAGCCGAACTTGCCGACCTCCACGGTAAGGACGCCGCGCTCCTGTTCACGTCCGGTTATGTCTCCAACTGGGCGGCGCTTGGGACGCTCGCCTCCCAGATCCCCGACTGCATCGTTTTCTCCGACAGCCTCAACCATGCCAGCATGATCGAGGGCATCCGCCACAGCCGGGCACAAAAGGTCATCTGGAACCACAACGACGTGGATCACCTGGAAGCCTGTCTCGCCGCGGCGCCGGCCGACGCGCCGAAACTGATCGCCTTTGAATCGGTCTATTCGATGGACGGCGATATCGCTCCGATCGCCGAGATCTGCGATCTTGCCGACACCTACAACGCCATGACCTATCTCGATGAGGTGCACGCCGTCGGCCTTTACGGCCCGCGCGGCGGCGGGATTGCCGAACGCGAAGGACTGATGGACCGGCTGACGGTCATCGAGGGGACGCTCGGCAAGGCCTATGGCGTCGTCGGCGGCTACATCGCGGCTTCTGCCGAGCTCTGCGACTTCGTGCGCAGTTTCGCAAGCGGCTTCATTTTTACCACTGCCCTGCCGCCGGCGGTTGCCGCCGGGGCCGCGGCGGCCGTGCGCCACCTGAAAGTGTCGGATACCGAGCGCAAGCTGCATCAGGCATGCGTCGCCGACGTCCGGGCGCGTCTCGATGCCATCGGCATCCCGCATCTGGAAAATCCGAGCCACATCATTCCGGTCATGGTCGGTGACCCGATCAAGTGCAAGGCGATTTCCGACATGCTCCTGGATCGGCACGGGATCTATATCCAGCCGATCAACTATCCGACCGTCCCGAAAGGCACCGAACGCCTTCGCATCACGCCGTCGCCGGTGCATTCAAAGGCCGATATCGACGATCTGGTCGATGCGCTCGGCGATCTGTGGAGCCAGTGTCAGTTGGCCCGATGTCCGAAGGCGGCCTGAACCGCTCCAACCCCATAATGCGCTAACGAGCCGTTTCCGGATCGGACCTATGCGCTTTCGCGTCTGGACAGGAACAGCGGCGCGTTTTCCGTCGGGTGCTCGATCTGAAGCATGTCGATGTCGAAAAGGTCTTGGATCATATCGGACGAAAGCTGCCTGTCCGGACCGGTTACAAAGACGAGCCCGCCCTGCCGAACCCCGACGATGGTGTCGGCAAACACCGAGGCGAGATTGATATCGTGAAGCACCATCACGATCGTGCGCCTGTCCTCCCGTTTCAATCGGGTCAGCAGATTGAGGATCTCAAGCTGGTGCGCGGGATCGAGGAATGTCGTCGGCTCGTCGAGAAGCAGGCCGGCCGTATCCTGGGCGAGTGCCATGGCGATCCAGGCCCGCTGCTGCTGCCCGCCTGACAGGTCGGTTACCACGCGATCCTGCAGGTCGGCGATGCCGACCCGTGCCATGGCCCCGTCCACGGCCTCCTGATCGGCCTTGCTCAGGATTCCCCAACGGCCCTGATGCGGCGCGCGCCCGCGTTCGACGAGCGACCGCACCCGAAGGCCCTCCGGCGCTTGCGGGTTCTGGCGCAAAAATGCGATCTGTCGGGCCCGGCTTCTCGGCCTGATGTTTCGAAGGTCCTGTCCGTCGAGGCGGACCTGACCGGCGCTCGGCTGCACAATGCTCGCAAACGCACGCAACAGCGTGGATTTGCCGCTTCCGTTCGGACCGACGATCGCTGTGATACCGCCGGCTGGAACGGTGAAGCTGATGCTGCGAAGGACGGTCCGGCCGCCGAGGTCGATCGTCAGGTCGTGGGTGCTCAGGCTGATCATTTCGACATCCGCGCGGATCGGAGAACGAGCATTAACATGACCGGTCCGCCAAGGGCTGCGGTAAAGATGCCGGCCGGCAGCCCGACGTCAAGGAACCGGATCGTCGACAGGGCTTCGGCGCCAGTTGCCAGAACGGCGCCGGTCATGGCCGAAAGCGCCAGGACCGGCCCCGTCCGGCCCGAGGCCAGCCTGGCGATCGGACCGGCAAGGAAGGCGACAAACGGGATCGGGCCGGCGACCGCTGTGGCGGAGGCGACCAGAAGGGCCGCCGATCCGGTTAGCCAGACGCGGATGCGCGTCGGGTCCAGCCCGTGGCCCACGGCGACTTCATCGCCGAGTTCGAGGCTGCCGATCGCGGCGCTGAAACTCAGAAACAGGATGGCACCGGCGAGGCCGATCGGGAGGATGAGCGCAACCGCGTTCCAGTCGGCCGCCGCGAAGGACCCCGACAGGAAAAGCGCCGTTTCGCCGGCGGTAAGTGGCGGACTGAGGCTCAACATGACATCCGTTGCGGCCGTGAGAACCAGACTGAGCGCAACGCCGATCAGGATGACGGAGGTCTGCGACAACCCTCGGCGCCATGCGAAGGCAAACAGAAACACGAGTGTCACCGCACCGCCGATATAGGCGCCGGCCATCGCGGCCGAGACCGATCCGAAGACCAGGATAAAGGCCACCGCGCCCGCCGCCGACCCGGCGCTGAAGCCGATTATGTCGGGTGAAGCAAGTGGATTGCGCAGCACCACCTGCAGGACGCTTCCCGCCAGACCGAGCGCCGCCCCGACACAGATCGCCAGGAAGACGCGCGGCCCGCGCATCTGCAACAGGATCGTCCATTCCAGTGCGTCCGCCCCGGCAAGGCGCTCAAGGTCGATCGGCGGATCGCCGCCAAGCAATCGGAACACGGCGATCGAACACAGCAGAATGCCGGCCAGGGTCAGGGAGAGGTTCGGTCTTGTCATCGTGTCCGCTCGGCCATCTGCCGGATCGTCCAGATCAGAAAACTGCCGCCGATCAGCGTCACCAGCAGTCCCGCCTCGATTACCAGTCCCGGAATCAGAATACGTCCCAGGATATCGGCGGACAGCACGAGCCCGGCTCCGCAGCAGCCTGCAAACAGGACGAAGGTGCGTGTCGTCTGGGCTTCGAACGTGCGGGCCAGATGCGGCGCGACCAACCCGACAAAGGCCAGGGGCCCGGCAATCAGGACCGATGCCGCCGTCAGCAACCCGATCGCCACCAGCGTCGAAAGCCAGGTCCGGGTCGGATCCGCCCCGAGCGATCGTGCCGTATCGTCGCCGAGCGATACGATGTCGAGCTGACGGGCCGAAACGAGGCCGAGCCCGAGCCCCGACAGCGCGAGCGGCGTGGCCCGCCAGACCGTGTCCCGTGTGACCTGGTCGAAGGAGCCGACGATCCACGTCCGATAGGTGTCCAGCGCCCAGGGGTCCAGCAGGATGAGGCCGCGCAGCGCGGCGCTCAGGATGGCGGTGATGGCGGCGCCGGCAAGGATCAGCGTCAGCGGTGAGGGAAGCACGGATCCGATCAGCCAGATCACGGCGAGAACGGCAAAGGCGCCGGCGAGCGCCGGCAACCATGCCATGCCTGCCGGGAGCGGCACGGCGAGCCATACCGCAAGCACGATCCCGACTGCGGCGCCGGCATTGACGCCGAGCAGTCCCGGATCGGCGAGGGGATTACGGGTGAGCGTTTGGATCAGCGCCCCTGCCGCGCCCAGACAGAGCCCCGCCAGCAACGCGCCGATCGTGCGCGGCAGGCGCATGTCTCTGAGGACGATCTGATCGGGATCGGCGGATGCCGGGTTTTGAAGCAGTCCGGCAAGGTCCGCCGGCCCGATACCCGCGCGGGCGCCGAGCAGCAGCGAGGCCAGCCCGAGCACCACCAGGAACGCGGCAAGAAACCAGAGCCGTGTCGCTGCGCCACCCAAGCGCCTAGGGCCTGTCTACATTCATGGATGCAGTGCCGGCGTGACCCCTTTGCCCAATGGGCAGCCTGCACTTCTCACACCTGCCACGGTCTGCGTCGCTTTCAGGCGTTCGTCCCGCAAGGAGCGACCCCGAAAAGCGCAGCGGCGCTGCGGTTGAGGGTCGCGACGCCGCGGGCGAGCGGCTGAAAGCGACCCTGCGGGCGGCGTCGTACGCCGGACAGTCTGCGTCAAACCGCTTGCCCGATGGGTTGCAAATCGGATGTTTCCGATTTGCTGGGAAAGGGCAACGGCGAAACATCGCCGTTGCGCATCGCGCTGCGCAGTTTTCCTTGCCTGTCGGGCGTACGACGCCGCGCAGACCATGGCAGGTGTGAGAAGTGCAGGCTAGGCGCAAAAAGCGCGGTAGTGTTGACCACTTCAAGCTTTTCGCAACGACGTCCATTGGGCAAAAGGGCCGCGGCCCCGCTATTTCTGAGCTTCTGGGGGGATTTGGCCAGATTGGTCCAGGAACGCGGTGTTCGTCGTCGAATATGCCCGGCATGTCCTTCCTCCTCACACCACCTTCCTGGAACAATCTAACCAAACCGGCGCCGCACCATGAATTTAGACAGGCCTTAAAACCCGCTGACCCTGGTTGCCGGATCGCCGTCGAGCGCCTGTTCGAGCCTCGGCGCGAGCTGCTCCAGCACATAGGGAATGCTGAGCGGGCTGCCGTAGCTCAGTGCCGCCGACATGACCGGATCGGCAAAGATCTCGCGGCCTTCGCGAACGATGCGCATCGTATGGCGCAACGGATGGTCTTTGAGGCCGGCCATGCCGCCGCCGAAATCGAGCCAGATCACCACGTCGGCCTCCAAGGGCGCCGTCAGTTCCTTGTCCAGCTTGAAATAGAAATTGCCGCGCGACAGGGCCCGGGCGGCATCCGGCAGCGTGAAACCGAGTTCGGACAACAGGGCCACGCGCGGATCGTTTTCGCCGAATAGGACCGGACCGTCCGGCAAGGCGATGACAACCGTCCGTCCCGCCCATCCCGGATGCGCGTTGCGCACCGCGTCGATGCGCGTCGAAATCCCGTCAATAACCTTGCGTGCCTTCGCCTGTCGCGCCGTCGCCTGTCCGACAGCAACGAGCATCTCCTTCCAGGTGATGCCGAAATCCCCATCGCCCTTTAGCGGCGGCAGCACGGGCACGACATGCGAAAGCGCGGCGAATTGTGCCCGGGAGATACCGGAAAACATCGCCTCCACCATGTCCGGGCGGAATCTGGCGACGCGCTCGACATCGATTTCACCGCGCAGCGCAATCGGCCGTTTGTCGGCCGGCAGGGCCGCCTTGGTCCAGGGCCATAGCCCGTTTTCATCGCCCCCGAACCAGACCCTATAGGCGATCGGCACGAGGTCGAGGGCGAGGAAAATGTCGAGACCGATATAGGAAAGCGTCACCGGCCTTTCCGGCGCCGGTGCAAAACGGGTCTCGCCCCAGCGATGGTCGAGCGTGAGCGGTGCGTCGGTGTCGCCCCGGCTCGGACCTGTCTGGCACAGGAACAGGGCGAGGAAACAGCCGGCAGCCCGGATCGATGACCTCAAAAGAAAATGTCTGTCCACGAAGGAAGATGGCTTCGCACGCACGACCACACCGAAGGCGCTAAATCCTGTACCATCCGTTTGCGGGTGCCGCACCGAATGGCGGTCCAATTGCTGGGTTACGTTGTGCGGCGAAAGCGACACTCGTATCGCTTATGCGCAACGCGCCTTGCCGGGGAGCGGTCCCAGACGACGGCCTTAGAACGTCGATGTCAAGCTGAAGCTGAACTCCCGCCCGGATCCGTAGGAGCAGACGAACACGGTCTGGCATCCGGTGACATGCCGCTTGTCTGCGATATTGGTGACCGAGAAGTTCGCCGAAAACCGCTCGCCGAGATCGTAGCTCGCATAGGCGTCGAACAGGGTGAAGTCATCGACGCTCAGCGTATTGGCGGCGTCGGCATAGCTCTCGCCCTGGTGGCGTACGCCGGCCCCGATCTTCAGACCCTTGAGCTTTTCGGCAAAAGCATACTCGGCTTTCAGCGAGGCCTGCCATTCCGGGATGAGCGTCGGCGTCTTGCCGATCAGGGTGGCGTTGCTGTCTTCCTGGATTTCGGCGTCGAGCACGGTCAGCGCTCCGCCGACCGTCAGGCCGAAGCCGAAATCATAGGTCCCTTCGAATTCGAACCCCTTGACGCGGACTTCGCCCAATTGATCGAAATTCGGAAACACGCCGGTGACGACATTTTCGCGGTTGATCAGGAAGGCCGATGTGGCCAGCGCGAAATTGCCGCCTTCCGGCGCCCATTTCACGCCGCCCTCGATCTGGTCGCCGGATTCCGGTTCCGTGACGCCGTTTGCCGGCGAGGCGATGAGCGGATTGAAGAACGACGAGTAGGACACGTAAGGAGTGATGCCATTGTCGAACGCATAGGCCAGCGCCGTGCGATAGGAGGGCTCGCTGTCCGAACGATCGAATGCGAACGCGCCGTCCTGCTCGGTTTCGACGAAATCGTGCCTGAAGTTGAGGGTCGTGATCCAGCCGTCGCCGAATCGGATCTGATCCTGGAAGTAGAGCCCGATCTGCCGCTGTGTCGTAACGGCATCCTGGAACGGCGGCGCCAGGACCGGGGTACCGGGCGCCACCGGGTTGACCACACTGTTGGTCCCGAAGGCAACCGCCTGTGTTTCGTCGAGCCAGTAATAGCGAGCATCCAGGCCGAACAGCAGATAATGGCTCAGGAAGCCGGTCTCGACTTCGCCGTAATACCGCAGGTCGGTCTGGGCAGTACGCACCAGCGTGTCGTGTTCGAAGGCCAGCAGGCTTAATGTGCCCTGCGCATCCACCGGCGTCGGTGAGAAACCGGCATATCCGAAGGGATACCAGTAGGTTTCTTCGACGCTGGCAATTCCGGCCCGGCCGTTTCCGGTAAACGTGAACCCGTTGCTGAACTGGTGTTCGACGATCGCCGACAACAAGGCCTGTTGCCGGTTGTAATCGTCCCAGTCCGGATCGGAGAAGTTTGCGTCATCGTCGATGAAGCCGAACTGGGCTGTCGGGGTGACGGTTCCCACATAGGGCAGAAACGTGCTGCCGTTGTGCTTTTCATCGGCCAGATGCAGGTTGGCGAGCAGCGTCACCTCGGTGCCCATGTCGGTGGCGAACTTGAACGACGGCGCCAGCGTTCCGCGCACGCCTTCGTTCAGGTCATCGTACTTGTCGCCGCCCTCGATGCGTCCCGTCAGCCGGTAGCCATAGCGGTCGCCGATGGAATCGCCGACATCGAACGCGCCCCATCCGGATACCGCGTCGTTTGCGCCGGCGATCACCTCGCGCACCCGCACGCCGGGCCGCTTCGAGACGTAATTGACGATGCCGCCCGGATTGGATCCGCCGTAAAGCGCCGAGGACGGTCCGCGCAGCACCTCGATCCGCTCCAGCGTGTAAGGATCAATGTAGAAGGAGCCGAACGCAAAGGCGAGGTTTTGCGCGTTGTCGAGATAGATCCCGGTCTGGTCGGCCTGGAAACCGCGGATCCGAAGCCAGTCATAGTCGCCGTCGTCGCCGAACACGTCGGTGGTGACGCCGGCAATGTAGCGGAGCGCCTCACTCACCCGGCGCGCGTTGAACTCTTTCAGCTTTTCAGCGCCGATCACGGTCACGGACTGGGGGATCTCATTGGTTCGCAAGGGCACTTTACTGCCGGTCACGGTCAACGGGTTGGGGTCGTCTCCAACCGGTCCTGTGGCGTCTTCCTGGCCGAGAATGACGATCGGATTCAATTCGACGGCGGATGTGTCGGAAGCCTCCTGCGCAAAGGCCAGCGTCAGTGCCGATGTCGTCGCCATGAGCAGCGTGGTGATGCCGATCAGCGGGCGGTTTCGAAGTGCGAGAGACGATGATGTCATATTTGCCCCGGAGCCAGATTTGAGACCAAAAATTCGATCCGGACTGACCCGTACTAAAATATGACTTTTTTAGTCTTGTATTTTCATCTTGCCCTTTGGATATTCGTACCGTTGCAGCCACGCGGTCGGCGTCATGCCCGTGCGCGCACGGAAACAGCGGTTGAAATGGGCCTGATCGGCAAAGCCCGTCGCATGCGCGACCTCGGCAAACCGTTTGCCGGACAGCAACAGTTTCTTGGCTTCCTCGATGCGTATTTCCACCAGCCAGCGATGCGGGGTCTTTCCGGTCAGATCCTTGAATTTTTTACTGAACTGACTGCGGGACAAACCGGCAAGGTCGCCCATGCTCTCCACGCTGATCGGCTCGCGCAGGTTTTGCCTGACATGCTCGATCATCGCGGCGAAGGACTGGTCCTTCGGTTCCAGCGCCGTGTTGCTGCCGGCCAGATGAAAGATCTCGTGGATCGCGGCTTCGGCCAGCGCTTCGGCATATCCGTCCGGTCGCCGTTGCGATCGGCATTCATCGGCCAGGAGCATGCCCAGGTTCATCAGTTCCGCGCTTGCTTTCTGGAAAAGCGGCAGGCGCAGGTTCAGCGTCCCGTCTGAAATGCTCTCCAGACGTTGGCGGTGGACATGGATGTCGAGATGCTGAAAAGAATTGGCCCGGCTGACCGTACCCCACAAGCGGAGCCCGGCCGGAACGAAACAGACCGAGCAATCGGTTTTGGCGTGTTCGGACGAGCCGAGCGCGATCGAGGCGTCGTCGAAGAAAATGACAAAGCGGGGATGCAGCGACAGATATTCGCCCGAAGCACCTGCTGCGCTCCTGACCGCCCAAAGGTCGATGACCATTTCCGGCAGTCTGAGGGTCCGCAAATCGTCGGTGAGCTGAAACCCTTCGATTATGCTGAACATCTTGGGATGGAACATGGATCAGTCAGCCAACAATGATACCTGACGACATCCCCTCGCAAGGCCTTGGTCCTGCCAAAGGGAAACGATTACGGTCGCATCTCCTGCTTATGGTCGCATCCGCCTGATTTCGTCCGCAGCCACTCCACCGGAAGTATTAATTCGGTTCTGGAAAAACTTTAGATCATCTTTCCCCCGATGATCTCGGGTGTACAATATATTTCCAGGTTTATCCAGTTGGCAGAGGGCGCCTCAACAGGCCTCCAACTCCCTGACGAAGTCGGTAACCGTCGGTACGCGGGCGCTTTCGTCTTCGCCTGACCACAACCGGGCAAGGGCAAGCGCCTTCGGGCACTGAAAATAGACTTCCTTCACCGTGATCACGATGACCGTCTTGGGTGTCCTTCCCTTGCGCTCGAACGTCGCCGTTACGTCGTCATCGGCGGTCAGAACTGCATGACCGTTCACACGCACGACGTCGTTGCAGCCCGGAACCATGAATAACAGGCTGATGCGGCCGTCGGCGATGATGTTGCGCAAGGAATCGAGGCGATTGTTGCCGTGCCAGTCGGGCAGCATCAACGTCTTCGTATCGACGATCCGAACGACCGCGGCATCGTCTCCGCGCGGGCTCACATCCGTCCCGTCGGGGCCAACGGTCGAAAGCACCATGAACCGGGATTCGGCGATCCACGCCCGGTACCAGGGTGTCAACTCGGCCGCCACCTTTGCCAGGGCCAGCGGCACGGGCGGGCCGTAAAGGTCCTCCAGACGGCGGACATCGCTGATGATCTGCACGCTTGCCTCCTCGCTGCGCTTCATGGACGTATACTGTGCCGTTCGGCGGACGAATATAGCGTCTGCATGATCAATCCAAGACGCAATGTTCGCGTCGCGAACGATGAAAATCCTGACGGAACCGGCGTTCGGTGGGCGAGGCTAGCCGGTTTCAGTTCTCCGAGCCGACCCGACCGACAATGGGCGCCAGCCAACGATGGTCGATCGCACGCCGACGAATTGAGTACAAGTTGGGAGCATTTTAGGGGTCGAAACCGCGTCGTCGCTCTTATCGAAAAGAAACGTCGAAATCCCGCAGGAGCCGACACCGGCTTTTGACCGGGCAAGAGATAACCGGTTCAGCCTGACCAAACATGCGCTCGAATGAAAAGCGACTGCCTTCGCCGAAAGGTGTTGATTAACAATTGATATAACAACGGACCTTGCCTAGTGTTCGGTGCCGGGATTCGACCGTCCGGGTATTGCAGGTCCTGCAAAGACGAGTCCGCAAGAAGCCAGAGGAACGGACTGGATGGGGGAGAGGTGGTGTGTCCTGACTGGGCGCCGGTGGGAACGGGTGCGTGACCGGTATCTCGGGACCACAAGTCGGCTTTGCGGCGTCCTTGCGCAGCGATCGGCAACGGCTTCGCACCTGATTTTATCGGGCGTGGTCGCCGCCGCGATCCATGTCAGCATGGCACCCGAACAGGCAGTGGCACAAACCGTTATTCCTCCCTCCGCCGGGCCATGCATCGTCGCGGGAACGACAGCGACCTGCACCGGCAACCTGTCCGCCGGCATCGATGCCGACGGTCCCACGATCGACACGCTGAACATCAATAGCCTGACCCAAAATCTGGGGAACACCGGCGCAGCCAGTGCCATAAACTTCACGTCGCCCAACGGCAACATCACCGTCAATCTGAACACAGGGATATTCGAGGCCATCGCTGCAACCGGAGGTGCGTTAACCAACGTCGTCGATGCCACCGTAATCGGCGCGGGAAATGTCACCGTCAATTCCACCGGCAACCTGACAAACAATGCGCTGTCCAACGGCATCATTGGCTTCGTCGGCGGAAACGGGAATGTAACGATTGTCTCGGAAGGCAACATCGCGGCGCGGAGCATAGGCATTAACGCCGTTGTGGCAGATGCCGGCGATGTTTTGGTCCAATCGACCGGCAACGTTACCATCAACGCGCCAATCCCGGTTTTCCCGGCTCCACCCACCCGCCCGGCCGCGATACGGGCTGCCGTCACCAATGCCGGAAATGTGCGCATTGTCTCGACCGGCGACATCTCGATTACCGGCGGGACGATCTCCTCAGGGATACAGGCCAACGAATTTCTCGGCCTGGTCACGGCAAGAACCGTGACGATCGTCTCGACCGGCAACATCAGTGCCAGCGGCGCGACAAACTCCTTCGGCATCCAGGCCGGCCACGACATCGGGCCGATCGACATTACATCGATGGGCAACATCAACGCGGCTATCGGAATTTCGGCCCTCCTGGGCACTTCCGGCGATGTACGCATCGTGACGACCGGCAACATTAACGGCACGGACGAGGGAATCTTGACGTCGAATCCGGCAGGAACCTCCTTCGTATCCATCGCCGGCACCGTGACTGGCGGTGGTGGAACGGCCATCAACATGACCGCCAACCCCGGCGTCGCCGAACTGGCCTTGAACGCCGGCTGGGCCCTGTCCGGTCAGGCGCGCACGGTCACCACCGACGCCGATGATATCCTCTCGCTCAGGGGTGCAGCCGATTCCAGCCTGGATCTCAGCCAGGTCGGCGATGCCGCCAATCCGAACGGCATCATCGGCTTCGACATCCTGAACAAACAGGACGGCGCGACCTGGACCCTGACCGGCACCCAGACCGCCGGCGCGCTGACCGCGACCAATGTCAATGGCGGCGTGCTTGCCAACAACGGCACGCTGTTGGCGCCCGTCTTCGTGAACAATGCGGTCTATGGCGGCACCGGTACGTCGAACGCGCTGACAGTCAATGCCGGCGGCACGGCCCAGCCGGCGCTGGGTACAATCGGCACCCTCAACGTCAATGGCAATCTGACCTTCAATGCGGGCTCGATCTATCAGGTGAACCTGGACGAGACGGGTGCCTCGGACCGTATCGCCGCGACCGGTCCGGCGGCGATTTCCACGAACGGAACGAGCATCGACATTGTCAGCGATCCGACGGCAACCTTCCCCGACGTTTCGCCGATCTATACGGTGATTGCGGCGGCCGGCGGCGTCACCGGCCAGTTTGCGACCATTGCCGACAACCTGCCGGATCTTGCCTTTTCAGCCACGTATACAGCCAACACCGTTGATCTCTCCTATGTCCGCGCGGGCACCACGGGGACATCGAACGTGTCCGGCGTCCCCGATTTTAGCCCGAAAGAGATACACCCCTCCGCGCTTGCCGCCGGTATCTACAGCGACTGGCTCTTCGTCGACACGCTCAGCCGCCGGGTTGGCTTCACCTTGCCGGAAACAGAGGGTTCGGATCTGGCCGGACAGGCGCTCGGCTTTGCCGCGCAACCCGACGGGACACAATCAAATCCGCGTGGTAACGGGGTTTGGGGTGCGTTGATGGCGGAGCACACCCGGATCGGCAATTCCGCCTCTGTCACCGGTTGGGACGCCACGATCGGTGGCGTCGCCTTCGGGATCGAAAGGCGCCTCGATACCGGACGGTTGGGGATTTCCTGGCCGCCCGTTCTAGTCGGATTGGCGGGCGGTTATACAAAGACGGACGTCACATCGGGCGCGTCCGGCGCGGACGTGGAAAGTTTTCATGCGGGGATCTATGCAGCCGCCCGCCACGGCGCGTTGACCGTGTCCGGCGCGGTCGCCGCCGCGCATCAGAGCTATGAAATCAGCCGCGTCATCGACCTTGGCGGCGGCGCCGCTATGACGGCAAGCGGTGATCCGAACGGGTTCTCGGTAACGTCGAGTTTTGAATCCACCTATGACTTCAACGCCGCGTTCGGGCTGTTCGACGGCATTCGGACGATCCCGGGCAATCTCGGTTTCGGACCCGTTGTCAGTGTCGATGTGCTCCATGGCAAGCTGGACGGCTTTACCGAGACCAATGCGGGCCTGCTCAACCTGACGGTGGACGACACCAGCGGAACCCAGGTGATCACGGGCCTCGGCTTCGCAGTCGACTGGAAACGCTCGCTCGGCAACCGCGAGTTCAGCCTGGAAGGCCGCGTTGCCTGGGAGTATGTCTTCGGCGATCAGTCCCTGGTTACCCAATCGGCGATTGCAGCCGTCGCCGGCGCCAACTTTTCGACCGCTTCCGCCGCAGTCGGCCGCAACCGCCTGACGCTCGGTGCCGGCGGCGCGCTGGCACTCTCCGACCGGCTCGCGGCCCATGCCCGCTATGACGGCCGGTTTTCGACCCGCAGCACGGACCACCGGGGCAGCGCCGGTTTGACGTTCCGGTTCTGACGGCATTCATCGACGCGGCTTGGCGCTGGCAATCCCTCAGGAAAGGCCGATTTCACGCGCCTCTGTATGCCGGCGGGCATGAGCTTTTACGCCGCCAGCGATCGCGGCCTGGCATGGAGCGTCGTCTACGCCCTGGCGAGTGCGAGTGCGTTTTCGGTCACGCCGGACGTCGACATTGTCTTTGCCAATGTGGCCGCCGGCGTGACAGCCTTCTTCGACGACAGCTCGATGCTCACGCCCGCTTCTTCGGCGGCATCAGGTCGGTGATCGTGCCTTCGAACATTTCTGCGGCGAAATTCACCGTCTCGCTGAGCGTCGGGTGCGGGTGGATGGTGTGGCCAAGATCGGTTGCGTCGCAGCCCATTTCGACGGCGAGCGCCACTTCGGAAATCAGATCCCCGGCATTTGTGCCGACAATGCCCGCGCCCAGCACCTGGTTGGTGTCGGGATCGAAGAGCACCTTGGTCACGCCTTCGGACCGCGCATTCGACAGCGCCCGACCCGAGGCCGCCCACGGGAACACGCCCTTGCCGACTTTGATGCCCTGCGCCTTGGCCTCGATCTCGGTGAGGCCGGCCCAGGCGACTTCCGGGTCGGTATAGGCAACCGAGGGAATGACGCGCGCATCGAAGGCGCGCTTGTGGCCGGCGGCCACTTCGGCGGCCACCTTTCCTTCATGTACGGCCTTGTGGGCAAGCATCGGCTGGCCGACCAGGTCGCCGATGGCGAAGATATGCGGCTGGTCGGTGCGTTGCTGGTTGTCGACCGGGATGAAGCCGCGCTCGTCCACGCGCACGCCCGCCTTTTCCGCGGAAATGATGCCCCCGTTCGGCTTGCGTCCGACGGCGACCAGCACCTTGTCGAACGTGTCCTCGAAGGCGCCGTCCGGCCCCTCGAACGTGACTTTCAGGCCCTTCTTCTGGGCCTCCACCGCAGTGACCTTGGTCTTGAGGTGGATCGCCTCGTAGCGCTGCTTGATGCGCTTGAACAGCGGGGTGATGATGTCCTTGTCGGCGCCGGGAATGATCTGGTCCATCAGTTCGACAACCGTGACCTTGGATCCGAGCGCATCGTAGACGCAGCCCATTTCCAGCCCGATGATGCCGCCGCCGAGAACCAGCAATCGCTTCGGGATCCCGTCCAGTTCCAGCGCCCCGGTGGAATCGATAACCCGCGGATCGTCATGGGGAATGAACGGCAACGTAACCGGTTCGGATCCCGCCGCAATGCAGGCCTGGTCGAAAGTAACGACGGTCGTTTTGCCTTCGTGCACGACCTCGATGGAGTGCGGCGACGTGAACTGTCCCGTACCCCGCACGACCGTGACCTTGCGCCCCTTGGCCAGCCCGTCCAGGCCGCCGGTAAGCTTTGAGACCACGCCGTCCTTCCAGCCGCGAAGGGCTTTCACGTCGATCTTGGGTTTGCCCAGCGAGATACCGAAATGGCTCATCTCCTCGGCTTCGGTAATGACCTTCGAGGCGTGCAGAAGCGCCTTGGAGGGGATGCACCCGACATTGAGGCAGACGCCGCCGAGCGTCGGATCCCGCTCGATCAAGACTGTCTTGAGCCCGAGATCGGCTGCACGGAACGCGGCCGTATAGCCGCCGGGGCCGGAGCCCAGAACGACGAACTCCGCATGCACATCGCCCTTCTCACCGGAATAGGCCTGAGGGGTCGGCGCCGGCGCGGGGGCCGGTGCGGATGGGGCGGTCTCTGCCGCCGGTGCTGCGGCCGCGGCGTCGCCGGCCACGTCCAGCGTCAGGATCGGCGTGCCTTCGCTGACCGTGTCGCCTTCCTTGACCGTAATGGCCGTGACGGTGCCGGCCTCGGGCGCGGGCACTTCCATGGTCGCCTTGTCCGATTCCAGTTCGATCAGCGGGTCTTCCACGGCGACAACATCGCCGACCGCCACCATGACCTGGATGACCGGCACATCCGAAAAATCGCCGATATCGGGAACCTTGACGTCCAGCTTTGCCATGTCGACCTCCCTCAGAGCAGGATGCGCCGCTCGTCGCCGAGCAGGTGCTTGAGTGTGGCGCAGAACCGGGCGGCAAGCGCGCCGTCGATGGCGCGGTGATCGTAGGACAGGCTGATCGGCTGCATCAGGCGCGGCACGAATTCGCCGGCCTCCTTGTCCCAGACGGGCGCCATCTTGGAGCGGGTCAGGCCCAGGATCGCCACTTCGGGCGCATTGACGATGGGCGTGAAAGACGTTCCGCCGATGCCGCCGAGCGAGGAGATCGTGAACGATGCCCCCGACATGTCGTCGCTCTTCAGTTTGCCCTCGCGTGCCTTGGCGGACAGCGCGCCCAATTCCTTGGAAATCTCGATGATCCCCTTGGCATCGCAGCTCTTGATTACCGGCACCACCAGCCCGTGTGGTGTGTCGGCGGCAAAGCCGATATTGTAAAAACCCTTGCGGATCAGCTTGTCGCCGTCCGGGTGGAGCGAGGAATTGACTTCCCAATGGGTCTTCAGCGCGCTGACCGAGGCCTTGATGACAAAGGCAAGCAACGTGACCCGGTAGCCCTCCTGTTTGGCCTGTCCGTCGAGCTCGCGCCTATAGGCGTCAAGGCCGGTTATGTCGGCTTCCTCGTTATGGGTGACATGCGGAATGTTCAGCCAGGAGCGGTGCAGGGCGGGGCCGGAGATCTTCTTGATCCGGCTCATCTCGACATCCTCGGTAGGGCCGAACTTGGAAAAGTCGACCGCCGGGATCGGCGGGATACCCATACCGCCCTGGGGTGCAGAAGCCTTGGCGGCCGGGGCCTCAAGGGCAAGTTTGACCGCCGCGGTCACATCCTCGCGAACGATCCGGCCCTTGCGGCCGGAACCCTTAAGGCCGCCGAGGTCGACGCCCAGTTCGCGAGCCAGCGCGCGAACGGAAGGCGAGGCATGGGCCTCGCGGAAGCCGGCCTCGTCGACCTTTGCGACGCCACCCTTTGCCTCCGGTGCCTTGAAGGGAGCCGAAGGCGGCGCGGGTTCGTGCTCCTGCACGCCTTCCGGCGAGGGCGGATCGACCGGGGCCTTGGCATCCTGAACTTCTAGCTTCAGGATCAGAGCGCCTTCCGAAACCGTGTCGCCTTCGCCCACCTTGATTTCAATTACTTTGCCGGCTGCAGGCGCCGGCACTTCCATCGTCGCCTTGTCGCTTTCCAGTTCGATCAGCGGGTCTTCCTCGGCCACGATGTCGCCGGGGGCGACCATGATGCCGATCACCGGTACATCCGTGAAATCGCCGATATCGGGGACGGTTACTTCCATCAGGCTCATTTTTTTTCCTCCTATATCGGATCAGACCAGACGCGGGTTAGGCTTGTTAGAGTCAATCTGGTAGGTCTTCAGCGCCTTGGTCAGGTCGGCTTTTGTCACGGAGCCTTCGCGAAACAACGCGGTCATGGCGGCTGCTGCGATGTGGTTGGCATCGACTTCGAAAAAGTCGCGCAAATTCGTCCGGCTGTCGGAACGGCCGAAGCCGTCGGTGCCCAATACATGGAACGGCTGTTCGACGAAGCCCCGGATCTGTTCGGCGTAGTTCTTCATGTAATCGGTGGCCGCAATCAGCGGCCCTTTGGCGCCCGACAGCGTTTGTGTCACATAGGGTACTTTCGGTTTATCGAACGGGTTGAGCCGGTTCCAGCGCGCGCAGTCCTGGCCTTCGCGTGCCAGTTCGTTCATTGAGGGGGCCGACCACAGGTCCGCGGTCACATTGAAGTCCGCCTTCAGCATTTCCGCCGCCTTGATGACCTGCAGGAAGATCGTACCGGAGCCCATCAGGTTGACATGGCGTTTTCCGGGACGCGCCGCTCCTTTCGAGAACCGGTAGAGCCCCTTGACGATACCCTCCTCGACGCCGTCCGGAATGTCCGGATGGGCATAGTTCTCGTTCATCAGGGTCAGGTAGAAGAACACGTCCTCCTGATCCACGAACATGCGTTTCAGCCCGTTGTGGATGATCACCGCGACTTCATAGCTGAAGGTGGGGTCGTAGCTGATGCAGTTCGGAATTGTGCCGGCTAACAGGTGGCTGTGACCGTCTTCATGCTGCAATCCCTCGCCGTTCAGCGTTGTGCGTCCCGCCGTGCCGCCCAGCATGAAGCCGCGCGCCCGGCTGTCGCCGGCTGCCCAGGCGAGATCGCCGATCCGCTGAAAGCCGAACATCGAATAATAGATGTAGAACGGGATCATTGGGACGCCGTGGGTCGAATAGCTGGTGGCCGCGGCGATCCAGTCGGCCATGGCGCCGGCCTCGTTGATGCCTTCCTGCAGGACCTGGCCGTCCTTCGATTCCTTGTAGAACATCAACTGGTCGGCATCTTCCGGCTTATAGAGCTGGCCCGCCGGGTTATAGATGCCGAGCTGTCGGAACATGCCTTCCATCCCGAACGTGCGGCTTTCGTCCGGCACGATGGGCACAACCTGCTTGCCGATTTTTTTGTCGCGGCAGAGCGTGGTCAGGATCCTTACAAACGCCATCGTTGTCGAGATTTCGCGTTCGCCGGTGCCCTTGATCTGGGCGCCGAAAGCATCGAGTTCGGGAATCTCCAGTTGCGGCGCATCGCGCCAGACCCGTTGCGGGAAGGCGCCGCCGAGGCCGTCCCGCCGCGAAAGGATGTAATCCTTCTGTTCGTTGCCGAGCTGCACGAACGGGACGTCGTCGATCTCCTCGTCCGAGACCGGAATCCGGAACCGGTCGCGGAAGGCGACCAACGCATCGTGCACCATCTTCTTTTGCTGGTGGGTGATGTTCTGCCCTTCGCCGGCCTCGCCCATGCCGTAGCCCTTGACTGTCTTGACCAGAATGGCGGTCGGCTGGACCGTGTTGGCGATGGCGGACGTGTAGGCGGCATAGACCTTTTCAGGGTCATGGCCGCCGCGCTGGAGCTGCCAGATCTCGTCATCGGTCATGTCGGCAACGAGCGCCGCGGTTTCGGGATAGCGGCCGAAGAAGTTCTCGCGCGTATAGGCGCCGCCCTTGGATTTGAAGGCCTGGTAGTCGCCGTCAACGGTCTCCATCATCAATTGTTTCAGGCGCCCGCTTTCGTCTTTCTCCAACAGCCGGTCCCATCCCGAACCCCACAGGACCTTGATCACGTTCCAGCCGGCGCCGCGGAAGATGCCTTCCAGTTCCTGGATGATCTTGCCGTTGCCGCGCACCGGGCCGTCCAGGCGCTGGAGGTTGCAATTGATCACGAAGTTGAGGTTGCCGAGCTTTTCCCGCGCCGCCAGGCTGATGGCGCCGAGGCTTTCGGGTTCGTCCATCTCGCCGTCACCCAGGAAGGCCCAGACCTGCCGGTCCTTCTGGTCGATCAGGCCGCGATTGTGGAGATATTTCATAAACCGCGCCTGGTAGATCGCCATCAGCGGACCGAGGCCCATCGAGACGGTCGGAAACTGCCAGAAATCCGGCATCAGCCAGGGATGCGGGTAGGAGGAAAGGCCGGCGCCACCGGATTCGGAGCGGAAGTTATCCAGCTGCGCGGCTGTCAGCCGGCCTTCCATAAAGGCCCGTGCATAGATTCCCGGAATTGCATGACCCTGAAAGAAGACGATGTCGCCGCCCTGGTCCGCGGTTCGCGGCCGCCAGAAATGGTTCATGCCGATATCGTACATCACGGCCGAAGAGGCGAACGAGGCGATGTGCCCGCCATATTCGGAGCTGACCTTGTTCCGCTTGACCACGGTCGCCATGGCGTTCCAGCGATTGATCGTCCGGATGCGCCATTCCAGCGTGAGGTCGCCGGGATAGTCGGGCTGATCCTCGACGGGAATCGTGTTCACGTAGTCCGTCGTGGCCGAGAAGGGCAGGTTGGCGCCCCGCGACCGTGCCGACGAGACGGCCTGATCGAGCAGAAAGTGCGCTCGAGCCGCTCCGTCGGTGTCGATGACGTCTTCAATGGCCTGACGCCATTCCAGGGTTTCCGTCGGGTCGATATCGTCTCGATGGTCAGACATTTTGAGTTTCCGTGTCGGAGCGCCCCCGCCGGTTCCGAAGCGAGGGCCGTTTGTTGCATGCGCGGTCAGTAGGCGACCGATGGTAACCAGGTTGCAATGGAAGGAAAGGTGAAGACCAGCGCTAATCCGATCAATTGCAGGATGATGAAGGGCAGGACACCGCGGTAGATGTCGGTCAGTTCCATACCTTTAGGCGCAACGCCCTTAAGATAAAAGAGAGAGAATCCGACAGGCGGCGTCAGGAACGATGTCTGGAGCGTTACCGCGACCAGAATCACGAACCAGACCAGCGCGGGATTGGCGAGCGATTCGTAGCCCGGGATGTCCAAGGTCATCGCCACGATGACCGGCGCCATAAGCGGCAGGACGATCAGCGTGATCTCGATCCAGTCCAGCACGAAGCCGAGAAGGAAGACCAGGATCAGGATGGCCAGGATCGTCCCGTAATCGCTGAGGCCGAGACCCTCGATCAGATCGGTTATGAACGCATCGCCGCCCAGCTCCCGCAGCACGAAGGCGAAGCAGGTCGCACCGAGGAAGATGCCGAATATATACGCCGTCGTCTTGAACGTGTTGCGCGTGACTTCGGTGAGCTTGGCCCATGTCAGCTTGCGATAGCAGATTGCCATCAGCGTCGCACCGGCCGCGCCGACCCCGGACGCCTCGGTCGGTGTCGCAATGCCGGCGAAAATCGATCCAAGCACTGCAAAGATCAGGGCGACCGGCGGCAGTACGGCGATGGCGACTTCCTTGATCGCCTGCCAGTCCACGCCCCTTGCGTCATCGGGCAGGGGCGCTACGCCCGGGCGAAGGAACGCCACGGACAGAATGTAGACGATATAGAGCCCGCCAATGATCAGTCCGGGAAACAGCGCTGCCATGAACAGATCTCCGACGCTCAGCGCCATCTGGTCGGCCATGATCACCAGCATGATCGACGGCGGGATCAGAATGCCGAGCGTTCCCGATGACGCAACGACCCCGGCAGCCAATGTCTTGGAATAGCGCTGCTGCATCATGGCTGGAAGCGACAGAAGACCCAACAGCACGACCGATGCGCCGACGATTCCGGTCGATGCGGCAAGGATGATTCCGATCGCCGTTACCGTGATCGCGAGCCCGCCGCGCGTGCGTCCGAACAACCGCTGCATGGACGACATCAGGCGTTGCGCGACACCGCTTTCATCCAGCATCAGGCCCATGAAGATGAACATCGGCAACGCCACCAGAACGGCGTTCGACATGGTCGAATAGACCCGGTTCACCACCGTGCCAAGCGTCAGATAGTCGAGCCCGGTAAGGGTCTCCTCAAGGCCGGTCCACGCCAGCATGCCGTTGTCGGCGAGATAGGCGATGCCGCAGAATGCGACGCCGATCCCGGCAAGCACCCAGGCGACGGGAAATCCGGTGAACAAGAGGCCGACGAAGCTCATGAACATCCACACGACCAGCACTTCTTCCGGCGTCTCGACCAGCCTGGAAAGTGCGAGCGTCACGACGACGAAGCCGAAAAGGACGAGCGCCAGGCGACGCAGGCCCGAGCGCGCGGCGCGACGGTCCGCATGCGTGGCGATCATGGTGATGTCGTGTATCAGGCGTGCAGCGGCCGCCATCGCGAGCAAGGCGAAGCTGATCGGAATGACGGCTTTCAGCGCCCAGCGCGCCGGCAGTCCGGTCGGGCTGTCTGAACGCTCGTTGACCCGATAACTGTCCTGAAAGTAGTCGATGCCCTGATCGACCATGAGGTAGCAGAACGGCATGACCAGCACGAGAATGCCGGCCGATTCAACCGCGCGCCGCGCACGCGGCGAAAAGCCCATTCGAAGAATATCGACACGCACGTGACTGTCGGTCGTCACGGCATAGCTGAGACCGATCATCGTGGTCAGCGCATACAGATGCCATTGCATCTCGTCGAGTTTCGGGAAGTTCAGATCGAACAGATAGCGCAGGCCGACCTGGGAAATGATGGTGATGACGAGGATGACATTGGCCCACATGACCACATGGCCGACGCTGCGCACGATCGTATCCAGGCCCCGTGCGAGCCTTGTATCCTTGCGGTCGTCTCCCTCGACCTCTTCCCATTTGGGATCGTAATGGACGTCGTGCTCTGCGGTCAGGATGCCTTCCGGCAGGGTTTGTCTCGGATCGCTGGACACGGCTGTTTCCTCCTAAAGGTGTTCTGTCGGCCGTCCGGACACAAAATCGCGCGCCCGGGCTTATCGGCCCGGGCGCTGATGGATTGCGTCACGAACGCGGCAGGAAGGCGTGAGATTTCCAGAGCTTGTACCCGTCCCGGAAAGTCTTCAGGTCTTCGTATACCTTGGCGAAGAAGGGGTCCTTGGCGGCTTCTTCAGCGGCGACTTCCTCCCAGGTCTCGCGGAACAGGTCGAGCATTTCGGGCGACCAATTCTTGATCGTCACACCATTCTCCTCGACGTTCTTTTGCATTGCCGCGAACTGAATCGCTTCACCCTCGGCAAAGCTCTCTGTCATCTGAGCCTTGCAGGTCAGTTCGATCTGCGCCTGCAGTTCGGGCGCCAGACCGTTCCACTCGTCCTTGTTGATCAGGAGTTCGAAAATCGTTGCCTGCTGATGCCAGCCGGGAAAGTAATTGTATTTTACGAGCTTATCGAAGCCGAGGCGCTGATCGATCGCCGGCATGGAGAATTCTGTGGCATCGATGGCGCCCTTTTCCAGGGCCGGAAAAATATCGCCGCCCGGCAGCAGCGACGTGGCGACGCCGAGCTTTTGCATGACTTTGCCGCCGAGGCCGAAAAACCGCATTTTAAGACCGTTCAACTGTTCGGCGGAGGTGATCTCCTCTGCGAACCAGCCCGACGTTTCCGGAGCGATGATCGTGCAGGGCAGCACTTTGACGTTATAGCCTGCCTGATCGTACATCTCCTGATACAGCGACATGCCGTTGCCGTAATACAGCCAGGCCATGTACTCGCCGGCCTCAGGTCCGAAGGGAACGGCGGAAAAAAGCGGTGAGGCGGGGATCTTCCCGGCCCAGTAGCCGGCCGTCGCAAAGCCCGAGTTGATCTTGCCGGTCGAGACCGCGTCCAGGATTTCGAAGGGAGCGACAAGCTTTCCCGGCTCATAAACCCGCATGCGGATCCGCTTGCCCGAGATCGTCGCCAGGTCTTCCGATACGCGCACGATCGGTGTGCCGAGACCGGGCAGTTCGGTCGAGAACGCAACCGGCGTCTTCAATAGGATTTTGTCATTGGCGGCCAGGGCCGGTGTTGCAAGAGCGAGTGCCGTTGCAGCCGCCACGGTCGTCAAGGTTTTCATTTGGATAGTCCTCCACTAAGCTTTAGGGATGGCCTTTGGCCATGGTTCGCGCCTTTGAGGCGTGGTGAGGAGCCGGTGATTGTCGGCTCCGTTTGGCCCAGGCGAACTTTTCGACGGGTTGCCTGGGTCAAATTGTCGGCAGGCGCGCACGCGTATGCCGTCCGGTCCGATGAAGACCGGTCACTGCATCGCTCATGCTCGTTACTGCCCGCCGCGACGAAGCAGAGGCGTCATCCGCGAAACCTGTCTACGGATGGATCCCGCCTGCTGCTTGTTGGATCAGTGTTGTCGGAACCGCAGGTTTTCGCGCGACAACTGGTCCAGATGGGTAACGCCCATCAGTTTCATATCGCGCTCGATTTCGGTGCGCAGGTTGCCAAGGGCGCGTTCGACGCCGGCCTGACCGGCCGCTGCAAGGGCATAGAGATAGAGCCGACCGCCGGAACAGGCCTTGGCACCAAGCGACAGCGCCTTGAGAACGTGGGTGCCGCGCTGAATGCCGCCCTCGCAAATGACATCGATCTCCGAACCGACTGCGTCGACGATCTCGGCAAGCTGGTCGAAGGGTGCGCGCGATCCGTCGAGCTGACGCCCGCCATGGTTCGAGACCATGATGCCGGTGCAGCCGATGTCGACGGCGCGTTTTGCATCCGCAACGCTCATGACACCTTTCAACGCGAACTGGCCGTCCCATTTGGCGCAGAGTTCTTCCGCGTCCTTCCAGTTCATCTGCTGGTCGAGCATGGTCGAGAAATAATCGCCGACCGAGGTCGCCAGATTGGTGCCGGCGCTGACATGGCCTGAAAGATGCGGCAGGTCGAACTTTTCGTGGGTGAAGTAGTTGATCGCCCACATCGGATGCATCGCAAAGCTCATCAGACTGTCAAGCGTCAGCCTGGGTGGCGAGGTAAAGCCGGTGCGCAGGTCGCGCTCCCGGTTGCCGCCTGTGATCGTGTCGACGGTCAGGGCCATCACGTCGAATTTCGCGGCCTTGGCGCGTTCCAAGAGCGCATCGTTCAGCCCGCGGTCCTTGTGGAAGTAGAACTGAAACATCTTCGGCCCGGGCGCCATGGCGGCAAGGTCTTCCACGCTGACCGTCCCGAGCGACGAGACGCCGAACATCGTGCCGTATTTTTGCGCCGCTGCGGCAACGGCCCGTTCGCCGTCATGGTGGAACAGGCGCTGCAGCGCTGTCGGCGCGCAATAAACCGGCATGTCCAGCTTCTGTCCCATGACGGTGACGCTCATATCGACGTCCTCGACGCCGGCCAGCACATTCGGCACCAGATCGCAGGTGTTATAGGCTTCGGTATTGCGCTGGTGCGTGATTTCGTCGTCGGCCGCCCCGTCGATGTAGTGAAAGATCGGTCCAGGCAGACGGCGTTTTGCCAGCGCACGGAAATCTCCGAAATTATGGCAAGATTGGACGCCCATTGTTCCCTCCCGTGTCCAGATTGTTTTCGGACATTGTTAAAGCGTGACCCGTGTCGCTCCGGCTCCGGCCGCGGCTTTGGCTGCGACATCGGCAACAGCAAGATCTTGCAGGCCGACGCCGGTCCCGTCGAACAGCGTGATCTGATCGTCGGAGATGCGCCCGGGATGCGTACCGTTGATGACGGCCCCGATCGGCGTGATGTCCGTTTCTGAGATCTGGCCGGCGGCAATGGCATGCTGTGCCTCGCCTAAGACGATCGATTGGGCGATCTCGTCGGTGAAGACGGCGGCCTTCGCGATCAGGTCGGCATCGACCTCTTGCTTGCCTTTGGTGTCGGTTCCCATGCAGGCGAGATGGGTGCCGGGCTTGATCCAGTCGGCCATCAAAAGCGGCTCGAAGGCCGAAGTGATGGTGATGATGACGTCGGCCTGGGCGCCGACTGCTTCAGCAGAAACGGCGTCGAAGGGCAGTCCGATCTCCTCGGCAACGGCGGCGAGTTTGGGCAGCATTTCAGGATGCGGGTTCCAGGCGACGATCTTCTCGAAGTCCCGCTGCTCCGCTGCGGCCCGCAGTTGAAACTGCGCCTGATGACCGGCGCCGACCATGCCGAGGATGCGCGCGTCCCGGCGCGCCAGATGCGCGATGGAGACCGAGGACGAGGCGGCCGTGCGCATCGCGGTCAGGTAATTGCCGCCGACCAGCGCTTTCAGCTGCCCGGTATCGGGATCGAACAGAAACACCGTGGATTGGTGGTTGGTCAGACCCTTGTCGGCATTGCCTGGCCAATACCCGCCGGATTTGACGCCCAATGCCAGGCCGGCGCGGTCAAACCCGGACTTGAACCCGTAGAGCGCGTCGGCGTGGCCGATGGCTTCCCGGACAACGGGGAAATTGTAAGCGTCGCCGCGCGCCATGGCTCCGAATACGGCTTCGACGGCGTCGAAGGCTGCTGTGCGGCCCACCAGGCGTCGGCAATCCTCTTCCGAGACAACCAGAATGCCGGCTGAGGACATCGCGTCGCTCTCCAGTTCCTTGAGCATGGTATTCTCCCGTTCACCGGCTCGCCGGTGTTCTTTCATTCGTGTCGATCGGTTGAAGGGGCCGGAACCCTTTCGGTTAGGTCAGTAGGCTTTGCCGCGGGCCGAGACCGGCCAGACCGTTTCGACCTTGCCGCCGCGCACACCGACATACCAGTCATGCACATTGCATGTCGGATCGCAGTGGCCGGGGACCAGCTTCAGCTTGTCGTTGACCTTCAGAACACCGTC
>JBCDLT010000057.1:0-42766 GCA_038745065.1 Pseudomonadota bacterium | reverse complement strand
CCGTAATGGCCGATCTGACCGTTATGCATGAAGGTCCAGCGGCCGACGGCGAAGGGATGGCAATTGCTGCGGTTGGTCTCGGTGCCGGTCGACGCGCGCACATGGGCCATGAAAAGCGGCGCGCTGACCTGGTGGGCGAGGCTGATTAGGTTGGTGTCGTTCCAGGCGGGCAGCACGTCGCGATAAAGCCCGGGGACCGGGCGGTCGCGATACCAGGCGACGCCAAAACCGTCGCCGTTGGTTTCGGTCTTTGCTTCCAGCGCCCGTTGGCTCTGGCGGATCAGCGATTGCCGCGGCGCGCTGACGATGTCTTCCAGATAGATCTCATTGCCGCTGTAAGCTGCCCACCGGCACATTCCGGGTTTCCTCATTCGATGCGCCGCGGTGCTGGATCGCATGGTTCATGCGCGCCAGCAGGCGGATTCCCGCTGTTACAAACAGAAACGGCAGGAAAGCATGAACCAGCAACGCGCCGGCCGCAAGCGCCATGCGCCCGGCCATGACGAGGGCAAAGGCCATGTGGCTGAAATAGGTCTCGCCGACCGAGTTCGGGTGGTCGGTCATGAGTTTTTTCAAGGGCATGGACTTCTCCGTTTTCAAAGGCGCTGGGGGCGCACGCGCAGACGGCGCGTCCGGTATCTTCAAACAAGATACCAGAAACGGAGCGAAAAATAAAACTTATTTCTAATTTCATCGCGAAAAATAGGATCTCATCCTATTTTTGGGACAGATATTAGAAATCAGGCAGATTCATGCAGCCTCGATCGCGGTCTCGATCGCCGAAATCGCTTCCGACGCACGGCCGCCGTCCGGCCCGCCGGCCTGGGCCATGTCCGGCCGGCCGCCGCCACCCTTGCCGCCGACGATCGGCGAGGCGGTGCGCACAAGTTCAACGGCGCTGAACCGGTCGACGAGGTCGCTGGTCACGCCGACCACGATGCCCGCTTTGCCGTCGTCGCTGACACCGGCCAGCGCGACGATGCCGGACCCGACCTGGCTCTTGCTTTCATCGACAAGGCCTTTCAGGTCTTTCGGCGAGACGCCTTCGACGACCCGCCCGAGAAACTTCACGCCGGCAATCTCGCGCACACCGTCGCCGGCACCGGAAGCGGCGCCGCCGCCGGACAGGGCCAGCTTCTTGCGCGTCTCCGTCAGGTCGCGTTCCAGCTTGCGGCGCTCCTCGACCAGAGCCTGGATGCGTTCGACGAGTTCATCCGGCGCAGTCTTGAGCGCAGCGGCGGCCTCACGCAGTTTCCTGTCCTGACCGTTATAATAATGCCGGGCGGCCTCGCCGGTCAGCGCCTCGACGCGGCGCACGCCGGCGGCAACCGCGCCTTCCTGGACGAGCGCCACCAGGCCGATATCGCCGGTACGCTCTACATGGGTGCCGCCGCACAATTCCAGCGAATAGGTCTTGCCGGCCTTGTCGCCGTGCAGCGCGGTTCCCATGGAGACAACCCGGACTTCTTCGCCGTATTTCTCGCCGAACAGCGCCATCGCCCCTTCTTCGATCGCGTCATCGACCGCCATCAGCCGCGTCGAGACGGGCGCGTTCTGCAGCACGATCTCGTTTGCAATGTCCTCGACCCGTTGCATTTCGCCGGCATCGATGGGCTTTGGATGGGAAAAATCGAAGCGCAGCCGTTCCGGCGCGACCAGCGATCCCTTCTGGGCGACATGGGTGCCAAGTACGTTGCGCAGGGCCTCGTGCACCAGGTGGGTCGCGGAATGGTTGGCGCGAATGGCGCTGCGGCGTTCGTGATCGACCTGCATTTCGACAGCGGCACCGACGTCGAGGCGGCCCTCATCAAGCGTGCCGAAATGCACGAAGACGCCGTCGGCCTTTTTCTTTGTATCGGTCACGCGGAATGAAAAGCCGTCGCCGCCGATCACGCCGCTGTCGCCGACCTGGCCACCGGATTCGCCATAAAACGGCGTCTGGTTCGTCACGACCGCGCCGGATTGGCCGGCTGCAAGGCTGTCGGTCTCCGACCCGTCGGCAATGAGGGCGGTCACTTCCGCTTCAGCGATTTCGGTCGAATAGCCGAGGAAGTCGGTCGCGCCGACCCGGTCGCGCACGGCGAACCAGACGGTTTCCGTTGCGGCCTCGCCGGATCCTGCCCAGGCGGCGCGCGCCTCGGCGCGCTGCTGGTCCATGGCTTCGTTGAAGCCGGCCTTGTCGACGCCGAGATTGCGGCTGCGCAGGGCGTCCTCGGTGAGGTCGAGGGGAAAACCGTAAGTGTCGTAGAGCTTGAACGCGGTCCGGCCGTCCAGCTCGCTGCCTTCGTCGAGACCGGCCGTTGCCTCGTCGAGCAGGGAAAGGCCGCGTTCGAGCGTCTTGCGGAACCGGGTTTCCTCCAGTTTCAGCGTCTCGCTGATCAGCGCCTCGGCGCGCAGCAATTCCGGATAGGCCTGACCCATTTCACGCAGGAGCGCCGGCACCAGCTTCCACATCAAGGGTTCGGAGGCGCCGAGCAGATGCGCATGACGCATGCCGCGCCGCATGATGCGGCGCAGGACATAACCGCGGCCCTCGTTGGAGGGCAGGACCCCGTCGGCAATGAGAAAGCTGGTGGCGCGCAGGTGATCGGCGATCACCCTGTGGCTCGCCTGCTGCGCGCCGGCGGCTTCGGTTCCGGTCGCTTCCTCGGAGGCCCGGATGAGGGCCTTGAACAGGTCGATATCGTAATTGTCGTGCACGTTCTGGAGAACGGCGGCGATGCGTTCCAGGCCCATGCCGGTATCGATGGAAGGACGCGGCAGGTCGATGCGCTCCTCTTTCGAGATCTGTTCATATTGCATGAAGACCAGGTTCCAGATCTCGATAAAGCGGTCGCCGTCCTCTTCGGCAGAGCCCGGCGGTCCGCCCCAGATGTGGTCGCCGTGGTCATAGAAGATTTCCGAACAGGGCCCGCAGGGACCGGTATCGCCCATGGCCCAGAAATTGTCGGACGTTGCAATCCGGATGATGCGGTCATCGGAAAGGTCGGCAATGCGGCGCCACAGATCGTGTGCCTCATCGTCCTCGGAATAGACGGTAACCAGAAGGCGGTCCTTCGGCAGACCGAATTCCTTTGTGATCAGGTTCCAGGCGAGCTCGATCGCCTGATCCTTGAAATAATCGCCGAACGAAAAGTTCCCGAGCATTTCAAAGAAGGTGTGGTGACGGGCCGTGTAGCCGACATTGTCGAGGTCGTTGTGCTTGCCGCCGGCGCGCACGCATTTCTGCGAGGTGACGGCGCGGCTGTAGTCGCGCTTTTCAAGACCGGTAAACACGTTCTTGAACTGCACCATGCCTGCGTTGACAAACATCAGCGATGGATCGTTGCGCGGCACCAACGGGCTGGAATCCACGATGTCGTGGCCGTTGGTTTCAAAGTACGACAGAAATGCCGATCGGATGTCGTTTACGCCCGTCATGTCCGGTCCTGAAAGCACGGGACGGGTTTACAAGAATTCCGCTCGTCCCTGATGTTCGTGGGAATAACGGGTTTTATCGGCGAGGCTTGGCGCTGTCTAGAAAAAGCCCCGGATCGTTGGCAGCAATCCCGGAAGCAAAAAGGCGCAGCCTGATCCGCCGCGCCTTTGCAATGCATTTTCCAGAAGGGGGCAGACGAACCGCCGGGCCTATTTTTCGATGGCCGGCTCGATCTCGTCCTCGTCGTCCTCTTCCGGTTCGGTATCCAGAAGCTGGTCGGAAATCAGGCCGGCATTCTGGCGAATGGCATGTTCGATCTTGTCGGCGATGTCGGTGTTGTCGCGCAGGAATTGCTTGGCGTTTTCACGCCCCTGACCGAGACGCTGGCTGTCATAGGAGAACCAGGAGCCGGACTTTTCGACAATGCCGGCCTTGACGCCGAGATCGATCAGCTCGCCGGTCTTCGACACGCCTTCGCCATACATGATATCGAATTCGATCTGCTTGAACGGCGGCGCCATCTTGTTCTTGACGACCTTGACCCGGGTCTGGTTGCCGATCACTTCGTCGCGGTCCTTGATCGAGCCGATGCGGCGGATGTCGAGCCGGACCGAGGCGTAGAATTTCAGTGCGTTGCCGCCGGTCGTGGTTTCCGGGCTGCCGAACATCACCCCGATCTTCATGCGGATCTGGTTGATGAAAATGACCATGGTGTTCGATTTGGAAATCGACGCGGTCAGCTTGCGCAGCGCCTGGCTCATCAGTCGTGCCTGCAGGCCCGGCAGGGAATCGCCCATCTCGCCTTCCAGTTCCGCGCGCGGCGTCAGCGCGGCGACGGAATCGATCACCAGCACGTCGATCGCGCCAGAACGGACCAGCGTGTCGGCGATTTCGAGCGCCTGCTCGCCGGCATCGGGCTGCGAGATCAGGAGATCGTCGAGCTGAACGCCCAGCTTGCGGGCATAGATCGGGTCGAGCGCGTGCTCGGCGTCGACAAAGGCGCAGATGCCGCCCTTCTTCTGGGCCTCGGCGACCGTATGCAGTGCCATGGTGGTCTTGCCCGAGGATTCCGGTCCGTAGATCTCGATGATCCGGCCCTTCGGCAATCCGCCGATGCCCAATCCGATATCGAGCCCGAGGGACCCGGTCGATACGGTTTCCACCTCGACCGCCTGACCCTGTCCGAGCTTCATGATGGAGCCCTTACCGAACGCGCGCTCGATCTGCGACAGCGCGGCATCCAATGCTTTGGTTTTGTCCATCGTGGAGTCCTCGACAAGGCGTAGGGTGGCTTGAGCCATTTGATCCTCTCCATATTTCACGGCTGGCACTGACATTCAATGACGAAGAATGTACCGGTTTTGTTCTCATTTTGCAACTATCAATTAAAATATTGAAATAGAATAGGAAAACACTGTTTTGTTCGCATCCTGTTCACGGTTGGAAAACGCGATGAAGAAATCCTTGCCGGAATCGCGAAAACCCTCCGTGCCCCTGCACCTGTCGAATCGCGACCGGATGCGCCCCGGCGCCGGTTGCCAAATTGACACCGGCGCGCAAATCGGGTTCGCCTCATCACCGAACGACGCGACGAGGAAATCATGGCGGACAAGGCGCGTCCGGTGCTGATCGGCGGGGCGCATATCGACCGGATCGGCTACGCGCTGGACGGGGCGGCGACCGGCACCTCGGCGCCCGGACGCGTGGATCGGTCACTCGGCGGCGTCGCCTTCAATGTCGCGCGCCTGCTTCGCGACCTCGGCGAGGATGTGCTGCTGGTATCGGCGTTCGGCGAGGAGACGGACGGCCGAACGCTTTCGGCCGAGGCCGGCGAGGGGCTCGACATTGCCAGTGCGGTTCCGGCTGGTGAGGGAGCAACCGCGACCTATCATGCGATCATCAATCCGGACGGCACACTGCTCGGCGCGGTCGCAGACATGGCGATTTACGATCGCCTGCTGCCCCCAATGCTTGCACCCTTCGAGGCCCTGATCCGCACAGCGCCGTTGGTCTTTGTCGACGCCAACCTGCCGGCCGCGACCCTGACATGGGTCGCCGATCTCAAACGAACCGGTCTGTTCGCGGCCGATACGGTCTCCACGGCAAAGGCCGGACGTCTCACCGACATCCTTTCCTTGCTCGACGTTGTTTTCACCAACCGCTCCGAAGCCGCGGAGCTTACCGGTCTTACGCCGCGGGATGCCGCCGCCCGGTTATGCCGGCTTGGCGCGGGCGGGGCCCTGGTGTCTGACGGCGCCGAGGCCCTCGCGGTCGCACACGGCATAGAAGAACCGACCCTCATGCCGGTTCAGCCGGCGCGTGTCGTCGATGAGACCGGGGCCGGCGATGCGCTGGTTGCCGGAACGCTTTTCGGTCTGCTAAGGGGGCAGGATCTGGACCGTGCCGCGCAGACCGGCCTCGCGGCGGCGCGGCTTTGCATCGAAACCGCCGGCGCCGCCCTGCCGAACGCCTGCGCCGACGCCGTCGTCGCGCTCACGAAAGATCCATAGTGTCCGACCTGTCCGATCTCATCGCCTATTCCCCCGCCGTCGCAGCGGCGCGGCGCGACGGTGTCCCGATCGTTGCTCTCGAATCGACGATCATCACGCACGGGCTTCCCTATCCGGACAATCTGGAGACGGCTCGTTCCGTCGAGACCGTCATCCGCGAGGCCGGGGCCGAGCCGGCGACGATTGCGATCATGGGCGGGCACATCCGCATCGGGCTCGCCGGGACCGATCTGGAATCGCTGGCGCAGGCCGAGCGCCCGCAAAAGGTATCGCGGGCGGACTTTGCGGCCACGCTCGCTTCGGGACGCACCGGTTCGACAACGGTCGCCGCGACCATGATCGCAGCCCGTCTGGCCGGCGTGTCGGTCTTTGCGACCGGCGGCATCGGCGGGGTACATCGCGGTGCGGCGGAGACTTTCGACATCTCGGCCGACCTCGACGAATTGGCACGCACGCCGATCGTTGTCGTCTCCGCCGGTGCCAAGGCAATTCTCGACCTGAATAAAACGCTGGAAGTTCTTGAAACAAAAGGTGTTCCTGTCGTCGGTTATCAGACCGATACCTTTCCCGCTTTCTGGTCGCGCACCAGCGGATTGCCCGTACCGCTGCGCGCCGACACGCCGGCGGAGATTGCCGCCATCCATGAAATGCAGGCGCGTCTCGACATGCCGTCCGGCCTGCTTGTCGCCAATCCCGTGCCGGCGGACGACGAGATTTCGCAGGAAGACATGCGCGGATACATCGAGCGGGCGCAGGCAGATGCAGACGCCGCCAACATCCAGGGCAAGGACGTGACGCCGTTCATTCTGGCGCGCATTGCCGAACTCACGAACGGGCGGTCGGTGCCGACGAACATTGCGCTCGTCCGCAACAATGCCGCGCTTGCCGCTCGCCTTGCCCGCGCGATTGCCGAGCGGGCGCCTGTCCCATGATCGGGGGCCTTGCCCGCGGTCTTGACTGGCTCGGCGGGCAGGGCACACGCGCCGTTGCCGTGAGCCTGTTGCTCGGCATGGCGCTGCCGCCGCTTGCCGCCTTCTTCCGACCGGTCTTGCCAGCGGCGATCTTCCTGCTTCTGGTGCTTGCCCTCGTGCGGATCGATTTTGTCACGCTTGCCGAACGCATCCGGCAATGGCGCATGCTGGCCTGGGCGCTGGTGTGGGTGATGGGGATCATGCCGCTGGCGATCGCGCTCACCTTGCGCCTGTCCGGATTTGCCGACGCCTATCCGGGATGGGCACTCGGTATCTTCATCGCAACGGCGGCCCCGCCGGTCATGTCGGTTGCCGCACTCGCGGCGCTGATGCGGCTCGATTATGCGCTCTCCGTCGCCATGCTTGTCCTCTCCGCCCTGGTCACGCCCCTGGTGGCGCCGCTTGTCGGCGTGCTCGCCCTGCCGGCGGCCCTGCCGCTCGAGGCATCGGCGCTTGCGATGCGCCTCGGTCTCCTGATGGCCGGTGCGCTGGCGGTCGCCCTGGTAATCAGAAGCTTTGTCGGGCTGCCAGCCATCGAGCGGGCCCGCTCGCGCATCGACGGCACCAATGTCGTGATCCTCTTTGTCTTTGCGGTCGCGGCGATGGACGGTGTGGCGTTCGCCTTTCTGGAACGACCGGGCCTTGCCTTCGGCATTCTGGGCGCGGTCTTTGCCATTGCCTTCATCCAGATCGGTCTCAGCATGCTGGCGCTGTGGCATGCCGAACGGGTGCAGGCGTTGACGATCGCGCTCGGCAGCGGCATCCGCAATATGGGCGTGTTCATCGCCGTGCTCGGCCCGGCCGTTCCGGAAACCACCTGGCTGTTTTTCGGGATTGCCCAGTTTCCGATCTACATGCTGCCGCTGATCCTGAAAGTGGCGGGCGACCGTTTCGCGGCGGCGCGCTGATTCAGACGCGTCGACCGGCTCAAAGGTTGCAGCAACACATCCTCAAGGCTTGTGTGCTAGCGCTTGCGCATGTCCGTGACCGACATTCTTCAGGAGGATTCAACTCCGCGACCGCAGGCGCACCCGGCGCCGCCGCGGCCCGCGACGGCCCGTTTGCGGTTCTGGCCGGCGCTGAAAGCCGGTTTCCTGCCGATCCCGGTCTTTGCGATCGCCTTTGCCGCCCTTGTGCCGGTGCATGCGCTCTGGCTTGAACAACCGGTAAGCGCGCGCATTGTCGTCGCATCGCTGATCTTCTTTGCCGGCGGGCTCGCCGGCGGCGGGTTCGCCTGGATCGTCACCGCGCTTCTGGCCCGTGGCCGGGCCTGGTCCGCCCGGTTCAGCCTCGCCCTGATCGCAAACGCCGTCTCGGTTCCGCCGGCGACGGCCTTCCTGTTTTTCCTGCAATACCGAACCTACTACGCGCAATGGCACGAGGAGCCGTTCACGACGGTCTGGTTCTGGCAAATCGCCTTCACCGGAGCGACGGCGCTCTACCTGTTTGCGGTCTCGGCGGTGAAATACATCTTTCCGCTCGGGTTGCCGTTGTTGTTCGGCGTCGCAGCGATCGCAGCCCGCCGCATTGGCAACCAGGATTTAGGCCGCCGCCAGACCTGATTACCCGTTTTCAGTCCCGCCCGGCATTTGCAGGAAATCGCCCGAGTGTACGGTTGATTAGGTAACGGCGCAGGTCTATGACGAACCCGTCTTCATCTAGCCTCGGACTCCCACATGATTCCCCGCTATTCGCGTCCGGAAATGGCCGCCATCTGGTCGCCGGAAACCAAGTTCCGGATCTGGTTCGAAATCGAGGCGCATGCGACCTCGGCGCTGGCTGAACTCGGCGTCGTGCCGAAAGAGGCGGCCGAGATCGTCTGGGAAAAGGGGTCGGCGGCGACGTTCGATGTGGCGCGAATCGATGCGATCGAGCGGGAGGTCAAACACGACGTCATCGCGTTCCTGACCCACCTGGCCGAGATCGTCGGACCGGAGGCGCGGTTCGTGCACCAGGGCATGACGTCTTCGGACGTGCTCGACACCTGTTTCAACGTGCAATGCGTGCGCGCGGCCGACCTGCTTCTGGACGACATGGACGGCCTGCTCGCCGCCCTGAAAATCCGGGCCGAGGAACACAAGGACACGCTCTGCATCGGCCGCAGCCATGCGATTCACGCCGAACCGACGACCTTCGGGCTGAAGCTGGCGCAGGCCTATGCGGAATTCGCGCGCGCCCGCAAAAGGCTCGAAACGGCGCGCGAGGAAGTGGCGACCTGCGCCATTTCAGGGGCTGTCGGCACGTTTGCAAACATCGATCCCTTCGTTGAGGAATACGTCGCAGAAAAGCTCGGCCTTGTTCCGGAACCGGTTTCGACCCAGGTCGTGCCGCGCGACCGACATGCGGCGTTTTTTGCAGCCCTTGCCGTGGTTGCGTCATCCATTGAGAGGCTTGCCACCGAAATCCGCCACCTGCAGCGCACCGAGGTGCTGGAGGCGGAAGAATACTTTTCGCCGGGCCAGAAGGGCTCCTCGGCCATGCCGCACAAGCGCAATCCGGTCTTGACGGAAAACCTGACCGGCCTTGCCCGCATGGTCCGGGCTTATGCCTTGCCTGCCATGGAAAACGTGGCGCTCTGGCACGAGCGGGACATTTCCCATTCCTCGGTGGAACGCATGATCGGACCTGACGCGACGGTCACGCTCGACTTCGCGCTGGTACGCCTGACAGGCGTCATTGAAAAACTGGTGGTCTATCCCGAACGCATGACGGCCAATCTCGACCGGCTCGGCGGACTTGTGCATTCGCAGCGTGTGCTCTTGGCACTCACCCAGGCCGGCGTGAGCCGGGAGGACGCCTATCGCCTCGTGCAGCGCAACGCCATGCGGGTCTGGAACGGGGAAGGGGACTTTCTGGACTTTCTTCTCGCCGACACCGACGTGCGTGCGTCCCTGTCGGAAGAGGACCTGCGCGACAAGTTCGATCTCGGTTATCACACCAAACATGTCGATACGATCTTCGCCCGGGTCTTCGGGCAGGCCTGAAGACCCTTCGAGAAGGCCATAAATCTGTCTATGGTTGATTGGTTCGGTTAAAACTACGTCCTGGTTGTGGCGGCTTCGGGCGTGCCTTTCGCGTCTCCGCTTCGGACCGTTCGGCCGGAATGAGATGCCTGCGAATCTGCTGTCGGGCGACCGGCCTTGCACGCGGCGCGGGGGGCAACATGCTCAAATATCTCGATTTTTAATCAAACCTGAATCCAAGTGTCGGCAATGCGCTCAGGATCGGATCACCACCGCGCCAAGCCGGCATGCCGCGCTTCCCGATAACCGATCAGGATTCCTTAAGGTTATTGAGCCCGATTTTCGTCAATTGCATCAGGATTCCGTTTAACCTCTTGTTTTACGGCGGATTTACCCGCGACGCCCAATGGTCGTGACCAATCAAACGCACCGAACCGGAAGGTCGCCATGGAGTCCGTGTATCGCTTCCCGAAGATCACCCACGTGTTCGAATTCCGTTGTCGATCCTGCGGCGAGGTCCATAAAGGATCCCCGTCGATCGGCTATGCCAAACCGGCACATTATTACTCCGTGCCGGAAGCGGAACGGGCGCATCGGGTGCTTCTGACCTCGGATACCTGCGCCATCGACAACGACACCTATTTTGTGCGCGGGGTCATGGAGATCCCGATCCGCGGCGTCGATGCGCCGTTCACGTGGGGCCTTTGGGTCAGCCTCAGCCATGACAGCTTTCAGCGCTACCTGCACACGTTTCACGAAGACCAGACCGGAACGGTGAGCTTTGGCTGGCTGCCCGTCACCATGCGCGGGTATTTCGATCCGACAAGCGCCCGGACATGGGACATGCTGGCCACCGACGTCGTCGGGCGCGGGCCGGGAAACCGGCCGCTGATCGTGCCGCATAAATGCGACCATCCGGTCTATCGCGACTACGCGCAGGGCATGGACTGGGACCGCGCGGTCGCGATTGCCGAACGTGCGCTGCACGGTTAAACCCCAGCCCTTTACCGACGCCCACGCGTGGCCCAGAAAATGGTTCTACGCGCATAAGCCAAACTTTAATCCTGCACTTCGTAGGCTGTCATGTGCATGTCGGAACCGGTATCGCGCAGCGCCTTCAGGGGTTGGTAGTCGGCGGAATCGTACCATTCCTCGATCTTCTGAAGGCTCGGAAAGCGGGCGATGACGGTCATTTCATGGTCCTGTTCGCCGTTGAGGGACCGGCCGACCCGGCCGCGGAACAGCAATTCGGCACCGTGCGAGCCGGCGAGCTGTTTCGATTTCTGCAGGTATTCCTGAAAGGCGGCGGGGTCCTTGACGGTAATGCGGGCAATCATCAGGGCAGACATGGTTTCTCCTTTGGCGGTTCGATGAAAATCATCCGATCGGGTCAGGCGGAAACGGCGAGCACGGGTACGCCGGCGCGGTCGGGGACGAAGCCGGCAGCGGGATCGTGGGTGCGGCGCCAGGTTTCGCTGTCGCTGCAATAATCGGCCTCAGCGAGGCGGACGTGATCGCGTGCTTTTTCGACCACGTCGAAATCGGTCGACCTGGTCAGCAGCATGCGGGCCATGAAGCGCCAGGCGCGCAGGCGGTTGCCGACGCCCTGAACGGCTTCCGGCCGGGTTGCCACATAGCGCCGCGCGATGGTTTCGAAATCCTCAGGCTCGCGGCCTGTGACATCGGCGACAACGCCGGACGGGGCGTTGACCGCAAAGGCGCCGCGCCGGTATTCGCGGGTGTAAAGCCGCAACTGGGTCTGAAGGGCTGCCGGCCAGCCCTGTGCGTTCAGGGCTTTCGACATCATCGCTTCGGAAATGTCGCCATAGACTACTTTGCGATTCAGGACGCGGGAGAACGTTGCGGCCATTTCGTCCGGTGCAATCAGGGCCGGGCCGGTCGGGCGATAGGTCTTGCCCGCATGGCGAGCCGGATCGATCAGCGCCTCGACAGTGACGGCCGCGATATCCTCGTTCGACGGGGGCGCGTTTTTCGGAACCGAACCGGCGCCGAGCGGGAAGGGGAACAGGCCGAGCTGGGCGATCGGTTCGAGCACCATGAAATAATTGTCCGCGAACCAGCCGACATTGTTCACGGTGAGCGTGGTGTCCGCCAGCATGCGCATGAGCGCTTCAACAAAGAAGGTCTCGCGGGTGAACATCGAGGGGTGGTCGGGCTGCGCGAGCCATTGACCGATGAGCACGGCGTGTTCGAGGCGCGCCTCGTGGGCGGCAATCGCAAACACCGACCCGAAATGCAGACCGTTCGGGGCTGTCGGCGCACACAACACGGCGCGCTGCACACCCGTCATGGCCCGGCGCATGTCGGCAAGCGCGAACTGGTCGCCGACAAAGACTTCCGCACCGGCCTCGCGCAGAACGCGCGCCCGGTCGTCATCGCGGCGCAGCACGGCGCGGACCGGATAATCACGCGCCCTTAATTGCAGAACGGTCGGCATCCCGGTCTTTCCGCCAGCGCTGGTCACCAGGATTTTCGGCTTGATCGTCATCGGGAACTTTCCTTTAGTCGCGCCTCGGTTCAGGCCGCGAACGATGGTTTCGGTACTGACTTCAGATCGATTGTTCACTTTATATTTTCAAGTTTATGCTTGAATTTATAAAGTAACATATCCGTGAACGGTGACGGCATGGCTTCCTCGCGGCGCTATCGGCTGCTTTGCCCCATTGCCCGGGCCCTTGACCGGGTCGGGGATCGCTGGACGCTTCTGATCCTGCGCGACCTGCATGCCGGGCCGGCGCGGTTTTCGGATCTTCAGTCGGGGCTCAAAGGCATTGCCACCAATCTCCTGACGGAGCGGTTGAACCAGCTGATGACGGACGGGCTGGTGGAAAAGCGCACCGGCGCGTTCGGCGCGACGGTCTATGCGCTGACTGCGCTCGGTGAGCGCACGCAGACGCTTCTGTTCGAACTGGCCCTCTTCGGGGGCCGGTTTGCGCCGGACGCGCCGGTTCGGCGGCCCGGCAATCTGCGCACGATCGCCGTAACGCTCGGTGCGGCGCTCGAACGTGTCGTGCAGCCGAACATGGCGTTTCGCGCGGCGCTCACGGTGGACGGCGAAGATTTTGCGCTCGATGTCAAAAACGGCGGGGTCGAGCTTCAGGCTGGGACGGTCGACAAGCCCGACGTAACATTCGGAACGGCTTACGAACCGATGATCGCCGTAAGCGAAGGCGAGATGCCGGTCGACGAGTTTCTGGCCGAGCACGTCGCGCTTTCGGCAACCGATGCCGGACAGCAGGAAGCGTTCATGACGCTGTTCGGCGCGGTGCTGGACCTGTTTCGTAATGCGGCGCAGGACGAGCGCCGGGGTGATGACAGCACCGCTTCGGGATGAGTCCGTTCTTTATCGCAACAGGTTCGGCAGCCAGAGCGCGATGCCTGGAAAGGCGATGAGGACGGCCATCACGATGACTTCCAACCCGATGAAGGGCATGGCTGCCGCATAGACCTGGGTAATCCGGATATGCGGTGGCGCTACGCCTTTCATGACAAATAACAAGAGGCCGAAGGGCGGGGTCATAAGGCTGATTTCCATGGCGATCAGCATCATGACGAGCAGCCAGGTGGCGTGCATGCCCTGGGCGTCGGCAATCGGCAGGAAGAAGGGCAGGGTGAGAAGGATCATGCTGATCTGATCCATGAAGCACCCGAGAAACAGCAAGATCACCATCATCATGATCATGGCCGTGACCGGGGTGAGCGACAGGTCGCTGATTGCCTGCAGCACGCCGCTCGTTGCGCCGGAGACCTGGAGGATCTGCGCGAAGGTGAGCGAGCCTGCGATGATGAACAACAGCATGACGTTGATCTTGGCGGTTTCGCGCAAGGCCTTTGTCAGGTTCGCCAGCGTCAGGCGCCGATAGGCGATGCAGATGCCGATGGCGGCCAGACATCCAAGGGCGGCCGCTTCTTCCGGCGATGCGATCCGTAGGAAGATGCTGCCGACGACGACCGCGAAGATGAGAAAGAGCGGCAGCACGTCGGTAAAAAACGGGCGCCACCGCTCCCAGCCGGTTTCCGGGCGGCTTTCGCCCACCGGCGCGAGGTCGGGGTTCATCCGGCAGCGCACGACGATGTAGGTGACGAACAGCACCGTCATGGCGATACCCGGCAGGACGCCGGCGATCAGGAGGTCGGAAATCGACCGTTCGGCAAGGCTTGCCAGCAGCACGGCGAGCGCGGATGGCGGGATCAGCATGGCGATGCCGCCGACGGCCATGATCGGGCCCATGGCGATCGTCGGGTGATAGCCCTTCTTCAACATGTCCGGCAGAAGCAGGTTCCCCAGAATTGCCGTGTTGGCGATGGTCGAGCCGGAGAGCGAGGAAAACACCGCGCCGCCGGCGACCGATACGACCGAAAGCCGTCCGGGCACCCGGGAGATCAGCCGGTCGATCGCCTCGATACTTCTAAAGGCCACGCCGGTTTGAAACAGGATCTCGCCCATCAGAATGAACAGGGCGACCGGTACCAGAGTGAACTTGGAGACCGACAGGACGTATTCGATCGGGATCAGGCTGAGGCCGATTTCGCCGCGCAGGAAAATGAAGGCCCCGACGATGTTGGCGGCAAAGAATGCGAAGGCGACCGGCAGGCCGAGCAGCAGGAGACCGACAGCCCCGCCGAGCAACAGCACCAGCGCCCAATACCATTCCATGACCACGTTACACGCCCTTCCGGGACTCGGGCGGTTCGGTGCCTTGCGGCCCGCCCGGGCGTCCCGACGATCGCGCCAGGCGAAACACAAACTCAAGCGCCAAAAGAACGAAGCAGAGCACGAAGACCGACAGCAGCCACCATTCCGGCACGTTGAAATACTTGCGCTGCAGGGCTCCGAACTCGTAGGCGGTCAGGAGGTTCTGGAGACCGTACCAGGCGAGTACGAGCGAGATCAGGAGGCCGAACAGGTCCAGCAGGCGATCAAGAAGGCGCGCAACGTTATGCGGCAGCGCGTCGACGAGGACGTCGACGCGGATATGGGCGCCGAGCCGCAAGACCCATGGAGCACCCAGGAAGACGCCGGCAAAGAGCGTGTATTCGATGATTTCCTGGTAACCCGGCAGGGTGCCGATCTCGAACAGGCGCAGAACGAGATCCACCACGATCGCAACCGCGAACAGGCCGATCGACAGGCCGATCGCTGTCCCGACGAATGTATAGAGCCTGCCCATGGCAGCATCGAGGGCGGCGAGGGCTTTCATGCGCCGTACAGACCTGTTGCCAATGCGGAGATATAAGGGTGCGCCGGCCGGCGCACCCCTGTGATTGCGCTCACGCTTCGATCAGACCATACGTGCGCTACTTTGAAAACAGCTCGCGCAGTTTCGGGCCGTGTTCCGGACTGACGTCGATGATGGCGGCCCAGCCCGCGTCCTTGGCCGCGCCCAGCCAGGCTTCGCCCTGGTCGCCGTCGAAGAGGATCTGCTCAAAGCCGGAGGCCAACTGCTTTTCGCCGGCGCCTTTGGCCATCTTTCCGTCCGTTGCGACAGCTTCGGCCTCGATTTCCAACGCGGCCTTGTCGAGGACGGCGCGGGCCGCGTCGGACAGGCCGTCCCATGCGCGGGCATTGGCGATGATCTGGATGTCGACGTCATAGAATCCGGGATCCACCCGGTACTTGGTTACCTCATCCCAACCGGGCCGGTGGCCGATGACGGGCCAGCCAAAACCGTTGACCGTACCGTTCTCCATCAGGGTGAAGATCTGCGCGAGATTGGAATTCTGGGTGGTCGCGCCGAGCTTCTTGAAGAACGCCGTATAGACCGGGGCAACCCGCAAATGCAGGCCGGTCAGATCGGGTTTGTCGATCTTGTGGTCTTCGCCGAGAAACAGGTGGAACTGGATTCCATAATGGGTGCGGGCCAGCGGCATGAGATTGGAAGCGCGATGGATTTCCGCCATCAGGTCCCAGCCGCCGTTTTCACGGATCTCAGAGGGCGTGCGTTCCAGCATCTTCAGCGCATCGGCTTCCGGAACCACATTCTGATAGTAGGCGCCGGTACAGGACGAGATGTCGTAGACGCCCTGAGAGAGTTTCTGAACCAATGTGAACGGACTGCCGATGGCCGGCGCGCCGCCCACATAATTGATCTGGACCGTGCCGGCTCCCGCGCTGTTCACCTTTTCGATGAAGGATTCAAACCGCTTGGAAAAAAACGAGCCCTGCGGGAAGCAACTCGAGGCCTGAAGCGTCGTTTCCGCGAAGGCGGAGTTTATTCCCCACGGCATCACGCAGACAAACGCAGCGGCGGCCAGTTTCAAGGTTTTCCGTCCGATCATTTCAGGTCTTTCCCTCCCATGGAAATGTGGTCTGCAGACGGGCTGTGTCTGCCAGGGTGCTGTTCCTGCGGGATCGTCGGCCGTTGGCCCGGCCGTAACCGCCCGCGTCAGATAGCGTACAGTAAAATACGGGCCGATAGGAATATGAATTTTAATATATCGAGAACACGCCAATGAATTGACGGTTACGCCGGCTTTGCTGAGCGTCGAAAATCCGAACTTAAAGTATTCAATTTGCTGAGAGATTGAGATTCAGCGACGTGCATCCGCGCGGCGACAGGGGATCGGCAGCGAGTGCGGCGGCGGTGCATGTCTTTCCTTATATATGAAAATTGATATAATACTGTTCAGGGAGAGATGCGATGGCGGAAAGATCCTTCAAGAAGGAAGTCCAGCAGCTTAAGATTCCGGCCGGCGAGACCTTTCGCGGGGAAGGCATCCTGGCGATCACCAAGGCGCTTCTGGAAAGCGGCGTCGGCTATGTCGGCGGGTACCAGGGGGCGCCGATTTCCCATCTCATGGACGTGCTGGCGGATGCCGAAGAGATCCTCGGCGATCTCGGCGTGCATTTCGAGGCGAACGCGTCGGAAGCCGCGGCGACGGCCATGCTGGCCGCCTCGGTCTCCTATCCGATCCGCGGTGCCGTCACCTTCAAATCCGTCGTCGGCACCAACGTCGCCTCCGATGCCTTGTCCAACCTCGCATCAGCCGGCGTCAAAGGCGGGGCGCTGATCGTGCTTGGCGAGGATTACGGGGAGGGTTCGTCGATCCTGCAGGAACGGGTTCATGCGTTTGCCATGAAGTCCCAGGTGTGGCTGCTCGATCCAAGGCCGAACCTGCCATCGATGGTCAAGGCGGTAAAGGACGGTTTCGACCTATCCGAAGCATCCAGCACGCCGGTGATGCTGGAACTGCGCATCCGTGCATGCCATGTGCACGGCGCCTTCGTCGCTTCTGAAAACAAACGCCCGCCGGTCACCGTCAAGGAGGCGCTCGCCAACCCGTCTCGGGATATGAGCCGGGTGGTGCTGCCGCCGGCTCTGTTCCACCACGAACAGGAAAAGGTCCATCAGCGCTGGCCGGCGGCTCAGAAATTCATCCGCGAGCGCGGGCTCAACGAATCGTTCGGACCGAAGGACGGAAGGGTCGGTCTCATCCTGCAGGGCGGCATGTACAACACGGTCGTGCGCGCGCTGCAGCGCCTCGGGCTTGCCGACATCAACGGCGACAGCGATGTGCCGCTCTACGTGCTGAACGTGACCTATCCGCTTGTCGACGATGAATTCCTGGACTTCTGCGCCGACAAGTCCGCGGCTCTGGTCGTGGAAGAGGGACAGCCCGCCTATATCGAGCAGGCTTTCGCCGCGGTGCTCTATAAAAACAAGGGCACCGTGCAGCTGTCCGGCAAGGACTACTTGCCGCCGGCCGGCGAATATACCGGCGCGGTCGTGCATGCCGGTATTGCCGGTTTCCTTCGGGACCACCAGCCCGGCCTCCTGTCCGACCGGGACCGGGCGCCCAACCGTCCCGAAACGGATGAAACCGTCAAGCAGCTCGCCGAGATCGTGCCGCAGCGCCCGCCAGGCTTTTGCACCGGCTGTCCGGAGCGGCCGATCTTCGCGGCCATGAAACTGGTCGAGGAAGAACTCGGCGAACACCAGATCGCCGGCGATATCGGCTGTCACCTGTTCTCCACCATGCCGCCCTTCAATATCGGCGGGTCGACGATGGGCTACGGGCTCGGGCCGGCCTCGAACGCGGCGTTCGACGGCGGCGGCGACAAACGGGCGATCTCGGTTCTGGGCGACGGCGGTTTCTGGCACAGCGGGCTGACGGCCTCCGTCGGCAACGCCGTCTTCAACCAGTCCGACGGCGTCGTGATGATCGTCGACAATTATTATTCGGCCGCCACCGGCGGTCAGGACATCCTGTCGTCCCGCGCCGACAATCCGACCAAGGCGACGCAGCATCCGATCGAAAAGGCGCTTGCCGGCGTCGGCGTCGAATGGGTGCGGACCATCGATCGCACCTACGATGTCGGCAAGATGCGGGACACGCTGCGCGAAGCACTGACGACCGAGGCGAGCGGACCGAAGGTGATCGTCGCGTCGTCGGAATGCATGCTCAACCGGCAGCGGCGCGAAAGGCCGATCCGGAACCAGGCCGTCAAGGACGGCAAACGCGTCGTGACGCCGAAATTCGGCGTCGACGAAGACGTCTGTACGGGGGATCACGCCTGTATCCGGCTTTCCGGCTGCCCGTCGCTTGGCCTGAAAAAACTCGACGATCCGCTGCGCGACGATCCGATCGTGCAGATCGACGAATCCTGCGTCGGATGCGGCAATTGCGGAGAGGTCGCCGAAGCCGCCGTTCTGTGTCCGTCCTTCTATCAGGTCGACAGGGTGCAGAATCCGGGCCGTTTCGAGGCCGCGATCAGCAGGCTCCGGTCGCGGGTCATCGCAGCGCTGCAGAACTGGCGGGAAAACCGCCGCCTTGTGAAACAGGATCTGGTCGCATGAACGTCGCCGTCCACGCGGATTTCGAACGCCGGCAGGACGATGCGCTCGATGCGGCCGGTCTTATCCGGCTTGCCGTGCTGGCGGTCGGCGGGCAGGGGGGCGGGGTCCTGACAAACTGGATCCTGAGCCTTGCCGAACAGAACGGCTATTTCGTTCAGACCACGTCCGTGCCCGGCGTCGCGCAACGCACGGGCGCCACGATCTATTATATCGAGATGCTGCCGGGTTCGGATCGCCAGCCGGTATTGGCGCTCATGCCGACGCCAGGCGATGTCGATATCGTCGTTGCGTCCGAATTGATGGAAGCGGGACGGGCGGTAACGCGCGGCTTCGTCACACCGGACCGGACGCGCCTGATCACGTCGACCCACCGTATGCACGCGGTGTCGGAAAAGATCGTGCCGGGCGACGGTATCGTCAACCCGCAACCGGTGCTCGACGGCCTTGAAAAGACCGCCCGCTCGGTGATCGCCTTCGATCTGGCGGCCGTTGCCGAGCGCCACAAGGCGCATATTTCGGCGAGCCTGTTTGGCGCGCTTGCCGGTTCCCGTCTTCTTCCCTTCGAGCGGGATGCATTCGAAGCGACGATCAGGTCGTCGAAACGCGGGGTCGAAGCAAGCCTTGCCGCGTTTCACGAAGCCTTTGAGCTTGCCCGTGGAACACGCCGCGAAGCCGCTCCGGCGTCGGTGCCGGACGTACCGCAAACCCGCCCGGCTGCAGCGCGGCCGAAGGTGCTTGCCGCGCGTTGGCAGGCGCTTGTCGCGGACGTCGAGACGCTTCCCAAACCGGTCCGCGATATGGCGCTTGCCGGTCTGCAAAAGGCCGTCGACTATCAGGATGCGGATTACGGCAAGCTTTATCTCGAAACGCTGCGCCGCGTTGTGAAGGAAGACACCGCGCATGGCGGCGAGGCGCGAAACTTCGATTTTTCCCGCATGCTGGCCAAGCATCTCGCCAACGCGATGTGCTACGACGATGTGATCCGCGTTGCCGACCTGAAAACCCGCCGCCAGCGCTACGAGCGCATCGACGACGAATATGGCGGGTCGGACGGATCCGTGTTTACGGTCACCGAATACATGCACCCGCGTGCCGAGGAATTCGCCAGCGTGCTTCCGGCCGGGCTCGGACGCCGGTTGAAGGACAGCCCGCTGGGTCTTCGCATCGTCGGACGGATTTTTTCAAGGGGTCGGCGCGTGCGCACTGACCGGCTGTCCGGTTTCCTGATCCTGTTTTTTGTGGCCGGCCTCAGACGCTTCCGGCGGCGTCTCCTGCGTCACCACACCGAAGAAGCGCACTGGCGGGATTGGCTCGACCGTGCCACGGTCCAGCTGCCGCGCAACTACGATCTCGCCGTTGAACTTCTCCGGGTGCGCCGCCTGATCAAGGGCTACGGCGACACACATGCCCGCGGACACGGCAAGTACGACAAGGTGATCGCCGGCATTGCCCTGGTGGAGGGCCGCGACGATGCGGCCGAGTGGGCCCGACGCCTGATCGATGCGGGCCTTCAGGATGCGCAGGGCAAGACCCTGGAAGGCGCCTTGGAAACAGTTCGGAGTTTTGTCGACTGATGGCTTCCGGGAAACTGTCGCTTGATCGCCTCGGCGTGGCCGATCTGCCGCGGGAAGACGCTGCCGGTGTCGCCGCGGACCACCCGTCCGTAGATCCGGGCGCGGCCAAAATCGATGCCAGACCTGTCGACGACAGTCTGCAACCGGCGGATTCCGACGCAACCGGCATCATCCTTGAACGTATCCTGCCCTATCTCACCAATCGCCTGGCGCATGGTTTGAACCAATTGCTCAAGGAGGACCTCCGCCAGCACGGATTGTCGATCTCCAATTGGCGGATCCTGGCTGTTCTGGATGCCCGCGACCGGGCGACCGTGAACGAATTGTCGGACTTCGCCATGGTGGAACAATCAACCACCAGCCATATGATCGACCGGATGGAAGCCGATGGCTGGGTGATCCGCCAGAACGCGCCCGGCGATGCCAGAATCCGCAGCGTCACCATGACGGAAGCCGGCAAGCGCAAGTTCGAGGAGATCCGGCACATACCGGCGGCCCATACACGACGCGCCCTGCACGGGATATCGCCGGAAGAACGCGATGCGTTCGAACGTCTCCTGAAAAAGATGACAGAGAACCTGAAGCGACCGCTTTGATATCCGGATGACGCAGCTGGTCGAATCCGGTCGGTGAGGGATCAGCTCTGGAAATCGTCGAGAAGCGTTCGCGCGCCGGCCTGCATCATCAGGACATCGACCCCGAGCACAATCAGCGGCGATCCCAGCGCGACAGCGGCACGGGCGTCATCGGCGGAATTGCAGAAGATGGCGCAGACCTTGCCGGCGGCACGGGCCCGACGGGTGATGCCTGCGATCGCCTTCTGGGTGGGCCGGCCGCTCGGATCGATGCGGACGCCGCCGGACAGGGTCAGCGACAGATCGCTCGGTCCAAGCAGGATGCCGTCGATCCCCTTGACGGCAAGGATTGCTTCCAGGTTGTCGATCGCGCGCGGCGTTTCGATCATGGCGATCGCGAGACAGGCACGGTTCGCTTCTTCAAGGTAGGATTGGCCGTCGCGGTCGCGTAACGCCATGGCACGCAGCGGCCCCCAGGAGCGTTCGCCAACCGGCGGATATTTGGCGGCGGCGACAAAGGATTGCGCGTCGTCCGCGTCATTGATCATCGGTGCGATGACGGCTTCGGCGCCGGCATCCAGCGCCCGGCTGACCATGGCCCAGTCCGCAAGCGGGACCCGGACGAGCGCGTGCCGCTGCGCTGCGCGAATTTCCGCGATTCCTGAGATCAGCGACGTGAAGGTGTGCTGGCCATGCTGCATGTCCAGCGTGACGGCGTCGTATCCACAGCGGGCAAGCGTGTTGACGGCCTGCGCATCGGGCATGCCGGACCAGGCCGTCACAAGCACCTTATCTGAATGCAGCCGGTCGGCGAGAAGGGGAAGGGAATCTGTCATTATCGGTCCGTACGGGTGGGGCAGCGGCGCCTGCGCGCGCTGCACCCTGCCGTTACAGACGGATCTTCGCGCCAGACTCCCTGCGGAGGGAGATCAGACGTCGTTCCTGATCTGGTCGATAGCGGTGTCCATCAGGGATGCCATCTGCTCGCGGATCTCGGTGTCGCTCACGGAAAGGCCCGCCTTGTCGAAGTCGCCGCGTATCTTGCGGTAGACGTCTTCGTCGCCCGGTTCTTCGAAATCGGCACGCACGACCTCCTTGGCATAGGCTTCGGCGTCGTCGGACCCCAGTTTTCCGGCCGCCCAGAGCCCAAGCAGCTTGTTGCGTCGCGCGGTCGCCTTGAACCGCAATTCCTCGTCATGCGCGAACTTCTTCTCAAACGCCTCTTCGCGCTTGTCGAACGTGGTCATAGGCCCGGCTCCTCACTTGGCACAATCCACCCGCGGATCTCATTACGGAGATAGGCGGTTCCCTTGCGGAATTCCATATCGCGGTGCGAAAACCAAATCAATCGACCTTTTCCAGCAGTCCGGTTGCGGGCGGGAGGCGCGGAAATGCGACACTATCGCGCGTTTCTTCGCGGGCGATCCGGACTGTGCCGAAACCTTTCGGGCCGATTGTGCTTGGTGTGGGCTTGTTGTAGGGTCCGCGCGCAGTTGAGCGTTGCGGGCCGATTCCCGCATGCCGCATGATCGTCGAAATGCACCGGTGATGTGCGACGCCCCACCCCAGACAACAGCGAGACCCAATCTGATGAACCGCCGCCGCCGGATTTACGAAGGCAAGGCCAAGATCCTTTATGAAGGACCCGAGCCGGGTACCCTGATCCAGCACTTCAAAGATGACGCAACCGCGTTCAACAAAAAGAAACACGACGTCATCGACGGCAAGGGTGTTCTCAACAACCGGATTTCAGAACACATCTTCGTGCATTTGAACTCTATCGGTATTCCGACCCATTTCATCCGCCGCATGAACATGCGCGAACAGCTGATCCGCGAAGTCGAGATCATTCCGCTTGAAATCGTGGTGCGCAACGTGGCGGCCGGGACGCTGTCCAAGCGGTTGGGTATCGAAGAGGGCACGCAATTGCCGCGCTCGATCATCGAGTTCAATTACAAGAACGACGATCTCGACGATCCGCTGGTCGCCGAGGAACACATCACCGCGTTCGGCTGGGCCAGTCCCCAGGAGATCGACGACATGATGGCGCTGGCGATTCGGGTCAACGACTTCCTGACCGGCCTGTTTCTCGGCATCGGCATCCGCCTGATCGACTTCAAGATGGAATGCGGCCGGCTGTGGGAAGGCGATATGATGCGCATCGTGGTCGCAGACGAGATTTCCCCAGAGTCCTGCCGCCTTTGGGACATCGAAAGCGAGGACAAGCTGGACAAGGACCGGTTCAGGCGGGATCTTGGCGGTCTCCTGGAAGCCTACCAGGAAGTCGCGCGCCGGCTTGGAATCATGAATGAGAACGAACGGCCGCGCGGCTCCGGCCCGGTCCTGGTGCAATAGAACCAGGGTTGCGTCACTTCGTGTATCACTTGAACGGCTTCACAAGGCGATTCAGGAGGCCGCAAATCCTGAGTCCATTCAAGCCGTTGGTCTTTCTTTTGAATCCCGTTTCGAGCTGAGGTTTTATGAAGGCGCGTATCATCGTGACGTTGAAGCCCGGTGTGCTCGACCCGCAGGGCAAGGCCATCGAGGGCGCACTGGGTGCCCTTGGATTTAACGGCGTCGATAATGTCCGGCAGGGCAAGGTGATCGACATCGACCTTGCCGACCGCTCGCCGGGCGAGGCGCAGGCCGATCTTGAGGCGATGTGCCAGAAGCTCCTGGCCAACCCCGTTATCGAGGATTACACGATCGAAACGCTCTGACCGGGGCGCCCGGATCAGGCTTGCGCGTCCGGTCACCCGTGTCATAGGGACAGGGATCACGCCATGAAGACCGTCATTGTGCAATATCCGGGCACTAATCGCGAGCGAGACATGATCGCCGCGCTCAAACTGGTAACCGGCACGGAACCGATGCTCGTCTGGCACAAGGAAACCGAGTTGCCGCACGCCGACCTCATCGTGCTTCCCGGCGGCTTTTCCTTCGGAGACTATCTGCGCGCCGGCGCAATCGCGGCCCGGTCCCCGGTCATGGCGGACCTGGTGAAAAAGGCTGAGGCAGGTGTCCCCGTGCTTGGCGTCTGCAACGGCTTCCAGACGCTTGTCGAAGTCGGGCTCCTGCCGGGTGCACTGATGCGCAACCGTGACCTGAAGTTCATCTGCAAGGACGTTTTCCTGAGGGTGGACAATGCCGACACGCGGTTCACGGCCCGTTACGACAAGGGAGCGGTGCTGCGCTGTCCCGTCGCCCATGCCGACGGAAACTACTTTGCCGATGACGACACGTTGCGGCGACTGGAAGGCGAAGACCGTGTGGTTTTCCGCTATTGCAATGCGGACGGTCAGGTCGACGAGGCCGCGAATCCGAACGGGTCCCAGCAGAACATTGCCGGCATTCTCGATGCGCGCGGCAGCGTTCTCGGCATGATGCCGCATCCGGAGGACTTGGTGGACCCGCTGCAGGGCGGCACGGATTGCCGCGGCCTGTTCGACAGCCTGCTCGACGCGGCCTGACAAAAGCGGGGCCGGGCGGGCAGGGGCCGTACGGTCCTACTCTTCCAACCTGACAATCTCGCCATCGCGCCATTCGAACGCCGAATAGGCGGGAATATCCGCATCGCCGTTGCTGTCGAACCGCACAGCGCCCAGGATGGTCTGGAAGCTTGTCCCGTTGAGGATCGGGTCGAGCGCCGCTTTCGCCGGGGCGTCGGCGAGGCGCAAGGTCTCGGCCAAGACCTGAAGCGCGGCATAGGCATAGAGCGAATATGGCTGGGCCGGCTGGTTGTCGCGTGCCAGAAGCGGGACAATCGCCCGGGCCGTTTCGAAGCGACGCGGGTCGATCGGCGCCGAAAAGACCGTACCGTTTCCCGCCTCGCCGGCAATGATCCAGAATTCCGATGATCCGAGGGCGTCCGCGCCGATCATCGGCACGGTCATGCCGCGGGAACGCATGTCGCGCACGATCACGGCCGCATCGCCGAAATAGCCGCCGAGGAACAGGATCTCGGCACCGGCATCGTTCAGACGGGAAACCAGTGCTCGATACTCGTCCTTGCCCGGTTCGTACTCCAGAACGATCACCGGACGATCGCCGGTCGCCGTCAGATCGTTTTCGACTTCGGTTGCGAGACCCTTGCCGTAGGGGGAATTGTCATGGGCGATCCCGATGCGCAGCCCGGCATGACGGGCGAGCAGCAGACGTGCCAGGAAGCGTGCCTGCTCGTCGGCACGGCCGATCAGCCGATAGGTGCCGCCGCTCGGATCCGGACGCTCGTCGGTGAATTTCGCGTACCGGGTGGCCGGGGATATCTGCACGATATCGTTTGCATGATAGAGCGCGGATCCGGCGACCGATGCGCGCCAGCAGACGTGGCCGATCACGGCAGAGACGCGGGCGCCGATCAGCCGGTTGGCCGCATCGCGACCGCCGTCCTCGGTACAGTCATCGTTCTCCGCGACGATCCGGATCGGTTCGCCGTCGACACCGCCCGCCCGGTTGATGGCGGCGGCCGCCTGTTCGGCCCCCAGCACGATATCGCGCCCGAAAGCCTCGAACTGACCCGATAGCGGGCCGGCGACCCCGATGCGAATCTCCGCACCGACCGGCATGGCCGCGAAGCAACACAATGTCGCGAGCGAGACACAAACCAGAAGGCTGCGCGCAACATATTGCAATGGAATCCAAATCATCTCGGGTCTGCAATCCTTGTGCGGGGGATTCCCTAAGGGTACGCCGGGAATGGCCTCGTCACGTGTTCGCAAATCGTCTACACAAAATTTGTCGGACTTGAAACGGCTGCTTCGCAACAAACGGGAGCCCGTGCGTGTCTCGTGCCCAAAGGGCGTCCTATGCCCTTGCCTTTATTGCCGCCCTTGCAACCGGCCCCGTCATGGCGGCCGACGACGAGATCCGGATCGGCTTTTTGGGGGGTGTGACCGGGCCTGTCCAATATCTGGCACCGGCGATTCTTTCAGCGGCGCGTCTCGCTGTCGGTCATATCAATGCGGATGGCGGCCTTTTGAACGGCCGGCAGGTGCGTTTGTCGGTTGGCGATACCCGGTGCACCGACGCGACCCAGGCGGCCAATGCGGCCGACAGGTTGGTGCATACCGAGGAGGTCGTGGCCATCGTCGGCGCGTTGTGTTCCGGCGCCACGTTGTCTGCTGCGCGCAACACAACCGTGCCGGACGGCGTGGTCATGGTTTCCCCGGCGTCGACGGCTCCTTCGATTTCCACCATCGACGATGACGATCTGGTTTTCCGGTTTGCGCCTTCAGATGCCTATGCGGGCCAGGTCATGGCGCGGCTGATGATGCGAAAGGGCATTCGCACGGTGGCGATTGCCCATGTGGACGCCGATTACGGGGCAGGCTTTGCGGACGCCTTTCAAACGGCGTTCGAGGCGATCGGCGGCACCGTGACGTTGCGCCGGGCGCACAGTCCCGGGCAGGCATCCTATGCCGAAGACCTTGAAGCGCTGGCGGAATCCGGGGCGCCGACCTTGCTGATTGCCGCCATTGCCGAATCGTCGGGCCTGGCGCTTTTGCAGGAAGCCATCCGGTCCGGCCGTTTCAAACGCTTTGCCGGTTCCAATGCCATGGTAAGCGACCGGCTGTTCTCGCTGCAGGGCATGGCCAGCCTGAAAAACATGGTCCTCATCCGGTCCGCAGTTCCGCAATCGCCCGGCCGGCAGGCCTTTGAGGCCCTTGCCGCTGCGGCCGGCGCCGACCCGGATGCACCATTTGCCGCCGAGGCGTATGACGCGGCCTTTCTCCTGGCGCTGGCGATCGAAAGCCATGGCAAGCCCGATCGAACCGGGCTGGCGCAGGCCTTGCGTTCCGTGTCTTCGCCGCCGGGCACGCTGGTGCTGCCGGGTGAATGGGAAAAGGCGCGGGCGCTGATCGCTGACGGCAAATCCGTCAATTACGAAGGCGCAGCCGGACCACATGACTTCGATGCCCGGGGCGATGTGCCCGGCCGCATCGTCGAACTGGCGATCCGCGGCGGCGGGTTTCACGAAGTCGGCCTTCTGGATTAGAGCTCCCGCGATCCCTATGCATCTCCCGGTACGGGACGCGCGACGGGCGGCCGGATGAAAGCCGCCATGGCGACAAGGCCGACGGCGGCAAGCGGCAGGCAGGCCAGGAACAGGATCATGGCGCTTGCCGACAGCGTTTCGGTCGGTGCGTTCGCGCCGAAACCTGTCGCATTGGCAACAATGCCGGCATAGGCCGCGCCGACGGCATAGCCGAAGCGCTGGACGGTCGGGATTGCGGCTGCCACCCGTTCGGTATCCGCGGCGGGCGCAAACGCTGTCGTGCGGCGCAGGATGAAGGTCCAGGCCATCCCGAAGCCGCCGCCTTCAACGAACGAGATTACGGCAATCAACCAGACCGGCCCGTTCGGCACCGACCAGGCGAACCCGAAAATGCTCGCCGTGACCAACAGCATGCCACCAGCAATCAAGGTCGGATCGTGGCGTTCGGAAAATCCCGAAACCGAAACGGCAACGACCGTCCATCCGATCGACGAGCAGGCAACGATGTAGCCGGCCGTCAGCGCCGAGGTGTCGTGCAGCATCGTGACCAGGAGCGGGCCATAGGCCGTTATGGCGATGGTTCCGGCCGAGAAAGCCAGGATCATCAAAAGCGCTGCGCCCGCGGGACGACGCAGGTCGAACGGTCGCATCGGCAGCAGCCGGTCGGCGTCTTTTCGGGCATCGATCGCAAGAAAGGCACCGAGCATGGCAAGGCCGGCGGCAATCAGAATACCGGTCTTGACGGGCGACACATCGATGCCGCCATAGGCGATCAGCACCACGCCGGCGCACAGGCACATCAGGCGCATGACCGGAAAGCTGCCGCCCTCGGCCTTACTTTTGCCGGATCCGAAGTCGCGCGCGCCGAACCGGATCCAGAGGGCGAGCAACAGGGCCTGGACGGCAAAGAACATAAAGCCGATGCGCCAGGTGAAGAACTCGACGAAGAACCCGCCCGCCAGGGGACCGAGAAACGCCGAGATGCCCCAAAGTGTGGAAATCGCTGCCATGGCCCGGGCGATGAGGCGCTTGGGAAACAACAGCCCGACAGCGACGAAGGAAAGGGATACCAGGCCGCCGCCGCCAAGACCCTGCAACAGGCGGCCCAAAAGCATGACCGGCATTGTCGGCGCGGCCACACTTGTCAGGCATCCGACCGCGAACAACAGGGCGGCCACGCTCATCGGATTCCGAATGCCGTAGCGCAGACTCAAGAGGCCGCTTGCCGCGCCGGCGACGATTGATCCGATCTCGTAGAGCGAAACATTCCAGGCGACGAGATCGGCACCGCCGATCTCCGCAATGATTGCAGGCATCTTGGTAGCCACCACCAGACTGTCGGCGGCATGCAACCACACGCCCAGACAGACCAGGAGCAAGGATGGCCCGTAGCGGCGGTTGAGGATCTCCGACCATCGCACGGTGCCAGTGGGCGCATCGGGGTCTGAGTGTACGGGCATCGGGCCTCCTGAAAGCGGCGAGACCTTGACAGGGCGGTATTTTTTAAAGCATATACTTTATAAAATAGCAATCACGGCATTCGGATCCAACCTCTTGAGCGACGATTCACTTCTCTATCTCCTGAAAAGCCGCGGTCCGCAGACCGGACCGCAGGTGGGGGAGGTGCTCGGCATGACAGCCGCCGGCGCGCAGCAGCGCCTGACCAAGCTCGCCGGTGCCGGTCTCGTCGAGCCGGAAGACCGCAAGGCCGGCCGGGGCCGACCGCGCCGCTACTGGCATCTGACCGATGCGGGCCATGCCCGGTTTCCCGACCGGCATGCCGACCTGACGCTGGAAATACTCCAGGCGACCGAATCCCTGTTCGGACGCGAAGGGCTCGACCGGCTGATTGCGCACCGGGAAGCGCAATCGCTGGCACTCTATCGGGACCGCCTTGCCGGCAGTTCCGACATACGGGTCCGGGTCGCGGCACTTGCCGAGATCCGGACCCGGGAAGGTTACATGGCGGAATGGCGGGAGCCCGAACCGGGTTCGTTCGTCCTTATCGAAAACCATTGCCCGGTTTGCGCGGCGGCGACGGCCTGTCAGGGATTGTGCCGGTCCGAACTGGCCATCTTCCGCCAGGTGCTGGGTCCTGATGTCGAGGTTCGGCGCACGGATCACATTCTCGCCGGTGCGCGGCGTTGCGCCTATACGATCACGCCCCGCGACCGTTGCTGATAAAGCCCGTCAATCCGGTCCGGTCAGACCGCAACAACCTTCTTGCGCGGCGGTGCGGGCTTGGCCAGGTGTTCTTCGTGCTTGACCAGTTCGCAGATGAATCCGAGCAGCGAGTCCGCGGTCATCTTGGCCGGCTGGAAGTCGGAATGCGGAGAAAACCGGCGATACAATTCGTCCGCTACGTCCGAATGACCGGCAAAGGCCATCGACCAGTTCAGGAAAATGCGTTCGGCGACCGGTTTGGCTTCCAGAATGACGATGTCTGAATGGCGCTGATCCGTACATACCCGGCAAAAGGTCTGCGTGACCGCCTTGCGATCGCCTTCGAGCACCTGCGCGAAATAGTTCTGATTGAACAGCAACGCACCGGTGACATTGGCCGTCTTGTTGCGATCCATCGAATGGTTGAGGATCTGCTTGATTTCCTTGTAGGCAGATTGCTGCCCCGGCGGAATTGCGTTCTTGCTGTAATAAATCAGGCGATGAAGATACATGATACGGCACCGGACTTCCCAAGTCGTTCGGCGCATGATGGTGGCGAAACCCGAATAAAACTTAAAGTTTTAGGGACTCTTGAGAATATGCTTAACCCCGTTTTGCCCTCCCTTCGCTGCTACGGCACGCTCTAACGTTCCAATTGCCATGGAATTGCGTCATCTCCGCTATTTTGTCGCCGTCGCCGACCATGGCGGGATTCGTCTCGCAGCCGAATACCTGAACGTTGCCCAACCCGCGATCACCCGTCAGATCAAGGACCTGGAGCGGGAACTCGGTGTTCCGCTCCTGCGCCGCGAGGGGCGGGGCGTCGTGCTGACCGATGCGGGGCGCGCCTATGCCGGTGCCGTCCGTCAAATTCTGGACGATGTGGAGGAGGCGGGTGTCGCGGCGCGCAAAGTGGCGGAGGGGCGTGGTGGACGGTTGGCAATCGGCCTGTTGGAAAACGCATCCTGGGCAGGCATTGCGCCGGCCGCCCTGAAGCGTTTCGCCCGGGCGCATCCCGACATTGCGCTCGACATTCGACCGATGGCGTCGGTTCAGCAGTTCGCCGCTGTCGCCGCGGGGACGCTGGACGGCGGCTTTGCCTACCGGCTCGATCCGGCGGACCGGCCCGGCGTGACGAGTTTTCTTTTGCGCCATGACGACGTGATGCTGGCGGCGACGCACGATCTCGTCTTCGACCATGATGGGGATCTCGATCCGGCCGATATCGACGGCCTTGCCATGATCGGGTTTCATCGCGAGGCCGCGCCCATCTATCACGACCGCCTTGAGGCGGCGATGGCTGGAATCGGCCTTACGCCGAACCTCGTCCAGGTGGTCGGCGACGAGACCACCATGCTCAGTCTCGTCTCCGCCGGCGTCGGCTGCGCGCTGGTCAATTCCGCCAACCGGCACCGACCGCCCCCCAATGTCCAGTTCCGCTCCGTCAACGGATTGAGCGTGCCGATCCCGTTCCATTTTTTTCATCGGGACCCGCCGGGTTCGCTGATGGACAGGTTTCTCGCGGTGCTCGCCCAAAGCGCGTCCGATTGATGCCGTAGAGGTATCGATCATAGCGAATTTCATTAGTTTTCATACGTGTATCCCGCGCCATATTACTGGGCGAAGCAGTCTTTGACGAAGGAGATCCGTCGATGAACCCTCTCTATCCCGCCCTGTTCGCCAGCCTTGTGTTTGCCGCATCCGCCGGAATGGCGCAGGGTCAGACCGACAGCTTTCTTCCAGGCGACGCCGTTACGACGGCCAACGTGGCCGACATCCAGGAAATGATCCGGGTCGCGGACGGCATCGATGCCGCGGTGGACGCCAAGAATTGGTCGGCGGCGCGCGGTTATTTCACAGACGAAATCCGCGTCGACTTTACCTCGCTGGTCGGCGGCGAACCGGCGACGATCCCTGCCGATGCGCTGATCGCCGGCTGGTCGGGCAATCTCAAAGCCTCCAAGACCAGCTTTCACCTGCGCGGCAATCATCGCGTGGCGTTCGATGGCGCGGACCGGGCCCGCATGACCAGCCATGGTTATGCCTGGAACCGGATGGAAGCAGGCGGATTGCCTGAAAACGGCGGCAATCCGCTCTGGGAAGTCTGGGGCACCTATGAGCATGGCTTCGTGCGGACTGCGGAGGGATGGCAGGTGGATGCCATGACCTTCACGGCGACCGCGCAGCGCGGCAACGATTACGTGCGCGACACGGTTCCGGCGGAATAGGCGCTGCCGGTTTCGGCGCCGTTGAGATGATCGACGCCCTGCGGACTTTTTCCAAGCGCGCGCCGGTATGTTATGGCCGGTCAGACCGTTGGTATTACTTCGCGAAGCGCCCATGAAAGTCCGCAATCTCGACACGTTCTACTGGATCGCGAGCCTCGGCAGCTTTCGCGCCGCGGCGGATCACCTGCACCTGACGCAGCCGGCGATCTCGGCCCGCATCCAGGTTCTGGAGCAGGATCTGGGGGCAGAGGTATTCGTGCGCGAGATCAGAAACGCGGAGCTTACGCCGGAAGGCCGCAAGCTGTTTGTGTTTGCCGAGCGTTTCATGGATCTGGAACAGGCCATTCTCTCGGCGTTTCGGGACACGACGACGATCGAGCAGACGATCCGGGTCGGCGCCTCGGAGACGATCGTGTCGACCTGGCTGCCGGATTTCATGGGAGATTTCAGCCAATCGCGAAAAGGCCTTTCCTTCGATCTGAGGGTCGATTCGACAGACAATCTGCGCAATGCCCTGGTGTCGCGCGAGATCGACCTCGCCTTCCTGATGGGTCCCGTTGCGGAAGTGAGCGTCACCAATCATCCGATATGCGCCTATGAGATGATTTTTGCAGCGCTGCCGGACATCGCTTGCCGGCACTCTGTCTGGACGCTCGACGCGATTGCCGCCGAACCGGTGCTCACGTTTGCCACCAACACAAAGCCGAGCCGTCAGCTAAAAGAAGTGCTGATGAAACATTCCAACGATCCGCGCATGACGACCTCTACTTCGCTCGGCGCGATCATCCGGCTTGCCCGGTCAGGCATGGGGATCTGTGCGGTTCCGCGGGCGGTGATCGACACGGAACTGGTCAGCGGCGAACTGGTGGAACTGCAGACCCGGGCTACCCTTCCGGCTATCTCCTTTACGGCATCCTATGTCTCGGGCGGCCCGCTGAGTGGACTGATGCAAAGTATCAGCGAAAGCGTGTTGGCGTTCCTTGAGGAACGAAAGATAAAAAATATTTATCAAAATAGAAAAATAAATTCGATTTGATTTTCTAGACCAAAAATCATTGCTTGTTTCCCAGGAGGTGGTCCTGGATGAACATGGCAATCAAACTGAAGACCGGTGTCGACGTTCGACGGCTTGTTCGGGCAGGGGAGTTCACCGGTCAGACGGCCGGACAGGCGCCCGATCATCTTCAAGGCAATGTGGTCATCCTGCCGCGGGCCTATGCTTCCGATTTTCTGCAATATTGTCTGAACAACCCGAAACCCTGTCCGTTGATCGGGCTGTCGAAACCGGGCGATCCCGCTGTACCCGCGCTCGGCGAGAACATCGACATCCGGTTCGACGTGCCGCGGTACCGCGTCTACCGTAACGGTCTCCTGGACGACGAAACCACTTCGGTCGAAACGCTATGGCGCGATGATCTGGTCAGCTTCGTCCTTGGCTGTTCGTTTACTTTCGAAGACGCTCTGATCCGGGCCGGGTTCGGCGTCCGGCATATCGAAGCCGGGCAGAACGTGCCGATGTTCCGGAGCAGCATCCAGACCCTGGCTGGCGGGATCTTCAAGGGACCGCTGGTCGTGACCATGCGCCCCTATCCGGAGGACCGGATTCCGGATGTCTTCGACATCTGCGCCCAATATCCGCAGGCGCATGGCACGCCGGTCCACTGGGGAGACCCGGCGGCCATCGGCATCGCCGATCTTGATGCGCCGGATTACGGCGACCCGGTCGAAGTGAGAGACGATGAAATCCCGGTTTTCTGGGCCTGCGGCGTGACACCCCAGGCGGCGATCGAAGCGGCTCGCCCGAGTCTGACGATCACCCATGCACCGGGGCACATGCTGGTCACCGACATTCCTGCCGACCGCAGCCTTCAAACCATAACCGGAATGAAAAACTTCCGGACCCAAACCGTCGAGACATGACAATCTAGAAGGGAACCGTCATGAAATGCATTGCAAAGACACTGATCGCGACCACCATGCTGACCCTGGCGTCAGGCCCGGCCTGGACCGCCGACAGACCGGCAACGATCAAGGCTGTCGGTACCTGGGGCAGCCTGACGAATTACCAGAAACATGAAGGACCGTTCTGGAACGAGTTGATCGCCGACGCCAGCGGCGGGGCGATATTGGGAGATATCAAGCCGCAGACCGAACTCGGGCTGAAAGGCTTTGAAATCATGCGGCTCGTCAAGAACGGCGTGTTCGATTTTGCGTTCGGTTTGCCGGGCTACGTGGCCGCGGAAAATGCGATCTTCGAGGGCGGCGATCTGTCCTCGGTGACCCAGGATATCGAGACCCAGCGCAAGGTCGCCGACGCCTATTTCCCGACTTTGGAAAAGGCGTTCGCCGACATCTACAACGCCAAGCTGATGATGCTCTATCCGTTCCCGAGCCAGACGCTCTGGTGCAATGCCGAGGTCAACGGTCTTGCCGACCTTGAGGGCAAGAAGATCCGTGTTTATTCGACCACGCTCGGCGACTTCGTCGAAGGAGTCGGCGGCACGTCCGTCACGGTTCCGTTCGCCGAGGTGATCCCGGCACTGGAAAAGGGCGTCGTCGATTGCGGCATTACCGGTACGATGTCGGCCTACAAGGCAAAATGGCATCAGGTCGCAACCCATGCCTACACGTTGCGGGTCGGCTGGGGGCTTGCCTTCGGTGCCATGAACCTGGACAGCTGGAACAAGCTGACCGATGCCCAGAAAGCCACGCTTGAAAAGGAAATCGCGGCGCTGACGGATCGTATGTGGGCGGAAACCGCAACGGAAGACGAAGTGGCGATTTCCTGCATTACCGGCGGTGCCTGCGATATCGGCGAGCCGGGAGCCATGAAGCTTGTCGAGCCGACCGAAGAAGACCTGGCGGCCCGGGACAAGGTGGCCAACGAGGTCATCCTGGCCCGTTGGGCGAAACGGTGCGGCGAGGAATGTGCGGACAATTGGAACAAGACCGTCGGCAGCATCCTCGGCCTGGAAGCCAAGGCGGAATAAGCTTCACCGCGACACGGCGTGGCGGGTCTACCCGCCATGCCCTGCTTCAAGAGAACCATCATGAAACCTCTGCTCGATATGGCGGAAGGGACGAGCCGTGTGCTCGTCTGGGTCGGCGGCACGCTGATCATCCTGTCGGCGCTTCTGGTGACCCTGGAAGTGTTTTTGCGCCGGCTCTTCAACATCAGCCTCGGTGGGGCCGACGAATTGTCCGGATACGCGTTCGGTATCGCCACGACGCTGGGATTTGCCTATGCGCTGTTCCAGCGCGCGCATATCCGGGTCGATGCCCTCTACAACCTGTTTCCGTCCTGGCTGAAGCTGGTTGCCGATCTCGTCGGCATCGTTCTCCTGGCAGGTTTCGCCGGCGTGGTCTGTGTGATGGCGTGGCAATTGGTGGCCGATACGATCACCCATAACTCCCATTCGATCACCCCCATGCGGACGCCGCTTGTGTTTCCGCAGGTGCCATGGCTGTTCGGCTGGCTGTTCTTCGTGGTCTGCGCCGTGCTGGTTGTTCTGGCCGCGCTGATGGCGCTGATCCGAGGGGACGTGGCGCGGGCCGAGGCGCTTATCGGCACCAAGACGATCGACGAGCAGGTCGACGAGGAGCGGGTCTAGATGGTCACGAAACCGCTCCTCATTCTGTTGGCGCTTGTCGCCTTCGCCGTCCCGATCGCGGCCTCGCTCGGCTGGCTCGGCCTGATCCTGCAATTCCTCGACAGCCCGATGCCGCTGCACCGGGCGCTCGGCGACATGGTCTGGCAGACCGGTACGGATTTCCTGCTTGTCGCAATCCCGATGTTCGTCCTGCTCGGCGAGATCCTGTTGCGGGCCGGCATCACCGAAAAAATGTACGAGGGCATCGTCAAATGGCTGGGGTGGCTGCCCGGCGGCCTGATGCATTCCAATGTCGGATCGAGCGCCCTGTTTGCCGCCACGTCCGGCTCCTCGGTCGCAACCGCAGCGACGATCGGCACTGTGGCGATCCCGCAGATCGAAAGGCGCGGCTACAACGAACCGCTTTTCCTTGGAACGATCGCCGCCGGCGGCACGCTTGGCATTCTCATTCCGCCTTCCATCAACCTCATCCTTTACGGGCTTTTGACCGACACGTCCGTTCCCGAACTCTATCTCGCGGGGTTCATTCCGGGCTTCCTTCTCGCCCTCCTGTTCATGGTGACTGTGGTCATCCTGTGCGTGCTGCGCAAAGGATGGGGCGGCGAGCCGGTCGTTGCCGGCTGGTCCGAACGCTTGCGGGCGCTGCCGTCGCTCATCCCGCCGATCGGGATCTTTCTGGTAGTGGTCGGGTCGATCTATGCGGGCCTTGCAACGCCGACGGAAGCCGCCTCGCTCGGGGTCGTCGCCGCGATGATCCTCGCGGCCTTCAACGGCAAGCTCACGATCGACATGCTGCGGCGCTCGGTCGAGGGCACGATGCGCACGACGTCGATGATCATGCTGATCATCCTGGCGGCCGTATTCCTCAACTTCGTGCTGTCCGTCATCGGACTGACCCAGGCGCTCGCCGACTTCGTCACGGGCCTCGGCCTGACGAAGTTCCAGACCATGCTTATGATCGTCGCGATCCTGATCTTCCTCGGCTGTTTCATGGAAACGCTCTCCATGCTCCTGATCACCGCGCCGCTCATCACGCCGATCGTCGTCGGTCTCGGCTACGATCCCGTCTGGTTCGGTATCCTCCTGATGGTGCTTCTGGAGACGGCGCTGATCACGCCGCCGATCGGTATCAATCTCTACGTTGTGCAGGCCGTCCGGGGCCGCGGCGAGATGCTGGATGTCATGAAAGGCGCGCTGCCTTTCGTGGTGACCATGTTCGCCATGGTGGCCTTGTTGCTGGCCTTTCCGCAACTCGCGCTCTGGCTGCCGTCCCTGGTCTATTGATCATGGCTGCCTGATCGACCGCAAATTCGCAACCCATCGAAATGGCAACGCCCGGGCACCTTTCCGGGCGCACAGGGGAGATGATTGTCATGTGGCAATTCTGGATCGACCGGGGAGGGACCTTCACCGACATCGTCGGACGGCGCCCCGACGGAGCGCTGGTGACCCACAAATTGCTGTCGGAGAACCCGGAGCGATACGAGGACGCGGCTGTGCAGGGTGTGCGCGACCTGATGGGGCTGGCGGCCTCGGATCCGTTGCCGGCCGCCGGCATCGATGCCGTCAAGATGGGTACGACGGTCGCGACCAATGCGCTGCTTGAACGCAAGGGCTCGCCAACCCTTCTGTTGATTACCGAAGGGTTCGCCGATCTGTTGAGGATCGGCTACCAGAACCGGCCGCACCTGTTCGATCTCGATATCCGCTTGCCCGAGCTCCTCTACGCGCGGGCCGTTGAAGCGCCGGAGCGCATGGATGCCGAGGGCTCGGTGATCCGCGCGCTCTATCAGCAAAGCGTGCGCGCGCGTCTCCAGGAAGGGTTCGACGAAGGGTTTCGCGGGGTCGCAATTGCCTTCATGCATGCGATCCGCTATCCGGTCCACGAAATCGCCGCAGCCCGGATCGCCCGGGATATCGGCTACACCCAGATCTCGACCAGCCACGAGACATCGCGGCTGATCAAGCTCGTCGGCCGCGGCGACACCACAGTGGTCGACGCCTATCTGTCGCCGATCCTGCGGCGTTACATCGATCGGGTTTCGAATGCGCTCGATGTCGAGGGCGGGGCCTGCAAGCGCCTGTTCTTCATGCAGTCGAACGGCGGTCTCACCGATGCGCGCCTGTTTCAGGGCAAGGATTCGATCCTGTCCGGCCCCGCCGGCGGCGTGGTCGGCATGGTCCGCACAGCGGAGGCGGCTGGGTTCGACAAACTCATCGGCTTCGACATGGGCGGGACCTCGACGGATGTCTGCCACTACGCCGGAGAGTATGAGCGCTCGTTCGAAACCGAGGTGGCCGGCGTCCGGATGCGGGCGCCGATGATGAACATTCACACCGTCGCTGCCGGCGGCGGTTCGATCCTTTCCTTCCGGGACGGGCGCTACCAGGTGGGGCCGGAAAGCGCCGGCGCCAATCCGGGGCCCGCGTGCTACCGCCGGGACGGTCCGTTGACGGTAACCGATTGCAATGTGCTGCTCGGCAAGCTCAGTCCCGATCACTTTCCGGCCGTGTTCGGACCCCGGGCCGACCAGAAGCTGGACGCGGCTATTGTTCGCCGCAAGTTCGAAGGATTGGCGCAGGAAATCGCCGCAGCGACCGGACGCGATGCGCTCTCGGCCGAGGAAACGGCCGAGGGGTTCCTGCGGATCGCGGTCGAAAACATGGCGAACGCCATCAAGAAGATTTCCGTGGAGCGCGGTTACGACGTCACGCGCTATACGCTCAACTGCTTTGGCGGCGCCGGCGGTCAACATGCCTGCCTGGTCGCCGACGCGCTCGGAATCGAGCGTGTGTTCATACATCCCTTTGCCGGCGTTCTTTCGGCCTTCGGCATGGGGCTGGCCGATATCCGTGCGCTCAGGGAGCAGCAATTCGACCAGCCGGTCTCGGATATCGCGGGCGCGAAACCCGTGCTCCTGCACTTGGAGGATGCGGTTCGCGCGGAAGTCCTCGATCAGGGCGTCGCGCCCGAGCGGATCTCGGTCGACCAACAGGCGCATCTGAGATATCGCGGCTCGCAACAAACGCTCGCTGTTCCCTTCGGCACGGCCGATGCGATGTCTTGCGCCTTCGATGGGGCCCATAAGGCACGTTTCGGTTTCTCGGCGCCGGATCGCGACCTGGTCTTCGACATGCTGAGCGTGGAGGCGATCGGCCGGACAGCGCAGACCTCCCAGGCTTGTTCTTCCGATTCCGCCGACGGCGGCGCGGAACGCCTTGAAATTCCCGTTCATTTGCGAGGAAAAAGCCGGTCCGTTCCGCTCCTCGACCGCGCCAGGCTTGCGGTCGGTGCCGTCTTCAAAGGGCCTGCGGTCATCGTCGAGCCGACAGGGACCAACATGGTCGAACCCGGCTGGCAGGGGGAAATCGATGTCTCCGGCAATCTTGTACTGACCCGTTACGAAAAACCGGAACGCGGATCGGCCATCGGGACCGATGCGGACCCGATCATGCTGGAAGTATTCAACAATCTGTTCATGTCGATTGCCGACCAGATGGGCGCGACCCTCGCGAACACGGCGTTTTCCGTCAACATCAAGGAACGGTTCGACTTTTCCTGTGCGCTTTTCGATGCCGGCGGCGGTCTCGTGGCGAACGCGCCGCACGTCCCGGTGCATCTTGGATCCATGGGAGACAGCGTGCGCACCATTGCGCGGCTCAACTCAAACCGGATGAAGCCCGGGGACAGCTTCATGCTCAACAATCCGTTCAACGGCGGCACGCATCTACCCGACGTGACCGTCATTACGCCGGTTTTCGACAAGGCCGGAGAACGCATCCTGTTTTATGTCGGGTCGCGCGGACACCACGCCGATATCGGCGGCCGCACGCCCGGATCGGCGCCGCCGGACAGTACGCATATCGAGGAGGAAGGCGTCGTCATCGACAATTTCAAGCTCGTCGAAGGCGGCCGATTGCGGGACAGGGAGACCCGTGCGCTGCTTGCGTCGGGCCGATTTCCATGCCGCAACATCGACGAGAACATGGCCGACCTGGAGGCCCAGGTCGCGGCCAATGCGACCGGTATCCAGGAAGTGCATCGCATGATCGACACGTTCGGTCTGGATGTGGTGCTCGCCTATATGGGCCATGTGCAGGCAAATGCGGAGGCGGCGGTCCGCCAGGTGGTCGGCCGCCTAACGGATGGCCGGTTCTCCTACCCGCTCGATAACGGTTTGAAGATCGAGGTCCGAGTCGATGTCGATCGGCAGAGCGGTGAAGCGCTTGTGGATTTTACCGGCACGTCGGCACAGCACCGGGGCAATTACAACGCGCCCCTGGCGATCTGCCACGCGGTGGTGCTTTATGTGTTCAGGACGCTGGTCGGCAAGGATATCCCGATGAATGAGGGGTGCCTGAAACCGGTCCGCATCGTTGCGCCAAAGGGCTCGATGATCAACCCGGACTATCCGGCCGCCGTCATCTCCGGCAATACCGAAGTCAGCCAGTCGATTGCCGATTGCCTGTTCGGCGCGCTCGGCGCGATTGCCGGATCGCAGGGCACGATGAACAATTTCGTCTGGGGAAATGCGCGTTTCCAGAATTACGAAACCATCGGCGGCGGCACGGGCGCCGGCCCTGGTTTCGAAGGTACGGACGCGGTGCATTCACATATGACAAACACCCGCATGACCGATCCGGAAGTGCTGGAAAGCCGGTTTCCCGTGCGCATCGAAAAGTTTGCGATCCGACGCGGATCCGGCGGCCATGGCCGGCATCGGGGCGGTGAGGGGATCGAACGCCGGATACGATTTGCTGAACCGGTCACGGTGACCACGTTGTCCTCCCACAGGGTCACGAGACCGTTCGGACTGGACGGGGGCGAAGAGGGCGCTGCCGGAAAGAACATGCTGATCAGGAGCGACGGCACGAAGGTTGCGCTGTCCGGCAATGATGAATGCGAATTGGCGGCCGGGGATTGTTTCGAGATGCTTACACCGGGTGGGGGTGGATACGGTAAAACAAGTCAGTAGACTGACTGGTTACGTTAATGCCGGTCGGGCGCCGACATGGGATCGGTAAGGTGTGTGACCCGCAAATTCCTTCCTTGTGGGACAAATGTGAAGGTCAGGCGATGCTTGCGGTCTTCGGACCATATTCCGACTGCCCTTCCAAAGACTATGACCATTCGACCGTCCCGCCATCAGGTTATGGCATGCTCGCCACGAGTTCGCTCAGGCTTGAGACAATTGCATCCGGCGTCGCCTTGCTGCCGTCGTCCGATCTTTGCGACCGCCTGACCCAGATTGAGCGCATGCCGAGCTGCCCCGCCGGTCGGGCTTCGCACAGGCCCTCCGCGACATGCACAACATGTTTCGGATCTTCCTGAAGCGCGTTTAGCGCCTGTTCAAAAATCGCGTTGCCGGGCTTGTAGCACCGGGCCCGTTCCGACGTCATCACGACATCGAACGCAACGTCGAAACCTTTCACCGTCTGCGTAATGAGCTCTTCATCCACGTTCGAAATGATTGCGAGCCGGTATCGTTGCGAGAGGGCGGTGAGGGCGGTGTTCGTCTCCTCGAAAACCGGCCATGTCGGCAACGACGCGGCAAAGGCCGCTCCGCATGCGGGATCGGACCTGCCGAGCACCTTTTCTGAAATCTCTCCCGCGACCGCTTCTAGAACCCGTGCATAGGGGAATATGTTCGATTGAATGATCCGGGCATCGGCCTCGAGGAAGCGGTCAATCAGAAGGTCGTCGGAAACAGCGTCGGGTGAATATCCGTAAATCGTGCGAAGCGCATTGCAGGCTCCGGTTTCCCAGTCGACGAGGGTCCCGTAGCAATCAAAGCTCAATGTCGTGACTTCTGGCGCAGCGAGGACGTTTCGTGCATCCGCCATGGTTTCGCCCCCGGACTTGCAGAGTTCATTTGCGATTCAGCACATCAGATATCATGCGGGGGCGCGGGACGTGGCAGCAATCGCCGCACATCTGTTGCGGCACGGAATGGCATCCGCATCGCCGCGATCCGATTTGAGCGGGAATGGATTGTCAGCCGCGATTGTCGACCCGGTCCAGGAGCGCTGCGAGCGCTTTTCTTTCACGGCCTTTGGCGCGCATCTTTTCGATCGCAGAGCGAGCGGCGGCCGTATCCTGGAGATCGCCGACCGCAGCCAGCATCACCATGCCGTACTGGCCGTGCCGGCGGCAGCGAAAGCCGTAAAGGCCGGCTTGCGGAAAGTGGACAACGGCCTCTTTCTTGTGGGCGATCGCGACCCGCGGTTCGCCGTCCGGCCAGAGTTCCGGAATTGTGTGGACGGTGTGGTCGCCGCGGCTGTTGAGGAAGGCGATCTCTGACCCGACATCCAGACGGATAAAATCCGGTTCGAACCGGAACATGCCGGTCGCTGCCGTTGCGGAAAGATCGGTGATCTGGTCAACCTGCGAAGGAGTGGCACGGGCGGCCAGAGCCGGGCAGCATAATACGGCGACAGTCGCGCGCAGGACATTGCGGCGGGACGGCGAATTCTGGGAAGCGGACATAACGGTTCTCTTGTTCATGCCGGGCGCGGGGACCAGACAGGTGGCGGTACGTGTGTCCTTAGACCGTTATCCGAATGTCGCCACCATCCGTCAACCGGACAGTTTGTCTAAGGCGCCTACCGGCAGCAGCGCTATCGCGCGCGCGCCTGCCCGACGGGGCGTAATGAAACGGGCGCACCGGTGTCGCCGGTCGGTTTTCGATTGCCTCATTCCGTGTTGCCATGGCCTTTGCAAGGTGCCTGTAGGCAAACGACCGGATGCCGATCAGCATCCATGCCAGCGCGGCTGACCATGTGTTTTGACAAATTAATATATTAATATATTTTGAATTCCAACCATTAGGAGTGCGCCATGCCAAGTGTCCTGAACCCCGAACAACGGGCCGCCTTCGACATGGACGGTTATGTCCTTGTACGGAATTTCTTCGATTCCGAGGAAACCGATTTGCTGCGGACGGCCATGGATCGGGATCCCGCCATCAGGGGACACTTCTACAATCGCGGCGATGCAGAGGGTCTCGCGACCAAGATGGCAACCTGGAACCATCCCGGCGACAGCGTGTACGGCTATGCGGCCCGCTCGATGAAGATGGTGGACACGATGGAGGACCTGCTTGGCGGCGAGGTCTATCATTACCATTCCAAGATCACTGCCAAGGAACCGCGCGAGGGCGGTGCATGGGAATGGCATCAGGATTACGGCTATTGGTACAACAATGGCTGTCTGTTTCCGCTCATGGCGTCGGCCATGATCGCGCTCGACAAATGCACCCGGTCCAACGGGTGCCTGCAGGTCCTGAAAGGGTCCCATCTTCTCGGCCGGATCGACCATGGCCTGTTGGAAGGCGACCAGGTCGGCGCGAACCTGCGCCGTGTCGAGGAAGCCGCAAAACGCCTCGACCTCGTGTATTGCGAAATGGAGCCGGGGGATGTGCTCTTCTTTCATTGCAACACGCTGCACAAATCGGACCAGAACCGGTCCGACGACCGGCGGTGGACTTTGATCTGCTGTTACAACGCGGCGCGGAACAACCCCTATCGGGAGCACCATCATCCGTCCTACACGCCGCTGGAAAAAGTCCCCGACGCCCAGATCAAGGCCGCCGGGCTCAAGTTTTCCGATGCAGCCCACGAAAGCGCGTTCCTGTCGCAATCGATGGCTCCGGCAGACCTTCGCAAGAAAGGCGGCAAGGTATTCGTTGCCGATGAGCCCGGTGGTCCGACGTGACGCTTTTTCCATGAGGGCCTGGGCATGAACCGGACCGGCTCGCTGACAATTCCCCGGGACACCTATCCGCCGCCGGCCCCGGGCATACCGTTGTCGCGGCACATCTATGCGCATGTGCGCGCCCTTATTGTCACCGGCAACATTGCGCCGTCAGAAGCGCTTCACGAACCGACCATCGCAGAGCGGTTCGGTGTTTCCCGCACGCCGGTGAGGGAGGCGCTGTTG
>JBCDLT010000056.1:0-43233 GCA_038745065.1 Pseudomonadota bacterium | reverse complement strand
AGATGTAGTGCAAATCGGATGTTTCCGATTTGCTGAAGAGAAGGCAAAAGCGAAAAATCGCTTTTGCGATCGCCCTGCGCAGGGCGTCTAGCCAAAATCCAGGACAAGCCGGTCAAACCGTCAAAATCTCTGAGACGAAGGACTGGTCCGGAACCGCTAAATATCGGGCCGGTTTCTGACAAACGTGTGAAACGGTTGGCAGAAGCCTTCCGGCTTTCCCATATCTGCCAGAGGCGATGCGAATACAGGCTTTCGTGATTAATTTACACGGTGAAGCGTCATGTTGCCATTTGTGCTCTTTAAGTCTTTAAATTACCGTATTTACGAGCATAAAAGCGTTACAACAATTTTAGTGTGTCTTTCGATTAGTCGATGATCCGTTATCTCCTCCCGATCCGCCTGCTTTTGCTTCTGGCAGTTCTTGTGCTGTCTGGCATTGCGACCGGCCCCGATATCGATATGAACTACGTGGCCGATCGGGCAGTCGGGGCGGGGATGATTGCCGAGGGCACCTCACAAGCCGCCGACGCACCATCACCTTGCAACGGGATATGCGATTCTGCGCGTATCGTGTGTGCCGCGCCCTGTCCGACCGCAATAACCGGTATCGTGACGACGGAACACTACCTGCAAGCCGACGGAAAAAAGCGACGCGCCAATGCGAACCGTCTCGCAGGCGTGCCGCCGTCCGTGGAGCCCGAACCGCCCAAAGCCCTGTCCTGAGACCGTCGACGCGGACTTCCGCGTTTGCCTACCCTCTCAAGACACTTTGGAGCATGACATGACTGTTCTCGATTCCGGTCGGTTCAAGGCCGGACCCCTTGCCCTTGGCCTTGCCGGTCCGGGCCCTGACACCCTGACACTGAAAGATGAAGCCCTGATCGCGCTGTGGCTGCGCGTGGGCATTGGCCTGGTCTTCCTGATCGGCGGCTGGTGGAAGCTGTCGCGCGCGCTTGATCCGGCACGCGCCGAGGCGCTGGTATCGCGCTACACGGCGCCTGACGGCTACATCAACGCCTTCTTTCAGGATTATCTGTTTGCCGGCGGCTGGATCACGCCGTGGAGTTTCCTGACAGCCTTGTCGGCCCTCGAACTGGTGGCCGGCATTGTCCTGATTGCCGGCGTCTTCGTGCGGCCGATGGCTATCCTCTTCGGGCTCATGCTGTGGTCGTTCGTGGCGGCGCTGCCCGTGATGACCACGCCCGGTCTGGCGGCTGAGGACAAGACCTTTCTCACACCGGCCCTGATCGTGCAGATTCGCGATGTGGGGCTTTCCGGTCTTTGCTTTGTGCTTGCCGCGCTCGGATCCGGGGCATGGAGCGTCGATCACGCCGCATTCGGGCGGGGGCAGGTGGCCTCGCGACCCAATTGGCCGGCCATCGGGCTGGTGTTGCGCCTGTCGGTTGCCGCGGTCTTCATCACCGGCGGTTTCTTCTACGGCCTCGACCATGTGAAGTCCTGGTCGAGCCTGCCGGTCCTCATGATCGCCATCGGCCTTGTGATGGCGTCCGGGCATGGTGTGCGGCTGACCGCGCTTGCAGCCCTCGGGGTGCTGATCGTCTATTGCGTGACCGCGATGAGCGCCGACAAGACGCTCTGGGGCAATCTCAATGCTGTTAAGCGGGAAGCCGCGTTCATCGCAGCAGCGGCCGTGCTGCTTCGGTATTCGGGCGGACCGGCCTTCAGGGTCGGACAGTTCTTTGCCGCGCCGGTGGAAGCGCTTTTCGGAGCGCCTGCCAAGAGCCCGCAAAGCTGACAACGGTTTTGAGCGATTCAGGCCGCTTTATCGCGCCGGCACCCGGATTCGTTCGGGTGTCGGCCGCTGACGATGCGAATGCGCGATGTCGGAAACAGAAGGGAAGGGAAGCGAAACCGCGTCGGGTTCAGGTGGCGTTGCCGCTCAATCCGGCCGCAATCTGGCGGTTGATGGACACCAGCGGCGCGAGCGTGTCGGGATCGGGACTGGAAAATGCCTCGATTGACTTGCCAAGGATGAAGACCGCAAGGCTGCCGATATTGTCCTTGACTTCCTTGGGGAGCGGGTTTTCCGGCCGGGCGATGGACGATGCAAACACCGTCCATAATTTCCGGTTGTAGGTAATGGCGTCGCGTGCCTGTTGCAGATCCGGTTCGCCGGTGCGCAGCGCTTCCAGTCGCGCAGCCGCCTTCAACAGCAATTGCGCTTCGACTTCACGCGGATTTCCGGTCTTGACTGCGGTCTGCCCGTACGCCTGGGCCGCCCTGTTTTGCATGCGCCAACAACTCCTGTTCGTAGGCAATCAGTGCCTTGGCCTCCTTCAACGCTTTATAATAGGCGTTGGTTAAGATGAGGTTATTCATTTTGTCGATGAAAGGTAACGTACTCGGGGCTGCCCCGATCATCTCTTGAACCAAGGTAAAGTAAGCAGAGAAATCTTCTACAGGTTCTCTGGATAAGTACATTAGCTGTATTGCCAGATATATTCTCTTAGCAGGACTGTTGGCTGTTTTTGGAGTCAGGATATCTTTTTCTCTCAGAATGGGCGCGTCACCTTCAATATAAAGCCGAGTCCTCTGATCATCGTTGGTTATGACGCATTCGCCAAGGATAATGCGTTCTCCCGATTTCAGCTCCACTTTCAAGGCCATGGTCACCCTCCTGGTTTCCTTCACGTGCCGTTAACGAATGCCGGAATCGGGTTAAGGGTGTGTTAACCATCGGGCGCGTTCACAAAAAAAAGGGGCGTTCGGCTTGCGTTCCGAACGCCCCCAACGTCGATTGCGCTGCGTATTATCCGAATAATTGCAGGACGGACTGGTCGCCCTGGGCGGCAAGGGAAAGGGCAGTGGAAGAAAGCTGCTGGCGGGTCTGAAGGGCGAGCAGATTGGCGCCTTCCTCGTTGATGTCGGCCAGAACCAGGGCGTCGGCCCCGACTTCCAGCGTGTTGATGATGTCATCGGTGAAGTTTTCTCGGATTTTTACAACCGAAAGATTTGAGCCGAATGTCGATGCCTGCCGGCGGATCGTGTTGATCGCGTCGTCAAGCTGCTGCAGTGCTGCGTCGATGGCGGCGTTGTCCTGAAAGCCGTTCGTGGAGACGGCAATGCCAAGTCCGTCGGCATCGAACCGGACGCCGTTGATCGTCAGCGTCGAGGTGTCGTCCTCGTTGAAGGTTACGATCAGATCGTCACCCTGCAGAAGATTGACGCCGTTGAAGTCGGAATCAGCGACAAGCTGGTCGATCTGGGTGCGCAGCCTGTCGAATTCTGCTGCGAGTACGCGGCGGTCCGCATTTTCGGCCGCGCCGACCTCCACCCGCGTCCCGTCGGCCAGGAAACCGAAATCGCTGATGGCATCCGAGGCACCGGTGTCGGTGAAGCCGAGTTGAAGCGGTTGCGTGTTGTCGGTCGAGGTCACGACGATGTTGCCGTTTTCCAGGGCAGCGGTTGCAAAACTCGTCGAATTGATTTCGTCAATCAATCCCTGGATCGAGCCCGCGGCATTGTCATTGGCCGTTCCGTCGGCGCCCACCGTTATCGTCTTGACGGTCCCGTCGGCCGCGGTCAGGACGATGGCGTCGCCGGCATTGACTATGGTGCTGAGGGCCGTGGTCGTGGCAAAGGTCTGGCCGGTCGTGGAAAACTGCGGCGCACCGGTGTAGCCGAACAATTGCTGCAGGGTCTGACCGCCGGCGCTGGCATCGGTGAAATCGATCTGCAGATCGGATCCGTCGACGGCCTCGACTTCGAGAAATCCTTCTGTCGTCAGCCGCGCGCGGGCGAAATCGGTTGCGTTGATGGCATCGACGATGTCGCCGACCGTAGCGGCGTTGGTTCCGACCGTCAGATTGACCGTCTGTGTCCCCACGGTGAAGGTCAGCGTGTCGCCGGCGCCCAGATCCGGTGTGCCGGCGCCGCCGCCGACAAGGGCAGTGGTCGCGTTGAACGGCAGCGTACCGGTCGTGGTCGCCCGATTGGTGGCGATCTGGCGGGCATGGCGGGCAGTGCTTTCCGCCGACTCGACCAGTTTGTTGAGGGCGGTCAGGCCGTTGTCGGCGGCCTCGATGGTCTGAACGGCATTCGAAATGAAGTCCAGGAGACGGTTCAGATCGTTCGCCCGATCATTGAGGGACGACGATGTGAAAAAGTTCGTCGCATCGTCGAGCGCGGAATTGACACGTTTGCCGGTGGCAAGCCGTTCCTGCGTGATTTCGGTGAGATCCGACGTCCGTTGCAGGGCAAGGAGGTTGGAACGGATGCCCGAGGAGAGAACGATTTCGGCCATTGACGATCTCCGGTTGCGGTCTGCGGCGGTTGCCGCGCCGCGCTCGGAATCGAAAATGGTTTGTTAACCTTAACGGAGCGTTAAGGCGTGTGACAAAAACGTGCCGAAGCGTCCGGCGGCTGGACGCCGCCGGACGTTCGATGATGATGTTATCGGAGGGGCGGGGCGGCCGCCCGTCCGTCGCCGGACCGTCAGCCCTAGAAGAGCTGCAGCACGGCCTGGTCGGCCTGGGAGGCCAGGGACAGAGCGGTCGAGGACAGCTGCTGCCTTGTCTGCAGGGCCAGGAGGTTGGCGCCTTCCTGGTTGACATCGGCGAGCACCAGATTGTCGGCGCCGACCTGCAGGGTATTGATGGTCTCGGTGGTAAAATCCTGCCTGATTTCGACCACAGACAGGTTCGAACCGAAGGTCGCCGCCTGTCGTCGCAGAGTGCTGGTCGCAGTGTCGAGCTGCGCCAACGCCGCTTCGATCGAGGCGTTGTTCTGGAACTGGTTGGTGGAAATCGCTATGCCCAGACCGTCGGCGTCGAAGCTCACGCCTCGGACATCGATGGAGGACGTGTCGTCTTCGTTGAAAATCACTGTCAGGTCATCCCCTTGCAGGAGGTTGACTCCGTTGAACCCGGAATCGGCGGCCAGTTCATCGATCTGCGTGCGCAAGAGATCGAACTGGGCTGCAAGGGTTTGCCGATCGACGTTTACGGCCGCCCCGACTTCGACGCGCGTTCCATCAGCAACAAATCCGAAATCCGTGATGGAGTCGGTCGCGCTGGTGTCGGTGAAGCTCAGCTGGAGCGGTTGCGCATTGCTGTTGGACGTTATGACAAGGTTGCCATCTTCCAGAGTCGCCGTGGCGAAAGTCGACGAGTTGATCTCGTCGATCAGACCCTGGATCGTGCCGGCAGTGTTGTCGTTGGCGGCACCGTCGGCACCGACCGTGATGGTTTCGACCGTCCCGTCGGCCGCAGTCAGCACGATGGCGTCGCCTGCATCCACGATGGTGTTCAGTGCCGTGCTGGTGGTGAAGGTCTGACCGGTTGTCGAGTATTGCGGCGAACCCGAATAACCGAACAATTGCGTCAGGGTCTGACCGCCGGCGCTGGCATCGGTGAAATCGATCTGCAGATCCGAGCCTTCGATGGCTTCGACCTGGAGAAAGCCTTCCGTGGTCAAACGCGCCCGGGCATAGTCGGTCGCGTTGATCGCATCGACGATGTCGCCGACCCGGGACACGTCGGTACCCACGGTCAGCGTCGTGGTCTGCGATCCGACGGTGAAAGTGATCGTATCGCCGGCGCCGAGGTCCGGCGTGCCGGCACCACCACCAACCAGGGCGGTGTTGGAGGCAAAGGCCGACGTGCCGGTCGTTGCCGCACGGCTCGGAGCGGATTGCAGGGCCTGGCGGGCCGTACTTTCCGCCGTTTCGACCAGTTTGGTAATGGACGAAACGCCGTTGTCCGCGGCTTCGATCGTCTGGACGGCATTGGAGACAAAGTCCAACAGCCGGTTGAGGTCGTTCGACCGGTTGTTCAGGCCTGATGCGGTGAAGAAGTTGACCGGATCGTCAAGCGCGGAGTTGACACGTTTGCCGGTGGCAAGGCGCGTCTGGGTAAGCTCCGCCAGATCCTGGGTCCGTTGAAGGGCAAGCAGGTTCGACCGCACGCCCGAGGAGAGGACGATGTCACTCATGATAAACTCCCATCCTAGGAATCTTGTACTGGTCCTCTTCCTGAGGACGGGCTGATCATGATCCGTTAACCCTAATGGTCGGTTAACGACCAAAAAAAATATGGTTAATGAATTCTTGCACTTAGCGGTATGTACGTGGCGCAACAAAAAACGGCGGGGATCTGATCCCCGCCGTCGACGTCGTAAGAAGGAGTGTATCGGCTAGAACAGCCTGAGCACGTTCTGGTCGGCCTGCGAGGCCAGGGACAGGGCCGTCGTCGACAATGATTGTCTTGTCTGCAGGGCCAACAGGTTGGCGCCTTCCTCGTTGGTATCGGCGAGCACGAGGTTGTCGGCGCCGACCTGCAAGGTGTTGACGATGTCCTTGGTGAAACTCTCCCTTGTCTCCACCACGGACAGGTTCGTGCCGAACGCCGCGGATTGCGATCGCAACGTAGACAGGGCTGTGTCCAGATTGGACAATGCCGTGGTGATCGAACCGGAATCCTGGAAGCCGTTTGTTGCAGCGGCAATGCCGAGACCGTCAGAACTGAATGTCACGCCACCGATGCTGAGGGACGACGTGCCGTCCTCGTTGAAGATCACCTGAAGGTCGTCGCCGTTCAGCAGATTGACGCCGTTATAGGAGGCGTCTGAGGCCAATTGCGTGATCTGGGTCAGCAGATCGTCGAATTGCTGGGCAAAGGCCGTGCGGTCGGTGTTCTGCGTGCCGGTCTGCGTGGCGGTTGCAACGGTCAGGCCGAGGCTGGTGACGTCGTTGGTCGTAGCGGTGGTCACGTCGGTCACACCGACCGTCACGTTGCCGCCGGTCGCCAGCGTGCTTTCGAATGTCAGTTCGCCGTCCGACGAGATCGAGGCCTGAACGTCGAGGTTTGCGTCGGCATTGACCGCGGTGATCAGGTCGTCGATGTCGGACGAGGCGGTGATCGTGAAGGTCACCGTATCGGTGCCGTCGGTTACCGTGATCTTGTCGGTGGCGTCGAAATTGGTGCCGCCGGCGGCCGTCAGGCCGGTCGTCAGGTTGGTCGCACCGGTCACCGTCAGACCGCTTGTCGCCACGATTCCGTTGGTCGCGGCCGATTGCTGGGCCTGGCGCACGGTGGCCTGGGCGTTTTCCACCAGATCCGTGATCGCCGAGATGCCGTTGTCGGCGGCCTGCAGGGTCTGGGTGGCATTGCCGATGCCGTCGATCAGCCGGGACAGGTCGTTCGCCCGGTTGTTGAGGGATTGGGAGGTGAAGAAGTTGGTCGGATCGTCGAGAGCCGAATTGACCCGCCGTCCCGTTGCCAGTCGTTCCTGTGTGTCCGCCAGAAGATCCGCAGTCGTCTGGAGGGAGATTAGGTTGTTGCGGACGCCCGCAGACAAAACGATGTCACTCATGACTCAACCATCCTGGTACGCAGATGAAAAACTAAACGCGTTCCGTGTTCTTGGAACGTTAAGGATAATAGACGGTTGATCGCAGGGTATGGTTAGCAAACGTGGTTAACAGGCGTTAAGGTAAATCGACCTTTAATGCATTAAAAACAGATAGTTATAGGGATTCTTCAGGAGCCGGGAGGGCAGGCCGGCGGAACCGGCCGCCAAAACGTAAACCGGCGCGGATGTCGATCCGCGCCGGTCTTTGTCGTCCGGTATGAAACCGTTCTGTTTTAGAACAGCCGCAATACGTTCTGATCGGCCTGCGAGGCCAGGGACAGGGCTGTCGTAGACAGCGATTGTCGTGTCTGCAGGGCCAACAGGTTCGCGCCTTCCTCGTTGGTATCGGCCAAGACGAGGTTGTCGGCGCCGACCTGCAAGGTATTGACGATGTCGTTGGTGAAACTTTCCCGGGTTTCCACCACCGACAGGTTCGAGCCGAAGGCTGCCGACTGTGACCTGAGCGATGACAGTGCCGTGTCCAGATTGGACAAGGCCGTGGTGATCGAAGTGGAATCCTGGAAACCGTTGGACGCAGCCGCGATTCCCAGACCGGTCGAGTCGAACGTCACCCCGCCGATGCTGAGCGACGACGTGCCGTCTTCGTTGAAGTTCACCGTCAGACCGTCACCATTCAGCAGATTGACGCCGTTATAGGACGCGTCTCCAGCCAATTGGTTGATCTGGGTGAGCAGGTCGTCGAATTGCTGAGCGAAGGCCGTCCGGTCGGTGTTCTCCGTGCCGGTCTGCGTGGCCGTTGCGACGGTCAGCCCAAGGCTGGTCACGTCGTTGGTCGTGGCAGTCGTCACGTCGGTTACACCGACCGTCACGTTGCCGCCGGTCGCCAGCGTGCTTTCGAACGTCAGTTCGCCGTCCGACGAGATCGAGGCCTGAACGTCGAGGTTGGCATCGGCGTTCACCGCGGTGATCAGGTCGTCGACGTCAGACGAGGCCGTGATCGTGAAGGTCACCGTGTCGGTGCCGTCGGTCACGGTGATCTTGTCGGTGGCGTCGAAGTTGGTGCCGCCGGCAGCCGTCAGGCCGGTCGTCAGGTTGGTCGCACCGGTCAGCGTCAGACCGCTGGTCGTCACTGTACCGTTGGTCGCTGCCGATTGCTGAGCCTGGCGAACGGTGGCCTGGGCGTTTTCCACCAGATCCGTAATGGCCGAAATACCGTTGTCTGCGGCCTGCAGGGTCTGGGTGGCATTGCCGATGCCGTCGATCAGCCGGGACAGGTCGTTCGCCCGGTTGCTCAGGGATTGAGAGGTGAAGAAGTTGGTCGGATCGTCGAGTGCGGAATTGACCCGCCGTCCTGTTGCCAGCCTTTCTTGTGTGTCTGCCAGAAGATCGGCAGTGGTCTGGAGGGAGATTAGATTGTTGCGGACACCCGCAGACAAAACGATGTCACTCATAACTGAACCATCCTGGTACGCATTTACTCATGTTGCCCGTCTTTCTCCGGGCGTTAACGATGATCGGAGGATGAATGCAATGTATGGTAAAAAATCAGGGTAAACGGGAGTTAAGGTTTATCAGGGATTAACGCATAAAAAACAATGCGTTGAGTCCATAAGCTTCCGGTGTGCGCAGGGAGCCAGAAATTATTTTGCGGCTGAAAAGAAAAAAGCGCGGCCGGAGCCGCGCTTCAGGTCTTTGGATGGTTCGATTGTTATTTTTGTGTGACGCCGGAAATTAGAGCAGCCGCAAGACGTTCTGGTCAGACTGCGCCGACAGCGACAATGCGGTCGTCGACAGGGATTGCCGGGTCTGAAGCGCCAGGAGGTTGGCACCTTCTTCGTTGGTATCGGCCAGAACCAGGTTGTCGGCACCGACCTGAAGCGTGTTGATCAGATTGGTGGTGAAGTTCTGACGTGTTTCGACAACCGACAAGTTCGAACCGAAAGTCGATCCCTGGGAGCGCAGCGTCGAAAGCGCTGAATCCAGTTCTGTCAGCGCGGCGCTGATCGACGCGGAGTCCTGGAAGCTGTTCGTCGAAGCGCTGACGCCCAGTCCGGTCGAGTCAAAGGTCACACCGGAGACGGAAAGGTTCGACGAGCCGTCTTCGTTGAAGTTCACCGTCAGACCGTCGCCGTTCAAAAGGTTGACGCCATTGAACGAGGCATCTGCAGCCAATTGGTTGATCTGCGTGCGCAGGTCGTCAAATTGCTGAGCAAAGGCCGCGCGGTCGGTGTTTGCAGTACCGGTCTGCGTGGCTGTTGTAACCGTCAGTCCGAGGCTGGTGACATCGTTGGTCGTGGCCGTGGTCACATCGGTCACGCCGACCGTTACCGTGCCGCCGGCAGCCAGCGTGCTTTCGAACGTCAGTTCGCCAGCAGAACTGATGGACGCCGTAACGTCGAGGTTGGCGTCAGCGTTGACGGCGGTGATCAGGTCATCGACATCCGAAGACGCGGTAATCGTGAAGGTCACCGTGTCGGTGCCGTCAGTCACCGTGATCTTGTCGGTGGCATCGAAGCTGGTGCCGCCGGCAGCCGTCAGGCCGGTCGTCAGGTTGGTCGAGCCGGTCACCGTCAGACCGCTGGTCGTCACAATGCCGTTTGTCGCTGCCGATTGCTGGGCCTGGCGCACCGTTGCCTGGGCGCTTTCAACCAGATCGGTAATCGCCTGAATACCGTTGTCAGCGGCCTGCAGCGTCTGGGTTGCATTGGAAATGCTGTCCAGCAGACCATTCAGGTCGTTGGCGCGGTTGTTCAGGGATTGCGACGTGAAGAAGTTCGTAGCGTCGTCCAACGCCGAATTGACGCGACGACCGGTTGCCAGACGATCCTGCGTCTGGGAAAGAAGATCCGCCGTAGATTGCAGCGAATTAAGGTTGCTCCGCACTCCAGCGGAAAGAATAATATCACTCATGACTTTCTGTCCCTATTGCCACCCGTGTGATCGTTCGCTTTTGTTTGGCGAACATGGGAGCAATATTGCGAATAGAATCGAATCTTGAGTAAATAAATACTGTTAATAGAGCTTAGGGTTAATGATATAGTAGTGTAATTTACTTCAAATAAATGAAAAACTGAAAGTAAAAATCTTCGCTGAATCGATCGTAAACAACGCGTCGAAAACCCGAAAAGGTTCCGGCAGGCTCAAGGGGAGAGGGTTCGTTCGGCGGTTGCACCGACGGCGCTCAGGCCGGGGTTCTCGTATCCCGGACATGCAAACGGAGCGGAGCCTTACAGCAGCGAGACACCGGACGATGTTCGGACATAGCCGGCCCGACAACTTGCTCACCGATCGACGTGACCGGGTCAGATAACCTTTTCGACCCGTGGCCGCACCGGGCTGGATTCCGTGCCGAGCTTTTCGTGGTAGGCACGCATATCCGATGGCGTCGGAGCGGAAGAGGCTGTGTCGGTCTGCTGGCCGACGCTCAGAAGTGTCTGTGTGCTCACCCGCAACAGGCTGTCCGTCTGTTCGGCCGACTCTTCCGGGACGTCTGCTTCTCCGCCGTTGCCGGAATCCTGTTGGTTGCGACGCTGCCGGTCCGGCAGGTCTTCGTCCTCGCGCACCCGCTTCTCGCGCAGATGCGCCTCGGTGACCTCGGGCGGGGGCATGACGGTCTTGCTTTCTGGCAGGTCGGTGCGTGCCTGCGGCGCGACGATCTCGGCGGCTTTCGGCGCAACAGTGGGCGTCTGCGCCAGCGGCGAGCGCGCCATTCCTGTAAATCCTGCATCCATATCGGGACCGTTTGTTGCGTGTCGGAGCAAAGCGGAGCGTGGATACTGATGCGCAGAATCAAAGATTTGCCTGACGAAATCGTTAAGATTTTCTGTATCGGCAAAAAAAATTGTGCATTCCCGATTGTCCCGTCGTCGCAGCGGGCTCTATCGTCTTCGGACCAGACCAAGAGGGGATTGTCCGTGTCGATCGAATTGTGGGTGTCCTTCACCCTGGCCTGCATCGCCGTGCTCGCCGTACCGGGCCCGACCATCATGCTTGTCGTCAGCTATGCCCTCGGTCGCGGGCGATCGACGGGGTGGGCAACGGTTCCGGGCGTGGTGCTCGGGGATTTCACGGCCATGACCGTGTCGCTTCTCGGCGCCGGCGCCGTTCTTGCGACATCGGCGACCCTGTTCACGATCCTGAAGATCTGCGGTGCCGCCTATCTTGTCTGGCTCGGCATCCGCCTCTGGCGCTCACCGGTTACCGGACCGCTCGACCAGGCGGTCCCCCGCGGCGCGTCGCGCGGCGAGAGCGCGCGCGGCATGTTCTGGAACGCCTATGTGGTCACCGCGCTCAATCCGAAGGGACTTGTCTTCTTTGTCGCCTTCGTTCCGCAATTTCTTCAGCCCGGCACGCCGGTCCTGCCGCAATTCATTATAATGGAGGCGACGTTTATTTCCCTCGCCGGCCTCAATGCGATTGCCTGGGCCTATGCGGCAGGGCGGTTGAACAGCGCTTTTCGCAGCCCCGCCTTGCGGCGCACCGTCAATCGCGCCGGGGGCGCGTTCCTGTGCGGTGCGGGGGCGTTGACCGCCATGGCCCGCCAGTGATGGGCGGCCTCGTTCGCTCGCCCGTCCCAGCGCACGATGCGCGGCTGCCCGTGTTTGCTCAGCCGACCCGATCGTAGGCAATGCCGGCCACCGGCGCCGCCTTGTCCTGACTGGTGACTCCGGAACTGCCATAGGTCGAGGGTTTCTCGCCGACGCCGACAGTCTTGCTGACCGCCTTGACCAGGCCTTCGGAGACATCCCGGGCCGTGCTCAGCACTGCCATATTGATGCGCAGGAGGGCCCGGAATTCCTCGTGGCGCCGATGCAGCCGGTCTACGGTTTCCGGGGCGTGGCGCTTGAGATCGCCGGACTGGTCGCGGGCGTGCAGGATCGCCTTTACATAGACATCGGAAAGGCCTGCCTTTTTAGCCTGCAATTCGCCGGCCTCGACGAGTTTGCCGGCCCGCACGAGTTCGGTCTCGCGCTCGATCGTCTCGATCAGCGCTTCCATCGCCTCTTCTATAATGCGGCAGAGATCGGCTGCATCCTCCGCGTCACCGATATCGGCCGGACTGGCAGGTGCGGGCATTCGGGGTGTTCCGGTCATTGGTCGCTGGCCTCCTGAAGCGCGATCAGTTCACGGTAGACGGATTCGGCGATGCCGATCCCGCCGTTCTCGACGATTTTTTCGGCATATCCCTGGACAAGAAAACCGCGCCAGGTCTCCTCGGCATGGCCGCCGCCGAACGGCGCTTCCGTGGACAGACCGGAAAACATCGAACTCAAGTAATTGCTGAGAAAGACCGCCTCGAATTCCTTGGCAGCCTCCATCGGATCCCGTCCGCCGGCCGCGGCCTGGGCGAGGCCGGTCCGACCGGGCGACTGGCCGGCGGCAAGCAGCATGTCTGCACTCAGATCCATCACATCACCTCGATTTCCGCCTGCAGGGCGCCAGCGGTCTTGATCGCCTGCAGGATGGAGATGAGATCCCGCGGTCCGATGCCGAGCGCATTCAGGCCGTCCACCAGTTCCTGGAGCGAAACGCTTTCGTTCAGCAAGCCGAGCTGGTTGTCGGTTTCGTCGTCGACTTCGACAACGGTGCGCGGAATCTCGACTGTCACGCCGTCGGAAAACGGTTCAGGCTGGCTGATGAGCGGAGTTTCGGCGATCGACACCGTCAGATTGCCCTGTGCAACCGCGACCGTGCTGACGCGCACATTATTGCCCATGACAATGATGCCGGACGCCTCGTCGATTACCACCTTGGCCGGCATGTCCGGTTCGACGATCAATTGCTCGATATCCGTAACCAGATCGACGATGTTGCCGTTGAAGTCGCGCGGCAGATCGATCCGGACCGTGCCGGAATCCATCGGCTCGGCCGTTGCCTTGCCGAGGAGGTTGTTGATCGCCAGGGCAACGCGGCGCGACGTCGTGAAATCCGGGTTGCGCAGGGCCAGTCGCAAGGTGGACAGGCCGGAAAGGGCGAACTCGATCTCGGTTTCAACGAGCGCGCCGCTGGAGATGCGCCCGGAGGTCGGCACGCCGCGGACGATGGAGGCGGCATCGCCCTGTGCACTGAACCCGCCGATCGCCACCTGTCCCTGGGCAACCGCGTAAACCTCGCCCGTGGCCCCCATCAGCGGCGTCACGAGCAGCGTGCCGCCCTGCAGGCTTTCCGCGTCGCCGAGTGCGCTGACATTGACGTCGATGCGTGTGCCTTGTGTCGCGAAAGCCGGCAAATTGGCCGTCACCATGACGGCCGCGACATTCTCATTGCCGAGATTCGACCCCCGGACATTCACGCCGAGGCGTTCCAGCATGGCCTCCAGGCTTTGCCGGGTGAAAGGCGAACTTCCCAGGCTGTCGCCGGTACCGGCGAGGCCGACGACCAGGCCGTAGCCGATCAACTGGTTTTCCCGAACACCTTCGAAATCCGCGATGTCCTTGATGCGCGATGCGGCTTCGGCCGGCTGCAGCCAGCCGGCAAAGAGCAAGACAAAAGCACACAGGACAGAAAGGCGTGAAAGCATGACCGACACCAAATCACCGGAATTCGGTCATGGAGTAGCGAAGATCGTGCCACAATGAGGCTTATTTGCCACTTTTTATAAAGTCATGAAAAATATATGGAAATTCCCAGATCTCGTGGGGTCGGCCGGTTCGGGGCCGCCGCAATTGGCGGCAAATTGTTCCCGGCATTTAACCGTTCGTTAACCCTGTCGGCAAATGCTGTCGGCGTCGTCTCTGACGTCTCACACACTGGAATCAAGCATGCGGATCAACGGGCTGGGGTCGCCCACGAATGTGCGCCGGAGCGGCGACGCATCCCGACCATCGGGATCGGGTCAGACGTTTCAGGCAAATGCGGATTTTACGCCGCAGCCGAGCGCCCGCACGGTCGGTGCGGCGCCGTTGCAATCCGTCGATGCGCTGCTGGCGCTGCAATCGGTTGACGATGTTCTGACCGGACGCCGCAAGGCGATGAAACGCGGCAATGACGTTCTCGATACGCTGGAAGACCTCAAACTCGACCTTCTGGCGGGTACGATCGAACCGGCGAAGCTGAGGCGGCTCATGCGACTCATCGAAGACCGCGCGCCAAGCGGCGACGCGACGCTTGATTCGGTCCTCGACGAGATCGAACTGCGCGCCAAAGTAGAGCTCGCCAAGAGAGACATGCTTTAGGCGATCGCGTTTTCCGGGGTTTTGCCCGGACTCCTCGCGTCTAAGTGTCAAAACGCCGAACGTACGACAGGTCCGGCGCCGGCTTATCCCCCCAAACCGCAGGATTTTGCCGCAACTTGTTCAGGTGTCTGAATCCATAACGCAATTTTTGACCATGGCCCGTTGTGGAAGGGAAAAAGGGCTTGTATATATGCCGCGATTTTCTGGTGTCGCCGGAGTTGTGAATGTCAGGGGTTACGGAAGAAACCTATCGACCGTCTAACGAAGAACCGTTCATGAACGAACGGCAAAAAAAATACTTCCGCGAAAAGCTGCTGGCTTGGAAGGAAGACATCCTCCGCGAGAGCCGTGAAACGCTTGTGGCTCTGCAGGCAGAAAGCCAAAACCATCCCGATCTGGCAGATCGGGCCTCGTCCGAAACGGATCGTGCCATAGAATTGCGGGCCCGCGACCGGCAGCGCAAACTGATTGCAAAAATCGATTCCGCGCTCGCGCGGATCGAAGATGGAAGCTACGGCTATTGCGAAGAAACCGGAGAGCCGATTTCTTTAAAACGGCTCGACGCCCGGCCGATCGCAACCTTGTCGCTCGAAGCTCAGGAACGTCACGAGCGCCGCGAAAAGGTGTTTCGCGACGATTAGACGGGGCGGGTACCAATCCGATTGTAAAAGAGGCCGCGGATCGCAAAGCTCCGCGGTCTCTCTTCTTTAGAACGGCAGGACGATATCCAGCACCTGCTGGCCGTAGCGGGGTTGCTGCACGTCCGTGATCTGACCGCGGCCGCCGTAGGCAATTCGGGCTTCGGCGATCTTGCTCGATTCGATCGTATTGTTGGCGGCGATGTCTTCAGGACGCACGACACCGGCAATGATCAGTTCGCGCACTTCGAAATTGACGCGAACTTCCTGACGGCCTTCGATGACCAGATTGCCGTTCGGCAACACTTGCGTCACGACGGCCGCCACGTTGGTTACTAATTCCTCGGAGCGTTCCACCGTGCCGGATCCGCGATGCGATCCGTCGCTGTTCAGGTCGACGGCGGCACTGGCCGACGAGCCGTCCGGCAGGATCCGGTTGATGACGTTGCCGACCGCGCCGGCAGCGCCGAAATCCTCCGAACTTGATCGGGACCGCTCGGTTTCGTTTTCGAATTCGGCCCGGTCGGTAATGCTCACGATGACGGTGAGAATGTCGCCGACTCCCTTTGCCCGCTGGTCCTTGAAGAACGACCGGGCACCGGTGCGCCAGAGCGAATTGGCATTGTAATGCGGTTGCACGGGATCGGGCATCGGCATCTGAACCGGCACATATCCCTGTTTGGTGGTCGGGTTCTCGATGGCCGTCAGCGGCGGTGCCTTGCCGACATTTTCAAGACGCTCGGCCGCTCCGCATCCGGCGAGCGTCAACGCTGCAACGAGGGGCAGGGCGATCCGTCCGGGATATCCGGTTCGCCGATACCGTTCAGCTGCAAGGCGATACGCTTGAAAAGAAACGCACTTTTTCAACGAGCTACTCCTTCCGTTTCGCCAACCGCAGCGTGCGGGGCGACACCAGGACTTCGCCGGCGCCGGTCACGCGGCCCTGGACGACCCGGTTCGATTGCAGATTGAGGACATTGATCAGGTCATTCTGTGCGCCGGACGACAGCGCTCGGCCCTGGGAGGACAACACCATGGTCGACGTGCGGTAAGCGATGACGACTGACTGGTTACGCTCCACCAGTGTCGGCAGGCTGAGATCGTTCGTGTTGATCGCTGTGTTTTCCCTGAGGTTGCGCCGGGCCTGCATGCCGATGAGCTGGTCGGCCGATACCGCGATCCGCTCGGACAGGTTGCGCGCGTTGACACGCGCCTCGACGATGTCGGCCTCCTCGATCATTTCGCCGCGGCCGATCGGTCGCGTGAGAACCATGACCCGCCGGGTTTCACGCGCTGCTCCACGGATCAGGATTTCGCGCTGGCGTCTGCCGTCGTCAACGGCGAACCGGGCTTCAAAGCGTGCCGAACGGTTTGAATAGGAGAGGCTGCGCAAGGTCACCGGGACCCGCGCACCGGCATCTGCGTGGACCGGCGCCGGCAGTGCATCCGGCACCACTTCCAGGTCCTCCAGCCGGGCACCGCCGAGCCGGTCCGCCAGGGCGGCGGTCGTCATCGACAGAAAGGTCTCGCCGGTCAGGTACTGGCTCGCCCGGGTCACGTCGACCGCAGTGAGCCCGCGATTGTCGGCATCGTCGATGCCGAGCGCACGCAATCGATCGGCGATCGCCGCAACCGGTACCGACCCTCGGTGACCGATATCGGGCGACCGGAACAGGGCGCGATCGGCATGGTTGCCGGCATTGTCGTAGAAGTCGCCGACCGTGGCGACCGGTGCATACACAACGATGTCGCCGCGCAGAACAAGGTCGCCGGCGCGCGCACCGTCGGCAAACATGGCGGCGGCTGCCAGCATAAGGCCACCAAATGCGGCACGGGTGATTTTCATGAAACCGCCTCCCGCCGCTTTATCGGATCTGATTGGCCGACGACAGCATCTCGTCCGCCGCCTTGATGACCCGCGAGTTCAGTTCATAGGCCCGTTGCGCGGCAATCAAGTCGGAGATTTCCGTCACCGCGTTGACGTTGGACAATTCCAGGTATCCCTGCAGAAGCCCGCCGAAACCGTCGTCATTGGGATTGCCGACCTGCGGCGCCCCGCTGGATGGCGTCTCCAGGTAGAGGTTGTCGCCGATGGCCTCCAGGCCGGCCTTGTTCACGAAACGGGCCATCTGCAGCTGACCGAGTTGGTCGGGTTCCGTATTCGTGCCGGCAATCACGGAGACCACGCCCTCGGCGTTGATCGTGATATCGCGGCCATCATTTGGGAAGGTGATGTTCGGCTCCACGGTGTAGCCGTCGACCGTTACCAGCGTGCCGTTGGCATCGAGTTCGAACGATCCGTCCCGCGTGTAGGCGGTGCGGCCGTCGGGAAGCTGGATCTGGAAGAAGCCTTCGCCGCGAATCGCGATGTCGAGTTTCTTTTCGGTGCCTTCCAGGTTGCCCTGGGACATGATGCGCGGCGTTGCAGCGGTGCGGACACCGGATCCGACCTGCACGCCGGTCGGCACCAATGTACCGGATTCAGAGGTCTCGGAGCCGACCCGGCGCTGGTTCGGGTACAGGAGATCCTGGAAGGAGGCCCGTTGCCGCTTGAAGCCCGTGGTGCGCTGGTTGGCGATGTTGTTGGAGATGACTTCGACGTTCAGCTCCTGCGCCATCATGCCCGTCGAAGCGATATGCAGTGCCTGCATCGCGTTGCCCCCTGTCTACTCTACGTTTGGATCCGGCCGAGACGGCCGATGGCTTTTTCCCGCAAGTCGTCGAGATCCTTGATGATCCGGGAAACCGATTCGTATTTCCGGGTCACGTCGATCAGCGTCGTGATCTCGGTGACCGATTCGGTGTTGGATTTCTCGAGTACGCCCTGGATGAAGGTCACTTCGGTCGAGGGTTTGGCGTCCGGCGCGTCGTAGGTGCCAAGACCGGTCGGCTTCAGGGTCGCGGTGTTTTCGAACCGTACAGCCGTCAATTGACCGCGGATGCCCTCGCTGGTGGAGATCGTGCCGTCCTTCGCGATCTGGATGTCGGTGTCGTCCGGGCCGAAAACGATGGGCGCGCCGTTGCCCAGCACTTTTTGCCCATTCTTGTTGACCAGTTCGCCGAGCGCGTTGATCGAGAAGTTGCCATCGCGGGAGTAGCGTTCGCCGTTTTCGGTATCGACGACGAACCAGCCGTCGCCGTTGATCGCGACGTCAAGCGGGGCATTGGTTTCGATGGTCGGACCCGGGCGGAAGTCGTGGACCGATTCGGCATCATGCACATAGGACAGCGTCTGGTCCCGGATGCCCTGGAACAGGCTCGCCTCGGCGACCGGCATCAGATATTCCTCGAACCGCAGCGTCTGGGACTTGAAGCCGTTCGTGTTCATGTTGGCGATGTTGTTCGCCACGACGTTCAACTGGTTGCGCAGCGCGGTCTGCGTGGACACGGCGATCAGTTCTGCATTTTCCATCGTTAACGAACCCCGTTGTGCTTCCCACGTCCGTCCCCTGCGCGGGACAGTCTCCAGCTGGCGACGACGCATAGGGAGCAGGATGCGTGCCAGTTTTGGACTTTGAATAAAAACAACAGGTTATGGCCGAGATGTACGCCAAGGAGGCCGGCAAAAATTTCCGAAAGGTAAACCCGGCGGGCAAGCCTTGCCGGGGTGTTCGTTAACTCCGCGGAAACGCTTCGTTAACCATTATGTCTTTAGTCTGCGCGAGGTTAACGGGCGCGCGGCGGGGAGTGGCGCATGGCGGACGACGCCAACGAAAACGACGATCCTGAAGGTGGCGAAGAAGACGGTGCGGGTAAAAAACCCGGCAAGATGAAACTGATCATCCTCGCCGCGATCGGCCTCGTCGTGCTCATCGGCGGAGGTGGCGCCGGCGCCTATTTCATGGGGTTTTTCGGCGGCGAACAGCCGATGGAGATGGCCGATGCGGACGTGTCGGAGCAGGTGGTCAAGAAACCGGCGCACTACTACGCCCTGCCGGAAATCACGGTCAATCTGTCGACCGCGGAAACGCGGGCAACCTATCTGCGCATGAATATTTCGCTGGAATTCACCGACAAGTCGATGATCGCCGAGGTCGAACCGAACCTGCCGCGGGTCATGGACGCCTTTCAGGTCTATCTGCGCGAGCTGCGCGTCGACGACCTGGGCGGCTCGGCCGGCCTGTTCCGCCTCAAGGAGGAATTGCAGCGCCGGATCAATCTGGCGATCTACCCGGCACGGGTCGACGACATTCTCTTCAACGACATCAAAATCCAATGACCAGGACAGGCTGATGGCAGGCGACGACGACGAAGACGACGACGATCTCGACATCGAAGCGGCGTGGGGCGACGCGCTTGCCGAACAGGGCGTGGGCGACGACGACGACGATCTCGCCTCGGCATGGGGCGCGGCCCTGGAGGAACAGGGCGTCGAGGCCGACGACGATATGGCCGCCACCTGGGCGGCGATGATCGATGACGGCGAGCCCGAACTGGAAAGCTCGACCCGCGGAGCCGATCGCGTCCTCAACCAGGAGGAAATCGACAATCTGCTCGGCTTCAGCCTGGAAGAGCAGGGCGTCGGCGATCAGGGCGGTATCCGCGCTCTCATCAACTCGGCCATGGTGTCCTATGAACGCCTGCCGATGTTGGAGATCATTTTCGACCGGCTGGTGCGTCTGACCACGACGAGCCTGCGCAACTTCACCTCGGACAACGTCGAAGTGTCGCTGGATTCGATTACGTCGGTCCGGTTCGGCGACTACCTCAACTCGATTCCACTGCCGGCGATCCTGGCGGTCTTCAAGGCGGAGGAATGGGACAATCTCGGCCTGATTACCGTCGATTCCAGCCTTATCTATTCGATTATCGACGTACTGCTCGGCGGCGGTCGCGGCACGATGGCGATCCGCGTCGAAGGCCGGCCCTACACGACCATCGAAATCAACCTGGTGCGGCGCATGGTCGAGATCATCCTGCAGGATGCGACGCAGGCATTTGCCCCGCTTTCACCTGTCACCTTCAACCTCGAGCGGCTTGAAACCAATCCGCGTTTTGCGACCATCTCGCGTCCGGCCAACGCGGCAACGCTGGTGGAATTGCGGATCGATATGGAAGACCGCGGCGGCAAGGTCGAGATCCTCATTCCCTATGCAACGCTAGAGCCGATCCGGGAATTGCTGCTGCAAAGCTTCATGGGTGAGAAATTCGGCCGCGACCCGATCTGGGAAGGCCACCTGGCTACCGAAATGTACAACGCCAACATCGAAATCGATGCCGTGCTTTTCGAGCAGTTCATGCCGATCAGCGACATGATCAACCTGCAGGTCGGCCAAACGCTCTTGTTCGATGTGGGGCCGGACGATCCGATCGAGATGAAATGCGGCGGTATCGGCATGACTGAAGGATCGATGGGCCGGATCGGGGATTCGATTTCCGTGCGCATCGACAAGGAATTGCGCCGGCCCAAGACGACCCTGGCGGCGTTCGAAAAGGCAGCGCAAACACAAGGGGAAGCCTCGTGACGGGACTCTCGTTGAGCATGGCAATCGAGGCGCTCGTCGCGCTCCTGTTGCTTCTGACCATCGGATATTGCGTGACGCTGAACCGTCGGCTGCAACGATTGCGGGCCGATGAGGCGATGATGCGGGCGACGATTTCGGAATTGATCACGGCAACGGAAATCGCCGAACGCGCGATTGTCGGCTTGCGGGCCACGGCAACGGATTGCGAAAAGACGCTGGCGGTTCGGCTCGCCGAGGCCGAGCACGTCTCGGCCCGGCTCGGCGAGCAGGTCTCACAAGGGGAAACTGTCTTCCAGCGTCTGGCGCAGATTGCCGAGGCCGCCCGGCCGGCGGCGCCGGTTGTCCGCGAGCCTGCTTTCCATCGCGCGCATGCTCCGACCCCGGCGGTCGGCGAACGCACCATGACGATGCGCCCGACCGCGAGCGGGCTTGGGGGTTCGGGCTTGCCCGCCGAACCGGTCCAGGTCGATCGGCGGGCCGACACGTCGGAGCCGACATCGGCTCTGAGCCTGATGAGCGCGGCCGAAGCTGCAGCGCTGCGTGTCCGAAACCTGCGCCGCCTGGCCGGTGAGAGGGCCGCATGAACCATATCCGCCTGTTGCCGATCGTTACGATCGCGGTCGCCGCGCTGTTCCTGGTCAAGAGCCTCGGCCTTTTTGCGGCGAACGATTACCCGATCAATCCGATCACACCGGCTGTCGCCCAGGATACGCCGGACGACGCAGCCGAAACCGATGTCGCCGCGGCGGCCGAGGGGGACGAGACCGCTGCCGCCGATAGTGCGAACGGCGAAACCGCATCGGACGACGCGGCGGACGAAATCGATGGCAGCGACTTCAACGGTCGTTCGGTCGATGCGGAAGCGACCGGCAATTCCCAGTCGATCATCCTGCAACGGCTCGGTGAACGGCGCGAGGCGCTGGAGAAACGGGCGGCGGAACTGGATCTGCGGGAGCAATTGCTGAATGCGACCGAATTGCGGGTCGAACGGCGGGTCGCGGAACTCAAGGCCCTCGAAGAACGCATCCAGGCGGAGAACAAGGAACGCCAGGATTATGAAGACACGCGCCTGAAGGGCCTCGTCCAGATGTACGAGAACATGAAGCCGAAGGATGCCGCACGGGTGTTCGACCGCCTCGATCTTGGCATATTGGTGGATGTCGTTCGGCAGATGAAACCACGCAAGATGTCGGCGATCCTGGCAAAAATGTCACCCGAAACCGCAGAAAGGCTCACGGTCGCGCTGGCGACGAACCGAACGGACGATGCCGGCGGCGATAAGGGGCAGACCGACCTGCCGAAAATCGAGGGCAAACCGACCCAATAGTCCGGTCCTGCGACGTTGTACCAAGCAAGCTTCTTGGCATGATCGAACGCGGTAATCCGGTGTTAAGCCGAGGCCGTTACCATTGCAACGAACGAACCCTGTTTTCCGATCGTTGTGTCCATGCGTACTTTCGGACCTGGCCGGCGCGCCGCCTGCCGTCCCGACGTGACCGGCCGCTGCATGCCGCAGCGGCTCCGGCATGCCGTCGGGACGATGATTTTGTGCCTGGCGCTGGTGCTCCTGGGCAATCCCGCCGGCGCCCAGGTCATGGAGGCGGACGTCGAGGCGATCGACGAGGGCCGGTTCGGCCGTCTGGTGATCACGTTCAAGGACCGGACGCTGCTGCCGGAATACGCCACGCGCATTGCCAGCGGCGTTCTTAGGGTCGATTTCACCGAACAAGTGAACCTGTCCGTCGACGACGTGCCCGTCGCGCTGAAATCCTATATTTCCGTGGCTCTCAAGGACCCGGCCGGTTTCGGCATCCGCCTTGGCCTGCGCGACCGCTTTCGCATCAATACGATGGAAGCCGGGGAAAAACTGTTCGTCGACATCCTGCCGCGCGACTGGCGTGGCGAACCGCCCGGGCTGCCGGATGATGTGATCAAGGAACTGGCACGGCGCGCCGAGGCGGCGCTGAAACGTGTCAGGGACCTTGAACGCAAGCGTTTCGGACGGGTCAAGAAGCCGGAAGTCACATTGCGGGCAGGCCGCCACCCGACATTCACCCGGCTTTCCTTTTTCTGGAATGTGCCCTTCGACACGAATTTCCAGCGCGAGGGCGAACTCGTCCGGCTTGTGTTCAGTCGGGATGCGGATCTCGATCTTTATGACGTGCTCGCCGACAAGCCACCCGGGCTGGTCGATTTCGAGACCTTTCACGAAGACAACAAGCTGAAAGTGGTTCTGCAGGTGGATGACGCGGTGGACGTTCGCGCCTTCCGCGAGGCCGATGCCTATGTCGTGGACATCGCTCCGCCGTCCAACCGGCCGCAGGATGCCGCCAATCTCCAGGTCAATCAGGCGCTGTCACCGGAGTTTTCGCCGGGCCAGACCGAACGGGTGATCGCACCCGGCCAGGCGTCGAATGAACCCGCAGCCGATACGCGCCCGGCCGCAGTTCGTACCCCGGCACAGGAGCCCGAACCGCCTGTTCCGGCCGCTTCGGCGGATGTGGACGCGCCGACCGGTCCGCAGGATCCGGAACCGGTCGCCGACCGGGCCGACGAGCCTGGCGATCCGGCAGAGGATGTCGAACCGGTCGTCGTTGTCGACGTGCCCGCTCCCGATGCCGACCCGGTTCCGATCGAACCGGCCGCGGCGCCTGTGCCTGACGATACTCCGCCGGCACCGCAGGGCGCCGACGCGGCCGATCAATCGGCGAGTGACCTGCCGGACGTAGCGCCCATCAACACGGATATCGCGCCGGTGGATCCGGCGACCGATCCGCTCGCCGCCGGCACACCGCGACGGGTCGCGATCGGCAGCGATGGCGAGACGATCGATCCACAGCAGATTCCAAGGCGGATCGACCGAACGGTGGAAGGTACCGGCGAAGAAGAGACCCTCGTCGCCGCCAATCTCGTCGAGGTGGAGGCGAGCCGGATCGGTTCGCTGACCCGGATCGTCTTTCCGTTCCGCGAACCGACGGCTGCGGCCGTCTTCAAGCGAAACGACAGCCTTTGGCTGGTTTTCGATACGAGCATGGATCTCGGGCTGGACGCCATGCGGTCGGTCCTGAAGTCCGTCGCCAACCGGATCGAACCGGGCATGCTCGACGCGGCGAGGACGTTGCGCATCGATCTCAAGAACCCGGCGCTTGCGACCGTCGGCAATGACGGGAATTCCTGGGTAATCAATATCGGGGACCTGATCCTCGAACCCTCGCAACCGGTGACCTTCCAACGCCATGTCCGGGCGGATGGCGGGATGAGCCTGGCCGCGGACTTTTCCAATGCCGGATCGATCCGCCGGATCCGCGATCCGCGGGTCGGAGATACTCTTTTTGTCGTCACGGCTTTTGGCCCGGCCAGAGGTGTTATCAAACCGCAGCGTTTCGTGGAGATTGACGCGCTGACATCGGCGCACGGCGTCGCCATTGTTGCGCGGTCGGACGACCTGAGCGTAATCAAGAAGGACGATCAGGTCGTCATCGAACAACCGCGCGGCCTCTCGCTGTCGTCCAAGAACCTGGCCCAGGGCGTGACCTTGCTGCCGGTCAAGGTTGCGGTGACCCGGCCCGGATTTCTCGATTTCAACGAAATGCACGAACCGCACCCGCTGCGGTTCCAGCGGCGCCGGGCCGCGTTGCAGCGCGAATTGATGCGGGCCGGCGAGGGGGACAAATCGGCTCAATGGCTGGCGCTTGCCCGCTTCTATCTGGCGAACCGCTTCGCCCAGGAAGCGCGCGGTATCCTGACGCTCGTGCGTCAGGAAAATCCGACGATTGAAAACGATTCCGCGTTTCTTCTGATGATGGGTATGGCGGAAATCCTGACCGGTCACGCCAAGGCTTCAGAATTGTACATCATGCAGACCGAACTGGCGGACAGTCCGGATGCCGATGTGTGGAAGGTCATTCACCACGCCCAAGCCGGCGAATGGGGTGCCGCCCGTCAATCGGTGCCGCGGGCCCGGCGGGCGATCGGCAGTTATCCTCCGAACCTGCAGGCTCTGTTCAACATCAGTGCGGCGGAGGCCGCCGTCGAGTTGAACGATTTCGGCGAGGCGACGGCGGTTCTTGCGGAGATCGATCCGGCGATCATCGATCCGATTTATGCCGAGCGCTACGATATCCTGCGGGCACGACTGGCTGACGTTTCGGCACGACCGGAAGATGCCATCAAACTGCTTAAGCGGGTCATCGAATTCGGAAAGCGGCCCACCGTCGCTGAGGCAACCTACCGGCTGCTCCGGATTCAGCACCGCGACAACCTGCGCCCCTCATCGGAAATCGTCGACGATCTGCGACGCCTGGCCGTGATCTGGCGAGGCGACGAGCTGGAGCTGAAGAACCTGCGCTACCTTGCGCAATTGCTGGTGGAGCAGGCGGAATATCGTGAGGCGTTTTCGGCTGCGCGCATGGCCCTGTTCGTGGACAGCGAGGCAGATACGTCAAAACTCCTGCAGGATGAAATGAACAGCGTGTTCTCTGCTCTGTTCATCGACGGCAAGGCGGACGATCTGGAACCGGTCGAGGCCCTGAGCCTGTTCTACGACTTTCGCGAGATGACGCCCGTCGGCGCCCGGGGCGATACGATCGTGCGCAATCTCGCCGAACGACTTGTCGATGTCGACCTGCTCGAACAGGCGGCCGAACTGCTCCAGCACCAGGTGGATAACCGGCTGAAGGGCGCTGCGCGCGCCCAGATCGCCGCCGACCTTGCGCTGATCTACCTGCTCGATCGCAAGCCCGACCGGGCCTTGCGCGCGCTGCGCCGGACACGCCAGGCCAAACTGCCGGAAACGATGGAACGCCAGCGTCGGCTCGTCGAGGCGCGCGCGCTTGTCGAGGCCGGCCGGCATCAGACGGCGCTCGATCTGCTCGAAACCCTGCAGGGCGGGGAAGTCGAACGCATGAAGGCGGACGCGCTGTGGGCCGCCAAGAAATGGGACGATGCCGGCAACCAGTACGAACGGCTCGTCGGGGCGCGATGGTCCCTGCGGGCTCCGCTTTCGGAGTCCGACCGGCTGGACGTGCTGCGATCGGCAATCGGCTACGCGCTGGGCGGCAACCAGTTGGCGCTCGACCGGCTGCGCACCAAGTTTGCCGACAAGATGGCCTCGACCGAACACGCCTCGGCGTTCGATGCGGTCACCCGAACGATCAACGTGTCCGGTGCCGAGTTCTCGACCGTGGCAACGCAGATCGCGGCCATCGACACGCTCGAAATGTTCCTGAAGGATTATCGGGAACGGTACGCTTCGGACAAGGTACCGAGCGGGCCGGAAGAGGCGGTTGAGGTGGCACCGCAGCCTGCGCCCGAGACGCAAGCCGAACCGACTGCGGCTAGCGATGCGGCGGATCAGCAGGAAGCCCGGGCCACGGGCGTCCGTCAGGTCACGTAACTCTGCACCAGGCTCCCCGCCACCAGATTCCATCCGTCGACAAGCACGAAGAAGATCAGCTTGAACGGCAGCGAAATGACGACCGGCGGCAGCATCATCATACCCATCGACATCAGGACCGATGCGATGACCAGATCGATGATGAGAAACGGCAGGTAGAGTAAAAATCCGATCTCGAACGCCCGTTTCAGCTCGGAAATCATGAATGCCGGAATCAGCACGCGGTAGCTTATGTCTTCGGGCGTCTCGGGCTGCGGTGTGTTGGACAGGTCCAGAAAGAGCAACAGGTCCTTTTCTCGCACATGCGCGCGCATGAATTCGTGGAACGGTGCGGCAGCCAGTTCCACGGCCTGGTTCAATTCGATCTGATCTTCCACCAGCGGGGCGATACCGGCCGTATACGACCGCTCGAAGACCGGCGCCATGATGAAGAAGGTCAAAAACAGCGCAAGGCTGACCATAACCGTATTCGGCGGCGCGGTTTGCAGGCCGATTGCCGAGCGCAACAGCGACAGCACGACGACGATACGCGTGAACGATGTCACCATGACCAGGACGGATGGCGCAAGCGACAGGACGGTGATCAGCCCGATGAGCTGAACGGCCCGCTCGGTGATCGAATTGCCTTCGCCGAAATCGATGGAAATGTCCTGGGCAAAGGCCGGATCGGCCCCGGCAACCAAGGCAGCGGTCAGCGCACCGGCAGCAAGGACGAGGTTCAGCCCGGATCGGAGATGATTTCGGCAGGCCGCGCCCCGTTGACGGACGACGCGTAGACCGCTGCCGGGACCGGGAGCAACCCGATGCGGCAGAGGATTTTGGGACGGCGAGAGGAAACGATCGGTGCTCCGACCTTTTTTCATCCGGCGCGCTCAGGTCTTCGGAGGTCCGGAAAGCTCACTGAGCAGCTTGGCCATCTCCTCTTCGATGCTGGCGATCGAATCCGCCGGTTTGTCCGGCTCGGTGGCTGCCTTCTTGTCGGTTTCTTTGTCGGCCTTATCGTCCGCAGCAGGCCCGGTCGCTCTGTCGGCGGCGTCCGGTGGCGCGACCGGCGCGACCGGTTCCTTGGTGTCCGCTTCGGCCGATTTCGCAGAGTTCGTTTCCAGACGCGGCTCGACCCGCGGTGCGGGATCGTTGGGAACGGTGCGGTCGGATTCGATCTGGGGCAAGGGCGCGAAATCGGATTTGGCGGTTTCGTCCGGCACACTCTTTTCTGACCCGGTCTTGTCCGGCTCGGTCTTGTCCGGCCCGGCCGTGTCCGGTGTGGCGGTGTCCAGCTTGTCGGCGCCTGCCGCGGATTTCGGCGTGTCGTCCACCGGCTTGACGGGCGGCGCCAGGCTGGCGGCCAGCGCAGCGGCGGAAAGTGGCGGCGCCTTGTCATCCGGGCGATCGGAGTCAACCGGTTTGACCATCGGCTCGGGCGGTTTGACGACCGGCTCGGGCGGCTTGACCACCGGCTCGGGTGCCGATGCCGCCGACCGAGGGGCCGAAGGCGACCGGTCGGCCGTGGCGGCCGCGGGAAACGGGGTCGGAGCAGGCGGGGGGCTGGAAAAGGGCGATGTGGCCGACAGACTCGATGCCGGCCTTGGGTCTGGCGCGCTTTTCGGCGGCTCGCCTGCTGACGGAACCGGCTTGAGTGCCGGGCCGGAATCGGCGGTCGTGTCGCTATCCGGTCTTGTCGTGGCCGACTTGGATGTCGTCGGCTCTGCCTGTTTGGCCTCGTCCTGTTTTGCAGAGTCCGTCGCCTGCTTGTCCGGTTCCGGCGTATCGGCCGGCTTTCTGGCCGGTGGGCTGCTGCTCAGGAGCGCTTCCAACTGGCTTGCCAGCTGATCGCGGGGCGACACCGGTTTGGCAATTTCGGCGTCAGGCGATTTGGGCGCCGATGCTTCGACACCGTCGACGATCGCATCTTCAAGGCTCTTTTCCAGATCCATGACCGCGTCGAGTTCGGGCGAGGGGTCCGGAGCGGCCGCCGCCGGGCGCGGAGCCGCCGGCTCCGGCGGACGCGGTGCCGAACCGGCGGTCTTGATCGGCGGTGCCGGCTGGGGCGACGGAGCAGGTTGATCGGCCGGCCGAACGGCCGGTGCGGCCGGCGCCTGGACCTGTGCCTGCGCGGAGCGCGGTGCCGGCGCAAGGCCCGGCGCGGGCTGAGCCCCTCCGGCAGCAGCGGCCGGGCTTGCCGTTTCCGCTGCCGGTGCTGCTTTTGGTCGGGCCATGCCGAGAACGTTTGCGGCGGCTCCGGACAGGGCCGCGCGCGTCCGGCTGGCGGCCTGTTTTTCGGCAGCGGGACGCTGCGCTTGCTTGGCCGCCGGGCGTTGTGCCGGTGCTGCCGGTGCATCCGTCTGTCGGGACGGGGCCGGCCGCGGCGGCGGAGCCGGTGTCGGTGCCGGTTGCGATGTGGCAGGCGCCGGGGCCGCCTTTGCCGGCGCTGCAGGCGCCGGAGCAGGACGCGGGCGCTGCGGAGCCGGATGCGGGGCGGCGGCCGCCGGCTGCGCCGGTGCGGGCTGTTGCGGGATTGGTGCAGGCGCTTGCGCGGGCGCGGCAGCCACCTGCGGCGCAACCGGTGTTGCGACAGGAGCCGGCGCCGGGGCAGTGACCGGAGCGCCGCGCACGATCGACTGCTCGACCACAATGTCGGTATCGCCGCCGACGAGAATGAGGTGTTCCACAGCGTCGCGGCGCACAAGCACCAGACGCCGCTGATTGTCGATCGGAGTCGAATCCATCACGGCGATGCGCGGTTGCCGCGAGCGGCGCGCCGTTTCGGTGCGTATTCCCTTCAATCGTGCCAAAAACCAGGAGAACAAGGCAATCAGTGCGAGGATGACCACGAGGGCAATAATGATCTGCAGACCGCGGGCGAAACCGGGGTCCAGCCCCAATGTCTCAACGAGCCAGTCCTTCATTGTTGTCCTCCTTCGGCACCGATCCGCGCGACCGATTCTCCGGTGCAATACTAGTCTTGAATCGCCGATAGGAAAAATCTGCCGGGGCGATCGTTAACGCCCTTACCCCCAAATATCCAACTCTTTGAGCATTTTCCTAGGCTTTTTTGAGACCGGGTAGCATCGGATGGTTAACACGGTTTACGTTTCCTTAACCATAAAGCCGGCAAGATTTGCCCATCACACACGGTGGGGCGGCCGATGGCTCTCGACAATTTTTCCCTGTTCGACGCTTTGCGGACCAAGCTGAACTGGCACCAGACGCGCCAATCCATGCTTGCGCAAAATGTCGCCAATGCCGATACGCCCGACTATCGGGCACGCGACCTGGCGCCGGTCGACTTCCGACAATCCCTGCAACTGGCCGGTGCCGGCGAAGTCTCCACCGCACTGACCCATGCAGCCCATATCGAAGGGGCCGCTGCCTCGCTTTCGGGGGCGTTCGACGCAGAACGCACCGGCGGTTTCGAAATCACGCCGGAGGGCAACGAGGTCGTGCTGGAAGAACAGATGATGAAAGTCACATCGAACCAGATGGACTACCAGATGGCCAGCACGCTCTACAGCCGCAGTCTCGGCCTCCTGAAGATCGCCATCAACCGGCGCGGCTGACGTGCCAGAAAACGGGTAGGATTATGGATTTTCTCAAGTCGATGATGGTTGCGGCATCGGGCCTGAAAGCCCAGTCCGGGCGTATGCGCGTGATCGCCGAAAACATCGCCAACGCCCAGTCGACCGGCGATCGGCCGGGAGCCGATCCCTATCAGCGCAAGATCCCGACATTCAAAACCGAGTTCGACCGGCAGATGCGCGTCAATGTCGTCGAACTGGGCCGGATCCGGAACGATCCGTCGGAATTCGAACTGCGCTACGAACCGGACCATCCGGCGGCCAACGCCGAAGGGTACGTGCAGATGCCGAACGTCAACACGCTCATCGAAGCCGTCGACATGCGTGAAGCGCAGCGCAGCTACGAAGCCAACCTCAACGTGGTCGACGCGACCCGCCGCATGATGCAGCGCACCCTGGATATCCTCCGGGCCTGACCCGGAAACACGCTGAGCCTTTGGAGAAATTCCCATGACCACACCCGGTTTGGCAGCCAATGCCTATGCCACGATCGGACAGATTTCCGACGCTGCCACCGGCGGGCAGCAATCCGCGGCACAAAAGACGGTTTCTGGCGCCGGCGCCGATTTCGGAGCAATGGTCACCGATGCCGTCAGCGGGATCGTCGAAACCGGCAAGGCCGCGGAGCAGACCACCGTCGACCTGCTGCAGGGCAAGTCCAACGTGGTGGATGTCGTTACAGCCGTCGCAGAAACCGAAGTGGCGATGGAAACGCTGGTATCGGTTCGCGACCGGGTGATCTCGGCCTACGAGGAAATCATGCGCATGCCGATCTGACGATCGGTTCGGGTACGTCGGCACTCTCCGGCGTCTGATTGTTTACCGGTTCCCGATCGCGAACCGTCAGAAGCGGGTTCACTCATGAACGGACTGGAAGTCATCGACCTGGCGCGGGATGCGATCTTTACGCTTTTGCTGATCTCCGCGCCGATGATGGCCGTCGGCCTCATCGTCGGCGTCGCCATCGCCCTGTTGCAGGCGCTGACCCAGGTACAGGAACTGACGCTGGTCTTCGTACCGAAGATCATTGCGATCTTCCTCACCATGTTCTTCACCCTGCCGTTCATCGGCGATGTCCTGAGCGGGTATGTCAGCGGCATCGTCGACCGGATCGTCACAGGCTGACGGTGAACCGGGACGTTCCGGGCGCGACCGGGGCAGGCCCGCTTCGTTCCAGGAACACGAATCATGCCATGATCCGTACCGGTCCGAACGGGGGGCTCCTGTCGTGACGGTTTCCGTCCTGCCTGAAATTGTCGTGCTGTTTCTGCTGTCCTTTGCCCGCCTGGGCACGATGGTGATGCTGATGCCTGCGCTCGGCGAGCAGAACGTATCGACCCGTATCCGGCTCTCTCTCGCGCTTGTCCTGTCGTTTGTGCTGTATCCGCTGTTCGTCGGGCTCTATCCGTCCGGGATCCTCGACAACCCGATGCGGGTCGTGATGTTTTTCTTCGGTGAATTTGTGATCGGCAGTGTCATCGGATTGTCGGCGCGGCTCATCGTGTCCGCGCTGCAGATCGCCGGTACGACGATCAGCTATCAGGCGAGTATGGCGCTCGCGCAATCCTTCGATCCGACGATCGGCACACAAGGGGCGCTGATCGGCAACTTCCTTGCCGTGGTGGGCGTCGTCGTCGTGTTCGCCATGGAAATCCACCATGTGGCCATCATGGCGCTGCACGACAGCTATCTCCTGTTTCCGCCGGGCGTATGGCTGCCGGTCGGCGATGTGACCCAGATGGCGATCTCGACGATTGCCGGCGCCTTCAAGCTGGGCATCAGCCTGGCGGCCCCGTTCATCGTGTTCGGCATCGTCTTCAATCTCGGCATGGGGCTGCTGAACCGGCTGATGCCGCAGGTCCAGATCTTCTTCATCGCCATGCCGGCCAACGTCGGGATCGCGCTGCTTCTGCTCATGGCGACGATCGGAACAATGATGATGTGGTATGCGGACCATCTGCGCGCCACGCTCGGCCAATTCCTCGCCGGCTGATCTCAGGGAGCGGGCATGGCCGAAGACACAGACGACACAGAAAAGACAGAAGACCCGACACAGAAACGGCTCGACGAAGCGCACAAGAAAGGCGATGTCCCGAAAAGCCAGGAGGTCAGCACCTGGTTCGTGATTGCCGGTATCGCGCTGATTGCCTGGTTCGCGCTCGGACCGATGGCCCGCGATCTGAGCACCGACATGCGTGGCTTCCTGATGAACGCCCACATGATACCGGTGGACCCGAGCGGCGTGCGCGAGCTTTGGAAGACCACCGGCTTCATGGTAGCCTCAGCGCTTGCGCTGCCGCTTGCAATCATCATGGCCATGGCGCTGATGGGCAACCTTGTCCAGCACAAGCTGGTCTGGTCCATAGAACCGATCACCCCGAAATTGTCCAAAGTGTCGCCGCTCAGCGGCTTCAAACGGCTGTTTTCGCCCGAAAGCCTGCTGAACTTCGCCAAAGGGATCGTCAAGCTGGGCGTGGTCGGCGTCCTGATGGTCGTCATCATGTGGCCGCAGCGCGACCGGCTCGACGCGATGATTGCCACGGATCCGCTCGGCCTGTTGTACCTGACCTGGGACTTCGCCATCCAGCTGATCGCGGGCGTGTTCGCCGTCATGACCGTGGTCGCTGCGATCGACTGGGTCTATCAGCGCAAGCGGTGGTTCGACAAACAGAAGATGTCGCTGAAGGACATCAAGGACGAGTTCAAGCAGACCGAAGGCGACCCGATCGTCAAGGGCAAGATCCGGCAATTGCGCCTGGAACGGGGGCGCAAGCGGATGATGCAGAACGTGCCCGACGCGACCGTCGTCGTCACCAACCCGACGCACTATTCCGTCGCGCTGAAATACGATGTCGGCATGACGGCGCCGGTCTGCCTGGCCAAGGGCATGGACGAAACCGCACTGCGTATACGCACAATCGCGCGGGAAAACGACATTCCGCTGGTCGAGAACCCGCCGCTGGCGCGCGCGCTCTATGCCCATGTCGAGATCGATCAGGAAATTCCGGAAGAGCATTATCGTGCCGTTGCCGAAGTCATCGGTTACGTGATGAAATTGAAGAACCGCAGCGCCTGGCGTGCGACCCGCTGAACGCAAGCCGATCCCGCTCGTCGGGTGGTGCCAGGTCGGCGTGACCAGGACCCGGGATTGACCTTTTCGGAGTGATCCCGGCAGGAGAGGGCCGATATGCCGATCGATGTTGCGAACCGGACCATCGGGGATGCCTTCTGGATCGCCGCGGACCGCTATGCCGACAAACCGTTTCTCATTGCGCCGCCCAGCACCGGTCAGATGCGCACGATCACCTATAGCGAGGCTGCCGATCAGGTGGAGGCAATTGCCGGGAAGTTGTCGGAGGCCGGCTATGGATGCGGCGACCGTATCGCAGTCCTGATGGGCAATCGCCTGGAACATTTCCTTTTGATGCTGGCCATGAATACGCTTGGCATTTCGATCGTGCCGGTCAATCCGGATTATCGGCCCGGAGAAATCGCCTACCTTTTGCAGGATTCGGCATCCCGTTTCGTGATTGCCGAGGCAAGCCGCGCGGACCTCGCGACGGACGGCGTCAGGGAAAGCGGGATCGCCTGCCCGCTGGCGGTTTACGAAGCGCTCGAAGAGGCCGTTTTTCCTGAGCGCGGCGGCGCATTGGCCCCGAGTGCCGTTACGCCGGAGACCGAGGCCAGCCTGATCTATACGTCCGGCACCACCGGCCGACCCAAGGGCTGCCGCATCGGCCACGAATACTCGCTGATGATCGGCGAACGCTATCTGACAATGGGCGGCAAGGCGACAATCGGCGAGGCGGTGGAGCGGGTCTACAACCCGCTGCCGCTCTATCACGTGAACGCAATGATCCTGTCGTTCTTCGGCATTCTCCTGTCGGGCAATTGCCAGATCTCGCCGGCGCGGTTCAGCAAGTCCGCATGGTGGCCGGACCTGGAAGCGACCGGCGCCACCATTTTCCACTATCTCGGCATCATCATTCCCGCGCTGCTCGCCGACCCGCCCGGTCCCGATGACCGCAGGCACGGCATTCGGCTCGGCATCGGAGCCGGTGTCGAGCCGGAACTGCACGGCGTGTTCGAGGACCGGTTCGGCATGACGCTCGTCGAGGGCTGGGGCATGACCGAAATGTGCCGGATCTTTGCCGCCTCCGAAGAACCGCGGCAGCGCGATACGCGGGCCTTCGGCCGTGCCGGGCCAGGACGCGAGGCGCGCGTTGTGGATGAGGCCGACCGGGACGTTCCGGCAGGAATGCCCGGGGAACTGGTTGTCCGGCATTCCGCTGAGACGCCGCGCCGCGGCTTTTTTTCCGGCTATCTCAATCGGGAGGCGGACACCGAGGATGCCTGGCGCGGCGGCTGGTTCCATACCGGCGATACGGTCGTGTGCGATGAAGCCGGCATGTTCTACTTCGTCGACCGCAAGAAGAACGTTATCCGCCGATCCGGCGAGAACATCGCCGCCGCCGAAGTGGAAGACTGCCTCTACAGCGATCAGCGCGTCGCCCAGGTGGCCGTCATCCCTGTCGCGGATCCGCTGCGTGACGAGGAGGTGTTTGCCTGCGTCGTGGCCAAATCCGGCGTTACCGGCGACGCCGCCTTTGCCCGGGCATTGTTCGACATCTGCTTTTCCGCGCTTGCCTATTACAAGGCGCCCGGCTGGCTTCTGTTTGTCGATGAGCTGCCGGTGACCGGTACGCAGAAAGTGCTGAAACACAAGATTTTTCCGGACGGAACGGATCCGACACAGCAGGCTGGCGTACACGATTTTCGCGATCTGAAGCGGCGTTGACCGCGGAACCTATGGCAATCGGATCGCGAACCGAGGCACGCGTCCATTGTTCTGTGGTTTTTTGCCGGATTTCCGGGTTTGAGGCCGCAAAACTTATGAAAGTGTTGTGTTTTCGCAATAGGCTGCGAATCATTGTATGCGCGGCCATGCCGCCGATTATCTTCTTATGAGGCAGGAAACCGGCCGATGAGCGTTCATGACGCCCGGGCACCGTCCAGCGATCCGATTATTGACCGCACCGAGCGCAGCGGAAGCATCGCTACGCTGCTCCTCCTGGCGCTTGTGCTTGTCGCCGCCGCGGCCTTCATCGCGACCATGCCACGCGAGCAGGCGGAGCCCTACGTGCTCGGTTTTCTGGGTGCCCTGTCAGTGGTCGGAGTGCTCGCGCTTTTTGCCGGCGCCACGGGCCTGTTGCGGTTCACGCCGCGTCGGCGACAACCGACATTTGCCCATGTGCATCTCGACACGATGGACGACGGCGTGCTGATCGCCGACGCCTCGGGCCGCACGCTTTATGCCAACCAGGCTTATGCAACCTTGACCGGCGCGCGCTCGCCCGCCGACGTATCCTCCATCGAACGCGTGTTTTCCGGGCATGGCGATGCCGCGGAATCGATCTTCCGGCTGACGCGGGCGGCGCGCGAAATGGTGCGGGCGGAAGAGGAAATCCGCATGGACCATCCGCTCGGCGATCCGGATGGCGAACCGCGCTGGTACCGGGTGCGGGTGCGCCCGATGAAACTGCCGGACGCGACCGGTCGCAGCCGCATCCTGTCGGTGTGGCGCACCAGCGACATCACCAAGGACCGGTTCGACCAGGAAAACTCCTTCCAGGAATTGCAGCGCGCAATCAATTTCCTCGACCATTCACCGGTCGGTTTCCTGTCAGCCAATGCCGAGGGCAAGGTCATCTATCTGAACGCCACCCTGTCTGACTGGGTCGGCGTGGACCTTGCCGCCTTCGATCCCGGCAGCATCGACCTGGATCGCATTATTGACGGCGACGGGGCGGCGCTGATTACGGAATTGTCCGGCCAGCCCGGCCAGGTATTGACGGAATCCTTCGACCTGGATCTGATTTCCCGGTCGCAAAAGCCGATCCCGGTGCGCGTGCTGCATCGGGTTCCGTTCGACAATGAGGGGCGGGCCGGTGCATCGCGGACCGTTGTGCTCAACCGGTCGGCCGGCGCAGAGACGTCCGAAACCGTGCGCGCTGCCGAGGTCCGTTTCGCGCGGTTCTTCAACAACACACCGATTGCCATCGCCTCGGTCAATCCGGACGGGCGCATCGGGCGCACCAATGCGCCGTTTGCCCGGCTGTTCGGGACACCGACCAAAAACGAGTTGGGTCAGTTCGCCAAGCTGAGCGAGGTGGTTGCCGCCGACGACCGCGGCGCCCTGGAGGCCGCGCTGACCGAGGCGCGGGAAGGCAAGAGCAGCATCGAACCGGTGGACGCGGTTTTTGCCGGCGACGCGGAACGGTTCGTACGCTTCTATGTCTCGGCGGTCGAACACGGCAGCAGCGACGGCGAGGGCGAGGCCGCCATCGTCTACGCGCTCGATACGACGGAACAGCGCGGACTGGAGGCCCAATTCGCTCAAAGCCAGAAAATGCAGGCCATCGGTCAACTCGCCGGCGGCGTCGCACACGATTTCAACAACGTGCTGACGGCGATAATCGGCTTTTCCGATCTGCTTCTGGCCAACCACCGGCCGACCGATCCGTCCTTCCAGGACATCATGAACATCAAGCAGAACGCCAATCGCGCGGCCGGTCTGGTACGGCAATTGCTGGCGTTCTCGCGGCGTCAGACGCTGCGGCCGACCGAACTGGCGCTGACCGATACGCTGTCGGATCTGTCGATCCTTCTCGACCGGCTGCTTGGCGAACCGGTGGAACTGGAGATGAATCACGGCCGGGACCTGTGGCCGATCATGGTCGACGTCAACCAGTTCGAGCAGGTGATCATCAACCTGGCGGTGAACGCCGGGGACGCCATGCCGGATGGCGGCAAGCTGTCGATCGAAACCCGCAACGTTCCCGCCGGCGAGACCTCCGGGTTTACCGCCAAGGGGTTGCCGGAGGCCGATTTTGTACTGATCGAGGTGGCCGACACCGGGACCGGCATGGGCCCCGACGTTCTGGAAAAGATCTTCGACCCGTTCTTTACCACCAAGGATGTGGGCAAGGGCACGGGTCTTGGTCTGTCGACGGTCTATGGCATCATCAAACAGACAGGCGGCTACATCTATGCCGACAGCGAGCCGGGCAAGGGCACGACGTTCCGCATCTTCCTGCCGCGGCACATTCCCGAAGACAAGCCGGAAGAGGAAGACAAGCCGGAAGAAACGGTCGCCGCGCACGACCTGACCGGCAATGCCACTATCCTGCTGGTCGAGGACGAGGAGGCGGTGCGCGCGTTCGCGGCGCGTGCGCTTGCCTCGCGCGGCTATACCGTGCACGAGGCGTCGAGTGGAACCGAGGCGCTTGAAGTGATGGCGGAGACGGACGGCGCGGTCGATCTCGTGGTTTCCGACGTTGTCATGCCGGAAATGGACGGCCCGTCGCTCTTGCGCGAATTGCGCAAGACCCGGCCCGACCTGAAGATCATCTTCGTGTCCGGCTATGCCGAAGAGGCATTTGCCAAGAATCTGCCCGAAAACGAAAAATTCCACTTCCTGCCGAAACCGTTCAGCCTCAAACAGCTGGCGACCACGGTCAAACAGGTGCTGGCCGGCTGAGCGGCCCGCTTTGGTGTGCGGCCCCTGGCGGGGTACAGGCACTTGGCCCAGGATCGGTTTTCTTTTGCCCGGCAGCGCCTTATAGACGGGCGATGCAACCGGCTCGGGGGACAGCGTGAAATCGTTCGATGTGATGGTGCTCGGCGCCGGCATGGCCGGCGTGTCGGTGGCGCATGCGCTGGTCGAGCGCGGGCGCGCGGTCCTGCTGGTCGACCGGCAGGAAGCGGGCGAAGGCACGTCCTACGGCAATGCCGGTGTGATCGAGACGGACGGATTCACCCCGGTCACCTTTCCCGACGATTGGCGCTCGCTGATGCGCTACGCGTTGAACCGGGAATCCGAAGTCCACTACCACATGAAGACGCTGGTGCGCATGGCGCCCTGGCTTGCGGCCCTGCGCCGGTACTCGCAGCCGGATGCGTTGGTGCGGTACGCCGAGGTCATGAAACCGCTTATCCTGGCGGCTGGCACGGCGCACGACCACCTGGCGCAGCAAGCGGGCGCGACCGGGTTCTATCGCGAGACAGGGTGGATCAAGCTTTTCCGCGATCCGGGAAGCCGGAAGTACGCGGAGGCGATGATGCGCGAGGCCGATGCGGCCGGTACGCATTGCACTGAAATCTCGAAAGAGGCCATGGCGGACCTCGAACCGCATCTCCGGCCGGATTATCACACCGCGCTGTATTTCCGCGGATCCCGATCGGTGTCCTCTCCGGGCGGAGTCACCAAGGCCATCGCGCAAAGCGTTGTTGCAAAAGGCGGGACCTTTTTGACGGGCGACGCGGCAACGCTGGCTGAGGAGACGGACGGCGGCTGGAGTGTGCAGACTTCCGACGGGCCGTGCCGCGCAGCCGATGTCGTGGTCGCCCTCGGGCCGTGGGCCAAGACGCTTGTTGCGCGTTTCGGCTATCAGCTGCCGCTGGAGGTCAAACGCGGCTATCACCGGCATTTCGTGCCGTCCGGCAATGCCGGCCTGTCGCGGCCGGTCGTCGACATGGACAACGGCTTCGTCATCACGCCGATGGAGCGCGGCATCAGGCTGACGAGCGGCATCGAATTCGCCGAACTGGACAGCGCTCCGACGCCGGTCCAGATGGGACGCATCCTGCCGATGGCGCGCGCGCTTTTTCCGCTGGAGGATCCGGTCGAGGACGAGCCCTGGATGGGCAACCGACCGTGTACGCCCGATTCCATGCCGGTGCTCGGCCGGGCACCGAACCATGCCGGATTGTGGTTTTCCATCGGGCACGGGCACTGGGGCTTCAGCCTGGGGCCGATCACGGGTCGACTCGTGGCCCAGGCGATCGTCGGCGAGACACCGGACCATCCGATCGATGCGCTGTCGGCTGCGCGGTTTGGCTGACCCGCAACCGCTCTAAGTCCTGATCAAGGCCCGGTCACGCCTTTCCGGTGGGATCGGCTTCGGCTGCGGGATCGTCTTCCGCTGCCGGCGCATCTCCCCGATTGGCATTCGGCGGAATGTCGGTGAAGAGCGTGCGGACAGGGGCCTCCAACCAGGCGCTCAGGATGTCCTGCTTGTCGGGGGCGACCGGTTTTTCCTCGGCAAACCACGCTTCGACGGTTTCGATGGGAATGCCGGTGGCGGTGGCAAAACTGGCCTTGTCGCGGCCGCTCTTTTCAAGCGCCTGGTTGAGCCCGATGCCCCAGCGGTCGGCGAAGGTGTTCTGATTGCGGAACCAGTCTTCGGCCGCCTTCTTGATGGCCTGGATCGCCTGTTCGGAAAACAGGCCGGAAATGATCGCGATAAAGGAGATGAAGAAGGGGCTGAGGGTTGCCTGACCGCTCTGCGACGTTGGATCGGTCAGGAACAATACCCCGGCCTTTGCGAGCACGAAAATCGACAGGGCCGTGATCGCGCCGAACCAGGGGCGCGAAAAGAAAAATGCCAGGTTCAATTCGTCGTCGATCTTGCTCTGGTACTTGTCGCGCCGGAAAAACAATTGGGTGATGAAGATCGTGCTGCCGAGCACACCCATGGCGAGCACCAGGAACAGAACCAGAATTTCCGTCGGCATGATGGCGAGACTGTAGGGCACCCTCCAGAAGATGTTCTTCAGCGAGGAAAACTCCGAGACGGCATCCTGGAGCTGCGCCTTTTCGTTTTCGTTGAGACCGGCATAGCGCGGATCCGCACCGATAATGCCGAAGACGCCGAGGCGCACCCGTTCAGCCGCCTCGGCCAGGCTGTCCCGGTCCTGTTCGATCTCCTCGGTGACGGCGGCCGCGTTTTTCTTGGCGCTGGATATGTTGCGGAAAATATCGTCGCCGGCCGCAAAGCGCGTGGTCAGGTCGGCAAAGGTCTGGGAGAGGGTTTCGTCGAGGTTTTCCTCGCCGATCTGCCCGCTCACGTCCTCGTAGAGAACCTTTACGCTGCTGCGGTGTCGGTCGAGCGGCACAAACCGGAAACCGGGATTGGCGCGCTCATAGGCGCCCTTGAACTGGCGGATGTCCCGATAGAATTCGTCGAAAACCGGGGTGTATTGCGCGTCGAGTTCGCGAATGCGCGCCTCGATGCCGGTCAGTTTTGCCTTGGCCTGTTCGAGAGCCTGTTCGCGGGTTTCCTTTTCCTGTTCCTGAAGGGCGTAGGATTCAGACAACTCGATCAGCCGCCAGATCGACAGGCTGACGCCGCTGACATCGACCACCTGCATGCGCGCCTGGATCTGATAACTGGAGAGCATGAGGATCGAAATGACGATCGTCAGCAGATAAAGAAAGAACAGCCAGGTTCCGATGATCGCGTTCGAGACCTCATCCAGGCCGGATTTGCCGTTTCCGTTGGCGCCGTTCCCAGCCATGGCGTGAACTTCCCCAAATTACTTTGGAACTTCAAAAATACGCGTGAAAATTTTTGACTTCGCCAGTGAAAACGCAATCGCTTCGAAAATCAACTGGGTGAGATCCGTAGTATTAACGAGTATGTCTGATCGGGATCGTGCCGTCGTTACCCCCGTCTCTCAAACCGGGTTCCTACGGGCGAGGCAGGGCCCGCACCCGTTATTTCAAAGGCGAGGGTGGAGGCCGGTTCCGGCGGCGCTTACGGAGGCGGGGCCGTTGGCCTTAGTCGGGCGCATGATTGTCCGGTCAGGAACAGCAGGCCGATGTCGGTACCCCGGACGGGCAACAGTCAGCAGCCTGGTGCCGCGCGAACACGTCCATGGCCGGTTTGCATTGGGCCCGGTTCTCGGTCAGCCGGATCACGACCTGTCCGTCCCGCACCACAGGCGGGCCGATCTGGTAGATGCGCATGCCGACGTTTTTCGGCGCGAACTCTACGTGTAGCGGGCTTTCGCCCAGTCCTGCCACTTGCCGGATGCTTTGCACCAGAATGCCGGTAAACTTGCCGACCGTCATGGCGTCGCCGCCCCGGCCATCGAGAACTTGCAGGGAGGCTTCCGTCCATTCCGACAGGCGCGCACCGCAATCGATACTCTTTATCGTGGCGTGTTTGAGCTCGGTCACATGATACCCGCCCGCGACCGGTCCGGCTTCGGTCTCGAAGATCAGCGAGGCGTCGGAAGGCAGTGAAGCGAGGGCGGTGAGAAGGTCTTGAAGGGTCATGGGCTCAGCTCTTATTTCAATAATAATTGAAATATATATGTCAGGCCATTCTATATATTTCAAGAGAAATTGAAATATAAGCGAGCCCGTCGCTTTTGCCATGCGTTCCGCATTTGCCAACGCGACCCGATTGCGGATCTTGAAAGTATCGGTGACTGTGTGGACCGACGGCCTGACCGCAGGCAATGTCGCTCGGTAGTGGACGCTTCGCCGTTCCGGGCTTCGTTCCACCTGACAGCCCCAGCCGCGACCGGATTGATTTCATCGGTCAGGCGTTCGCCGGAAATCAGCTACCGGGTCGATTTCGCGTGCGTCGGCACCCTGATCTGCTGCCTGATGCAGGGTTGTCGTGCCGTGTTCAGCGATGTGGCAATCTGGGGCCGGTAGTGCCTACCCGACCAAGTGCGGCATCCACTTCGACGATCGGATCATTGTAGGTCCAGCGAGGAATTGTGCGCATTCGGTCGAGGCGGGCGAAGGTGCCCGCAAGGTCGGTGCGATCCGGCGATGCTTCGCGCAGCGTCGCTTCGAACTCCGGGCCGAACCCGTCGAAGTCGTCTGGATCCAGTTCGCACAGGTGGATCTGGTTCCAATCGATTTTCAGCTCCTGGGCTTGGAAGAGGACAGCAATTGTCTCCATGGCTCTGAAGCTCCCGAACCTGTTCGCCCGAACAAGCCTTTCGGCAGCAGGTCCGCAGAAATCTCGCATCGCTTCCCTGTACGCGTCGAGATAGGCCGTGTCGACATTGATGAATTCCAGCGACGCTTGGCGGTCCGGACGGTCTGCCGAACTTTGCAGATGCCGCGGCAGGATAAAGGAAGACGGCGTTGTCGCGAGGATCTCCGCGCGAAACAGGCGCGTCCCGGCCGGTTGCGATCCGACCACGAGGTCGCGGATCGCTTTGACGGGAACCAGATTATGAAAATAGCTGAGCTCGGTATGGCTCCAGACCGGAGCCTCCGACGCGTTGCGATAGACAGTTCCATGCCGGTAGAGCGCCTGTCCAAGGCATGTCTCTCCAAAGCGCGCCCAGTTGACTACGCCGTCCTTCAGCGCGCTTTGCGCTTCGGGATCCGTCGCGTCCATCGTCCGGGCAAGAACGACGAGGCGGTCGTCGGGTTCTATTCGCGCAAGCGGCGTTCTATGATCGGCGTCGTTCATGGCAATTCTTTCCAGAATGCTTGGCCAGAATGCTTGGCCAGAATGCTTGGCCAGAATGATTGGCCAGAATGATTGGATTGGCAGGTTCTGCACTCCGCTACGGAAGGCGATCGTTTGGACTTGATCAGTGTCTGCGTCCCATAGCCAGGCAGGCGACGCCGTCAGCTCGCCATAAAATCATACCACTGCTGCAGCACGCCCGTCTCTTTTCAGATCCCTGCGACAAAGCGGCGAAACCGCTTCAAGCAGGGCTGAAGCGCTATACCTAGAAGTCACAACAACACTCATGGAGTAAGGATATGCTCAAGCGCACGTTTGCTGCGATTGTCTTTTCCCTCATGGCTGGCACAGCGCTCGCCGAGACGACGCCGATCGCAGACATTCAGCGCGGCCAGTCCGTGACCGTTTCGGGGGTTGTGGATCGATTTTTTGACACCGATGAAATCCGTCTGCGCGACGAAACAGGCACTGTTCGCGTGTACCTGGGTTCGCAGCCCTTGCCGATTGTATCGGGCGAGCGCCTCGTCGTAGAAGGGATCATGGACGATGACCTTGTCATGAACGAGCTCTATGCCCGGCAAATCACCCGCCAGAACGGCGAAAAAATCGGAATCTCCCGGACCTACGACTGAGACCCGGTCATCCGGGTTCTTCGGTCACAGGTCGAATGAGAAAGGAGGGGACGTTTTCATGGCTGTCCCCTCCCTTTCGCAGTTCCTTGCCGTTTTGACGCCCGATGTCGCACCGGGTGCGGCGTATGCCGGTGTCGATGTCGACGGCGCTTGTTAAGCGCCACGATCCATGATCATTGGTGATGTTTTCGAGGTACGATCGCGGCGCAAACAAGGAGCCGACCCATGCTTTCCGGAAGCTGCCATTGCGGATCGCTGCGCTGGACATTTGCCGGTGATCCGGGCTCCGTCACCGCCTGCAATTGCACGATCTGCCGCCGCTACGGCGCGCTCTGGATTTACGGCTGGGAACATGAAGGCGTCACCACGGACGGGCAGAGCAGCGTCTACAGCCGGGGGACTTTCATCGGATTCCATTTCTGCCCGGCTTGCGGCTGCCTTGCTTTCTACCGCGCGCTCAATCCGAACGAAGACGGGCGCCGCAAGGTAGCGGCGAATCTGCGTATGGTCGATGATCCGGGCGCGGTTGCGACCCTGCCCATCAACCATTTCGATGGCCTCGACAGGTTCGACGACCTGCCGCGCGACGGGCGTTGCGTAGCCGACATGTGGTTCTAGAGCGGTTCCGGGTTAGATAGAACCATTTGATGGACCAAATCAGTTCGCTCGGCTAGGCAAATCGCGCAGCGCGATACGGTGTATCGGGCAAGCGGTTTAACGACGCCGACGGGCTGATT
>JBCDLT010000055.1:0-45483 GCA_038745065.1 Pseudomonadota bacterium | reverse complement strand
TTGCGGCATGTGCCAGGAGGCCTGTCCGGTGGATGCGATCGTCGAGGGTCCGAACTTCGAATTCGCCACCGAAACCCGAGAGGAATTGTTCTATGACAAGGATAAGCTCTTGGAAAACGGGGCGCGCTGGGAACGCGAATTGGCGCGAAATATAGCGCTCGATTCGCCGTACCGATAAGGACAATGGACGTCGATTCCAAAGTCCGATAAGACGACAACGCCTGGTCGAATCCGACCGATGAGTCCGTACCGGGCAGGGGCCTTCCGGATGTTCTTGCAAGCCTTCTTTTTCTACATGTTCTCCGCCGTGACGATCGCGTCGGCGGTAATGGTCATCTCGGCCCGAAATCCTGTCCACTCGGTGCTGTTCCTCATCCTCGCCTTCTTCAATTCGGCCGGCCTTTTCCTGCTTTTGGGCGCCGAATTCCTCGCCATGATCCTGGTCGTTGTCTATGTCGGCGCCGTCGCGGTCCTGTTCCTGTTTGTCGTCATGATGCTGGATGTCGACTTTGTCGAGCTGCGTCAGGGTTTTCTGCAATACCTGCCCGTCGGCGGCATCATCGGTATCGTGTTGGTCGCTCAGTTGATCACGATCCTCGGCGCCTGGGCGATCGCGCCCGAAGTGGCCGCCGATCCCACCGCCCCCATCCCGCCCTTCACCGAAGTCGGCAATGTCGAAGCCATCGGTCTCCTCCTCTACACAAAATACGTCTACTTCTTTCAGGTCGCCGGCCTGGTTCTGCTTGTTGCCATGATCGGCGCCATCGTGTTGACGCTGCGCCACAAGGAAGGTGTCAAACGCCAGAACATTTCCGACCAGGTCGCCCGCAATCCGGCAACGGCCATCGAGATCAAAAAAGTCGAATCGGGCAAGGGGATCTGAGATGGAAATCGGCCTGTCTCACTACCTGTCGGTCGCCGCGATCCTGTTCACGATCGGGATTTTCGGCATCTTCCTCAATCGCAAGAACGTCATCATCATTCTGATGTCGATCGAATTGATCCTTCTGTCGGTCAACATCAACTTCGTCGCTTTTTCCGCCCACCTGAACGACCTCGTCGGCCAGATTTTTGCGCTGTTCGTGCTGACGGTCGCAGCGGCCGAAGCCGCAATCGGGCTGGCCATTCTGGTCGTGTTCTTCCGCAACCGCGGATCGATCGCCGTCGAAGACATCAACATGATGAAAGGCTGATCCGTCATGACCTCGGCAATCGTGTTCCTGCCGTTGATCGGCTTTCTGATCGCCGGTCTTTTCGGCAAGATCATTGGCGACAAGGCGTCGGAATACATCACCAGCGGCTTATTGTGCTTGGCCGCGATCCTGTCCTGGATCGTGTTTTTCCAGGTCGGATACGGCGACAGTGCCGAAGTGCACCGCGAAGTGGTGATGCGGTGGATGGAATCCGGCAATCTGACGGTCAATTGGGAATTGCGCGTCGATACGCTGACGGCGGTCATGCTGGTCGTCGTGACTACGGTGTCGGCGCTCGTGCATGTCTATTCGATCGGCTACATGCATCACGATCCCGATCGCTCCCGGTTTTTCGCCTACCTGTCGCTGTTCACCTTTGCCATGCTCATGCTGGTCACGGCGGAGAACCTCGTCCAGATGTTCTTCGGCTGGGAAGGCGTCGGTCTGGCGTCCTATCTGCTGATCGGGTTCTGGTACAAGAAACCCACCGCGAATGCCGCCGCGATCAAGGCGTTCGTCGTCAACCGTGTCGGCGATTTCGGCTTTTTGCTCGGCATTTTCGGCGTCTTTGTGCTTTTCGGGACGGTCGAGCTGTCGACGATTTTTGCCAATGCACCGGAACTGGGCGAAGCGACCCTGGTCTTCCTCGGCACGGAGTTCCATGCGCTGACCATTGTCTGCCTGCTCCTGTTCATGGGTGCGATGGGCAAGTCGGCCCAGTTCCTGCTGCACACCTGGCTGCCGGACGCGATGGAGGGCCCGACACCCGTCTCCGCGCTGATCCACGCCGCGACAATGGTCACCGCCGGCGTATTCATGGTGGCACGCCTGTCACCGCTCTTCGAGCAGGCGCCGCTCGCCCTCAGCGTGGTCACGTTCGTTGGCGCGTTCACGGCGTTTTTTGCCGCGACCGTCGGTCTCGTGCAGAACGACATCAAGCGGGTCATCGCCTATTCGACTTGTTCGCAGCTCGGCTACATGTTTGTCGCGCTCGGCGTCGGTGCCTATTCCGTCGGCATCTTTCATCTGTTCACCCACGCTTTTTTCAAGGCATTGTTGTTCCTGGGGGCCGGCTCGGTCATTCACGCCGTGTCGGACGAGCAGGACATGCGCAATATGGGCGGCCTCAGGACCTATATTCCGCTCACTTACTGGATGATGATCATCGGTACGCTGGCCCTGACCGGGTTCCCGCTGACCGCCGGCTTCTTTTCCAAGGACGCGGTGATCGAGGCGGCCTATGTCGGCCAGAACAGCAACGCCATATTCGCCTTCTGGGCGACCGTCGTGGCGGCGCTCCTCACCAGTTTTTATTCCTGGCGACTCATCTTCCTGACCTTTCACGGCCGGCCGCGCGCGTCGGCTGAGATCATGAGCCATGTCCATGAATCGCCGCCGGTCATGACCGTGCCGCTCGGCATTCTGGCGGCTGGTGCGCTGTTGTCGGGGTTTGTCTTTTATTCGGTCTTTGTGGGCGACCACCACGCCTACGAGGAATTCTGGAAAGAGGCGCTCTATACCAGCCCCGAAAACACCGTTCTGGACGACCTGCACAATGTGCCCTTCTGGGTGAAGGCGTCGCCCTTCGTGATGATGCTCCTCGGACTGGGAACGGCTGCCTGGTTCTACCTCTTGCGGCCCGACACGCCCGCAAGGCTCGCCAAGACTTTCGACGGTCTCTACGCGTTCCTCCTGAACAAGTGGTACATCGACGAGATCTACGACTTCCTGTTCGTGCGGCCGGCCATGTGGCTTGGTCGGTTCCTCTGGAAGCAGGGTGACGGCAGGGTGATTGACGGGTTCGGGCCCGACGGCGTGGCCGCGCGTGTGCGCGACGTCACCGGCCGCGTGGTCAAGCTTCAGACCGGCTATGTCTACCATTATGCGTTTGCGATGCTGATCGGCGTGTCGGCGCTCATCACCTGGGCAATGCTGACCGGTTCGGGAGGGAATTGATGAGCGGTTGGCCGCTACTTTCCATCATCACCTTCCTGCCGCTGCTGGGTGCGGCGCTCATCGTGTTGCTTGCGCGCGAGGACGAGGCGACCAAGCATCGCGACATCCGGATGATCGCGCTCCTGGTCACCGTGGTCAATTTTCTGCTGTCGCTTTTGATCCTTGCCCAGTTCGATCCGTCCGATCCCGGTTTTCAACTCGTCGAGCGGGCAGACTGGCTGAGCGGTTCCATAACCTATCAGATGGGTGTCGACGGGATATCGGTTCTGTTCGTTATCCTGACGACGGTTCTGATGCCGTTCTGCATCCTGGCGAGCTGGGAATCCGTTCAGACCCGGGTCAAGGAATACATGGTCGCGTTCCTGCTCCTGGAAACGCTGATGATCGGCGTCTTCTGCGCCCTCGACCTCGTTCTTTTCTACGTCTTCTTCGAAGGCAGCCTCATCCCGATGTTCCTGATCATCGGTGTCTGGGGCGGCAAGCGGCGCGTCTATGCCAGTTACAAGTTCTTCCTCTATACCCTGCTTGGCTCGGTCCTGATGCTCCTGGCCATGATGGCCATGTACTGGGATGCGGGAACGACTGACGTCGTGCAGCTGATGGAACACGGCTTTCCGTCCAGCATGCAGACCTGGCTGTGGCTCGCATTCTTTGCCAGCTTCGCCGTCAAGATGCCGATGTGGCCCGTGCACACATGGTTGCCGGACGCGCACGTCGAGGCGCCGACGGCGGGATCGGTCATTCTGGCTGCGATCCTGCTGAAAATGGGCGGATACGGCTTCCTGCGGTTTTCGCTGCCCATGTTTCCCGAGGCCTCGGAATATTTCGCACCCTTCGTCTTCACGCTGTCTGTCGTGGCGATCGTCTACACGTCGCTCGTCGCGCTCATGCAGGAGGACGTCAAGAAGCTCATTGCCTATTCGTCGGTCGCGCATATGGGCTTCGTTACCATGGGCATCTTCACGCTCAACGTGCAGGGCATTCAGGGCGGAATCTTTCAGATGCTGTCCCACGGCATCGTCTCCGGCGCGCTGTTCCTGTGTGTCGGCGTGATCTACGACCGCATGCATACGCGCGAAATCAAGGCCTATGGCGGCCTGGTCAATCGCATGCCGTGGTACGCTGTGGCGTTCATGGTCTTCACCATGGCCAATGTCGGCCTGCCGGGCACTAGCGGGTTCGTCGGAGAATTCCTGACCCTCATCGCCGCTTTCCAGGTCAATACCTGGGTTGCCCTGTTTGCGACGACGGGCGTCATCCTGTCTGCGGGCTATGCGCTTTGGCTCTATCGCCGCGTGGTATTCGGCGAAATGACGAAGGAAAACCTGATGACCATCGCCGATCTGGATACGCGGGAAAAGGTCATTCTGGTTCCGCTGATCCTGTTGACGATCTTCTTCGGGTTTTATCCCTCGCCGATCCTGGATGTGACCCAGGCATCCGTCGACAGCCTCATCACCACCGTGGAAGCCGGCCTCGGAAACGGCGGCCAGTCCGCGCTTCTGGCGAAGTGACGCATGTCCGGCATCGGCAGCAACCGGCTGTACCGGACCGGCATGCAAAAAGAAGAGAATAAGACGGGGCCGATCCTTGAAGCGGCCTGCCTCAGGCTTCGTACGATCGAAGCGAAGGACAGGTAGAGATGGAAACCGAAACCTACGCGCTACCCGATCTGGCGCCGGCCCTGCCGGAGATCATTCTGGCCTGCGGAGCCATGCTGCTCCTGATGTACGGCGTGTTCCGCGGAGAGCGGTCGACGCCGACTGTCACGGCCGGTTCGATCGTCCTTCTTGCCATCGCGGCGATTGTCCTTCTCTACGCAACGCCGGGAGGCAACACGTTTCACGGCGCCTTCATTCTCGACGAATTTGCCCGTTTCATGAAAGTGCTGGCGCTGATCGGGTCCGCCGCGGCGATCATGATGTCGATCGCCTATGCGCGTTCGGAGCGTTTTGATCGGTTCGAATTTCCCATCCTGATCGTCATTGCCACTCTCGGCATGTTGATGATGATTTCGGCAAACGATCTGCTCGCGCTCTATCTCGGCCTCGAACTGCAGAGCCTTTCGCTTTACGTGGTGGCCGCGATCAATCGGGATTCCACCCGCTCTACCGAAGCCGGGCTGAAGTATTTCGTGCTCGGCGCGCTCTCCTCCGGCATGCTGCTCTACGGCGCGTCGCTCGTCTACGGCTTCACCGGCCATACCGGCTTCGCCGCGATCGCCGAGACGATCGGCGTCAATGGTTCGTCGCTCGGCCTGGTCTTCGGTCTGGCCTTTGTATTTGCCGGGCTCGCCTTCAAGATTTCCGCCGTGCCGTTCCATATGTGGACGCCCGATGTCTACGAAGGGGCGCCGACCCCGGTCACGGCTTTCTTTGCGGCCGCTCCGAAAGTCGCCGCGATGGCCATGTTGACGCGGATCGCGATCTCGGCCTTCGAACCGGTCACGTCCGACTGGCAGCAGATTACCGTCTTCGTGGCGATCGCATCGATGACGCTGGGGGCGTTTGCCGCGATCGGTCAGACTAACATCAAGCGCCTGCTTGCCTATTCCTCGATCGCGCATATGGGATTTGCCCTTGTCGGTCTGTCGGCAGGCACGCTCGCGGGCGTTCAGGGCGTGGTGCTGTACATCGTTATCTATCTGGCCATGACGCTTGGCGTCTTTGCCTGCGTGCTTGCCATGCGGCGCAAGGACGGCATGGTCGAGGAGATCAATGAACTTGCCGGCCTGTCGCGCACGAATCCGGTCATGGCCGTTGTTCTGGCCGGCCTGTTGTTTTCGCTCGCGGGCATTCCGGTTTTCGGCGGTTTTTTCGCAAAATTCTACGTCTTTGCCGCTGCGATCGAAGCGCAATTATTCGCCCTGGCGGTGATCGGAGTCCTGGCGAGCGTCGTCGGCGCCTATTACTATCTGCGCATCGTCAAGATCATGTATTTCGACGAGCCGGCAGGCGGGTTCGAACCGATGCCGGTTGAATTGCGGCTGGTCCTTGGTTTGAGCGGATTGTTCATCATTCCGTTCGTGCTGTTTGCCGGCCCGGTGGTCGCGGTTGCGGAAACCGCGGCGCGTTCCTTCTTTTGACCTGATAGACGCATGCCAGCATCCCATGCCCCGCTCGGCGCCGTCCCGTCGCCGGTACGGTTCCATCTGCGCGAAACAGATTCCACGAATTCAGAGGCCTTACGTCGTGCCCAGGCCGGGGCCGAAGGCCCGTTCTGGGTTACCGCAGACCGGCAGATTGAGGGGCGCGGACGGCGCGGTCGGGACTGGGTTTCCGAATCCGGCAATCTATTTGCGACGCTGGTCTGGCCGGCCGCGGAGCTGCCGCCCGAAACCGGGCGCATACCGCTCGTCGCCGCCCTTTGTGCGCACCGGACGGTATCCGCGTTTATCGGCGATACGGCCGCCGTGGCGATCAAATGGCCCAACGATATCCTGTGCGGCGGCGGCAAGGTCTGCGGTATTCTTGCCGAACAGCACCGGTTGGCGGATTCCTCGCTGATCGTAATCGGTATCGGGATCAACGTGGCGTCCAGTCCGGCAATTGCCCAATACCCGACGGCCTGTCTTGCCGATCATATCGGTGCCGTGGAAGTCGATGCCGTTTGGGCGCGGCTCGCGCAGGATTTCGAAGACGGAATTGCCCTCTGGTCGAAGCCCGGCGGGTTTGCGGAAATCCGGCGGCAATGGCTGGAGCGGGCGGCCGGTATCGGCGAGCGCGTGACCATTCGCGGGCACGGCCCTTCTAGGACCGGGCGCTTCGTGACATTGTCCGAGGATGGGTATCTCGTATTGCAACGAAACGACGGCTGCACCGACATGATCGCGTCCGGCGACGTCTCTTTCGAACCGGACGGATCATAAAGATGAAGACAGCATCGGACGACCTGGTATTCGTGCCGCTGGGGGGTGTCGGCGAAATCGGGATGAACCTGGCGCTCTACGGGTATGGGCGCGGCAAGTCCCGGCAATGGATCATGGTCGATTGCGGGATCAGCTTCCCGGGCCCGGAACTGCCGGGCATCGACGTGATCATGCCCGACATCCGGTTCGCCATCGAGATTGCCGACCGTTTGAAGGCGATCATGATCACCCATGCCCATGAAGACCATTACGGGGCTCTGATGGATCTATGGCCGTTCCTGCAGGCGCCCGTCTACGCGACGCCGTTTGCGGCCGGCCTGCTGGAAGCCAAGTCGGAGATGGAAAACCACGCCCCCGACATTCCGGTGACGCTGGTGCAACAGGGCGAACGGGTATCGATCGGGCCGTTTTCCATCGAATACATCCCCGTGTCACACTCGATTCCCGAACCGAACGCACTGCTGATAGAAACGCCTGCGGGCCGGATCATGCATTCCGGCGACTGGAAGATCGATCCGACGCCGGGCGTCGGCCAGCCGATGGCCAAGGGACGGTTGGCGGAGATCGGCGAGGCGGGGCTCGACGTGCTGGTCTGCGATTCGACCAACGCGATCCGCGACGGCGTCAGTCCAAGCGAAGCCGATGTTGCCGGCAATCTTGCGGACATCGTCGCAAAGGCGAAGGGCAGGGTGGCTGTCACCACGTTTTCCTCCAACGTCGCCCGTATTCGCGCGGTTGCCTTAGCCGCAAAGGCCGCGCAACGGGATGTCGTCGTCTTCGGCCGGTCGCTTCGGCGGGTCATCGATGTGGCCGCCGAACTCGGTTATCTCGACGATTGTCCGGAGTTTCACGACGAGGATGCATTCGGATATCTGCCGAACGATCGGGTGGTGGCGCTGTGTACGGGAAGCCAAGGCGAACCGCGCGCCGCGCTGGCGCGTATTGCCGAAGGCGATCATCGCCATGCCGTCTTTTCGCGTGGGGATCTTGTGATCTTCTCCGCGCGCGCCATTCCCGGAAACGAAAAGGCCATCGGTGCCGTCATGAACGGCCTGGCAAATCTGGAGGTCGATGTGCTCACGGACCGGGACGCCCTGGTGCATGTCTCCGGCCACCCGAGAAAGGCCGAACTTGCTGAATTCTATCGGCTGACACGCCCGAAGGCCTTGGTACCAGTGCATGGAGAGCCGGTGCATCTGGAAGCACATCGCGGGTTTGCGATGGAATGCGGGATTAAGAGCAGCGTGGCGGCGCGCAACGGCAATATGGTGCGGCTCTTGCCCGGGGACCCGGAGGTCGTCGACAGCGTTTATGCGGGCATTTGGGTCCGGGATTCACGGATTGTGACGACGCCGGAGCGCAGCGGCGTTACGGATCGTCGGCGGCTGTCGTTTGCCGGTGCGGTATTTGTATCCATTGTGCTTGACCATAAGGGCAATATTCTCGATGACCCGATCGTCGAGGCGATAGGATTGCCTGTGGCCGATCAGGACGGCGATATGCTGGAAGAACTGGCCTATTCGGCGATCATCGGGGCCGCGGAGAGCATTCCCAAGCCACGTCGGCGGGACCCGGACCTTGTTGCCGACGCAATCAGCCGGGCCTGCCGCTCGGCCATTTCCCAGGCCTGGGGCAAGAAACCGGTCTGCAGGGTGGCCGTGTCTGTCGTTTGAAACAGAGGAAGATGCCATGATTGGCCGATTGAACCATGTTGCCATCGCCGTACAGGATATCGCGGCAGCCAGCGCCATCTATCGCACGACGCTTGGCGCCGATGTCTCCGAACCGGTCGCCCAGACCGCGCACGGGGTCACGACCGTGTTCATCACCCTGCCGAACACCAAGATCGAATTGCTCGAACCCCTCGGATCCGACTCGCCGATCCGGTCCTTTCTGGACAAGAACCCGTCAGGCGGGATCCATCATGTATGTTACGAGGTCGAGGACATAGCGGTCGCCCGCGACAAGCTCTTGGCTGACGGGGCGCGCGTGCTTGGCGACGGCGAACCGAAAATCGGCGCTCACGGCAAACCGGTCCTGTTTCTGCATCCGAAGGATTTCTGCGGTACGCTGGTAGAGCTCGAGCAGGCGTAGTCCCCCATCGCGTAAGACAGCGATCAACAAACGGAAAGCGGAACCCGATGTTCGGACTGTCGATCACGAGTGCGGTGGCCATCTATTTCGTGATCTGGTGGGTCGTGCTGTTCGCCATCCTGCCGTTCGGGGTCAGAACGCAGCAGGATGTCGGCGATATCACGATGGGCACGACCGAAAGCGCGCCGGTCCGGCCAATGATGCTGCGCAAGGCGCTGGTGACGACCGTGGTCGCCGCCATTGTGTTTGCCGGGTTCGTCCTGATCCTGCAATCGGGGCTGGCTCTGGAAGATATTCCGTTGCCGGGATTCGAGTGGTAGTCGCCGCGTCGTTCTCGATACCTGAAACCGAGGAACCGCGCGGACGGGACTGCCCTACGAGGAATAGCAGCCGCGGCAGATATCCGGCACGTCGCCTGACAGGTGAGCCGCTCGGAAGGCTTGATATTCGGGACTGTTCCAGACTTCCAAAAAGCTTTTGCTTTCACCCTTGCAGAACTCGAAAGCCCCCGGATCTCCGATGGCGCAGCAGGGAGTCACCCGGCTGTCGGACGTCACGGTTGCGCGTTCGAAGGGCCAGGGGCAAAGCCGATCTGGCGACGAAACGTCATATTTCGAGGTTACCCGCCAGAAGCCGATCGTAATGCCGTGCTCCCGGGCGCGTGTCATAAGGCGATGGCCGAGCAATTCCGTCAGGGCGCCGTCCACAGTGACGCTGTCGTTCTGGGTGCGCCAATCCTCCTGTCCCCAATCCGTCAGACTGAAGGCGAAGGCCTGGTCCTGAAAGCCCAGGTCCGCGGCAAGGTCGACAAGATCAAGACCCTCGACCTGATGGAAATTGGCCTTCTGGACGACGCTCCACATTTTTGTGACGCGCCGATCCTGCGAGCGTGCGTATTCATTGATAAGCCGGCAATTCTCGACGATGCGCTCGAAGCGGCTGCCGGTGCGGATGGTCTCGAAGACATCCTTGGTGGCACCGTCTACGGACATCTGGACTTCGTTGACACCTGAATCGATCAGTTTCTTGTAATTGTCGCGCAGGTGCAAAAGCGAGCAATTGGTTGTCGTCCGGACCCAGATATGGCGTTCCCTGGCGTAGCGGATCATGGCGAAAAAGTCGTCGCCCTGCAGGAGCGGCTCTCCGATTCCCTGCAGTTTGATTTCAACCAGGCCTTCCTGTTCGTCGATCAGCGCCTTGAAGGTCTCAAGCGTCATGTCTTCGGCGCGTTTGCGTTTGGGACCCCAGTCGTTCACGACACACATTATGCAACGGAAATTGCACCGGCTTACATTCTCGATGTCGAGCTTGACCGGGAGGTAGTCCGCAACGACACCGCGGCGGCGTGACTCCATGTAGCGCCGGTAATTGGCGGCCTTGCGCTCACAGGCGGCGAGGCATTTCTCGCGTTCGCGAATATAGGCGTCCGTGCCAGCAGACGGCCCCGGCGCGGGCAATTCATCGACGGGAAGGCGCGATAGATCAGAGGCCGGAACGAGGCTGTTTTCAGGCATGCACATCCACCGACGGGAAGGAATCGGTGTCCCTTTGATTGGACGCCGGCCGCTCTGATCTGCTGGCGCGGATCGTCAAGGCGGCAGGTCAGGATGGGGCTAGCCGACTCGCGTCCGCACTCGATTGATATCGATCAAACCGACCATGCGGATCTGCTTGGGGAAGCCGGAGAGACCCGTTTGGTGCACAGGGATCGTATCAACCCAAGGATGTCACTGCCGGTCCCAATAAGGGTGCGGGGAAAACTGCCGGCTTATGTAGGGTAAGCAGAGAAACGGCGCCCTGAAAAAGAAAAAGAGCAAGGGCGAACCTTGCTCTTCCAAGTAACGCGTCCTGTCCGTGCATTCCAAACCTGTCTCGACAGTGATTGGATGGCTGCGAAAGACCGCGCCGACGGACCATTCCTCCCAAGACTCAGACCGCGATGCATGTGGAGAGCGACTAAAATCTGCCGATCTCTCTGTTATTATGGAAACGGACACTAGCGCACTTTTGTGCATGTGTCATCATTTTGTGCAGAATGTAAAAATAATCCGATTAAACAATGTTCAAATTAGGAAATTCCGGAAAACCACGTGTTGCAAAAATGATGTTGCAACTTATCGCTACCGTCAGAAAAAAAATTCCGATCTGTCTTTGCCTCTGAGTCAAAAAAGATCGGGCCGGTGTCGATTATTTAGACGGGTAGGGGAGGAACCGGCATGCAGACAGTAACGTGCCGAATGCCGCCGGCCCGTGATCTGCCGGAGCCGGTCGTTTCAAACTCATCTCATCAGCATACATGGTACCAGGAAATGGACCGTGGAACATCTGACGCCTTCGTGAGGAGGCGAGGATCCGGATCCCTTGCGAGCGCAATGACGGTGTTTTTTTCGAACCCTCCGGCCCTCGGTCCGGGACTGCTTTTCACTTGTCTTTTTGCAACGCTTGGTCTTCTGTCCGGCCCACAATCGTCGAAACTGATCCTTCACGGAGCGAATAACAATGAGAATGTCCCGCTACTTCCTGCCGATCATGCGGGAGACCCCGAAGGAGGCCGAGATCGTATCCCACCGGCTGATGCTGCGGGCAGGCATGATCCGTCAGCAGGCCGCGGGCATCTATTCCTGGTTGCCGCTCGGCTACGCCGTGCTGAAGCGCATCGAACAGATCGTCCGCGAGGAACAAAATCGGGCGGGCGCGGTCGAGGTGTTGATGCCGACGATCCAGCCGGCCGATCTGTGGCGCGAGAGCGGACGATACGACGACTACGGCGCGGAGATGTTGCGTATCCGGGACCGCCATGAGCGTGACATGCTGTTCGGTCCGACGAACGAGGAAATGATCACCGACATTTTCCGTGCTTCGGTCCGCTCCTATCGCGACCTGCCTTTGAACCTCTACCATATCCAATGGAAGTTCCGTGACGAGGTCCGGCCGCGTTTCGGCGTCATGCGGGGCCGCGAATTCTCCATGAAGGACGCCTACAGTTTCGACCTCGATGTCGAATCGTCGCGTGCCTCCTACAACCGCATGTTCGTCGCTTATCTGAGAACCTTCGACCGGCTGGGTCTGAAGGCGATTCCCATGCGTGCCGAATCCGGTCCGATCGGCGGCGACATGAGCCACGAATTCATCATCCTGGCATCGACGGGAGAGAGTGCCGTCTACTGCGACAAGGAATTGCTCGACCAGCCGGTGCCCGCTGCCGATACAGACTTTTCCGCCGACCTCGGACCGATTGTCGATGCCTGGACGAAACCTTATGCGGCAACCGACGAAATGCATGACGAAGACACATTTAAGGCATTGCCTGAAGAACGGCGGATCGCGGCCCGCGGGATCGAGGTCGGGCACATCTTTTATTTCGGCACGAAATATTCAGATCCGATGGGCGCCCGGGTGGCAGGGCCGGACGGCACGGACGTGCCCGTGCATATGGGGTCCTACGGTGTTGGCGTCTCGCGTCTGGTCGGGGCGATTATCGAGGCGAGCCACGACGACGATGGCATCATCTGGCCGGAAGGCGTGGCACCGTTTGACATCGGCTTGATCAACCTGAAGGTCGGCGATCCGGAAACCGACGCCGCCTGCGACAGTCTGGAGACCGCGCTGACAGCTGCCGGGCGCACGGTCCTTTATGATGACACGGACACCCGTGCCGGCGGCAAATTCGCAACCATGGACCTGATCGGCCTGCCCTGGCAGGTCGTTGTCGGTCCGAAAGGCCTGAAGGGCGGCCTGATCGAACTCAAGAACCGGAAATCCGGGGAGCGCCTTCAGCTCGCCCCCGATGCCGTCATTAACCGATTGACATCGCTGGCCGGGGACTGAAAGGTCCGACGGGCTGGGTTGACCAACGGAGAATCGCCCGACGCGCGAATGAGCCCATGAGCCAGAAACCCTTCGCTCCCTTTGAATGGATGCTCGCCGGTCGCTACCTGCGGGCGCGGCGCAAGGAGGCTTTCATCTCCGTGATTGCCGGCTTTTCCTTCATTGGGATCATGCTGGGCGTCGCCACCCTGATCATCGTCATGGCCGTGATGAACGGCTTTCGCGCCGAATTGCTCGACAAGATTCTCGGCTTCAACGGCCATATGTTGATCCAGCCGATCGACGGGCCGCTGACGGATTACGATGAGGTCACGGAACGCATTCGCGCCACCGACGGCGTCGTGCGCGCCATGCCGTTTGTCGAGGGACAGGCTTTGGGATCCGGGCCGATCGGTGCCCAGGGCATTGTGGTGCGCGGCGTGCGGGAGGCGGATATTGCCGATATGCCGTTCATTGCCGACAACGTCATTTCCGGCGGGCTCGAGGGCTTCGATACCTCGAACGGCGTCGCCATCGGGTCGCGTCTGGCTGCCGCGCTCGGCATCGTCATTGGCGACCAGATCACCATCATTACGCCGCGCGGATTGGTAACTCCCTTCGGCGTCCAGCCGCGCATCAAGGCCTATCGGGTCACCGCGGTTTTTCAGGTCGGCATGTTCCAGTACGACGGAACGGTCGTCTTCATGCCGCTCGGCGAGGCGCAATTGTTCTTCAACAAGGAGAACGACGTTACGGCCATCGACGTGTTTGTCGAGGAGCCGGACACGGTGAACCGCATGCGCGGGCCGATCGAAACCGCGATCGACCGGTCGGCCGTTGTGTCCGACTGGACCCAGCGCAACATCACCCTGTTCAACGCGCTCGAGGTCGAGCGCAACGTAATGTTCGTGATCCTGGCCCTGATCGTGCTGGTTGCTGCGCTCAACATCGTCTCCGGACTGATCATGCTGGTGAAGGATAAGGGCAGCGACATCGCGATCCTGCGCACGATGGGGGCTAGCCGTGGATCGGTCCTGCGCGTTTTCCTGATCACCGGTGCGAGCATCGGCATTGTCGGGACGATCGCGGGTTTCCTGATCGGAACCATCATCGCGATCAATGCGGAGCCGATCCGGCAGGGCCTGTCCTACATTACAGGCATTCCCATCTTCCCGCCGGACATCTACTTCCTGAGCGAATTGCCGACAAGGCTTGAGCCCATGGACGTGATCTCGGTCGTGGTCATGTCCCTGACGCTGTCGTTTCTCGCAACGCTCTACCCGGCGTGGCGGGCGGCGCGCCTGGATCCGGTCGAGGCCCTGCGATATGAGTGATCCCATGACGCAAGCCGCCGAGCCGGCGGGATCGAGCGCGGCGGACGCGGTACCGAAGACGCGGCCGACGGCTCTGCGCCTGACCGGTATCGTCAAGTCCTACCGGGAGGGCGACAGCCGGCTGGAAGTCCTCAAGGGCGCGAACCTGGAGATCGGCGAGGGCGAACTCGTTGCGCTCGTCGCGCCGTCCGGTGCCGGCAAGTCGACGCTGTTGCACATTGCCGGTTTGCTGGAGGCGCCGGATTCAGGTGAGATCCTGATCGCCGGCAAATCGGCCGGAGCACTCACCGATGCCGGACGAACAGAGTTGCGCCGCAACCATATCGGCTTCGTTTATCAGTTCCATCACCTGCTGCCGGAATTCACCGCGCTTGAAAACATCGTCATTCCGCAATTGATCAACGGATTGGACCGGCCTCAGGCCGAAGAGCGCGCCGGACAATTGCTCGACTACATGCGTCTCGCCGACCGAAAGGACCACAGGCCGGCTGAACTGTCCGGTGGCGAACGCCAGCGCATTGCCATTGCCCGTGCCGTGGCCAATGCCCCGCATCTCCTCTTGGCCGACGAACCGACGGGCAATCTCGACCCGAAGACTTCCGGATTCGTGTTCGATGCGCTTGCCGCGCTCGTCAATGCGTCCGGTCTTGCCGCTCTTGTTGTCACCCACAACATGGAACTCGCCGACCGCATGGACCGGCGCGTTACCCTGGAAGCCGGCCAGGTAAGACTCCTTTAACGCTCTTCGGATGACCGGATCGTCGTGTCTTGTTCTGCGAACAAAAATGGAACATAAAGGGATCAGATCAAGCCAATGGAGGATCGTATGACCGTTGTTCGGGATTGCATGGGATTTCTCGCCGTATCGACATTTGTCGTTGCCATCCAGATGTGGCTGATGCTCTGACCCGGTTCCGCCGTTTTCCCCAAAAGGCAGCCGGCGGCTTCTGGATTTTGCGGCCGGCTTGCCGGAAGATGCCGGTGGTCCGAAACGGGCCTCTGGCACACTATCAGCGCAGTAGGGAAGAACGATGAGCGGACCCGGTTTTGTCCATCTGCGGGCGCATTCGGCCTATTCGCTTCTTGAAGGCGCCCTGCACTTGAAGAAGCTCATCGACCTCGCTGTGGCAGACGATCAGCCGGCGCTCTGCCTCGCCGACAACGGCAATCTCTTCGGCGCCCTGGAGTTTTCCGAAAAGGCTGTGCAGGCCGGTTTGCAACCGCTGATCGGCTGCCAGATCAAGCTGGCCCTTGCGACATCGAGCGATCCGCGGGCGGCCCCGCCCGTCCATCCTTCGATCGTCCTGATCGCGCGCGACGAGATGGGATACGCAAACCTCGTTGAGATCGTCAGCCGCGCCTATCTGGAATCCGACGGCACGACCGCACCATTCTGCCATATCGACTGGTTTGCCGATAAGGCCGAAGGTCTGATCGCCTTGACCGGCGGGCAGGGAGGACCGGCCGATTCCCTGGCTATCGAAGGACGGTTCGAAGAGGCGGCTGCACGGCTCGATCAACTGCGTAGCGTGTTCGGGCGCGACCTGTACATCGAATTGCAGCGGTATGCGGATCATGACTGGCACGTCACCGAACCGTTCCTGCTCGACTACGCCTATCGCGAGGACGTTGCGATCGTCGCGACGAACGAAGCGTTTTTTGCCGACAAGGACGATTACGAGGCCCATGACGCCCTTATCTGCCTGGCTGAGGGGCGGGTGTTGATCGAAGACGACCGGCGTCACCTGACGCCCGATCACCGGTTCAAAGGCCGGGAAGAAATGATCGAGCTTTTCAAGGACTTGCCGGAAGCACTTGAAGCAAGCGTCGAGATTGCCCGCCGCTGTTCCTACCGGCCGAAGACGCGCCCGCCCATTCTGCCGCGCTTTACGGCGGAAACCGCCGACGGCGCGCTTACGGAAGCCGATGAATTGCGGCGCCAGGCGAGAGAGGGTCTGGACCGCCGTCTGGAAGCCGGCGGGCTCGCCCCCGGCACGACCCGGGATGATTATGTCGAACGCCTGGAATTCGAATTGTCGGTCATCGAGCGGATGGACTATCCGGGCTATTTCCTCATCGTTTCAGATTTCATCAAATGGGCGAAGGCCGAGGGCATTCCGGTCGGGCCGGGCCGTGGCTCCGGTGCCGCGTCCGTTGTTGCCTGGTCGTTGACCATTACCGATCTCGACCCGCTTCAGTTCGGCCTTCTGTTTGAGCGCTTCCTCAATCCGGAACGGGTGTCGATGCCGGATTTCGACATCGATTTCTGTCAGGACCGCCGCGGCGAAGTCATTCGCTACGTCCAGGAAAAGTACGGCAAGGAACAGGTCGCGCAGATCATAACTTTCGGAAGCCTGCAGGCCCGCGCGGTCCTGCGCGATGTCGGACGTGTCCTTCAGATGCCCTACGGCCAGGTCGATCGCCTTTGCAAGATGGTGCCGAACAACCCGGCCAATCCGGTGACACTCGTCCAGGCGATCGGCGACGAACCGAGACTTCAGGAGGAACGCGACAAGGACGAAATCGTTGCGCGCCTGTTTTCCATCGCCATCAAGCTTGAAGGCCTGTACCGGCACGCCTCCACGCACGCCGCCGGCATTGTCATAGGCGACCGCCCGCTCGAAAAGCTGGTGCCGCTGTATCGGGATTCCCGCTCGGATATGCCGGCAACCCAGTTCAATCTGAAATGGGTCGAACCGGCCGGGCTCGTGAAATTCGACTTTCTCGGGCTGAAGACCCTGACCGTCATCGACCGGACCCTGCAATTCATTCGCGAACAGGGCATCGACATCGACCTGGATACGATTCCCTTCGATGACAAAAAGACCTACGAAATGATCTCGCGGGGCGAGACGGTGGGTGTGTTCCAGTTGGAAAGCCAGGGCATGCGCAAGGCGCTGGCCGGCATGAAACCGGACCGTTTCGAGGATATTGTGGCTCTGGTGGCCTTGTACCGTCCCGGGCCGATGGACAACATCCCGACCTACAATCGGCGCAAGCACAACGAAGAAGAGCCGGATTACATGCATCCGCTCCTTGAGCCGATCCTGACGGAGACCTTCGGCGTCATCATCTACCAGGAACAGGTGATGCAGATCGCGCAGACCCTGTCCGGCTATTCTCTTGGCGAGGCCGATCTGTTGCGCCGGGCCATGGGCAAGAAGATCCGTGCGGAAATGGCCGTTCAGCGCGAGCGCTTCGTCGAGGGCGCCGTCGAGCGCCAGGTGGACAAGGCCCAGGCGGAAACGATCTTCGACCTCGTCGCCAAGTTTGCCGATTACGGTTTCAACAAGGCGCACGCGGCCGCCTATGCCTTTGTGTCCTACCAGACGGCCTTCCTGAAGGCGAACTACCCGGTGGAGTTCCTTGCCGCGTCGATGTCGCTCGATATTACCAACACCGACAAGCTGAACGACTTTCGCCAGGAGGCAAGGCGTCTCGAGATCGAAGTCAGACCGCCATCCATCGCCGAATCGGAAGTCGATTTCACCGTTTCCGACGGGCGCATTGTCTATGCACTGGCGGCGATCAAGGGTGTCGGGCGGCATGCGGTCGAGACGCTCGTGGAAGAACGCCGCACGCGGCCGTTTGCTTCCTTGTCGGATTTCGCCAACAGACTCAATCCAAAGGCCGTCAACAAGAAGACCCTCGAAGGGTTGATCGCTGCCGGAGCGTTGGATTGTCTGGACGCCAATCGCGCCCGACTGATGAATGGACTGGAGCGGGTTCTGGAGACGGCGAACCGTACCTATGCCGATGCGCAGCAGGGCCAAAGCGGATTGTTCGGCGATGCGGTCGAAGGTGAGGCGATCCATCTGCCGGACGTTCAGCCGTGGCCGGCCCCGGAACGTCTGCAACACGAACATGCAGCGATCGGGTTCTATTTTTCGGCCCATCCTCTGGACGAATACAGGTCGACCCTGGAAAAGCTGCGGGTCCAGGATTTTGCCTCGTTTTCTCAATCGGTGCGGGCCGGAGCGACAGCGGGCCGGATCGCCGGAACCGTCGTGCGCCGCCAGGAGCGCAAGACAAAGACCGGCAACAAGATGGGCATCATTTATCTCACGGATCCCTCCGGCCAGTTCGAGGCCGTCGCGTTTTCCGAAGTCCTGACGACCTATCGGCCGATCCTGTCGCCGGGAGAATCGGTTGTCCTCATGGTCGGCGCGGAACAGCGGGAGGAAGGGATCAGCATCCGCATCCAGGCGGTCCAATCGCTCGAAGAGGCATCAGCCGGCGGGACGACGGACCTGCGCATCTTTTTGCGCGAAGCCGAACCGCTTGCCAGCGTGTCGAAATACCTCCGGACCAGCGGGCCGGTCGGTGTCAGTGTCATCCTGTTGCTTCAGGAGCCGGGCAAGGAGGTCGAAGTCCGGCTGCCGGAGAAGTATGACGTGTCGCCGAAACTGGCGAGTGCCCTGCGCGCGGTGAACGGAGTGGTGTCGGTCGAACTGACCTGACCATTTCCAGCAGACGCATCGTTGCAACGCCCTGTGTCGTGTCCTGGCGGGGAAGCGGCACCGGCAATGATGCATATTTTCGCGATTTGGGTTGCGTTGCACAAGCAGCGGCCGTATAAGGCGCGCCATCTCGCACGCGGGCAAGGGGAATTCCCCGTCCGGTGACTTTTGTCATGACCCGCGGAGGCTAACCGGTAAAAGGATACCATCGATATGGCTTTGCCAGATTTTTCGATGCGTCAGCTATTGGAAGCTGGCGTACACTTCGGTCACCAGACTCACCGCTGGAATCCGAAGATGTCGTCGTACATTTTCGGCGAACGCAACAACATCCACATCATCGATCTTGCCCAATCCGTTCCGCTCCTGCACCAGGCGCTGAAGGTGGTATCGGATACAGTGGCGAATGGTGGCCGTGTCCTGCTTGTGGGCACTAAGCGCCAGGCGCAGACCTACGTTGCCGATTCGGCGCGACGCTCGGCACAGTACTTCGTCAATGCCCGTTGGCTTGGTGGCATGCTGACCAATTGGAAAACGATCTCCAACTCGATCCAGCGGCTGCGCAAACTTGAGGAATTGCTCGATGGAGACGCATCCGGCCTGACCAAGAAGGAACGTCTGCGGCTCGATCGCGAACGCGACAAGCTGGAGCGCAACCTCGGTGGCATCAAGGACATGGGCGGCATCCCGGACCTGTTGTTCGTGATCGACACCAACCGCGAGGCGATCGCCATCCAGGAAGCCAAGCGTCTGGGCATCCCGGTCGCGGCCATTGTCGATTCAAACTCCGATCCCGAAGGCATCGAATACCCCGTACCGGGCAACGACGATGCCGGCCGGGCCATCCAGTTCTATTGCGATCTGATCGCACGGGCCGCGCTCGACGGTATTTCCAGAGGTCAGGGCGATATCGGCGTCGATGTGGGTGCAAGCGAGAACCCGATTGAGGAGGTGATCGCAGAGGAAGCCGCGCCGATGGCGAACGGGGCCGCCGCAACGGCCGAGCCCGAAGCCTCACCGGCGCCTCAGGAAGCCGAGCCGGCAGTCGAAGAGACGGCTGACGCCGAAGCAGAAACGACTGACGCTGAAGCAGAAACGGCTGAAGCTGAAAGCGGGGACGACGCGACGGAGATCACACCGCTTTTCACCGCTCCCGATGGCGACGCCGACGACCTGAAAAAGATATCCGGAGTGGGGCCTGCGCTCGAAGGCAAGCTGAATGCGCTTGGCATTACCCGGTTCTCCCAGATCGCCGCGTTCACGCCGGAAGATATCGAAAAGGTCGACGCGGTCCTGAATTTCAAGGGGCGCATCGAACGAGATAATTGGATCCAGCAGGCCGCGGACTTCTCTGCCGAAGCATAACGCCGACCTGAACGAAATACTCACGACGAGGCGAACAATGAGCATCTCAGCATCAATGGTAAAGGAACTCCGGGAAAAGACCGGGGCCGGCATGATGGACTGCAAGAAGGCTCTGGCGGAAAATTCCGGAGACATGGACCAGGCGATCGACTGGCTGCGGACCAAAGGCCTGTCGACGGCCGACAAGAAGTCCGGGCGTGTCGCATCGGACGGGCTGGTCGCTGTCGCGACCGATGGCGCCAAGGCCGCCGTAGTCGAAGTGAACTCGGAAACCGACTTCGTGGCCCGTAACGAGAGCTTCCAGGCGCTTGCATCGAACATTGCGCAGGCCTCGCTGTCCGCCGACGGCGACGTGGCCGCGCTGTTAGGCGCGCCCTATCCGGGATCGTCGAACACCGTGGAAGCGCATCTCAAGGACGCCATTGCGACGATCGGCGAAAACATGACCGTGCGGCGAACCGCCGTGCTTTCGGTGGATGAGGGCGTCGTCGCCAGTTATGTGCACAACGCCGCAGCTCCGGGGTTGGGCAAAATCGGTGTGCTCGTGGCCTTGAAGTCCGCCGGTTCGGCCGACCAGCTGAACGAAATCGGTCGGCAGATTGCGATGCACGTCGCCGCCTCATCGCCCCTGGCAATCACTGTCGAGGAACTCGACCCGGAGGTCGTTGACCGGGAGCGTGGTGTCTACACCGAACAGGCGCGCGAATCCGGCAAGCCGGACAACATCGTGGAAAAAATGGTCGAGGGTCGGCTGCGCAAGTACTACGAACAGGTGGTGCTTCTGAAGCAGGCCTTCGTTGTCGATACGGATAAGACTGTCGACCAGGCCTTGAAAGACGCCGCCGCGTCCGCCGGCGCCCCTATTGAAATCACCGGCATGGTGCGTTTCGGCCTCGGCGAAGGCATTGAAAAGGAAGAAACCGACTTCGCTGCCGAAGTCGCGGCCATGTCCGCCCAGTAGGGTCGGACATACGAATTCCGGCGTGCCGCGCCATTCGCGGCCGTCGACCATCGCCCCGAGACCTTGGACAGGAAGACTGCTTCATGGCCGATCCCCTCTACCGCCGCGTCCTGATAAAGCTGTCAGGGGAGGCGTTGATGGGCGACCAGCCGTTTGGCATTGCCCCCGATATTGCAAATCGGATTTGCACTGAAATTGCCTCTGTCGCCCGTATGGGTGTCGGTGTCGGCGTGGTCGTGGGCGGCGGCAATTACATTCGCGGCGCGCAACTCGCAGAGACCGGTCTCGATCGCGTCACCGCCGATCACATGGGCATGATGGGTACGGTCATGAACGCCATTGCGTTGAAGGCCTGTTTCCGAAGTCTTGATGTGTCTGCCGAAGCCTTCTCCGCACTCGCCATCCCTGAGGTCTGCGAGAGCTTCACGCAGCGCGCGGCCCTGGAATCGATGTCGGAAAACGCTGTCACGCTGTTCGGTGGCGGGGTCGGTGCGCCGTTCTTTTCGACTGACACGGCATCGGCTCTTCGCGCCTGGGAGATGGGGTGCGACGCCATCCTGAAAGCGACCCAGGTCGACGGCATCTATTCTGCCGATCCGAAAAAAGATCCGACCGCGGAACGGTTTGACACCCTGACCCATGACGAGGTCCTGAGGCGGGGTCTTTCCGTCATGGACACGGCCGCAGTGTCGCTCGCGCGTGACAGACAGATCCCGATTGTTGTATTTTCCATCCATGAGCCAGGCGAATTAATCGCAGTCGTTGCCGGAAACGGGCGGGCTACGACCGTTTCCGGGTAGCGGCTTGGCCCGAAAAGAACCCAGAAACGTGGGAGGCCGCCAGGCGCCATGAGCACTGAAGAAGACTATCTGGATACCGACGATCTGGAACGCCGCATGAACGGTGCGATCTCGGCATTTCGGCATGAACTCGCGAGTCTAAGGACCGGGCGGGCATCCGCCACGATGCTCGATCCGATCACCATTGAGGCCTATGGTTCGCAAATGCCCCTTAATCAGGTGGCTACGATCAGCGTGCCGGAACCGCGCCTCATCTCTCTGACCGTATGGGACAAGTCGATGGTCGGAGCGGTCGAAAAATCGATCCGCGAGTCGAGCCTCGGCTTGAACCCGGTTGTCGAGGGCACGTTGTTGCGGATTCCGATACCGGAACTGAACGCCGAACGTCGCCAGGAACTTGTCAAAGTTGCGCATCGCTATGCCGAACAGGCTCGGGTCGCGGCGCGCCATGTCCGTCGGGACGGCATGGATACGCTGAAACGGCTGGAAAAGGCTGGATCGATGAGCGAAGACGACCACCGATTGTACGCCGACGAAGTCCAGGAAATGACCGATCGGACGGTTGCTTCAATCGACAAGATACTGTCCGAAAAGGAAGAAGAAATTACCCAGGTGTGAGAAACTGGGCCACACAGTGCGGGATTCGCCGCCCGCACAAAAAAATGGGCGCCGCCAACCGGCCAGGCTCTGGTTCGGAAAAGCAAAAGCGTCCGCCTTTCAGAGAAATGGGCGCAAGGCGATACGCCCGGGGAAACAGAGAGGGTGGCGATCGTGCCGGCAGACCGGGACGGCGCGCTGACCGCGTGGTGTCCGGCGGCAGGCAGCTGACCTCCCTACGAATGGATGGGACCTGACATCGTTTCAGACCGGATCAATCCGAACCTCTGGCGGGGCCGTGACGATTGCGCGCGGCGGCACAGGCGTCTTTGATGACACCTGAGCCACAGCAATCGCCGGCACCTGGCTTATCTGCCAGTCAGCGCGACTTTTTCGTCCGGTTTGCTTCGGCGATCGTGCTGATACCCTTTGTCGTCCTGATTGCCTATTTCGGCGGATGGGTCTTCATTTTAGGCGTTGCGGTGATGGGGATCCTGGTCTTTTCGGAATGGTGTCGGATTGCCGGCGGGCCGGCCGGGCCGTTGTCGGGATTGCTGTTTTCGATCACGATCGGCGCCACGGCGTTGGCGGTCGGAACCCAGCACCTGGCGATCGGCCTGGCGCTTCTCGCGCTGGCCATGCTGGTGGCGCTTGTTGTCGGGTCGGTGCGCCGGCCCGCGCGATGGATTGCGGCGGGCATAGCTTATTCCGGCCTCGCCTGTATCTCGCTGATCGTGTTGCGCCAAAGCGAAGGCGGCATTTCACAAATTTATTTTCTGCTGGTCGTGGTCTGGGCGACCGACACAGCGGCCTATATGGTTGGAAGAACGATCGGCGGTCCGAAGCTCTGGCCCTCGATTTCGCCGAAAAAGACCTGGTCGGGATCGATCGGCGGGCTTGTCTTCGGTTCTGCGGCGGGCATCGCCTTCACCGTGATATCGGGGGCGGATCTGGATACGCGCACATTTGGCCTGGCTGTATTGCTGTCGATTGCGACCCAGGTTGGCGACCTGTTCGAATCCGCTTTCAAGCGGATGTTCTCCGTCAAGGATTCCGGCAATCTAATACCCGGTCATGGCGGTATTCTGGATCGATTGGATGGTTTACTCGCCGCCGCCATGGTGGCCGCGGCGTTCTGGGCGGTGGAGGCCAACCTGTTTCACCTGACGCCCGGACTGAAGGCGGGATTACAATAATGGATGACATTTCAGCGTCGGCGCAGTCACTGAACGCCGAACCGGGCGATGCGCTCGGGCGGCGGATTTCGCTGCTCGGTGCGACCGGATCGATCGGGCGCAACACGCTGGATCTCATCGAACGGCACCCCGAGGCTTACGATATCGTGGCCGTGACCGCGCGGACGAATGTCGAAAAACTCGCCGCAACGGCGCTCAGCACCGGGGCCGAAGTGGCGGTGATCGTCGATGAGACACGCTACGACGAACTCAAGCAGCGCCTCGCGGGCAGCAGCATCGAAGCGCTGTGCGGCGTGGAGGGGCTTGTCGAGGCCGCCGGACGGCCGGCCGATCTAGTGGTCGCGGCGATTATCGGATTTGCCGGGTTGAAACCCACCCTGGCCGCCGTTGACCAAGGTGCCACGATTGCCCTTGCCAACAAGGAATGCCTTGTCGCCGCCGGGTCCTTGTTCACCGACCGGGCTGAAGCGGCGGGAGCCCGGCTGTTGCCTGTCGATTCCGAACACAATGCCGTGTTCCAGGCGATTGCGGACAACGACGAGGCCTCGATTGCGGAGATCTTGCTGACCGCATCGGGCGGTCCCTTCCGCACTTTTTCTTATGAGGAAATGAAAGGGGTTACCCCTGCACAGGCGCTGAAACACCCCAACTGGTCGATGGGTGCGAAAATCACGATCGATTCAGCCACCCTTATGAACAAGGGACTGGAAGTGATCGAAGCCGCGCACCTTTTTCCGGTCGGGGCGGACCGCCTGGGAGCCATTGTGCACCCGCAATCGATCGTGCACGGCTTGGTCCGTTACATCGACGGTTCAGTCTTGGCGCAGCTTGGGCCCCACGACATGCGCGGCCCTCTGTCCTATTGTCTTAATTGGCCGCGACGGGCACCAACCCCGTGTGATCGCCTTGATCTTGCCACACTCGGCTCGCTTACGTTCGAACCGGTTGATGTCGATCGGTTTCCGGCATTCGGTCTGGCGCTTGCAGCGATGGCGGCCGGGCCGGGCATGCCGATCGTGCTGAACGCGGCCAACGAAGTTGCGGTCGAAGCGTTTTTGCAGGAACGGAGCGGTTTTACTGATATTGCGAAGCTTGTTGAGCGCACGATGAATCGGGCTGAAGCGAGCGGGATGGTTGAAACCCCCGCAGACATTGCCGATGTCTTTGCCATTGATGAATGGGCTCGGAACCAGGCGGCAGCTTTGGTCAACCATTTTTAAGCTTCTTCTGGTAAGCGACGAATCCTCAACCGGACAGGTGTCAATGATGGAAATGTTTGGGTGGATTGCCACGCTGGTCCTCGGCTACGGCATACCGTTCCTGTTCGTGCTCACGATCGTCGTGTTTTTTCACGAACTCGGGCATTTCCTCGTGGCACGTTGGTGCGGCGTCGGGGTCGAGACGTTTTCGGTCGGCTTCGGACGCGAGCTGTTCGGCTGGACCGATCGGCACGGCACACGTTGGCGCGTTTCCCTCATTCCGTTGGGCGGCTACGTAAAATTTGCCGGAGACTCGGGGGAAGCAAGCACACCCGATCGTTCGGTCATCGAAGCCATGACCGAGGAGGAACGGGCCCGAGCCTTCCACACCAAGCCATTGTGGGCGCGCGCGTCGGTCGTTGCGGCCGGGCCGCTGGCGAATTTTCTTCTGGCGATTGTGATTTTCACGACCGTGTTCGCCATTAACGGCAAACAGGTCTCCGCGCCCCTGGTTGACAAGGTTGTGGAAAACAGCGCTGCGGAACGCGCCGGCCTGCAGTCCGGAGACCTCGTTCTGTCGATCGACGGCAAGCGGATCGAGAGCTTTCTGGACCTTCAGCGCATCGTCAGCACGAGTGCCGGCTTGCCGCTGATTCTTGAAATTCGCCGGGACGGCGAAATCGTACCGGTCGAAATCACGCCGGAGCGACAGGAAATCGTCGACCGGTTCGGAAACAAGCAGTCGATCGGCGTGCTTGGCGTTCACCGCAGCATTTCTCAGGACGATATCATCGTCCAGACGTTCACGGTTCCGCAGGCCGTCGTCGCCGGCACCCAGGAAACCTTCTTCATCGTCGAACGCACGATCACGTTCCTGTCAGGGATCATTACCGGCAGAGAATCGCCGCGAAATCTGGGCGGACCGGTCCGTATCGCACAGGTGTCCGGCCAGGTGGCCACACTCGGATTCATGGCGCTGATCAATCTGGCCGCTTTGTTGTCCGTCAGCATCGGCCTGATCAATCTCTTTCCGATCCCCATGCTCGATGGCGGGCACCTGATGTATTATGCCTATGAGGCGGTGAGAGGCCGCCCGCTCAGCGAGAGGATGCAGGATATCGGCTTTCGGGTCGGCCTGGCGCTGGTGCTGATGTTGATGGTTTTTGCAACGTGGAATGACATTCTTCACATAGTCAGCTAGGTGCATTGCACCCGGCGAATCCGGGTTTGCCGGGCGCCGCGTGGCGGAAGGGCAACGGAAGATCACGAAATCCCAAGGCGCGGATTCCTCGCCTTGCGCACTTCCGAAAAGCCTGTAAAAAGGCAAACAAAGTATACGGTTATCGACTCGGCAATGGTCGAAGACCGAAACAAGTGAAACATGACAGGTCGTACTTGCTGATGCCATTTGTACCTGACTGGTCCTTCCGGATCGCCGCACGATTTCTGCGGACCAGCATCATCACCGTGTGTGCCGTTCTGGCGTTCGCGGGTACGTCCGTCGCAGCCGTCGTCAATTCCATTGTTGTCGAGGGCAATACGCGGCTGTCGGAAGAGACCATCAAGAGCTACCTGACGATCACGCCCGGCGTACCGTTCGGCACGTTTGAACTCGATGCGTCGATCAAGGCTCTGTTCGAAACAGGTCTGTTCGACGACGTCGATCTGGTGACCCGTGGGTCGACGCTCGTTGTGGTGATCGACGAGAACCCGGTCATCAACAAGATCTCGTTCGAAGGCAACAAGAAGATCAACGACGACATTCTCAAGACGCAGGTCCGTCTCGAAGAGCGATCCGTCTACACGCGAGCCGGCGTGCAGGCCGACACCCAGCGCCTGCTTGAAGTCTACCGACGCGCCGGTCGTTTCCGCGCAACCGTCGAGCCGGAAATAATACAGCTGCCGCAAAACCGGGTGAACCTGGTCTATACGATTACCGAGGGCCCCAAGACCGAGGTGGCCCGCATCACGTTTATCGGCAACCGGCGTTTCAGCGATACCCGGTTGCGCGACCTGCTTCGGACCCGGGAAACCGGTTTGCTCGGCTTCCTCCGGACGACCGATTCCTTTGACCCCGATCGACTGAACTCGGACCAGGAATTGCTGCGCCGATTCTATTTCAGCAAGGGCTATGCGGATTTCCGGGTGATTTCGGCCGTGGCCGACCTCGACCGGGAACGCAACGTGTTTTTCATCACGTTCACGGTCGATGAAGGCGAAAAGTACGAATTCGCCGACGTTGACGTCCAGACCTCGCTGACCGATGTCGATCCGGAACAATTGCTCGATGTCGTGCGCACCAAACCCGGTCAGACCTACAATTCCGACGCTGTCGAGCGGTCGATGGAAGATCTGTCGGTGGCGATTGCCGGCGACGGCTATGCGTTCTCGCGGATCCGGCCGCGGGTTGAGCGGGATTTCGAAAACCGGACGATTTCGCTGACCTATTTCGTCGACGAAGGCCCGCGGGCGTTTGTCGAGCGGATCCGCATTCGCGGCAATACCCGCACGCGCGACTTCGTTATCCGTCGTGAATTCGATTTCGCCGAGGGCGACGCCTTCAACCGCATCCTGCTCGACAAGGCCGAGCGCCGGCTGAACGAATTGCGGTTCTTCGAAAGCGTCAAGATCCTGACGGAGCGCGGAAGCGCGCCCGACCAGATAATCATCACTGTGCTGGTCGAGGAGAAGTCGACCGGTGAACTGTCCTTCGGTGCCGGTTATTCGACGGCCGACGGCATTATCGGTGACATCTCGATTTCGGAGCGCAACCTTTTGGGACGCGGACAATTCCTGAGGGTTGCGACGGGCGTCGGCGAGACGACGCAGAACTACGAGCTGACCTTCCGTGAGCCCTATTTCCTCGGTCGGCGGATCAATGCAGGCTTTTCGGTCTACAGACGCACGTTTGAAGAAACCGATTTCCGGCAATACGAAGAAGATACGACCGGCGGCTCCATCAGCTTCATCCTGCCGCTGCGTGAAAACTTTAACCTGACGACCCGGTACGAGATATTCCAGCGCGAGTTGACCGTTCCGGCCGCGTTGACCAACGGCAACCTGGCCGACGATGAGGTTTCGTTGGCTGTCCAGGATTCCATTGGCGAGACGCTGTCTTCGATCGTCGGCTACTCACTCATCTATGACACCCGTGACCGCTCCAGGCTGACTCGCGACGGTTTTTATGTCGTGTTCTCGCAGGATTTTGCCGGCCTCGGCGGCGACGTGTCCTACGTCCGCACCCAATTGACTGCAGACGCCTACAAAGAGATCTGGCCGGACCAGGGCATTGTCGGTGCCCTGAAGGTCAAGGGCGGGTACATTCGCGGTATAGGCGAACGCCTGCGCCTGCCGGATCACTTCTTCAAGGGCGGCGAGACCATCCGCGGTTTCGAACCGCAGGGTATCGGTCCGCGTGACGCAACGACGCTCGACCCGCTGGGCGGCCGCGTGTTTGTCGCCGGCACCGCCGAAGTGATCTTCCCCGTTCCGCTGTTGCCGAAGGAACTCGGCTTCACCGGGGCCGTCTTCGCCGATGTCGGAACCTTGTATGATCCGGATCCGCAATCTACGTCAGATCTCGGGGTCACCATCCTCGGAGACGACACGTCGCTCCGGGCGTCGGCCGGCGTCAGTATCCTTTGGGACTCGCCGCTTGGCCCGCTGCGCGCGGATTTTGGCTTCCCGCTGCTCGACGAATCCTTTGACGAAAAACAATTGTTCCGGATCGGTGGCGGGACCCAGTTCTAACAACGATCATCGATCGACGGCTTAGTCCGAGCATCTGAACGCCCGCGGGCGAACGCTCTCCGGTGATTTCCCGGATCAGCCTGTGCTTCAACAGATCTGTGAGCATCGGGTTCGCTTGCAGAACTGTTCGGCGGCGTTCTCTGGTTCGGCCATACGTCGGTTGACGGGATGTCCGAACCCTGCGGACGGTGACCAAACAGCCCACCCTTGAAATCGATAAGGCGATGAGCACAGATTCCTTCTTTGCACGGGCCGCCCCCTTGGCGTTGGCCGAATTGGCGGAAATGACCGGTTGTACGATTGCTGCCGGCCAATCCGACCTGACGATCTCCGGCATTGGCCCGATCGGCCAGGCACATGCCGGGGAAATCACGTTTGTCGACAACCCGCGCTACATCAAGGATCTTGCCGAAACCGGCGCGTCAGCGATCTTTGCGGCAAAGCGGCTTGTCGGCCGGGTCCCGGACGGCATTGCGGTTCTGGAAGCCCGCGATGCCTACCGGTCCTATGCAAGAGCCGCGCAATACTTTTATCCGACGTCCGTTGGGGCCCGCGGATTTGTGGCGCCGACCACCGGCACGGTTTCCGAACGAGCCTTCATCCACGACGCGGCGCGTCTGGAGGACAACGTCACCATCGAACCGGGGGCCGTTATCGGCGCCGGCGCGGAAATCGGATCGGGCACGGTCGTCGCGGCTAACGCTATCGTCGGCGAGAATGTCAGCGTCGGGCGCGACTGTTTTGTCGGTCCCGGCGTGACATTGCAGGCCTGCCTCCTGGGAGACCGCGTGTTCCTGCATCCAGGCGTGCGGATCGGCCAGGACGGCTTCGGCTTCTCCATGGGTGCGGACGGGCACGTCAAGGTGCCGCAAATCGGCCGCGTGGTCATTCAGAACGATGTCGAAATCGGCGCGAACACCACCATAGACCGGGGCACGAACCGGGACACGGTTGTGGGCGAGGGAACCAAGATCGATAACCTTGTCCAGATCGGCCACAACGTGGCGATCGGGCGCCACTGCATCATCGTGGGGCTGACCGGGATCTCAGGAAGCGCCACGCTAGAAGACTTTGTCGTGCTCGGCGGCCAGGTCGGCGTCAACGGCCACATCACAATCGGCATGGGCGCGCAGATTGCGGGTACGTCGAACGTGCTCGGAGATGTGCCGCCAGGCGCGCGCTGGGGCGGAACACCGGCCCGCCCGGTACGCACGTGGATGCGCGAATATGCCGTCGTCAAAAAACTGGCCCAAAAGGGCGGCGAGGGGGCCGAGGACGGAGATACGACGTGATGCCGTATTGCCTCGACGCGCTGCCGAAAACTGAACGCAAAGCGGTTTTGTGAAAACGACAACTTGGGCTATCACGTCATGATGCGCGGTGTCTGAGACAACACTCTTTCACCGTATCCGACATCAACAATCCTCAGACCTGCATAGGATCTGAAGCGGACCGCCGGCTTGGTCCGGCCCGCATTGTAGGGCCGAAACCGTCGGCCAGAGAGAACGGGAACGGGCGAGAACAGACGATGGCATCCGAAGGCAACTCCGATCTGGACACACTCGATATCATGCGGTTGCTCGATATTCTGCCGCACCGGTATCCGTTCTTGCTGGTTGATCGGATCGTTGATGTCGATTCGGATAATTCTGCGATCGGCATCAAGAACGTGACGATCAACGAGCCGCAGTTTCAAGGGCATTTTCCGTCGACGCCGATTTTCCCTGGCGTCTTCATCGTCGAGGGCATGGCACAGACTGCCGGAGCGATCTGCCTGCACAGCCTGGGTTCGGAGCGGCCGCCGACGCTTGTGTATTTTCTTGGGATAGACAAGTGCAAGTTCCGCAAGCCGGTGGCGCCCGGAGACGTCCTGACCTATCACGTCCAGAAACTGAAAAAGCGCGGCATGGTCTGGAAGTACCAGTGCGAAGCAAAGGTGGGTGATGTGAGAGTAGCCGAAGCGGAACTGACAGCAATGCTGGCTGAAGAATAGCATGGCAACCAGCATTCACCCGACAGCAATCGTCGAGGACGGCGCCCGGATCGGAAGCGACGTTTCCATCGGACCCTACAGCATTGTCGGTTCGCGTGTGGCGCTCGCCGACGGTGTGACGGTCAAATCCCATGTCGTGATTGACGGCAAGACGGATATCGGCACCGGCACAACGATTTTCCCGTTTGCCAGCATCGGAACCATTCCACAGGACGTGAAGTTCGCCGGCGAGGAAACCTCGCTTACGATCGGTTCGAACACCGTCATTCGCGAGCATGTCACGATCAATACCGGCACCAAGGGCGGCGGCGGCAGCACCGAAGTCGGCGATAATTGTTTCTTGCTCACGGGCGCCCATGTCGCCCATGACTGCAAGGTCGGCAACAGCGTGATTATGGTCAACAATGCAACCCTTGCCGGCCATGTGAAGGTAGCCGACTTCGCCATCCTGGGCGGTCTTTGCGCAGTCCATCAGTTTGTCCGCATCGGGGCGCACGCCTTTATCGGCGGCATGAGCGGGGTGGAAAACGATGTCATCCCGTTCGGTTCGGTACTTGGAAACCGCGCCCATCTCGGCGGGCTGAACATCGTCGGTCTCAAGCGGCACAATTACGATCGCGAACAGATCCACGGCTTGCGCAAGGCATATCGCATGCTGTTCGCCGAGGAGGGTACGCTTAAGGAACGTCTCGATGACGTCGAACGGACTTTTGCCGATCAGAAACTGGTGATGATGATCGTCGGCTTCATTCGGGAGGCGTCCGACCGGGCCCTTTGTACGCCGCGCGTTTCCCGAGAAGCCTGACCTGCCGGCTGCCGGTCTGCCGTCGGCGTCTCCTACCGACCGGACAACATGGATACATCGGACTCCATTGCCATCATAGCCTGCGGCGGCAGGCTCGCACTGGAGTGCATCGAGGAAGCCCGTTCGCGCGGGCGGCTCGGCGGCGTCATCGCGCTGGAAGGCGAGAGCATTCCGGAAGTCGTCGCATTGGCCGACCATGTGCTCAAATGGGGTCAGATCGGCCGGCTGATCTCGGCGCTGGAACGGTCCGGGGCGAAAAAGGTTCTGTTGATCGGATCGATTTCCCGTCGGCCGGATTTTCGCACCCTGGTCGGAGACTTCGAAACAATCCGCTGGCTGCCCCGCCTGCTGACAACCATGGCCGGTGGTGACGACAGCGTGCTGCGCAAGGTGATCAGCTTTTTCGAAAGCGGCGGCTATCAGGTCGTCAGTCTGGCCGACGTGGCGCCCGGCCTGCTTGCCGCGCCGGGTCTGCAGGCCGGCCGGCAACCCTCCGGCGTGGAACGCGAGGACATCGAGATCGGCTTTGCGGCCCTGAATGCCATGGCCGATTTCGACATCGGACAATCGCTTGTCATCGGCCAGGGGCGGATTGCCGCAATCGAAGCTGCCGAAGGCACCGATGCCATGCTGGAACGGGTTGCATTTTTGCGCGAAGCCCGACGGGTGCCTTGGAAAGCGGGCACGGGCATTCTGATAAAGGCGGCCAAACGTCAGCAGGATTTGCGCGTCGACATGCCCGTCATCGGACCTCAAACGGTCGACGGCTGCGCAAGAGCCGGATTGGCGGGAATTGCGATCTCGGCCGGTTCCGTTGTCATCGCTTCAAGGTCGGATTGCATAAACCGGGCACGCGACGCCGGTCTGTTCATCCTGTCCTGCGACCAACCCGATCTGGGTCCGGACGAACTTTCGGCCGCGGTCAGTCCGGAAAAGCCATGAAACTGTTTTTTGTTGTCGGCGAAGAATCCGGGGATCATTTGGCGGCGGACCTGATCGAAGCGGTCCGGGACCGTGTCGAGGAGCCTGTCGAGATTGCCGGATCGGGTGGCAACCGGATGAAACGGCAGGGTCTGCACCCCCTGTTTCCGCTGTCCGATATCGCCGTGATGGGATTCACGGCCGTGGTCGCGCGGTTGCCGACCCTGATGAAACGCATCTCGCAATGTGTCGCGGCGATCGGAGACTATCGTCCAGACGCAGTCGTGATCGTCGACAGTCCCGACTTTACGCATCGGGTTGCAGCGCGGGTCCGTGCGCGTCATCCCTCCATCCCCATCATCGGCTATGTCTCGCCGAGCGTGTGGGTCTGGCGCTCCGGACGTGCCGCCAAGATGGCGCGCTATGTCGATCACCTGCTTGCCATATTACCGTTCGAGCCGGCCGTGCATCGGCGCCTCAACGGTCCGCCCTGCACCTATGTCGGACACCCGATCCTGGATCGTCTTGACGATCTGCGCCCCGGTCCGGGCGAGCGGGTTGCGTTTGCCGACGCGGATCGACCGGTCTTGCTTGTGCTCCCGGGCAGCCGCCGCAGCGAGACCAGCCGCCTGCTTTTGCCCTTTGCCGCCACGCTGGAGCGGCTTGTAAACAACGGCATTAAGCCGGAAATCCTGCTTCCGGCCGTAGAACATCTTGAGCAGGATATCCGCCGGGCCGTCGCGTCCTGGCCGGTCAGACCCACCATCGTGTCCGGTGAAGAGGAAAAGCTTCGGGCCTTTCGCCGGGCGCATGCGGCGCTTGCCGCATCCGGTACCGTCACGCTGGAACTGGCCCTTGCCGGCGTGCCGACGGTGGTGGCCTACAAGGTTGATATTGTTTATGCGACGTTGCGCCGGATTACCGGCATCACCCCGGTCATTTCGCTGCCGAACATCATCCTGGACGACGCCGTCCTGCCGGAGCTTATTGAAGAAAGGGCAAACGCTGCCGATCTTGAGGAGGCGCTGCGGGCGCTCCTGTCGGCCGGTCCGGCACGTGAGCGACAGATTTCAGCGTTTAAGAAGCTCGATGCTTTGATGCGTCTGGAAAACGGCGCCCGGCCCGCTGAAATGGCCGCCAAGGTGGTCGTCGACATAGCCCGCCACGGACGACCGGCATTGCCGGCAGCCTGACAGCGAAGTTGTGCTGCACGAAGAAAGGACCGCCGACCCTGCCGGCGGTTTCTGCCTTAGCGTTGCGAGATCGCCTGGTAATCCCGTTGGACGGCGCCGCTGTACAATTGCCGTGGGCGCCCGATCTTTTGCGACGGATCCTCGACCATTTCCTTCCACTGCGCAATCCAACCGACGGTCCGGGCCAGCGAGAACAGCACGGTGAACATGTTCGTCGGAAACCCAAGGGCACGCAACGTGATGCCGGAGTAGAAGTCGATGTTCGGGTAGAGTTTCTTTTCAACGAAATATTCGTCGTTGAGCGCGATTTTTTCCAACTCGATGGCGACTTCCAGAAGCGGATCGTCCTGCAGACCGAGCTCCGACAACACTTCGTGGCAGGTCTTTTGCATAATCCGCGCCCGCGGATCGTAATTTTTGTAGACCCGGTGACCGAAACCCATCAGCCGGAACGGATCGTTCTTGTCCTTCGCCTTTTCCACATATTCGGGAATCCGGTCGGCCGAACCGATTTCCGCAAGCATGTTAAGCGCCGCTTCGTTGGCACCGCCATGGGCCGGACCCCAAAGGCAAGCGATGCCGGCGGCAATGCAGGCAAACGGGTTGGCGCCAGACGAACCCGCGAGCCTGACGGTGGATGTGGACGCGTTCTGTTCGTGGTCTGCATGCAGGATGAAGATGCGGTCCATGGCGCGGGCGAACACGGGGTTCACAACATAGTCCTCGCAGGGAACCGAAAAGCACATGCGCAGGAAATTGGACGAGTAATCGAGCGTGTTCAGCGGATACACGAACGGCTGGCCGACATGGTATTTGTAGGCCATGGCGGCGATCGTCGGCATCTTCGCGATCATCCGCAAGCTTGCAACCATGCGTTGATGCGGGTCGGAAATATCAGTTGAATCGTGATAGAAGGCCGACAGGGCGCCGACCACGCCGACCATGATCGCCATCGGGTGTCCGTCGCGGCGGAAACCGGAGAAAAACCGCGACATCTGTTCGTGGATCATCGTGTGATAGGTGACCCGGTGGTCGAAGTCTTCCTTCTGCGCCTGCGTCGGCAATTCACCGTAAAGCAGCAGGTAGCAGGTCTCCAGAAAATCGCCGTGTTCGGCCAGTTGTTCGATGGGGTAGCCGCGGTACAAAAGCACGCCGTTGTCACCGTCGATATAGGTGATTTCCGACTCGCAGGACGCAGTCGACGTGAAGCCCGGATCGTATGTGAAACGGCCTGATGCACCGTAAAGCTTGCTAATATCGACAACATCCGGACCCACGGACCCCTTGAGAATCGGAAGGTCCCAAGATTCGCCGCCGATCGTGAGTTTTGCCGTTTCTGCCGTCATGGTGCTACCCTCTCGAATCCCGTGTTACGGCACCGGCTCGCCCGCCCCGGCGATCCGTGCCCCCTATCTGTCTCCGGCTTTTCCTTCAGGTGGGTACCCGATAGGCTGCTGCACTGCAATAGGACAAGGGGATGAGGCGTGGTTTTGTCACCATCCACCTTTTGGACGTTTGCCTAACGCACTGTCCCGGATACGCAATCCTCCAGACGGCCGATGGCTTCGCTTCGGCCGAGGATCGTCAAGATGTCGATAATGCTGGGCGAGGCCGTGCTCCCTGTCAAGGCTGCCCGTACTGGTTGTGCAATCTTCCCGAACTTGGCATTTTCCCGCTCCACGAACCCGTTCACGGCCTGCTCGATCGCGTCCCGGTTCCAGTCCGCGATGGCCGACAGATCCGCGCTGAGATCGCCCAGAATGCGTCTTCCGTCAGCGTCGAGCAGCCCGGCCGCCTTTTCGCTGAGGACGATGGGGCGCTCGGCGACCAGAAAACCGGCGATTTCATAAAGGTCGACGAGCGATTTTGCGCGGGTTTTCAGGATGGGAAGTGCTGCGATGAACCGGTCGAGATGTTTTTCGAATGCCGGCTGATCGTCCTCAGAAACGATCCAGCGCCTGAGGGCATCCGCCAGGCTTTGGTCGTCGGCTTCGCGAAGATAGTGCGCGTTGAGGTTCTCCATCTTTTTGAAGTCTATGCGCGCCGGTGCCTTGCCGATCCCGTCGAGATCGAACCAGGCAAGCAGGTCGTCGGTCGTAAAGATTTCGTCGTCGCCGTGGCTCCATCCAAGCCGCGCCAGGTAATTGCGCAAGGCCTCCGGCAGGTAGCCCATGTCTCGATAGGCCTCGATGCCCAGGGCACCGTGGCGTTTCGAGAGTTTGGCGCCGTCCGGTCCGTGAATCAGCGGGATATGCGCCATCACCGGTACCGGCCAGCCGAGCGCCTGAAACAGAAGCGATTGTTTGGCGGCGTTGGTGAGGTGGTCGTCGCCGCGAATGACATGGGTGATGCCCATGTCATGGTCGTCCACCACAACGGACAACAGATAGACCGGAGTACCGTCGGAACGCAGAATGACAAAATCGTCGAGTGTCTCGTTAGGCACCGCGACCCGCCCCTGGACGCGGTCCTCGACCACCGTTTCGCCGTCCAGCGGCACTTTCAATCGGATGACCGGATCGACGCCCGGCGGCGCCTCGGCGGGATCGCGGTCCCGCCAGCGCCCGTCATATCGAAACGCCGTACCGGCCTTCTGTGCCGCCTCTCGCGCTTCTGCAAGTTCTGCCGGCGTCATGTAGCACCGGTAGGCGCCTCCGTTTTCCAACAGTGTCTCGACGACTTCCCGGTGCCGGTCCGCTCTGGAAAACTGGGACACGGGCTCGCCGTCCCAGTCGATTCCGAGCCAGGTCAGGCCATCGAGGATGGCGTCGACGGCCGCCTCGTTTGACCGCGCCCTATCCGTATCCTCGATACGCAGCACCAGTTTTCCCCCGCGACCCCGCGCATAGGCCCAGTTGAACAAGGCCGTCCGCGCCCCGCCGATATGCAGGAAGCCGGTGGGCGAGGGGGCAAATCGACAGACTACCGGCGCACTCATCGATCGGCTGCTCCTTTGCTGGCGGAAAGGGGGAGGGTTTGGCTAATGGTGCGTCGCTGTAGCATACTGTCCCGACCGCCGCTACCGGGGGGCACGGCGGCACGGATCGGGATCGGATACCGGACCGACCGGGAGGCTTCGATCAGCAACCACTCGTTACCCCGCACGCGAGGGAGAGCCCATGAACCGGGCCTTCGGGGAGGATGTCGGCCGGACCAAGGCGGCGCCCGAGACACAACCGGAAAAGGCAGCGGGGCTGAATGGTCTGGTGGAGGGCCTCGGGAACCCGTTCCGTCGGTTCCGGTTTCGCGTCGAGAGCTGGTGGCAACCCCTCTTGCGTTGCCTGAAGGAGGAACAGGATTTCGGCCGTCCGGCCCTCTGGGCGCCGGTGATCTTCATTGCCGGTATTGCCGGCTATTTTTGGCTTCCAGGCGAACCGGCCGCCATCGCACTCTACGCCGTCACGGCGCTGTCAGGTGCCGTCGCGTGGCGTTTGGCAGTCACCGGCCGGTCTTATGCGGGCGCTGCGTGTATTTTCCTGTTTCTCGCCGGGATGGCTGCTGCAAAGCAGGAGACCGATCGCGATCTGGCGCCACGCCTTGAGGGCACGCTCTTTGCGTCGGTCACCGGCACTTTGGAAAGGGTTGAACCGGCCAAGCGCAACCGCTTGCGTCTGACCGTCCGGCCGACGGCGATTGAGGGTGTTTCGGCGAAGCGACTGCCGGCGCGGATCCGGGTCTCCGCACGCCGTACTGCCGAACCCTTGATGCCCGGCGCGTCCGTTTCCTTTCGCGCCCGTCTGCAACCGCCATCGGGTCCGGTTTATCCCGGCGGTTTCGACTTTTCCCGCTCCGCCTATTTCGACCGGCGTGGCGCCGGCGGATTTGCCATCGGTCCCGTGACGGTGCTTCCCGAAGCGCTGACCGATCGGGCCGGTCTCTCGGTCTTCAAATCATCGATCGAACGCTTTCGCACCGCTTTTGCCGACCGGATAGCCGCGTCGCTTCCCGGTCAGGAGGGGACCATCGCCCAGGCACTGATCGTCGGACAACGTCAGGCGATCCCGGAGCCGGTTGCAGAGGACTTGAGAATTGCCGGGCTCGCCCACATCCTGGCGATTTCGGGCCTGCATATGGTGCTGTTGACCGGGTCGGTGTTCTGGGTTGCCCGCGCCTCTCTCGCGCTATCGCCCCGGCTCGCCCTGAACCGTCCGATAAAGAAATGGGCAGCGGCCATCGCACTGCTTGCCGGACTGGCTTACCTGCTTGTCTCCGGTGCGAGCGTCGCAACCCAGCGCGCCTTCATCATGGTTGCCGTTGCGTTCTTTGCGGTTTTTCTCGATCGTCCGGCCCTCACGATGCGTACGCTGGCCGTCGCCGCATTCATTGTCGCCCTTGTCTACCCGCACACCGTGATGGGACCGAGTTTCCAGATGTCCTTTCTGGCGGTCTGTGCCCTGATCGGGTTGTCTGAGTGGGTGACGGCGCGCCTCCCGGCACCGGCCGATGCGGCCGCAAGCATGCCGGTGCGGGCATGGCGCGCCTTTCGGCTCTATGCGCTTGGGCTGCTTGTAACATCCTTCCTGGCGGGCGCGGCGACCGGACCGATCGCGGCCTATCACTTTCACACGCTCGCGCCGCTTGGCTTGCTCGGCAACCTCCTGGCCATGCCGATCGTTGGCATGCTGATCATGCCGATGGGCCTTCTGGCCTGCCTGGCCATTCCCTTCGGTCTGGAGCTGCCGTTCTTCTGGCTTATGGGGTTCGGCATTCAATCAGTGATGCAGCTTTCCCACTGGGTCGCGGGACTGTCGGAGGGCGCGGAATACACCGGCCTGATCCCTTTGGTGACACCGCTTCTCGCAGCGGCCGGATTGTTATGGATGACGATCTGGCGCACCGGTTTGAGATGGGCGGGACTTGGCCTCATTGCCCTGGGCCTGGCTGTCGCGCCTTTCGCATCTTTCCCGGACATTCTGGTCAGTCGAAAGGGTGAGGCGATTGCCGTGCGATCCGGTGCCGGCTCCCTGTCCATCCTCCGCAAGGGGGCGGCCGCCTTCGAGACACGAATCTGGCTGCGGGCCTATGCGGACAATCGGTCGGAGCGGGACCGCAGTCTCGCCGAGGGTGTAGCGTGTGACACAAATGGGTGCATCTTCCAGCTACCGGTGACCACTACCAAGGAAACGATCGGAACGCGCACGATTGCCCTTGCGCTGGAGCGCGGGGCGATGTGGGAGGATTGTCACCGGGCCGATATTCTGGTCACCCGACTTCGGGCCCCGCGCTTTTGTCCCCGGCCGTCGCTAATCCTCGATAAAGACCGATTGAATACGACAGGTGCCGTTTCCGTTTCTTTCACACCGGATGGACAACCGATCGTCACGCCGGCACGCGGAAAATCGACCCGGCCATGGCAGGACCCGGCGCTCTTTCTTGACCGAACCGCACGAGCCGGTTCGCCGTGACGGAAATGCTCAATATTGTCGGATAAGACCGACAAGCCGACCCTGGATTGCGACACGGTCCGGGCCGAAGATCCGGGTCTCAAACGCCGGGTTTGCAGCCTCAAGGGCAATCGAGCCGCCCTTCTTGCGCAGCCGCTTCAAGGTGGCTTCCTCGCCATCGACCAGCGCCACTACGATGTCCCCCGTATCGGCGGTATCGGTGCGCTGTATCAGCACGGTATCGCCGTCGAGGATTCCGGCCTCGATCATCGAATCGCCGCGTACTTCGAGTGCATAATGCTCGCCCTTGCGAAGCAGTTCCGGCGGAACGCTGACGACATGGGACTGGGTCTGGATCGCCTCGATCGGCACGCCGGCGGCAATCCGTCCCATGACCGGCACAAACACCGATCCCGCCTGTTCGGGTTCCGGTTTCGGGGAGGGTGCCGGCTTGCGGCCGAGCGACCCTTCGATGATGGCCGGCTCGAAGCGCCGGCCCGCCGCGGCAAGGCTTCTCGTGCTGCCTTCCGGTAATTTGATGACTTCAAGCGCACGGGCGCGGTTCGGGAGGCGCCGGATAAAGCCTCGCTCTTCGAGCGCCGTAATCAATCGGTGAATTCCCGATTTGGACCGCAGATCGAGCGCATCCTTCATTTCGTCGAACGAAGGCGGCACGCCGGATTCCTTGAGCCGCTCGTGAATGAACATCAGCAGTTCGTGTTGTTTTCGCGTGAGCACGAGCCGGATCCCTATTCGAGTACAAATCAGGAACATAACACTACATGTTCAGTATGTGTTCTGCAAGCCTTAAGATTTGGTTTCGGGGATGCCGGGCCGGTCGTCATTTGCCCAGCACCTGCAGGGCGGGGTGTACCAAACGTTTCGAAAACGCGTTTTATTTGGCTAAGTTATTGTGGAATCGCCGGTCCAGGCAGGCAGCTTCCGGGCGGACGTAAGGCGACCCGGGACAGTGTTCAATCAACTGGCGCGGCTATTGCCGGATCTGCGAAGCCCGGCGTACGACACGTTCGATGATTCGCACGCCGGGCGGAGCGGTTTCCTGTGTGGCAGCGGAAAACCCTTCTCTGAGATCGGCACGAATAGCTTTGACGATCGCCGGGGATCCCGCGAACTTGGTGTGCGAGGAATCGCCGTCATCGATTTCGGTCAGATCCACCACGGTCAGGCCAAGCCTGTCGAACGCCTCGATTTCCGCGGCTCCGACCCTCGCCACGCCGCCGTAGAGGAACTTCGACAGGGCAAGGGCTTTGTCGTCTCGTGAGATAATCACATAAAAATCGTACGCATCGACGGGCAGTTTTCCGATCTGTTTTTCGAACAGGTCTATATCGATGTCCGGAGAGGCAAGCACAATGTGATTGACCTTCTCGTCGAGCCCGATCGTTCCCTCCAGCACTCCCTGGCGCAGGGCCTCGACAGTCAGGATGTTCCCCATGGAATGGGCCACGATATCGCCGCTGTCGGCATTGCTTTTGCTAAGCAGGCTGAACGTATGCACAAGGTCATCGCGGGCCGTCAGCGCGCTGGACAGATCATAAAGGTACTCGGTGGCGTCGCCGCGGGACGGCCACGTAAACAGGACCACGACGCCGGGATAGTCGATATCGTGCGCGAATTGCGCAATCCGAAACAGCGCGCCGTCGAATGCGGTGTTGAAGCCGTGCACGAAGATCAGGGCATTGCGCCTGCCGGGCGGCTGCTTGGCGAGGGTCGCATTGAGCGCCGATAGAAAGTCGTTTTCGCCGGCGAAGCGGTGCGGGTCCAGCGCAACGAAGTGCTTTCGCGGATCCGGCGGCAACGTTTGTGCCCGCTCGACCTTGCCGGTCTGATGCAGGGGCGGCACGGACACATCGACGCGCGCAAACGACAAGGATCCGCGTTCCGAGGAATAAAAGACGGCCTCGTCCGATGCCGGCGCGCGCGTCGTGGCGACGAAAATCGGCCGGATCTGGGTGCCGGGCACATCCCGGGCGCTGATATCGTCGCCGTCGACCCCGATGACGGAACGCGGGATCGATGCGCAGGCGCCGACGAATAAAAGTCCTAATAAGGCCAGTCCCTGCAAGATTCGGCCGATTACTGGCACCATATCGTTCGGACCCCGTTGCTGACCACCGACAAAGACAGTGTGTAGCCATCGGTACGGCCCGCGATCAAGATACCCTCCTTGCCGCGGCGTGATCCCTTTGGAGCGTCGCGCGGTGCCGATATCCCTTGACCCGGGCGGGCCGGTAGAGGCCAAACCGGCCGAACGGGTCCGGCCGGTTCGCGCTTCGTTTTGCGGTCTCGCCTACTCGACGAACGTGCGGGCAATCCTGTCGTTAAGAGGCTGCAGGAAATAGCTGAGCGCAGTACGGGTTCCCGTATTGACATAGACATCGGCCGGCATGCCCGGAACGAACTCCAGGTCGCGGACTGTGGCCGGCTGGTCGGCATCGAGACGAACGCGGGCCACAAAATAGCGTTCTCCGTTCCGTTCGTCGGTAAGGCTGTCGGCGGACAGGTTGACGATGCTGCCATTCGCCTCCGGTGCATCTACCTGGTCGAAGGCCGAAAGCCGGACGCGTGTCGACTGGCCGACCGATAGTTTGTCTATGTCGGCGGTAGCGACGCGCGCCTCGACGATCAGGTCGTCGGATTGAGGTACGATGTCCAGGATCGGTTCGCCGGCGCGGATGACACCGCCTTCGGTATAGACCTGCATGTTGACGACCCGGCCGCTGACAGGCGCCTTGATCGCCACGCGTTTCAGTTTTTCCCGTGCGCCGTAGAATTGCGGGCCGACGGAGGAAATCCGGGTCTCGATTTCGGCAAGTTCGGTGGCGATCTCCGCATGGCGCGCCCGGTCGCGGCCAAGGCCATCCAGTCTGAGCTCGTCGATCTGGTTGGCCGCGCGGGCTTGCGCGGTGGTAATCTGAGCTTCCGCGCCGTGCAGGCGTTCCATTTCGCGCCTGATGCCGTTGACCCGGCTTGCCGCCGTCAGGCCCTTGTCGAGCAGCGACTGGAAGGCCGTGAGTTCGTCCTTGATGATGGCCAATTGGCGTCTTGTCGCCGCGCGCTGGCGTTCCAGGCCTTCGATCTCCTCCCTGAAACGATCGATCCGCTGTTCGACCAGCGCATTCTCGCTCCGGCGCGCTCGGATCTGTGCATCGAAGAGGTCACGCTGCACGTCGATCAGGGCGTTGCGGCTTTCACTCGAGAGAGACGCCACGACCGGATTGCGCTGCGGATCGAAAGCGAAGCGGTCGCGACCGGACACTTCCGCCACCAGACGCGCCCGCCGCACCATCAGTTCGGCCAATTGTGTGCCAAGCACGTCGACGTCTATATCGCTGTCCGTGCTGTCCATGCGCAGGAGGACCTGGTCGGCGGTCACGGTGTCGCCTTCCCGGACGAGCAGGTCGCGCACAATGCCGCCTTCCAGGTGCTGGACGGTCTTGCGGTTGCTTTCGACGACAAACGTGGCTTCGGCGATCACGGCGCCGTCCAGTTTGGCGGAGACCGACCAGTAGCCGGCGCCGCCGACGAGCCCGACAAGCGCCAGCAGGCCGAACCACACATAAAACCCGATCCCGGTACCGTGCGGGGCCCCGTGCGCGGGCAATTCACCAGACGGCGTGAGGATCTGTTGTTGCGGGGCAAGGGTCAGGGCTTTGCTCATGCGTGTGTCCTCCGGGGAAGCGGGGTGACGGATCCCGGGGTGTCGGGATCGCTTGCGATGGCTTTGGTGGTGGCGCGCAGCACGTCTTCTTTGGGACCGAAGGCCCGCTGACGCCCGTTTTCCATCACCAGGACCGTGTCGACCGCCTCAAGCGTGCTCGGCCGATGAGTCATGACGACAACGACCGCCTTACGGTCGCGGGCGTCGGCAACAGCGCGTCGGAGGGCGGCATCGCCCGTGGCATCCAGATTGGAATTCGGCTCGTCCAGCACCAGGACGAACGGATCGCCGTAAAGCGCACGGGCAAGGCCGATGCGTTGCCGTTGACCACCGGAAAGAAACTGGCCGTCGGGGCCGATCTTGGTGTCGTATCCGTCCGGAAACTGCATGATCATGTCGTGCACGTCGGCCAGACGCGCCGCATGCAGCACGGCAGCATCGTCGGTTTGGTCGGAGAAGCGGGCAATGTTTTCACGCACCGTGCCTTCGAACAATTCGACATCCTGCGGCAGGTAGCCGACCTGATTGCCGAGATCTTCTGCGTTCCATTTTCCGGTCGCGACCCCGTCGAGGCGGACCTCGCCCCTCTGCGGCTTCCAAACCCCGACGAGCATGCGGGCAAGGGTCGACTTGCCGGAGCCGCTCGGCCCGATTACCGCGAGCACGTCTCCGGCCTTCAGTGAAAACCGTATGGCCGACAGGCTGGCCCGTTCTGCGCTGGGCGGTCCGGCCATCTGGATCGAGACATCAAGCGAGTAGCGGGCATCCGGCAGCGACATCGAGCGCCGCGGGGCGGGAAAGTCGGTCAGCAACCGTTTCAGTTTGACGTAGGATCCCGCCGCTGCCGTAAAAGTGCGCCACTGGCCGATCGCCTGGTCCACCGGCGCCAGGGCACGGCTCAAAATGATGGTCGCAGCGATCATGACACCGGCTGTCGCCTCACCGGAGATTGCCAGTGCTGCGCCGAGACCGAGCATGGCCGATTGCAGGGCAAGGCGGAAATATTTCGAGATTACCGTGAACGTCGAAACCCGATCGGTTGCCGACGTCTTGGAAAGCCCGGCAACCCATTGCAGCAGTGACCAGCGTTTGCGCATGTTGTCCGCCATTCCCATGGCGTGGATGGATTCTGAATTGCGTTCGCACATGGCAAGGACGCCGTCGGATCGCTGTCGTTCGAACGCGGTCCGCTGGATCGGGTTGCGGCTGAACGCATCGTTGATGATCGCCAGCAGGAACAGGAACACCGCTCCGCAAAGACCCAGCAATCCGAGCAGCGGATGCAGCAGGAAGAGAACCGCCAGGTAGATCGGGACCCAGGGCGCATCGAAGAAGGCAACCAGCGTGCTGCCCGACAGGAAATCGCGAAACGCGGTGAGGTCGGCGGACACGTTGTCGCCGGATTCCGCCGTGCCGTGCACGCGGCGGCGCATGACCGCCTCGAACACGGCGCCGCCGGCGCGGGCCTCGAAGCGTGACCCGAGACGATTCAGGATGCGCATGCGGACAAAGTCGAGCAGCCCGCCGGCGATAAAAATCCCGCCGAGCAGAAGGCTGAGCGCGATCAGGGTTTCCATGCTGTTGGAAGTCAGGACGCGGTCATAGACCTGCATCATGTAAAGCGGTCCGGCGAGCATCATGATGTTGATGGCGAGGCTGAAGAGCCCGATGGCCAGGAAGCCGCCGGTAAGCGAACGAAAGGCCTGGGAAACGGCTGTGGATTTGCTGGACATGGTCTGATCCGTTCGGCGCGGGAAGGGGTCGAAAAGGTGCCGGGAGGCGGGCGATGCCGCCTCCCGGCTGAACGCGACGGTTGTTACGCAATAAAATCGTCGTCGTTCAGATTGGCGACGTCGAACCCGGCGAGCCGGACACTGTCGGTATCGGTGAGCGTCACGACGGTGTCGTCACCGTCCTGCACGGCGCCGGCGACCGCGCCCGCGACATCGAAGTCCGGACCGAAGCCGGTGACATCGAGGAAATCGATGCCGTCCTCGAAATCGGTGACCGTGTCGTCATCGGTGCCGGGCGCGAAGACGAAGACATCGGATCCAGCACCGCCGATCAGGATGTCGTTGCCGCCTTCGCCGGCCAGCGTGTCGTTTCCGCCCTGGCCGTTGAGCACGTTCACACCGGAATTGCCCGAAATCGAGTCGTCGCCGGCCACCGAGCCGTTGATGTTTTCGAAATCGATCAGGGTGTCGCCGAAGGACGAGACGGCATCGCCGTTTTCATCCAGGTCGACGGTGACGCCGACCGGTGCCGCGGAAAACAGCGCCGTATCGATGCCGCTGCCGCCGTCGAGCACGTCCGCTCCGCCGAAGGAGTGGATCAGGTCGTTACCGGCACCGCCTTCCAGGATGTTGATCTCGTTGTTGCCGAAGATCACATCGTCGAAATTCGAACCGATGACGTTTTCGAAATCGTCGAATTCCTGGATGACCACGCCGCCCGGACCGACCTGCGACACCAGCGCGCCGTCCTGGGAGGCCGGACCCGGTTGCGGTGTGTTGAGGTCGAGATCGACCGAGATTCCCGACGTGAAGCCGGAGAAATCGACGGTATCGATCCCGTCGCCGGCATCGATCCTGCCGTCGACGCCGCCGAATTCGGCGGCAACCACAACGTCATCGCCGCCGGAGCCGACGAGGTTTTCGACCTCGATGACGACGTCCGTCTCATCGACGATCACCAGCCCGTCGCCGGCATCGCTGGCAACGTCGCCAACGACCGGGCCGTTTTCACCGGCAGGGGCATTGTGCAGGTGGATCGGGCTCAGCGTGCCGTTGCCGATATTCACCGGCAGGAGGTCGCCCTGCAGGTTGGAGACGTCGAGATCGGTCTGGTAGCTGATCTCTCCGGCTTCCGACACGGTGAACACGACGGTCGCCGTTCCCGTGGCCGGCGTGTCGACCGGCGTCGGCA